>CAYVQT010000033.1:0-38193 GCA_964453665.1 uncultured Dehalococcoidia bacterium | reverse complement strand
CGCCAAGCACGGAGAGGTGACCTTCTGGACAGTACGCATGAAGCCGGGCAAGCCGTTGGCTTTCGGGCAACTGCGAGTCGGGAAAAGGATTGTCCCGCACCTGGGACTACCCGGAAATCCGGTAAGCTCAATGATCACCTTCGAGCAGTTTGCCCGGCCAGCCATCCTCAAAATGCTGGGTAGAAAGGACCTGAGAAAGGCTACAATCCACGCCAGGTGCGAAAGCCCTGTCAGGAATACAGATGGACGTCGCATTTTCGCCAGAGTGAATGTAAGCGAGCAGAATGGAGAATACCACGCCCGTATCGTGGGGGCTCAGGGCTCGGGAATCCTGACCTCGATGTCCCAAGCCAACGGGCTTATGATTATCCCCGAAGATGCCCCCGGCGTCTCCGTGGGAGACACAGTTGTGGTTCAGATGCTTGATTGGAACGTGGACATCTAGTCGAAGAGGCGATTGGGAGAGACGGAGATGATTCCAATAATATGTATCGTTGGCAAGAGTGGGGTAGGCAAGACATATGTCATAAGTAAATTAGTGGCGGAACTTAAAAGCCGAGGCTACCGGGTAGCCACAGTCAAGCACAGCGCCCACGACATCGACCTTGACCTGGAGGGAAAAGACTCCTGGCAGCACGCCCGGGCAGGAAGCGATGCCGTGGTTATCAGCTCGCCACACAAGTTCGCCTTTATAAGGAAGGTTGACCACGATAGCACCCTGGCTGAGCTGTCCCGGTTAATCGGCCCGGATTTCAACATCATACTAGCTGAGGGATTCAAGCAGGATAAAGCAACCAAGATCGAGGTCCACCGCAAAGAATCTGGAAAAGACCTGATATGCGAGAGGGATGAGCTTCTGGCCGTAGTCACCGACGAAGAACTGGAGCACGATGTTCCTCAATACGCCGCAGACGATGCGCCGGGACTGGTCGATCTCATCGAAAAACGACATCTCAGAAAAGACGAGAGGCAGACCGTTTCTCTCTTCGTCAACGGGCAGCCGGTTCCGCTGAATGACTTTGTACATGGCCTCTTCAGCAATATATTGTTTGGCATGGTCTCATCGCTGAAGAGAATTCCGCAAGCTACTGGAATTGATATCTCAGTCAGGAAGAAAAACGGATAATGGTTTTTAAGGCAGCCGATTTTGTCTTCGAACCGCCGAGGGCGATTGCATTCGCCCGCCGTGTTCTAATTAAGCCCAACGCCTGCTGCTCACAGCCTCATCCCGCAACTACCAGCCGCGAGACAGTAATGGCAGTCATTGCCGGTATCAGGAGGATCAGCAGCGCCGACATCATTCTGCTCGAAAGGAGCGCTGGCATCGAAACGATGCACTCGATTTATCGAGAACTTGGCTATGATTTTCCACACACATTGCTGCTCGACGTCGACCAGTGCGTCCCCGTAGCAGTGGAAAACCCTCTGCCCAGGCCATTCGCCATACCCACATTCTGGGTGCCCAACGTGATATTATCCTGCGATTTTTTAATAACTATCGCCCCATTCAAGGTAGTAGCAGGAGAAGGTGATTTTAGCATCAAGAACCTTCTGGGCTTGCTGCCCGCCGCCAAGTATCGGCGCGAGATGAAAATCCTGAGCGGAGTCGTGCCACATCCGGATATAGACAATATGGCCGCCGACCTGTACTTCACACTGCCTTTCGACCTGGGGATAGTGGATGGTCGTAAGAAACTAACGAGTACTGACGACCCCTGCCGGGGAAATATCGAGGACTATGGCGAGATCTTCGTCGGTTCCCCCTACGATGTGGACTGCGAGGCTTCACAGGCCGGGGGGGTAACAACAGGATATCTTCGCTTAATCGAGGAAGCTAAAGCTGAAAAGGGGAGGTCAAATAATGACGATGGAGAACGATAGGGATAACGGCGAGGCACAATGCAGGTATTGCATTGATTTGAACTGGTACCATGAGCAGGGGCGTTCCTTTTCACTGCTCGCCACAAGCCGCTTATGCCCCTCGTCTCAAAAAAAGAAAATACCGAAGTCGGAAACCGCCCTGCTGAACACCATAAAGCAGTGCTGCTCCAAATGGGAGGGGTTTTTCAGTCCAAACACGCCTTTACTCGAGATGGTCTTTCGCCTCTTTCTCGCCAACGGAAACAAGCCTCTCACTCTGGCACAGATACAAGACAGACTGCAACAACTGTTGACCGACACCGTTGGATCGAGAGACCTCTCCATATCCAAATTAAAACGAATTATCGACGACGACAGCTACTATGGATTGAGGCCTACCATCTCAACAGATGTGGAGGAGGCTAACTCAGAACCTGAAAACCTCTGAAGTCGCCACTGTACTCTGACCAACTCACATCCACCTGGTCCACTCTAGCACGAGAAGGACCGCGATAGATATCGTCGAGCAACTCGTCGAGCTGTTTCTTCCCGCCTTCCGCATAGACCTCAAGCTCGCTCCCATTAGACATATTCCGTACATAGCCTTCCAGTTCCAGCGCCCTGGCACATCGCACAACAAAGAGACGGAAATTGACACCCTGGACACGACCATATACGACAGCCCGGAAAGCTGCAGTCTCAGGCATTCTACTATCTCCTTGGATACGTTAAAAAACTCTGGGAATCTTTGCGAAGGAGCGTAACTCGACTCGATCCAGACGGTGAAGGCCGTAGTGCCGGGCAATTCTTACCGCCTCATTGAACTCCTCGCCAGACAGAGAACGCGCCAGTTCAGGGACATCGAACGCCTTGTAGCATGGATGATACTGTGCCATCACATTGAGATAAGTATCCGGCGAGACCTCCCGACTCAGAAAGCCGCAAATGTCAGGGGTACCCGCCAGCCCGTGGGGCAGGACAAGATGGCGCACCAGCAGACCGCGGGTGGCGACACCACAATCATCCAACTCCAAATCCCCCACCTGGCAATGCATCTCCTTAACCGCTGCTCGATTCGTTTTCGAGTAGTCCTCTATGCCAGAGAAACGCTGAGCGGTTTCCTCACCAGAGTATTTCATATCGGGCATATAGACATCGACAACCCCATCGAGAAGCTTGAGGGTCTCCACCGAATCGTAACCCCCGCTGTTGTATACCAGGGGAACAGAAAGACCTGCTTCTGCCGCGATCTCGAGTGCCTCAAGAATCTGTGGCACAACGTGAGTCGGGCTAACGAAATTAATATTATGGCAACCTCTCCGCTCAAGAGAGAGCATCATCCCCGCCAGCTCCTCACCGGTTACAACACTACCTTCGCCCATTTGACTGATAGTGTAGTTCTGGCAGAAACAGCACCTGAGGTTGCAGTAAGCAAAAAATATAGTTCCCGAACCGCCACTCCCAACCAGTGGCGCTTCCTCTCCAAAATGTGGCCCGAAGCTCGAGACCAGCGCTTGCCTTCCGGTGCGGCACTTCCCCACCTCCCCCTCCAGGCGGTTAACCCCACAGCCCCGGGGGCAGAGATGGCAATCCTCCAGTAACGCCAGGGCTTGCTCCACCCTCCCTCGCAGCTTGTCCGCTTCGTACAGTCGCCGATAAGCCGCTATTGAGCTACTCTTCTTCCTCAGCGCTCTTCTCTTTCCCCTTCTTCTTTATCACCTCAACGGTGGCAGGAGTGGGCAACAGTTCGGAGACTGACGGCTTCTTAGCCCCTTTCTTGGTCTTCTTAGCCTCTCTATGTCTATAATCTCTTTTCCCCATTTTGAACCCCTTCCTGACCTTATAGAAATGGCTTTTACCCCCAGCCAGAGTTTAGCAAAAGTATTAGCTGAATAGAATAGTAAGCTACATTCTATCTACGTAATCCCAAAAATCTGATACCCAAGCCCATTCTTCTATTTCAATATTGTTCCTATCTAAGAGTTTTCTCCATTTGCCAAGAACTTGAGTGTCGATATCCACGATAGTAACTTTCTTTATTGACCTATTAACGAAATTAGAGAACATTGAGTAGGCCAATTGATCAGTACTTGGTAAAGAGTATCCACATATAATTATCTCTTCAGCTTCATGTAAATACTCGTAAGCTTTTGTCCATAAAAATTTGAAAATACCAAATTCAGTTATAGGTTTGGTAGGGAGAGGTGGAATGATGAATGGCGAAACACTGTCGGATGGGGAAGGACATCCCTTTTCTGAGAACCAAATGTCAATGAAATCGTCTCTTGTTTTAGACCTATACTTATTGTCAATTATTCTTTTGAAATCTTTTGTATTACATCGCCAATTAACAGAACCATGAAGTTTAATTAGTAAAGGGTGTTCAAACCTTTCAGGGCGGCGATATGAGTCGTACCGATATTTCTTAATTCGGTCAAAATATACCTCTTGTATTGGGAATTTATTAACTAGGTATCTGTCCAATAGGTCATCATAGTTAAAAGTAATGATCCTATCCTTAATTCTGGAGATTCTATCTGATCTAAATAAGTTGGAGGTGAATTTTTCATATAACTTACCAGAGTTTTCTTTTGCTCTACGTAGTACGAATGTTATCAAATGTGCTACATGGTTAAGATAATCTGAGCCACCAACAGATATAGAGCGACGCCTTGGATGAATAGCATCTAGAAACTCAAAATGACTCATCTGTCTTAGTACAGCTTCTTCTAATCCCATTTCATAGAATGAAGTGGGATAACTCCATTTACCACAGACAACACCCCTCGATTGTGGGACCCAAGTAGGACGAGAAATATCTAAGTCATAAATTTCCTCACAAAACTCTTTGTCGAGAGGAGC
The DNA here is from genome assembly GCA_964453665.1 of uncultured Dehalococcoidia bacterium. Taxonomy (GTDB): domain Bacteria; phylum Chloroflexota; class Dehalococcoidia; order SZUA-161; family SZUA-161; genus DAOUTY01. The sequence goes on along the minus strand of CAYVQT010000033.1, from coordinate 33,471 downwards.
CTTATTTTTATCAGTCGAAGAGGATCTTGAAGCACCAGCTCCAATAATGAATAGCCGGTTGAGTTTGTACCTATTACTTGCGGTTTTCATTCCCCTTGAGGATCAATTCTCCTGTCTTAAATTACATAATTCAAAGTGAATCAATGAATTCGCCGATGTCTGTTTGCTTGATTTCTTTAATGGACATCTCGCGTGCTATACGCCAATTCTCCGACTTCCCCCACCCGGGATACGCATCCGCTAGTTTATCATAGGGTTGCAAAGCACTATAGTTCTCACCTTTGACAGCTTTAACAGCCCGATCCGTGAAGTAGTTCTCAATAGCACGGTATTGAAGAATGTGACATTTTATGCCTACTTTATCGCAAATTCCAATAAATGACTGCCTTTTTTTTTGTATAGGAGCATTGGCGTACTTTTTCTCACTGTCAATTAAGGCATAAACATTGTTAGTAATTCGCTTTATCTCTTCCAGTTCAGCCTCGGATGTCGCATTTATAAGACTTGAACCTCCAAGAGGTAGCAATAAAATTTCATGGTCTTTTCGGTATTTTCGAAGAAACTGTTGAACTGTTCTGACATCAGTTGGTCCTTCTACCAGCAGTACTTTATCGAAACCGAGTTCTCTATATCCTGAGAAGCTAAGTTCCCCTAGAAACTCGGACAGATTTTGTATTGCTTCAAGGTCTCTAACTTCACTTAGTTGGTTATCGTCGAGACGAAATGAATAGATTCTTTCAGCGCATGCGCGGGCGAGACCTATATTATGTGTAGAAAACAGAATACCATAACTTGAATAATTTGTTAGAGTTGTAAGAAAATCTATCTGAAGACTCGGATGAAGGTTTAATTCAGGCTCATCAATGAGAACCCAGGAAGGTTTCTTTTGAGCAACATTACCCAAGACGATTATGAACTGTGCTAGTCCTGATCCCAGTTCATCGAGTCTGTACGTCTTTCCATCAATGAATACTTTCAGTGTTGATTTATCTTGAGAAGCATTAATCTCCAACCTGTTGAATCTGAAAATTTTGGCTATATCATCCGTTAAGTCTAATACGAGCTTGTTATCCTTGGTATTGTCTCCTGTTTTTAAGGCTAGCCAAGATTCAATAAATTGCTGTCCTATCGTAATATCAAAATAGTCTTTCTTCCCACCGACATTAATGGCGTTGCGAAAAGGGCCAATATACATAGTATCATGAAGTGCTCTGAATGCTCGAATGTAACCACTGAAGTCGACTCGAATATCAGAAATATTGTAAATATTAGTTCCATTGCTACTTATACCCACGTCTGGTGCTATTTCCAGAATTTCACCGTTTAGAACTATTTGTGGCATACATGTGTTCGTTCTGTTTGCTATTGTAAGCACTATACGGTCAGGTAAATAAGCATTGCAATCTTGATTTAATTCTTTACTAATAGACAATTCAATAGTCATGTCGCGACTATTAGCATTGCAGAATAGTTCACTTGCATCACGAATAGATATTGCCTTAGCGAAATTGAAACTATTACCAGGGCGCAACGCGTTAACCCATAGATTACTATTATTAGCCATTTGGCCAAAAATATCTCTTAAATCGAAAAGGAATTCTAGCAAGGCAGACTTTCCAGAATTGTTAACGCCAATTAGAGCAGTAAAGCCTTTTCTCATTGCAATATGAACTGGCCTATGATCTGAGAAGCAACGATAATTCTTTATCTTCAAGTCAAAGTCAGGGACATCTGTTGTCATTTTATTAATCCTATAAGAGCGCTATATAGGCTAATTCTAATATATATTACAGATATCATTAATGATAATCAAAATACGATGATTTTAAACCGATGTAGAAATAGTACATCCCAAATTAATTTTAAGCAATTTATAATACATGAACTTAAACGCTGGTTTTTTTCAAATCTATTCAAGCTTAGCCCTCAAATAGCACATCGGCGCAGACCATAAATGTTTGGGTAGTATTACCTTTTGTCGCCAGTTCTATATCTAACAATCCGATTGAGAAACATTCTATTATATTAAAATTCTCCTTTACGAACCTAAACCTCAATCCGGAGGCTGCTTGCCCGGGCGCGACTCCAGCCACTTCTGCTTCTGCTCCGCCCTGACATCAGCATCGGTGGGTTGGTAGCGCCGGAGAAAGGTCTCTCTGAATGAGGGGAAGGTACCGTCAATGATTGATTGCCTTATCCGTTCCATCAATCTCACGATGAAACTCAGGTTGTGGAGCGTGGCCAATCGATAGGCTAGAAGCTCCTGGCACTTGAAGAGGTGATGGAGATAAGCAGCGGAGAAATTACGGCATGTGTAGCAGTCGCATTCCGGGTCGACCGGCCCGTTTTCTTCTTTAAAGCGAGTGTTCCCTATATTGAGGCGGCGGTTCCGGCTGAAAAACGCGCCATTCCTGCCCAGCCTGGTAGGTAAGGCGCTGTCAAACATGTCGATACCACGTGCGACACACTCCACTATGTCTTCCGGTGAGCCCACCCCCATCAAGTAGCGTGGTCTGTCCCCGGGTATAAAGGGAACCGTTTCATCCAGCATGTCATGCATCAACTCCTTAGGTTCCCCCAGGCTCAGGCCACCTATGGCATACCCGGGAAAGTCCAGCGATGTGAGGAACTCCGCCGACTGTCGCCGCAGTTGGGCGTGGGTGCCCCCATGTATAATACCGAAAAGCGCCTGCCCTTCCCTCCTGTGCCTTCGACGGCACCTTTCCGCCCAGAGATGGCTGCGCTCCATAGCCCGCCGTATGGCTTTAAAATCATCGCTATAGGGTGGGCATTCATCGAACACCATTATGATGTCGGCACCGAGCTCCTCCTGGATTTCGATGGTCAGCTCGGGGGTAAGAAAGCGCTCGCTGCCATCTATATGCGATCGGAACAGGGCGCCTTCGTCGTCTATGCGGCGGAGGTGCCCCAGGCTGAATACCTGGAAACCGCCGCTATCGGTGAGAATCGGCCCATCCCAGGACATAAACCTGTGTAGTCCCCCCAACCTTCTGATGACCTCCACCCCGGGCCTGAGATAGAGATGGTATGTATTGGCCAAAACCATCCCCACACCCAGTGATTTAAGCTCATCAGGCGTCAGGGTCTTAACTGTCCCCTGGCTTCCCACCGGAGTAAAAAGAGGCGTCGACACTGAGCCGTGAGGGGTTATCAGTGTCCCGACACGAGCTCCGGTTTCGGAGCACGTCTTGGCTAGCTGGAAGAGCTGGCTCATCAAGAACTAGACCCAGAAATTCAAACAGAGGACAGTGAATATCACACCAAGGTAAGGAAAAGCGGAAAGCTTATAAACCTTCCATGCATCCCTTGAGGCACCGCTTTTAAGGAGATTGTAGTTCGCGTATACCATGACGATGCCCAGGACGTTCGCTACTGCGAAATAGAGCCAACCGAACTCACCCACCGCCCAGAGAGCAATAGATGCCGCATAGAGCATAACCGACAACAACATCAATACCTTTATTGCATCCCCGGCTCTCCAGGTCACAGGGAAATACACAACCCCGGCCTGGAGATAGTCCTCGCGGTTAGCGACCATGACACTCCAAACATGCAGCGGGATCCAAATAGCAATAAGAACACAGAGGAAGAGTATGGTTACATCCAGTTGATGGGTAACAGCCACATAACCGATGAGCACCGGCGCACACCCCGCAATCCCACCTTGAACAACACACATCACTCTTTTACGAAAGACTGAGGCCGCAACAGTACCGCTGAGACCGAAGACAAAGCAAAGCGGATGCAGGAACCAGGACAGTGTTAGAGCAACAAGCACTAAGAATACACTCCACATCAGAGCGCGTCTGGCAGGGACTATTCGCTTCGCAGGCAGCGAGCGCAGATGGGTTCTCCTCATCCTGGCATCAACAGCCCTGTCAAGGTAGTTGGTTATGCCGTTTGCGCCAGCGCTCCCCAGCGTGATTGCCGCTAAGGCGAGTAAAAGCACATCCCAGGGAGCACTGCCTTGCCCGGCAATTATCGCGGAACAAACCCCGATGAAAGCCAGTAAAACCGTCTCACGCGGTTTCAGCAAAGTTATGTAATCTATTATTCCCTTGCCCTGTGGTTTCCGCGCTATTTCGCCGGCGAATGTGGCCTCTGCTACCTCAGTAACCTCTCGCACGTCTGGTACTCTCCTTGAGCTTTCCTCGGTATGCACTTATAATATCATGTCGCCGCAATACTCCCAATAGTTTGGTCCTGTCCTCGCGGTCTACTACCGGTATACGTCCCACATCCTTTGCCCCCAGCTTGAGCATGACCTCGTGCATAGATTGATCAGGAAACGCTACAATCAGCGACTTCGTAGCTATATCCTCCACCTTGAGGCTTTCGATATCACTTGTCATATGAGCCTCAACATCGGCTAAGGTAACACAACCGAAGAGAGAGCCGTTCTTGTCAACAACGGGAAAACCATGATGTCCACTCCTGGCAAGTTTAGACATAAGCTCACTCACCGGCATCTCAGTGGAAACAGTGGGGAAATTTCGGGTCATGGCACTGGCCACAGTAACAGACCTCATTACATCAACATCCTCATAACGGCTAAGGTCAATTCCAGCCTTGCGCACCTTAGTGGTGTAGATAGTATCAGGGTTAAACCCCCTGGCAACGATGGTGCTGATAACCACCGCCAGCATCAGGGGCAGAATGATGTCATAATCCCTCGTCATCTCGAAAAAGATGATGATAGAGGTTATAGGAGCCCGTGCCGCCCCTGCGAACACCGCTGCCATGCCCACCATGGCATAAGCACCCGAAGGAGCAGTAATTGTCGGGAAAATTCGGTTGGCCATCGCACCGAAAGCGCCGCCAAACATCGCTCCTATGAACAGGGAGGGAGCGAAGACACCTCCGCTACCTCCACTACCAATGGTAATCGAGGTTGCTACCAGCTTCAGCAACCCCATAAAGAGCAAAGTGCTCAGGGCGATTTCGCCAAGGAGAGCCTTCTCTACCCCACCATAGCCAACGCCAAAGAGATCAAAGCTGTAAAGGCCAATAAGTCCGATGAAGATCCCACCTACGGCCGGTTTCAGAAACGGTGGGAACTTCCAGGCATCGAATATATCCTCCGTTTTGTACAGAACGTAGATGAAGACGAGAGCAACGACACCGGCAGCAATGCCGAGAACGGCATATATGGGTATCTCCCATGCGGCGACCAGCTTGTAAGCAGGTACCAGGAAAGATTGTTCATCACCCAGAAACGCGTGAGCTACAATATCGGCCACAACGGAGCTGACAACAACGTACCCGAAGCTGCGGGTAATGAATCGGCCCAGGATCACCTCAAGCGCAAAAAATACGCCGGCGATGGGCGCGTTAAAAGTTGCTGATATGCCGCCTGCAGCGCCACAGGCGACAAGCGTTTTCAACCAGTCTTCGGGTAGTCTAAACCATTGTCCAACAGTTGAACCTACCGAGGAGCCGATTTGTACAATCGGCCCTTCACGACCCACCGACCCCCCGCTCCCTATGCATATAGAAGAAGCTAATGTCTTTACCAGCGCTACACGAGAGCGGATACGCCCGCCTCTGGCAGCAACCGCCGCCATCACTTCGGGGACACCATGCCCCTTGGCCTCCCTGGCAAAGAAATGGACGATGAGCCCCACCAGGAGCCCACCGATCACCGGTATCAGAATGACATGGTATCTTCCGAGTGCTCCGAATACCCGTTCCCCGCCATCAAAGAAAAGCGAATGGAAGTTTGATATCAACCATCTGAAGGCCACAGCTCCCAAACCGGCGGCAATCCCTACCAGCGTAGCCAAGGCTAAGCCTGTAGTTGTCTCTGAGGAAGTTAACCAGCTAAAAAGGCGCTGTAGCCTCGTGACTATCTTCTCATATAACCTCATTGTCTAACTTTGCAATAGTTCCCGGGTTACGCTCTCCACCACCTCATAGGGAACATCATCACGAATCACCGGCTGCCCGACGCCGGCAAGCAAGACCCACCTCACTTTTCCCCCTCTAATCTTCTTGTCCAGTTCCATAGCCTGCATGACACTCCCAAACTCAACATCCGAACAGCGCGCAGGCAGCTCGAATCTCCTTAGTATTTCATCCTGCCGCCTCACCAACTCTTGGGACAGCAATCCAAGACGCTGACTGATCATAGCTGCCCCTGCCATCCCGACAGCTACCGCCTCCCCGTGCAGAAAACGTTCATAGTTCGTCGCCGCCTCCAGACCATGACCAATGGTATGACCGTAGTTCAGGATAGTCCGAATCCCACGCTCTTTCTCGTCCTCGCTTACAATCCTAGCTTTAATAGCAGCGCTAAGCGCCACAATATCAGTCGTAGTATCCTCCTTCAGGGCAAGCAGCTCCCGTGGTTGTTTTTCCAGGAGTTCCAGTAGATGCTGGTCGCAAATCATGGCATGCTTTATCACCTCTGCCCAACCCGAGATCAACTCACGCTGCGGCAGCGTGGTCAGAGTCTGGATGTCCGCAAGAACCAGCCTCGGTTGATAAAAGGCTCCTATCAGGTTCTTACCCTCAGTGTGATTGATCGCCACCTTCCCCCCGATAGCGGCATCGACCATACCGATAAGGCTGGTAGGAACCTGAACCAGAGGCAAACCACGAAGGTAAGTGGAAGCTACAAACCCCGCCAGATCCACTACCACCCCACCACCCAATGCTACGATGCAATCGCTACGCTCCGCACGATGTTCCACAAGAAAGTTGTAGAGGCTGCCTGCCGTCTCAAAGGACTTACTCCGTTCACCATTTGGCACCGCTATAGTGCCCACGGTGAATCCGGCTTCCTGCAATATTGCCTTCACTCTATCGCCATACAGAGGGAAAACATGGTCATCGCTTACAATACAGGCGCTGCCCCGGAGTCCGGCGTCCCGCATCCGACTTCCCAGATGATCCAGGAAGCCCCATCCGGTGAATACCGGGTAGCTTTCTGTCGCTGTATTCACCACAATCGCAGCACCCTGCTGCTCATGGTACGGAGCATCGACTTCCCCTGCGCCAGGCATAGAGAGGAGGGTAACCTTTCTTCTTCTCTCGCGCTCCCCGTACCTCCAGCCGCGAATTACCTCCTCCGCCACCTGCTCAACGGTTAAAGTGTCAGTGTGCACTGTCCAATCCGACAGCGCATAATAAGGCTGGCGAGACCCTTTAAGCGATTCGATGCGCTTCAGCGGCTCCGGCACGGTGAGCAGCGGCCGCACCTCCTGGTCACCGCTTTTCCTGGCATCCTCAAGCAGCCGCCGATATATGGTTTCCGGCTTCGCTTCGAGGCAAATAACCACGCCGCTGTCCATCATCAACTCCCGGTTAACGGCATTCGCGATGGCACCGCCGCCGGTCGAGATTACCAGCTCTTTATCACGGCACATCTTCTCCAGCACTTGACTTTCAAGCTCACGAAACCGTTCCTCACCATCCTGAGCGAATATATCAGCAATCGGCTTGCCGCACAGCTTCACTATCTCCTCATCGATATCGACAAATCGCCAGCACAGCTTTCTGGCTACTTCCTGCCCGGCCTTCGTCTTGCCTGTGTAGGAGAAACCGGTCAGGACGATGTTTCCAGTAGTTCCTTCACCCACTTCACTCCCTCACGGTAATCGTAGTTGCCCAGTGACTCAGGATAATGGCGCTCACTTTCAAAGATGACAGGTAAAGAACTCCTATCGGGATTCAGCGCTCTCAGCACCCGCTCTATGTCAACCCAACCATCTTCCGGGCTCTGGCTGGGATGTACAGGGATATGGCGAAAGGCGAGGTAGTCCTCGCGATTGCGGGTATTCCAGAGATGGACCGAGCCTATATATGGCAGCAACTCCTCCTGAAATGCGTACAGATCAAATCCGTTGTAGATAGCGGCAAGATTCGCATGAGCGGTGTCGAAGCAATAACTAAGGGGAGAGAACTCTTTGAGCACTGCCCTTAAGAACTCAGCGTTGATTAGACGGCTCTGACCCACACCCTCCATATGAATGGGGATATTCCTCTTCAAGCTGAGCTCCGCCAGACGCTCGCAACTCCTCCAGGCGATCGCTTCGAGTTTCCCGTCGTTCTCACCCGATTCATCCGATGCCGGCGACGGGAAGTGAACTACAACGTATTCAGCCCCGTATTCCTCCGCATGGTCTACAGTTAAAGTGATCATCTTCATGGTCAATTCCCTGTTGTCCGCGTCCGCATCGCAAAGAAAGGACCATGTCGGCGGCTGTGGATACCAGTCAAGTCGCGTCAAAGGAGCATGAATGCTCCAGTCAAGCTTATTATGTTCGATTAGCTGCCTGAGCCTCGGAATGTCATCGGCAGGGAGGTTATAGAACTCGCCTCGTTTGAGGCCATTGCCTATTATTACTTCATCAAGTACATCGACCTGATGGCAGTGGAAGCCGAGGTTAATCATTTTTTCCGGGACCAGTCGATTCTAAGTAGCTATGATAGTTGCGCAAAGTTTCCACGATATGGTCGCCACCGAACTTCTCCAACACCACCTCAGCGAGGACTATAGCCAGCATCGCCTCACCGATAACCCCTGCGGCGGGAACTACACAGACGTCGCTCCGCTCGAAATGAGCCTCAACTGTTTCACCCGTTAGCAAATCAGCCGACGGCAAGGGCTTAGCCAGGGTTGGAATCGGCTTCACTGCGGCACGGATGATTATTTGCTCGCCGTTGCTCATACCACCCTCAATCCCGCCAGACCGGTTCGAAGCATGCCGCCACTGCCCCCCGGCACTGGTCTCGATTGTATCATGAACCTCTGAGCCGGGAAGTTCCGAAACAGCAAATCCCGCCCCGATCTCCACGCCCTTCACCGCATGTATGCTCATCAACGCCTGCGCTATTCTGCCATCGAGCCTTCGGTCCCAGTGGACATGGCTCCCCAGGCCGATAGGAACACCGCTGGCGATAACCTCGAAAATTCCACCCATGCTGTCCCCTGCTTCCCCGGCTTTGTCGATTGCAGAAAGCATGGCCTTCTCAGCCACGCTGTCGGCGCAGTGGACAGGCGAACTTTCCACCGCGGCCCAGTCAACAGGCTCGTTTCTCTTAGCCCGGCACCCGCCGATGCAAACGGTGTGGCTGTGTACCTCGACACCGAACTCAGAAAGCAGCTTCCGGGCAACGGCGCCCACAGCAACCCTGCTCGCCGTCTCACGTGCGCTGGCCCGCTCCAGAACAGGGCGAACGTCGGCAAGGTTATATTTAATGGCTCCTGCCAGGTCGGCGTGTCCGGGGCGGAGCCTGGTAAGCGGCTCGATCTCCTGCTCCACCGGCGAGATACTCATCACTTCGGTCCAGTTCTCCCAGTCCCGGTTCCATATAAGCAGGGATACAGGGCTGCCGATTGTGCGCCCGTGTCGTACACCGGAGAGTATTTCAGCGCGGTCACGCTCGATATCCATACGGGCGCTCCGGCCGTATCCTCCCTGACGCCGAGCAAGGTCACGGGCTATATAGTCCTCATCGAGAGTCATCCCGGCCGGTACACCCTCGATGATAGCCACCAGCCCCCTGCCGTGCGACTCACCTGCGGTTAGAAAACGAAACATAGATAAACCTTTATGTCAGTCAATCAAGATTTCTCAGCATTCTCCATCCAGCACTCGAGGAACTGTGCCGGTGTAAGGATTTTCAACCCCGACTTATCAGCGATACCGGGATTTTCAAAAAAGTGTCTATCTCTAGTGATCAGGTAATCGGGCTGGGCTTTTACTGCTGCGGCCAGGACACCGGCATCACCAATATCAATCATTTCAGTCCATTGAGCTACATCTTCGGGGCTCTGGTCCTCTGTAATCTCAAGAGGAATGCTCACCAGAAGCTTCCTGAGATCAGCGAGGGTATCAGGGATCTTATCCTTTACTGTACGCACTACTTCCTCCAGCACCTGCTCCGATATAACTAACTTCAACTTTCCATCAATGATATGGCTTAATATAATACGTGGTGCTCCACTTGATGAATATAGTGCTGAGAAGAGGACATTACTGTCTAGAAAGATGCGCAGCCTACGTTTTGGCTCCATAACGTTCTCTGCTGACCTCCTGCCTCACCCGCCGGCCTGTCTCCTGGAGTTCCTCTTCGGTGATCCCGGAGCGCTTGAAAGTTTCCTCGATGGCTTGCAGCGCATCCAGCGCAGCTACTTTCTTAGGCCTGGCCACCAGAGCAGAGCCTTCCAATGCCAATTCCAGCATATCACCAGTACTGATCCCCAACTGCACACAAACCTCTTTAGGAAGTGTGATTTGCCGCTTCGGACGCAGCACCACATCTATTACCTTTTTCTCTGCCATTCTCCTCTACCCCCGTTGCCAGAAGTAGGATATCCTACGTCGGACAAAACGATAATATCAGAAGTGTAGAACTCTGTCAACGATCTCCACTTTTTGGCTAATTGATACTAAGGTAGATTGCCCGACGTTGGACAACCTACCGGCAGTCGGATGCCCACACAAACCTCATCATTCGTTAGCGGACAACTGCCCACGTAAGTTTGTCCCTACGAACAGCCACTGCATTTGTATCGGGTAGATTGGAGCAACGGCTCCAATCATGCCTGGAGCGGATGCTCCAGGCCACCCCTCTATTGTAATCAGTTTATTCCAGCGCTCTTCCGGCCACCTGCATCATTATGTCAACAGGAGCCGTCTTGCCCGTCCAGAGCTCGAACGATGCCGCCCCCTGATACACCAGCATCGATAGCCCGCCCAGAACGCGAGCCCCCGCTTTCGCGGCTTCCTTGAGCAACGCTGTCTCAACAGGATTATATACCACATCATAGACCAGCGCTCCCCCAGGGATCTGTTCCGCTTTCAGCGGAGATTGCCCTTCAGTAGCGCTGTGCTTCATTCCCATCGGGGTGCAGTTTACCAGCAGATCGCAGCCCGACAATGCGTACTCGAGTTGAGGGTCATCGTGATAAATTGCCTTTATCTCCGTATGTTGTTCCAGCCTGTCCGCCAGACTACTCTCCAGGTCTGACACCAACTCACGCGCCTTCTCCTTGACAATATCTGTAACCACGAGCGACCTGACACCTGCACCTAAAAGGGCGCAACTTGCTGCCCGCGCCACCCCCCCCGCTCCCAGCAGCACCGCGCTTTTACCCGTCGGGTTAAATCCGCCCTCTCGCTCCAGTGCTTTCAGAAAACCAGTGCTGTCCGTATTGTAGCCGATAAGCCTACCGTCGCTATTAACGATTGTATTCACCGCACCAATCCTCTCGGCGTCCCGGTCAACTTCATCAAGAAGCGAGAGCACATTCTCCTTATAAGGGATAGTAACATTGGCGCCAAGCCTGGAAGGCTCACGCAGTCCCTCTACCATTGAAGGCAGTCCATCCTGCTCGGTTTCCCATATTTCATACCGTACATCGAGTCCCAGATGATCGAAGGCGGCCTGCTGGAACAACGGTGAAATCGAATGCTTCAAACCACGCCCGATCAGGCCAACGAATCCGGTCATTTAACTCCCTTCGCCAATCTGGAAATGACTATTAAGAGGTAAGAAGCGTTGCCACTCCCGTGGCAACGAATTCTTCGTCGTGACAGGAGTCACGACGCTACAGGCAAATGTTAAGCCTTCACCTGTTGTTTCTCTGCCGGTCCAGATAGCCCTGTAAAATAAAGGCCGCGGCCACGGAGTCAATATGTTTCTTCCTCTTCTCCCGCTTGACCCCGGCTTCCACCAGCACCCGTTCGGCATCTACCGTAGAGTAGCGCTCGTCCCACGTAACCACAGGGAGTTCGGTGTATCCCCTGAGCGACTCGGCAAATGACTGCACTTTCTGTGCCTGCGGGCCAAGGCTGCCATCCAGCGAGAGAGGCAGCCCGATAACTATACGTTCAACCTCATGCTCACCGGCCAGGGCAATAACCCGCCGCAGGGCATCGTCATCCGACTTCGCCTCGATTACTGTCAGGGCAACTGCCAGGATACCCTCGGGATCGCTCAGCGCCACCCCGATCCGCCGCTCTCCGACATCCAGCCCCAGGGCACGCATCACCTAGACTTTCTCCTTAACCAGTTTAGCCACCGACTTCAGTGCCTGTTCGATCCTGCCCTTTTCCTTACCGCCGCCCTGCCCCAGTTGAGGGCGTCCCCCACCGCTGCCACCCGCCACCCTCGCTACCTCCTTCACAATCTCGCCCGCATTCAGCCCGCGAGCGACAAGATCAGAAGTCACCATCGCCAGAAAGTTGGGCCTGTCATCCCATACAGCGCCCAGCACGATCACTGCGCTGCCCAGCCTCTCCCTCAAAACATCCCCCATGTGGCGCAGGACATCGAAATTCGAGGCCGTGACACTGGCCGCCAGCACCGAGACGCCGTCGACCGATTCAACCTGAGTCAGCAGCGATTCAGCCGTCTCTTTGGACAATCGCCGCTCCAAAATATTAGCCCGTTTGCGCTCGGAGTCAAGCTCCGTGAGAACGCTCCCCAGCTTGTCCTCTACCTCCGCGTTGGGCACCTGAAGCTGATGAGCCACCTTTTCCAGAGCGGCAACACGCTCTTCTATCACCGATTCCGCCCCACTCCCTGTCACCGCCTCGATGCGGCGCATCCCGGACCCGATGCTGCCCTCGCTGAGTATATGGAAAAAGCCGATATCGCCGGTCCTGTTGACGTGAGTGCCTCCGCAGACCTCGTAGCTCAGCGGAGACCTGGCGCTGCCGATCCTCACCACCCTGACTTCATCCCCATACTTCTCGCCAAAGAGGGCTATCGCGCCTTCAGCCACAGCCCGGATATATGGGACTTCTTTCTTGGTCACCGGCAGGTTTCGGCGTATGCCGTCATTAACTATCCTCCGTATCTCGCCCAGCTCCTCCTTGAGCACCGGGGCCTCAAACGAGAAATCGAACCTGAAGTGGTCCGGCGCCACCAGCGAACCCATCTGCCGTACATGGCTTCCCAAAACCTGACGCAGAGCGGCATGAAGCAGGTGGGTAGTTGTATGGTTACGGGCGATATCGAGGCGGCGCGATTTATCAACAACTGCCGTCACCTCCTCACCGACGAGCATACTCCCCTGCACCATTTTCCCGTGGTGCAGCACGACGTCCGCGGTAGCCCAGACGGTACCATCGACAGCTATCTTACCCCGCCTGCCGATAATCTCGCCCGTATCCGCAACCTGCCCGCCCATCTCAGCATAGAAAGGCGTCCTGTCCAGGACCACCTCCACCTGCTGCCCTTCAACAACCACTTCATGCGACTTGCCGCCAACAGCCAGGGCGATAATCCTTGCCTTGCAGCGCGTATCACTGTAGCCGACAAACTCGGTTGGGGGCAGAGCCATAGAGGCGCAATCCAGAGCCGCCGTACTCTCTCCCAGCACGAACTGATGTGCCGCACGCGCGCGCTCCCGCTGCCGCTCCATCTCCCTTTCAAAGCCCTCCAGGTCAGCTGTCAGCCCGTTTTCAGCGGCGACCTCCGCCGTCAACTCCGCAGGGAAACCATACGTATCGCAAAGCTTGAAGACCTCCTCGCCATAGATCGATTTCCCGGCCCTATGCCCGGCCTGTTTCATGATCTGACCGAGTATTTTAAGACCAGCGTCAAGCGTCTCCGCGAATCTCGCCTCCTCCGCATCGATTGTCCTGATAACCGTATCTCTATTAGCTGCAATTTCGGGATAGACACGCCCCATCCAGCCAATAACCGCCTCCGCTACACTGGTAAGGAACGGCTTCTCCACACCCAGCTCCCTGCCGAAGAGGGAAGCACGCCTGAGCACTCTGCGTAACACACAGCCCCGCCCCTCGTTCGAAGGAATAACGCCGTCCGCGATGAGAAAGGTTATCGCCCGGCCATGCTCCGCTACTATCCTTATCGCACGGTCCGTTTTCTCGTCCTCCCCGTATTTATGACCTGTCAACTCCGAGACACGCTGCACGATCGGAGCGAAGAGGTCGGTTTCATAAGGCGAGCGCACCCCCTGGAGCACTGCTGCCGTCCGCTCCAGTCCCATCCCTGTGTCGATATTCTTCCGGGGCAGCGGTGTACGCTTGCCCTCAGCGTCCTGGTAGTACTCCGTAAACACCAGGTTCCAGAGCTCAACGAAACGCCCGCAATCGCAGGCAGGCGAACAATCCGGGCCGCAGCCGTACTCCTCACCGAAATCGTAGTGAATCTCACTGCATGGCCCGCAGGGCCCGGTCTCGCCGGCGGGTCCCCAGAAATTGTGCTCTTCCCCAAACCGCAATATGCGTTCAGTCTTAACACCCACATCCCGCCAGTGATCGAAGGACTCGTCATCGTCAAGGTAGATGGCGATCCATAGCTTATCCTCGGGGAGCTTGAGCCAGTCGATGACAAACTCCCAGGCCCAGGCGATAGCCTCCTTCTTGAAATAATCGCCGATGCTGAAATTGCCCAGCATCTCGAAGAAGGTGAGGTGCTTGAAATTGCCCACCGATTCTATGTCGGTGGTGCGGAAGCATTTCTGACACGACGCCAGCCTCGGCGCGGGGGGAACCGCATCTCCAGTAAAGTACGGCTTGAACTGTACCATCCCGGCGCTGGTCAGAAGGAGGGTGGGGTCACCCACGGGTATGAGGGGGGAGCTGGGGACAACCCTGTGCCCCTTTTGCTGAAAAAAAAGGAGAAACTTCTCCCTGAGTTCATCGCCCGTCATGCTCTCTCCGGAAAACTACTTTACATTTTGCGATTTTAGACCAACCTCACATACATGTCAATTTGAGGAGATTGAGCTACGTTTGGTTGACAACCTGAGCAGGGTTGTGCTAAATTTCAGCCATGCACCCCTCCTCTAAGCATAATCAGGCCAGCGGCTACCTTATTGAGCTGTGCCAGGAGCTTCTGGCAGAAAGGCGACTCATCCTGGTCAGCAACCGGGGCCCCGTTGATTACAAGGTCGGTAAAGACGGTGCATTGCATTTGAATCGAGGCAGTGGCGGTGTAGTAACTGCTCTCAGTGCCATCAGTAAATACGTCGAGCTTACCTGGATCTCAAGCGCTATGGGAGAGGGTGATCGCCGCGTCGCTGCCGAGCAGGACGGACGCTTCCAGGTCCAACTCCCGGGGCAGAGGCTTTACCTCCGGTTCGTAACCAATCCCAGAAACGTCTACCACAAGTATTACAACCTGTTCTGCAACCCCCTGCTCTGGTTCCTCCAGCACTACATGTGGAACTCACCGTATACTCCCAACATCGATTCCAAAGTCTACGATGCCTGGGAGAACGGATACGTTACGGTTAACCGCACTTTCGCCGAAGCTTCTATCGCCGAGGCAGCCAATGACAAAACGCCACCCTTCGTAATGATTCACGA
Organism: uncultured Dehalococcoidia bacterium; assembly: GCA_964453665.1. Lineage (GTDB taxonomy): Bacteria > Chloroflexota > Dehalococcoidia > SZUA-161 > SZUA-161 > DAOUTY01. The sequence goes on along the minus strand of CAYVQT010000033.1, from coordinate 18,157 downwards.
CTACCAGCTTTACCTCGTTGGTGGTTACATTCGCCGCCGGCTGCCACGAGCAATCCTGCAGCATTTCATTCACATCCCCTGGCCCGCCGCCAACTACTGGCACCTTTTCCCCGATATAATGCGCAGGGCGATCCTTGAAAGCCTCTGTGCGGTCGACATTGTGGGCCTGCAAACCAGACGCGACGTACATCACTTCCTGCACTGCTGCGATACTTTTCTCAGTGAGGCGAAGGTCGATTACGGGAGCCACACTGTGATCTTGAGAGGACACAAGACCAGGGTGGCTTCCTATCCGGTATCCGTGGACGTCGCTGCGCTGCAGCGACACGCGCATTCACCCAGGGTTCAGAACTATGAAGAAAAGCTGCGTCCCCACCTCGGGGCGCAGACCATCGTGAGGGTCGACCGCGCCGAGCCCAGCAAGAATATCGTCCGCGGCCTGAAAGCGTACGATACCTTATTCGAGCGCTATCCTGAGCTAGCCAACCAGGTCAAGCTATTGTGCTTTTTAGTCCCCTCCCGTTCAGGCATAAAACAGTATCAAAGGTATACCCAGGACATATTCGACCTCGTGGAAGCAATCAACACCAAGTACGGTAACGAGAAGTGGCAGCCTATAGAGGTGTTCTTCGAGAACAACTACACTCAGGCCATAGCGGGCATGCGCCTCTGCGACGTGCTCCTGGTGAACCCGGTGATCGACGGCATGAACCTCGTGGCCAAGGAAGGGCCTATCGTCACGGCCAACCACAGTGTATTGATCCTGTCAGAGTCAGCCGGCGCCCACGAACAACTGGGAGAGCAGGTCATATCAGTAGCTCCGGCGGACATCGAGGGGACCATCAGGGCGCTTCATCAGGCACTGACGATGGACCCCGCAGAGAGAAAAAGAAAAGCGGAAGCACTGAGGAAATCGATCGAAGAGGAAGATATTACGAGGTGGCTTTTCCACCAGTTCCAGGACCTCAGGAATCTGGCCTGCCAGTTACCTCTGCTGCTATCCGTTTGAGAAACCGCTCCACATCGCTTACCCCATTCAAGCTGAAGTCCGCTTCCTTCAAAACCTGAGGCGGTGTTTCCTTCCCGATAACACCTATTGCCAGCCCTTTGAAAGGAAGCTCTTTACGGTGAAGGGCGACGAAGATATCAACATCGGTAAGGTCATCACCCAAACAGATCGCTCCACTCAGGCGGTATTTCTCTATCAGGGAACCCACGGCAGTCCCTTTGCTGACTTCCAGCAGCGGCTTGAGTTCCACAACCAGCCTCCCCGGGCTGACTCGCAGACCGGCATCTATGGCCGGACTTTCCACTGCTGAGAGCACGGCCTGTAACGCAGCTTCATGGTCCCGGCAGCGGCGGTAGTGTATGGAGGCGGTAGGGCCCTTGTTCTCAACAATGATTCCCTCGATTGTGACAAGTTTATCGAACTCTTCCAGCACCTTCCTGATTCTGGCAGGATAGTCCTCAACCCCGGGGACAAGTTCAACCTCACCCCCGGCCCACCTGTCATATCCGTGATTGCCGATGTACACCATCTCATCGATGTCCACCATGCGTCTTACCTCAGCGGCAGGTCTTCCCGAGACAGCCGCTACTACCGCCAGACGCCCGGCCAGCGTTTTCAGACTCTCCCTGCAGACCGGAGAGACGCGGGCTTCAGCAGGGGTCGGCACAATCTCAGCGATAGTGCCATCGACATCGGTGAATAAGCCGAAGGGTTGAATTGCCAGAAGATCCTTTACCACATCGAAATGGTCAAATAGATAAGGCATATCCTCACCCAATGTCCCGGATAATACAGGATTAAGTCTGTTCCCTCGGCCTATATTGCAGGGCCTCGGCTAGATGGCTGGCGGCGATAGTCTCATCACCGGCAAGGTCCGCAATGGTGCGGGCCAGTTTCAGGATACGGTGGAATGCGCGTGCCGACAGATGCAACTGGTTCATCGCCGCCTGAAGAAGGCTCTGCGCCGGGGGCTCCACCTGGCAGTATTCACGTACCTCGAGAGGAGTCATGTCGGCATTGCAGACAAGGTCTGTTCCCTCAAGGCGCTGCTTCTGAATCGAGCGCGCCTGCTCAACCCGCTGCCTCACCACCTCAGAGCTCTCGCCCATCCGGTCATCAGCGAGCTTCTCGTAATCGACGTGGGGGACCTCAACGAATATGTCGATGCGGTCAAGCAATGGCCCGCTTATTCGCTTCTGATATCTGGAGACCATCATCGGGGAGCAGGTGCACTGCTTAACAGGGTCGCCGTAATACCCGCACGGGCAGGGATTCATAGCCGCTACGAGCATGAAGTTGGCGGGAAAGGTGACGCTGCCCTGGGCCCTGCTGATTGTCACTACCCTGTCCTCCAAAGGTTGTCGCAGAACCTCGAGATCAGCGTGTCCGAATTCGGGAAGCTCGTCGAGAAAGAGGACACCCCGATGGCTGAGGCTTATCTCACCGGGCCTTGGCCAGCGCCCGCCGCCCACGATACCGGCATGGGATATGGTGTAATGAGGCGCCCGAAACGGGCGCTGCCTGATAAGCGGTGTATCCTGGGGAAGCAGCCCGCTCACACTATAGATCTTGGTCACCTCCAGGGCTTCCTCGATTCCCATCTGAGGCAATATAGAGGGCAGCGCCCGCGCAAGCAGAGTCTTGCCGCTCCCCGGCGGCCCGCTCATTATCACGTTATGCCCCCCGGCCGCCGCCACCTCCAGTGCCCGCTTCACATGCTCCTGTCCCTTGATGAGCGCAAGGTCGGTGGTCGGCCACGGCGTCCCGCTTGCCTCCCATACAACTTCCCCCGCGATATGTTTAGGTATAACCGCTTCGCCGCGGAGATGGCCGACCAGTTCGGACAGGGAAGCTACAGGAATGATGTCGACGCCCTTAACCAGGGAAGCCTCCCTGGCATCGGCGGCGGGAACGAAAACCGTGGAGATTTCTCTATCTCTGGCCAGATCGACCATGGAGATGATGCCCTGAGTATGCCGCAGGCCGCCGTCCAGTGAAAGCTCACCCAGGAAAAGCATCCCGGAGGTATCAGCCCAGACCTGTTCCGAACTTAACAATATACCAACTGCAATAGGCAGGTCATAGGCGGGGCCTGCCTTCTTGAGGTCAGCGGGGGCCAGGTTCACCGTTACCCGCTTCGTGGGAAACTGGCACCCAGAGTTCTTAATGGCGGCGCGAACCCTTTCCCGCGCTTCCTGTACCGCGGTATCAGGGAGTCCAACGATGGTCATTGAAGGCAACCCGCTCGAAATATCAACCTCGACCTCAACCTCCTGGGCCTCAAGTCCCACCACTGCAGCGGTCTTTACCTTCGCTAACATAACTTCAGCTACACCCCGGGCGTATTTGCGCCTCATTATAGCAGTCAGAATCTGCTGGCACAAACATCCTGAGAATATATGAAATCCACTTAGTGAAATGCAACGCGAGATAGCCTCTGTCAGAAGGCAGCCCCTATCTGAATTCTCAGTCCACTGCTCTTTTGTGTTATTATTAGACTTCGGGCATCATCCTCAGAGAATGTCCTACACCTAACGAAATAATATTCATTGTTTGGGAGACAATCATCAGCAATACCTGTGCTGATAAAGTAGAAGCCAGGTTACGAAAGGTTACCGGAGGCAGGTTGGCTAGCTGATTAACTGAATATTTCGATTACCACCTTCAGGCGGTGAGGAGGCAAGACATGGCGAAAAGAAGTACGACGCTAATTAAAAGCAAGGAGGCTTTTAGAGCTATTGTCGAGACTTCTCTCGACGGCATTTACCAGGTAGATACTTCCGGCAGGTTTTTACTCGTGAACGAGTCTTTTGCCAACCTGTTCGGGTATGAGCGGGAAGAACTTCTGGGCAAACACTTCGCTGATATGCTAAGCGCGGAGACCCTCCCCAAAGTGGAGAAAATGGTGTACGAGGTCCTCTCTGACAAGAATGTGCGCAATGAGGTCACTGTTAAACATAAAGATGGCCATGAAATCCCGGTCCGGTTCAGCGCCACACCATTGAGGGAGCAGAGCAAGATAATCGGTCTGACCGGAATCCTCAGTGATATCACCGGGCGCAAGCAGGCTGAGGAGGCGCTGCGGGAAGCTCACGACGAGCTTGAAAACCGTGTCAAGGAGCGCACGCTGGAACTTGAGAAGGCCAACGAAGCACTGCAGGTTGAGATAGGCGAACACAGGAGGGCGGAAGAAGCTGCGAAGCGGGTTACCAGAGAGTTCCTTACCATACTTGAGAATTCCGTCGATATGATATACCGGCTCAACCTCCAGTCCGGCACATATGATTATTTAAGCCCCTCATCTGAAATAGTGCTCGGGTACACGCCGGAAGAGTTCATAGCTTTAGGATTTGAGAATGCAGGCGCCCTGGTACATCCAGATGATCTGGAAATGCTTTCGGAGAACATCCTCGAATTGATAGAGCATGGCCCGGAACAGACTAAGGCAGGCCCTGTTGAATATCGCATGAATCACAGACACCTGGGTTATCGCTGGGTAAGCGACAACCGTTCAATAATATACGATGACAGGAATATGCCAGTAGCAGCGATCGGCATTTTACGAGACGTCACCGAACGCAAGCAGGCGGAGGAGGCCCTGCGAGAGAGCGAGTTTAATTATAGAGTCCTGTTCGAGAGCCAGATCGACGGCATGGCAGTTGTTGACGCTGAAACGATGAAAATTGTACTTGTTAACGATACAGCTTTGAAAATGTACGGATTTGATTCCCGCGAAGAAGCGCTTGAGGCGAATCTACTTGATTACATACATTCCGACGATAGAGATCGGATATTGAAGGTCATTACAGAGGACATGTTCGAAAAGGACCTGCGCCGGGTAGTCGAATTTCGGGTAATCACCAAAGATGGCATAGAGAAATGGACAAGCGCCGTCGGTACAAGAATCGAATACCAGGGGAAAACGGCAGGTCTGGCGTCATTCAGCGATATCACTGAGCAAAAGCAGGCAGAGGATGCCCTGCGAGAGAGCGAGGAGGCCGGGCGAGCACTCCTTAATGCTCCCCCCGACTCAGCAATTCTAACAGATCGTGACGGGATTATTCTCGACCTGAATGAAGTTGCGGCCGATAGATTTGGCAAGTCCCGGGACAAACTTATTGGCGTATGTGTTCACGACATCGTACCGCCCGAAGTGGCCAAAGGCAGAAGAGCACAGGCCAGAAAGGTCATCCGCTCAAGAATACCCGTTCGCTTTATAGACGAGCGGGCGGGGATAATTTTTGATAACACCTACTACCCGGTGTTTGACGCACGTGGAAGGGTAACACGCATAGCTATCTTCGCCCGGGACATAACCGAGCGCAAGAAGGCAGAACAGGCTCTCCAGGAGAGCGAGCAGAAATACAGAGAGCTAGCAGACCTGCTGCCTCAAATCGTCTATGAAACCGATGACAAGGGCAATCTCACGTTTGTCAACCGCAATGCGTTTGAATCTACCGGTTACACCCAGGGTGATATCGATAAAGGTTTGCATGCACTCCAGGTATTCATTCCTGAAGATCGAGAGAATGGTGAGAAGAATATCCGGATGGTACTGAGCGGAGAGCGGCTAGATGGGAATGAGTACACCATGTTAAAGAAGGATGGAGGCACATTCCCCGTTATGGTATTCTCCAGCCCCGTAATACGGGAGGGTAAACCCGTGGGTATTAGAGGCGTTGTCATAGATATAACCGAGCGCAAGCGCGCGGAGGAGGCACTGCGGGAGAGCGAGGCCAGATTCCGGGCGATTTTCGACGGCGCAGCTATCGGCATCGAGTTGGTTGATAGAACTGGACGGCCAATCGAAATCAACCCCGCATTGCAGAAGATACTCGGCTATACAGCAGAAGAAATGCGAAGCATGGCATTCACCGACTACATGCACCCCGAGGATGCGACCGCAGACATGGCTCTCTTCGAGGAGATGGTCGCAGGTCAACGCAATCAGTACCAGGTAGAGAAGCGCTACATCCGAAAAGACGGCAAAAAAATTTATGGCATGGTAACCCTCTCCGCCGTTCGCAGCGCTGATGGTAAACTGGCGTTTGTTATCGGTATGCTGGAAGACATCACCGAACGCAAGCGGGCGGAGGAAGCTCTGCGACAGAGTGAGGAACGTCATCGCAGCCTTTTCGATAACGCACTCGACTCCATATACACTTTAGCACTAGATGGCACAATTACCTCTCTAAATCCTGCCTTCGAATCAGTTACCGGCTGGAAATCTTCAGAGTGTATTGGCAAACCATACACCTCACTAGTCCATCCTGACGACTTGCCCAACGCCGTAGACGCATTCCAACACGGTTACCAGGGGGAACAGCTACAATCAATGGAAGCCCGTATCGTATCCAAATCCGGTCAGTATTTAACGATGGAATTCAGAGGTGCCCCATTGTTTTCTGAAGGACAACTGGTTGGTTTTCTGGGTATAGGCCGTGATGTGACAGAGCGCAGGCACATGGAGGAGGAGCTGAGGAAAAGGGAAGAGCATTTTAAGGCTCTCATCGAGAACTCTCTGGAGTCCATCGCCATTATAGACCGTGAGGGGGCTATCCAGTACCTTGGGCCATCATTCGAACGTTTGATGGGATACAGACTGGAAGAATATCTCGGTAAAAGTCCGTTTGACCACGTTCACACCGACGACAGGGCAAGGGTTGCCGCCATTTTCGCTCAATTGATTCAGAAATCGGGTGCTACAGTACAGGAGGAGGTACGCGTCCTGCATAAAAATGGCTCCCTGCGTACTGTTGAAGTAGTTGGCCAGAATCTACTCCACAATCCAGCAGTGGGGGGTCTTGTCGCCAATATTCGGGATATCACCGAGCGCAAGCAGGCGGAAGAGAAGCTGCAAGCACTGTACCAGCAGGAAAAGGAGTTGCGACAAAAGATTGAGACGGAAATGAAAAAAAGAATAGAGTTCACCAGAGCGCTGGCTCATGAACTGAAGACCCCTCTGACATCAGTAATGGCTTCAAGTGACCTTCTCGTTTCTGAATTGGTCGATGAGCCATTAGCAGGCTTAGCCAAGAATATCAACCAGGGCGCTTCCAATCTCAACAACAGGATCGATGAACTCCTGGATCTGGCAAGGGGCGAGGTGGGTATGCTCCAGATAAAGCGCGAACCGGTCGACCTATCGAATCTGCTTCGAGAGGCCGCCGATAGCATGACCCCGCTAGCGCTAGGGCGCGGGCAGTCTATAGCCCTGCGCCTTCCTCCCGATCTCCCCACGGTACAGGCTGATACAGACCGTCTGCAGCAGATTGTAACCAATCTCCTCAACAACGCCGTTAAATTCACACCCAAAGGCGGAGAGATTACACTGCGAGCCAGGGAAAAGGACGCATCCGTTATAGTCGAGGTTCAGGACACAGGCCGGGGGATTTCCAAGAAGGAACAGGAGCGGCTTTTCGAGCCCTACCAACGTCTTGACGATGATGAGGGGAACCTGAGTGGGCTGGGATTGGGGCTTTCTCTATGCAAGACGCTGGTGGAACTTCACGGAGGACAGATATGGGTGAGAAGCCGTGGTGGCAGGGGCTCAACGTTTGGGTTTTCACTGCCCCTGGTAACCGCTGACACCCAGGCAATAGAGCCGGAGAAGACAGCCAAACTGTGGAAAGTGCTGATTATTGAAGACGACAGTGAAATCATAAAATCCGTTTCTCTGACTTTCCGGCTGCGCTGGCCCGAGGCTCAGCTTATATCAACCGGACTGGGTGAAGAAGGAATAGATATGGTAGAGACAGAAGCACCGGACATAGTAATACTCGACCTGGGGCTTCCTGATATAAGCGGCTTTGAGGTCTTGCATCAGATACGCCTCTTCTCGTCTGTCCCTGTTATTATCCTCACGGTTAAAGAAGACGAGTCCGATATGGTAAAGGGTCTTGATTGGGGAGCAGACGATTACATGGTAAAGCCCTTCAAGCAACTGGAGCTGCTGTCAAGGTTAAAGGTCCAGCTACGCAAGCAAACCCCTCCAGACGAAGAGGTGCCTATTGTCTGCGGGCCCTTGCGCCTCGATCCCTCCACATTCCAACTTACCTACGAAGGAAAAGAGATTGGCCTGACTATCATAGAAGGCCGCATTATTGAGTGCCTGATGAGAAACGCAGGCCATGTGGTAACTCACTCCCGCCTTGCCGAGACAGTATGGGGTGAAGACTATGCCGGTGCACTGGACAGTCTCAGAGTATACATCCGTTACCTGAGAGAGAAACTCGAAGCCAACCCCAGCAAGCCAAAGCTTATCCTCACTAAAGCGGGCGTGGGATACTCGCTGGTAAAACCAGTATAGCATCAGGAGGGGCGACCCAATGGGTCGCCCCTCCTGATTATAGCTTTTCCCCATATCAAATAGCTTTAGTCCCGTCTAATTATTCGTCTCTGGCCTCTTCTAATATCTTTTTAATATCTTTTTTAACCTTTTCTTATCTTATGCTACTAAGGTGGGATAGCAGAAGACCAAACGAAATGATAGACGGCTTCCTGCAAGAACGAAAAGAGATTGGAGGAGTCATGTCTACAAGTGAAAAGCAAAAACGGGGATTCGTTAACGATGACTCAATCGAATCCATGCTCACGATGAGAGAGGCGTGCCGACTACTCAACGTACACAGCAACACGCTGAGACGATGGGGGCAACAGGGAATGTTGAGGATATATCGAGTTGGCCCGCGCGGTCACCGCAGGTTCAGACGCAAGGATGTCATCGCCCTGCTCACAGAGCAATTGAGAGTATAAATTAACGTCTGTTCATCCAAATACAGGCAGAATAAACGAGCGAGGATAAAATGCATAACATCGAACTAAAATTCAAGGTAACACTGGAGCTTGATGGAAAATGGGCCAGCAACCAGACTACCGAAGAGCTGGTGGAGTATATAAAGACCAGGATGAACAGCAGCCTAGGGTTCAGGGGCCAGATTAAGAAGGTTGCACTGGTCAACAGATAGGCAGAATAACCTCCTCGCGGCGGGCGCGATCCCTTTCTCCTCCATCTTCAAACCGTGTTCATGTTCATTCTAATAGAGTTGAAACATAAGGATACATATGGCAAAGATCAGGAGCATGGTTTATAGCCTATCTTCGGGAGAAAAACGATTCTAAATATCCTTTCCTTAATATAAAGAAATCATAAAGAAAGCGCTGAATCTATTGACACAAAGCTAACGCAAAGATAAACTGTTAAACGAAGCCTAATAAATTCTTAATCATTTCTTCATACTTTTACAGTTTTATATAAATTGCATTGACTTAGCTGAGTTCACTTGAGGTAATATTCGCCTTGTAGATATGCATGAGGCAGTTAGTGTATTTATATTCCGATTCATTAAGGCCGTTCTAGAGATGTCAGCAAGTTGACATCTCTTTTTATGTTCTTCATCTGCAACAAGGAGGAATAATGGAACTAAGCCGTCGGGAATTTCTAAAAACAAGTGGAGCAGGGATGGGTGGCCTTGTTCTGCTTGGCGCTCTGGGTTCCGGCAAAGCTCCCCCTAGAAGAATTCCGCTGGGGAAAGAGGTAATAGGCGAGACGCCCACCATCTGTTGCTACTGCTCGGTTGGATGCGGCGCTTACGTTGCCACGAAGGGAGACCTTGTCGTTAACCTTGAGGGCGACCCCGATCACCCTATCAGCCTGGGTTCTCTCTGTTCCAAGGGACAAGCCATGCTCCAGGTTCACAACGTCGGTGATAATATCAATCCGTACCGGCTTACAAAGCCGCTCTACAGAGCACCGCGCGCAAGTGAATTCACGGAGATAACCTGGTCCGAGGCCATATCCCTGGTAGCGGAGAGGGTCAAAGAAACCCGTGACCGCACCTTCGTAACGACCGATAACGGGAATACGGTCAACCGAACCGAGGCCATTGCCTCGATAGGCGGTGGCGAGTTAGACAATGAAGAGTGCTATCTGCTCTCCAAGGCGAACCGCGCTCTGGGAGTAGTGTACCTAGAACACTGCGCACGGATATGACACTCCTCTACAGTTGCGGCTCTGGCAGAGTCGTTCGGCAGGGGAGCAATGACCAACCATTACATCGACATCAGGAATGCCGATCGCATCCTGATTATCGGCTCCAATGCGGCGGAAAACCATCCCATATCCTTCAAGTGGGTCACTGAAGCAATATCCCGCGGGGCAAAGCTTATAAACGTTGACCCTCGCTTCACCCGTACGTCATCAAAAGCTCACATCTACGCTCCAATCAGGTCAGGGACCGACATCGCCTTTATGGGCGGGATGATGAAGTGGATAATCGAGGATATGGATCAGAACCCCGGAAATTACAACATGGATTACGTGAAGCAGTATACCAATGCTGCCCTCATCGTCAACAGTAATGCCAGGTTCCCGGGAGACACCGGCCAGGATGGCCTATGGAGCGGGTTCAACCCGGTCACCAACGCCTATGACAAAGCTACCTGGCAGTATGGGGACACAACCAATCCCCAAACTGACACAACACTCCAGGACCCCAACTGCGTATTCCAACTGCTGAAGAAACATTACTCCCGCTACACGCTGGAGGCCGTCAGTGATATAACGGGATGTCCCGTAGACAAGCTGGAGGAGGTCTACAGCGCCTACGCCGAATCCGGGGCGGCGGGCAAGGCGGGCACAATCATGTATGCCATGGGCACTACTCAGCATACCTACGGCGTACAGAACATACGGACTTACGCCATGGTGCAGCTCCTGCTGGCCAATATGGGTGTTACCGGCGGCGGCGTCAACGCACTCCGTGGTACTTCCAACGTTCAGGGCTCGACGGATATGTGCCTGCTGTCCCACATCTTACCGGGATACCTTGCAGTTCCGGCGGATTCCGATACCAGTCTCGAAGCTTACCTGAACCGAGCTACGCCGGCCACGGTTACGCCCGTGGGGCTCGCCGGCGATAAGAGCGCCAACTGGTGGAGCAACTACAAGAAGTACATGGTCAGCCTGCTGGCAGCGTGGTACGGCAGCGAAGTCCAGACCAACCCCGACGCTTGTTTCCACCGCCTGCCCAAGGTCAAGAGCGGCAAGAACTATACCCACATAGCCATGTTCGAGGCAATGGGTAAGGGTGAGATAGAGGGGCTCTGGTGCTGGGGGCAGAATCCCGCTGTTGGCGGCCCCGACTCCAACGCAGAAAGAACGGCTTTAGGGAAATTGAAGTGGCTGGTAGTTACCGACATCTGGAAGACGGAGACCGCCGAGTTCTGGAGAAGGCCCGGCGTCAATCCCGCTGACATCGACACCGAGGTTATCGTCCTTCCCGCGGCCTGCTCCTACGAGAAGCAGGGGAGCATCTCCAATAGCGGCCGCTGGGCACAGTGGCGCTGGCAGGCGATGGAGCCAGTCGGGGAGGCCAAGCCCGACCTGGCGATAACGAGCATGGTAATACTAAAGCTCAAAGAGCTCTATGAGGCCGACCCCACTGCTCCGAACCGTGAGGCTATCACCAAGTTGATATGGGACTATGATGAGCACCCCGACCCGGATGATGTAGCCAAAGAGATCAACGGCTACAACCTCACCACCGGTGAACTGGTAGTGAGCTTCGGCGCACTCAAGGACGATGGTACGACAACCTCGGGCAACTGGTTATACTGCAACCAGTATACTGAGGCTGACGGGAATAAGCTGAAGAGCCGCGATACTGTAGACTACTCATTGAACCAGGTAGGGCTCTATTCGAAGTGGTCCTGGTGCTGGCCACTGAACCGGCGTATCATCTACAACCGGGCATCTGTAGACCTCGACGGCAATCCCTGGGATGCCGAGCATCCGGTCATAGCATGGAACTCGGTTACCGGGAAATGGGAGGGCGATGTGCCCGACGGCGGCTGGGCTCCAATCGCGCTCGCCGACGAAGGCGCTAAGTATCTCCCCTTCATAATGAAGCCCGACGGAGTAGGACACATCTGGGGTGGCTTCTCGTTGAAGGATGGCCCCTTCCCCGAGGTCTATGAACCCTGGGAGAGTCCCATCGATAACATAATGTCGCCTCAACAAATAAATCCGGTGGCGTTTATCGGGGATTTCATGAACCCGCAGGGCGCGGCAGATGAGTTTCCTTATGTTGGGACTACTTATCGCTGCACCGAGCACTGGCAGACAGGGATTATGACCAGAAACCTTCCCTGGCTGGTAGAGCTGATGCCACAGATGTACGTGGAGCTTGGTGAGGACCTGGCGGCCCAAAAGGGCATTAATAAGGGCGATAAGGTTAAAGTGAGTTCAGCACGCGGGCACATCGAGGCCGTAGCCGTTGTAACTGAGCGATTTCATGGTATGATAGTAGGCGGAAAGAACGTTCACCACATAGGTGTGCCCTGGTGCTTTGGCTACGCCGGTATGGCCACTGGCGACAGCGGTAATATACTAACCCCGCACGTCGGGGATGCCAATACAACGATTCCGGAATATAAAACCTTCCTGTGCAACATAGAGAAGGTATAAGGAAGGAGAGCAATGGCTGACAAAGCGATTCTATACGACGCCACCAAATGTACTGCATGTCGGGGATGTCAGGTCGCCTGTAAAAGCTGGAACGAGCTTCCGGCAGAAACTACCACCAACCGTGGCACATATGAGAACCCCCCTGACCTTTCCCCCGACACCTGGCTCAAGATGGAGTTCAGGGAGGTGGGCAGCATTGCCAACGAGGATATGCGCTGGCTCTTCACAAGGAGAGCCTGCATGCACTGCGCCGATGCCGCCTGCGTGAAGGTGTGTCCGACGGGAGCACTCTACTATAACTCACTCGGCTTCGTCTCCCTGGACAAGGGCAAGTGCACTGGCTGCGGCTACTGCGTTGAATTTTGCCCCTTTGAAATCCCCCGAATCGATACCGGTATAGGACAAGTGCTGGTAAGAGCGGCCAAGTGTACGGCCTGTACTACACCGGGCCTTGACCGCATCGACAATGGCTATGAGCCAGCCTGCGTCAAGACGTGTCCCACCGGTGCCTTAAAGTACGGCGACCGGTACGAGCTGATAACAGCAGCCAAGGCGAAGGTAGAGGAACTCAAGGCAGATGGGCATCCTGATGCCAACCTTTACGGCGAAAATTTGGTCGGCGGTACACATGTCCTCTACATTCTGGATGACAAGCCTGAATTATATGGCCTCATTACAGATCCGAAGGTCCCCGCCACCGCTACCGCCTGGCAGGATGTCATCAAGCCCCTGGGCTATGCTGCCGCCGGCGTTGTAGGACTGGGGCTGCTGCTAAACATCATGGTAGCCCGCGCCAGGATAATCAGCAAGGAGGAGAAGTAAAATGCAAGATGTTGAGCGTTTCCGCAAACGTGCCATATTCCAGCATTGGTGGATTGTGGCTTGCTCACTGCTTTTAGGGCTCACGGGTCTGTTCCTCTTTCTGTCCTGGGTCAGCCCTGCGGCCTGGTGGGGATGGAGCCGTCTTGTCCACCGTATCGCTGCCGTAGGCTTCGTCGGAATACCCGTGATATACTTCATCCTGAACCCGAAGAGCACCTTGGAATGGCTAAAGGAGGCATTCACCTGGAATAAAGAGGACCTGGGCTGGCTACAGGCCGCCCCCAGCTACTACTTTGGCGGGCCGGAGGAGGATATGCCTCCGCAGGACCGGTCAAATACGGGGCAGAAACTGTGGATGCTGGTTGTCGTCATTACCAGTGTGGTATTCGTGATAACTGGCTTCATCATGTGGTTCTTCCAGGGAAGCATACCCCAGGGTGCTTACCAGGCAATGGTTCTCCTTCATGATATTGCCTTCATCGCCGGTGGCACCATGCTTCTGGTCCATATTGCTCTGGCTGCCTTCCACCCGCGTATGTCCGAGGCAATGCGTTCCATGACTACGGGTAAGGCGACAGTGGATTATGTCAAGACCCATCACGGCAAGTGGTACGAGAGGATAGCGGCCGAGAAGTAGGCGGTGAAAGTTCTACTTTCGAAGCGACAGGGATGAGAGAAGGCAAAAGCCAGTTGGAAATAGACAGTAGAGTACTAGAGAAATTAGGAGATTGGCAAGAAGAAGAAGGTTCATTTCCCGAGATTCTCGAATTCTATAGGGCTCTACTGCGCATTCAAGTTGAGGCAAGGGCGGTTATACCATCAGCCCAACCGAAATTAACCAAGACTGAGGTTAGTGTTCAAATAAGAAAGGGCATCCCTCTTCTGAAGTGGGATGCCCTTTCTGCGGACTGGACAATCTTTCAAAACCTCTTCCAGGCAGCGATATCTGCTATTGACGAACACACCACTTCTGAATGCGAGAATCTGAAAAAGGTCGCTTCCGATATATCTCTACTGGAGGAAGCGACCAAGTCATGGTATGAAGGCTCACCACTCTCGCCCTGGGCTGACGCACGCGGCATCGATGAGGAACTCCTGGCAGCAGCCATTCATTGCGCTATCAAGCCTTTTCTAACCGCCAAAGCGGAAATGCTAATCGACCTGATCCCTCAGGAGCAATGGCGGCGCGAATATTGCCCTATTTGCGGCGGCAAACCCGACTTTGCATACCTTGACAAGGAGCGAGGGGCCAGATGGCTGGTCTGCTCCCGTTGCGACAGTGAATGGCTCTTCCAGCGGTTAGGATGCCCTTATTGCGGCAATAAAGACCACGAGGCTCAGGCCTACTTCGCTGACGAGAGTGACCTGTACCGACTCTACGTATGCCAGAGTTGTAAAACATACCTGAAGGCTATCGACCTGCGTCACGCCGAATCCGAGGTGCTGCTGCCTTTGGAGCGAGTGCTGACTGCCGACATGGATAGACAGGGTCAAGAACAAGGGTACAGGGGTGGATAGGCCGCACAACGCTGGATGAGCAGCAACGTCGCTTGCCTCAAGTCGACATCGGGAGCAATTCTATTATCACCTGAGAAAGTACACCTGGCGGCAGTACGTCTGCGCCGCAATCTTCTAAATAGTGGTAAAATAGTACTTAGAGCTTAAAAGGCGAGCAGCAATGGACGTAGAACAGGTAGACAGCGATTCATTGATAAAGGGCAGTACGCCTGATATAATTTATAGTCGCTTTTCATCCGAAGTCTGGCATAGAGAGTCGACATCTGTACCCAAGGAGATGGGGTTAACCATCTTCATAAACAATGAGGAACTGGTAACTATACTGTGCACCCCGACCAAGCTGATTCAGCTTGTCCTCGGGTTCCTCTACTCAGAAGGTATAATCGCTGACAAGGATGACGTGGCAAGCATGCGTGTTTGTGAGGAGGAATCACTGGCAGATGTGCGGTTGAGCAAGCCGGGGTTTACGCCGCCTGCTCGGCGCACCCTGGGATCAGGCTGCGGAGGGGGCATCAGCTTTACACAAGAGAGACAAAAGGTGGATTCAAGTTTGGTTGCTACGCCTGAGGAAATACTGTCCCTGATGAAACAGTTGAACGAGCAAGCGGAGCTATATCGGTTCTGTGGTGGTGTTCATACATCGGCGCTGGCCGACAACGAGAATCTGCTGGTTGTCGCTGAAGATATAGGCAGACACAATACCCTGGATAAGGTCACAGGCGAATGCATGCTCATGGAATTATCAACCAGGGACAGGTTGTTGCTGACGACCGGCCGCATCTCATCGGAGATGCTATTAAAAGCCTCGAAAATGGAAGTGCCAATCGTTATTTCTCGCAGTTCACCTACCGATAAAGCGATTTCACTCGCCGATGAACTGGGCGTAACACTGATTGGATATGTGCGCGGCAACCGTCTGTCTGCCTACTCACATCAAGATCGATTGCAGGACACCCTGGAGATAGAGAATACAAATTAGTGACTGTGTAGGGGGAAGTAATAATGTTTCACAGCTTTGGATGGCCGGAGGCTCTCATAGTACTGAGTGTGATCCTCATTGTGTTCGGCGTGGGGAAACTGCCGCAGGTCGGAGGAGCGCTTGGCAAGGGAATCCGGGAATTTCGCAGAGGTAAGACTGGCCTGCTGGACCTGGCCGAGGAGGAGGATGAGGAGGAAGAGGAAACGCCAAAGGGCAAGAAGACTACCAAGAAGCTGACCGAGGGCAAGACTAAGACAGAATAAGGTCAGCACGAGCTTCAAAGAGCCGCAAGTAAAGCGCGTTGTCACGAATAAGAGCCGTATTGGCTCACCAGCCTCGACTTAGAGACCAGACCCCAGTAAGGTGTGACGAGTACAATGGAATTCTTTGGCATGGGTCCCCTAGAGATAATCCTCGTTCTGATCGTGGGCCTGATAGCTTTCGGGCCCGGGAGGTTACCGCAGCTCGCAAGAAACCTGGCCAAGGGCATCAGCGCTTTCAGAAAAGCTACCATGGAACTCACTACCGAGGTGAGTAAAGAGTTTCAGGACCTGGAGAAAGAGGAAAAGGAAGTCTCGAAGCAGGAAAAGGAATTGCAGTCAGCACATGAGACCGGGAAGGCGAAGGAAGATAAGTCCAGCAATAGCACAGGGTGAGGCCATCCAGCAGTGAGCAAGGACGACAAGGAGATTACATTCACCAGTCATCTCGCCGAATTGCGACAGCGCCTTATTAAGTCCGTCATCGCTCTAGTAGTTACCACCTCAATCTCCTTCATATTTGCCAGATATATTTTCGAGTTTCTTATCATCCCCGCTCCCGACGACATCAGCCTCATATACACCGAGATGACGGGGATGATCTCAACCTATTTCAAGGTAGCCCTGATGGGCGGCTTCGTGCTCGCAATGCCCATCCTCGTTTACCAGGGAATGATGTTCGTCTCTCCAGCGCTTACCCGCCGTGAAAAAAAGTACGTATACGTGGCCATACCCTGGATAACGTTCATGTTCCTCGCGGGATTCACCTTCGGCTACTTCATACTGGTGCCACCGGCCACTAATTTCCTGCTCAGCTTTATGAGCGACATCGCCAGACCGGAGATAAAGATCGATAACTACATTTCAATAGTGACCAGGTTACTGGTCGCTATCGGTCTTGTCTTCGAGACCCCTGTTATCATCACTTTCCTGGCAAGGCTGGGGATTGTCAAGCCGGAAACGCTCTCCCACAGACGACGCTGGGCGATCGTTGTAGCCTTTATACTGGCAGCCGTAATCACCCCCACCTTCGATCCGATCAATCAGAGCCTGGTTGCCGTTCCACTAATCATCCTTTATGAGCTGAGCATACTACTGGCCAAGATCGCCTATCGTAAGAGGACTGAGGCCGCCGAGTCCTCAGACGACCTAGCATAGCAACCACCTACGGCAGGACAACAAGCAGGTAGGGTGAGTGAAATTTAACCCGCATTACCCTATTTACGTGAGTACTCGCTGGCATGGCTGTCAAATTCGAAATTCTAATTCCTAATCTCTAAATAAATTCAAAGTGAAAAACTCTAGTGGGTAGCCCGGAGCATCCGCTCCGGATAAGATTGGAGCCGATGCTCCAATCTACCCTGTAACAAGTTGCCAAGAGTCCCCACAACCGCAGGATAAAAGACGACACCGGCAGCGCAACCGCTCATCCATCATCCGTTCGTGGTGAGCCCGTCGAACCATGAACTGGAACAGCACCTTCGACAAGCCTGTCCTGAGTTTATCGAAGGGCTCCCTTCGACAGGCTCAGGGCGAACGGGAGAATGGGCAAGGCCACCTAACCTTGGTAGGGCTATCACATCAAGCGCTGCCAGCGTTGCCAAAGTTATGCCACCATGCTACAATTGTGCGAGCATCGGTGAGGTGTGTGGCCCAGAGCCCACAAGCAAGGGGGCAGTGAGATGGCTAAAGTGAACCCAGATCGCCGAGCCAGAAGGGTGATGAAGCCGATTCACCGCGAGTACTGCTCTGCTTGCTTCTACATTCGCTCGTGGACGGAGATACTAAGGCCTATTCTAGTCTTTTGGCCAGACGCGGTGGGTTTCCCTTTCGCGGAGTTCTACATCTACGAGAGAGGGATTGCCATCTACTACCTGTGGCGGGAGATATTGTTGCCTTTCGAGCAAATAGATGGAGTTACCTCGGTGATAGGCTGGGGAATCAGAATTCATCATCGCCGAGAAGACATTCCGAAAGGCATAGTCATTTGGTCGTTGCTTCCTTGGCGCGCTGGGAGAACCAAGAGAATCCTAGAGGCGCACATTGGAGTAGCAACTGTGTTAAAAGTCAAGAGCATGGGCCAATGACGTAAGAATCGACAT
>CAYVQT010000032.1:0-38449 GCA_964453665.1 uncultured Dehalococcoidia bacterium | reverse complement strand
ACCAATCATGCCACCATTATCCCATATCCAGGTGGCTAATTTAAAACTTTACCCTAAAAAATGTACAGTGGTATGGGTTGAACCAGAAATGCTCGGAGCCGAGACTTTTTTCCAGAAAATTCAACGAGCACTGTGGATTAAGCGTCCCACAGAAAGCCCATTTGCGCACACGTATTACTGGTATAACCCTTTGCAGAAGCGCAAATTACCATGCAGGGTGTTAGTCTACCGATATAAAAGAGCCTAGCGACAAGAGATGAATGAAGATTCTGGTAATTTAGCCGTACGCGCTTTGAATCATTGGCGCTCGCTTTATATGCCTACTTATATAGCTTTACGCTTATTTCTTCAGCAACTTCCGCAATCAAAACAGTCTGATTATTTGGAAGCCTTTTTACTACGAAAACTGCCAATGGGAGAATTATGTAGATATCGTCGTTTTTTCCGATTTAAAGGCTTTGATTCTAAAGGAGAAATAGAATACAGGGAGTTTTATGCTGCTAGTGCATCTTCGGCACTTGGGGAAGCGTATGTTCTTAAATTACTTTCTGCGTTAGAGGGACTGGCCAATCGGTCTTGCGTATTTAGTTATCAGTGGCCAAGAAATGCGAAAGAAGGCCGAAGTTACCGCTATTTCTTTCCAGGATATAATGCTCGACAACATAAAGTTTCTTCGTTATTACAAACGAACTCTAATTACGTCGTTTTGGTACATGATATCAAAGACTTCTATCCCTCCATCCATACAGATATTGTCTACAAACGCCTTGAAAGCCATATAAGCAAATCTGCCTTGAGTACCTCCAGTGAAATCGTAGGCACGATTTGCCAGAAGATGCTACAAATTCCCGACAAAGGTGTGCCTATAGGTCCAGCGTTAGGTCACATATTTGGCAACATTGCATTGGAACACGTTGATGATCAGATGAGTACAAAATTTAAGGATCGGTATCTTAGGTACGTTGATGATATTTTCATTGTCGTAGAACCCCAGGAAATTCAGAATGCACAAAATGAACTTGAGAAATTGATTAGAGAAGAAGATTTTTCATTACACAGTGAAGAGGGAAAACGTGACAAAGTGTCTTCACAAGAGTGGTTAGATAACATACATACAGAGCAAGTTTTAGGGGAGAATTTTGAAGATTTATTTCGCAGAGTCAGATTTTTTCTTTGGCATAGGCCATATAAACTGAAATCATTGCAAAGAGAATTTAGAGAAAAAGGCATACCAATGCCGCTGCAGCGTTTGTCTCAAGATGCACACTACGGGAGATTCCAGAGGTATATGGGGCAATATATTCATGATTCGCCGGGGAAATTACCTAACTTCTTTATCCAATTTATATTCGATGATGAGCCAAAGCTTATTAAAACCGCTATCCAATTAAGGAGAGATTTTTTCGAAGCTGCTAAACATATAGATGTACAAGGGGCACGTGCCCATGGGATAATAAGAAAACTCAGAGTGCAACGGCTTCGATATCTTTTAAACCGTCTGCTTTATCTTATGCCAATTCACGAATTTCAAGACCTACTCGGTTTAACTCCTGATGTTGAAGAGTTCTTTGAATATCGAAGTTTAATTAAAGCAATTATGACCAAACGACTAGACCCAATCTTGCAACTACCTGGACCGGCAATTGCCACATTCGCCTCCTTATACCGTGAGTTAGGTTACGAGGGCTATCCTGAATATGACTTAGAACTCTTAAACTCAGATAGAATACTTGACAGTGTATGCACATTGGCATTATTAGATGTAATCACAGTATCCGACGCATGGGTGAACAGTCTGGCTCAAGCGAATTCCGAATTAGTTAAATTTTGCCAGTTATCTACTCCTTGTAAACGACTCATACGTGATCAACAGTTTGAAGATGAGATTCGCACCTTGCAACTAGACGAATCGGCAGACAAAATGCGGGATATACTTAGTTCTAGATTCAGCGATATGGAAGACATCCCTCTAGAAGCTTTATTATTTTCGGATTCTGGTTCTTAAGTAGTTGAGTGAAGATGGTCTCTGAACTAGCCAGACAACTCCTGGCGAGAGAAGCTTTATTTCTAGATACAGAGACCACGGGATTAGGTTCGACTGACGAGATAGTAGAGATAGCTGTTCTTGATAGTGATGGGACCCCCCTCTTGGACACGCTAATTAAGCCTACAGTATCTATATCCATTGCTGCATCAACAATCCACGGAATCAGTGAAAGCGATTTATCTAATGCGCCTTCATTTGCCGATATGTTACCTAGACTTTTGGACATTACCCATAATCGAATAATCGTTACATATAATGCAGAGTATGATATTCGAATGCTTGAGCAATCGGCAAAAGCACACAATATGAAAGTTGAACTCAATGAGGATGTTTATTGTGCAATGCATATGTGTGCTGAGTTCTTCGGCGAGTGGAATCATTACCGCGGAGAATATCGTTGGCATAAATTAGAAGTTGCTGCGAAAAGGTGTAATATAAAGCTACCACCTAAAATACATCGAGCCAGAACAGACGCGGAATTAACACGTCAAATTGTGGTGTATATTGCAAGGTCTGATCTGAATAGAATCTAGGCTATACTGCTTTATTCTTCTTGTGTTGACTTGAAGAATGAGTCGTGATTAAATTTATTACATCATGAGAGAATCATGAACAAAATCGGAAACCAATTTCAAATTTCAGAAGGTCGGTGAACAATCATCCATTCTGTTCAGCTTAAACCCGCTTGACAGTTTCGAACGAGGCGCAAGCTATGCCCGTGTATAAGGTTACGGGGAAAAGGCTTGCCAAAAGACAGAGCTAGCTGCCAGCTCCAACTTTTTGGCTGAAAAAGGAACAATAAAGGAAGTTGCCAGGCACTACCCGGCTTTCGAGAAGCTGATTGTATTTTTGCCCCTTTCCGACATGCGGAAAAGGCCCGTCTTTGTAATCCTGGCTATGATTTCGTCTTTCTTCATGTGATGGTCGCTGAACGACAGGGTCCCGCCCGGTTTCAGCACCCTGTGTATCTCCTCTAAAACCGCGTTGGGCTCGCTCAGGCCATGAAAGATGTCGTACATTAAGACGAGGTCTATGCTGCTGTTTTGCAGGCCGGTTGCGCAATCGGACTGGATGGTCTCGATGTTTTTCAGCCCTCTCTTTGAAGCGGAACTCCGTACCATCTGAAGAGCAACAGGGTGGATGTCCAGAGCGTAGACTTTCCCCGTTGTACCCGTTCGCTCAGCGGCGATCACGGTGTAGCTGCCGGGGCCGCACCCGAAGTCCAGTATTTTCGAGCCCGGTACTATGTCCACTTCTCTCAGGACATCCTCGCGGGGCTTGAAATAATCACGCAACTTATATCCCAGGGCCATGAATCTGAATTCCAGGCCGCTCATTGGTCTATCCATTGATATTTGCTCCTTATAGTCGTTCAGGCTTCCGGTGCTACTCCTGCCCGGGCAGGTCATCTAAAAACAGTCCTTCGGCACGGTGCATCCGATGCGGGTCCGGGAGATACGCACGTGCGCGCTCTGCCTGTGTGTCCTACGCCTTGCGTCTGTCCCCCTGCGCTCTCCGCTCACCCTTCCGTCTTTCCCCGCCGACCCTCCGCTCTACTTTCACTGTTAATTGCGTCACCCGCCGGTCTCCCTTCCGGCGTTCGACTGTTACTCTGCGCTGACCCTTCCGTCTTTCCTGCATTCTTCCCCTCCCGGTCTTTGGCCTGTCAGGCCATTTGGTTGCGATATTCTACCGCGATTTGTATGTTAATACAAGATGGATATTGCGCAGCTTCCGGCGGGGGGGCTTTGCAGCGGCTCGGATAGCCGATTGTAGGGTAACAGGAAATAATGACAGCAGGGTGAAGTTGGCCTGGCGGTCTGCTTATTGAAAAACAGCGATTTCAGGGTGGCGGGAGGCCTCTTCAACTATTGGGCCGCATGCAGCGAAACCCAGGGCCCGGTTACTGCCTCTTACCGAAAGCAGCAGGTCTCCTGTTTTGATTCCATATTTATTAAGTGTTTCTACGGGCAGAGCGATGCATCCGCCTTTTTCAATCGCAGTCCAGCAGAACAGCCTCTTTTTAGCTCTTACGGTTTCTCCCGCAGGTGAACGGCAGGCCTCGATTTCAGGAATAAAAGGTAATATCGAAGCGAGCGGTGTATCTTTAACAAGGTTCGTTGTAGTTAGACTGAGTCCGCCCGAGCGGGTGCTTCCGCTCGTTATTATTACCCGGTCTCCAGCAGCGAGGCCGTATTCGGCCATCGCCTCCCCAGGGATTATGATTCTTCCCCCGTCACCCACTCGTGACCAGCCGAAGATATATTTACCACCTTTGACGATTCGCGGCATCTCTATTCACTCACACAGCTATATGTAATCGCTCCGCTTCGTTCCTTTCCCTATCATTATGCTCCAGAACCAGTTAAGCCTGATTCTCTCGACTTCGATGTCAGCGAATCCTGCTTTAAGGAGCATGCGCCTCAGCTGGCCCGATGTTGCGCTTCCGACATGCGCTTTCTCGCCAACTTTGCCCGCAAGGTCGACGATTCTCATCAGCAGGTAGTCGTCGCAGATATCCTGAACCATGAAAGTGCCGTCGTTCCTTAAAGACGACCATATCCTCGAGAAAATCAGCTCCTTGTTTTCAAAATGATGGAATGCGTTTGTACTTATGACGTAGTGGAAATAGTCATGGTAGTCCAGAGAGGTCGCACTTCCGACGCTGAACTCCACATTGCTATATGGGAACCTGCTTAGATTCTGTCTGGCACGGTCGACCATCTTCCGGGACAGGTCGAGGCCGATGACTTTGCCGGTACCCTCTAACCTGGTCGCTATATCGATGCTCCCCAGTCCCGTGCCGCAGCCGAGGTCGAGCACGTTCATCCCTTTTTCGAGCCGCATTCTATCTATGACCAGGGCCTGGGTACGGCGCTGGAACGATTTTACAAGTCTCGACTTGTCGTAACTCCCGGCGGCTTTATCGAACTCGCCGGCTATATATTCGTCCCGGTTTTTTCTTCCCATGAAGGTGTTTCCACTCCCTCCTGTTCTTATCGAGCCGGTTGTTTGCGAAATGCTGCGTCTCCAGCAATCTCTGTAGCCTGATTCATGCAGACTCATGCTGCGACCTTACGACTCTGGTAACCAGACTCCTCGGAGCAAACCTGGTAAACAGTGGCGCGGCTTTAAATATCAGACCGGGAATAACAACGACCTCCCCCTTTTTTAGAGCCTTATAACCTGCCTCCGCCACTGAGGCGGCATCCATCATTCTTCGCTTTGCCGCTCTGGTGTTATCCATATGTGCCCGCTTGTGAAATTCGGTCTTCACCAGACCCGGACAAAGACAGCTAACGGTAACACCGGTTCCCTCCAGTTCGTTTGCCAGAGCCTCGGAGAAATGCAGTACCAGGGACTTGGTGGCGCAATAAATGGACTCCAGCGGAGTGGATAGAAAAGAGCACACGGAGGCCACATTCAGTATCCAGCCCGATTTATTCTCGATCATAGGCCTCAGAAACAGCTTGGTCAAGTGTATCACTGCAACAGCGTTTACCTGGATCATTGCCAGTTCTTGTTGCAGGTCCGTTTCGCAGAACATGCCGTAAACACCGAAGCCCGCATTGTTGACCAGTACGTCAACGTTGATGCCTCGCTGTTCAAGTTCGGAGAATATCTCCTGCGGCGCTTCGGGGAGGGATAAGTCCTTCGGTAAAACCATGACACCGGTCCCATATTCGTTCTCAATCCCGGTCTTCAACTCCTCAAGTTTGTCTCGATTCCTCGCAATTATTACCAGGTTCTTACCATCCTTTGCCAGCACTTTTGCAAGCTCATAGCCGATTCCGCAGGAAGCTCCTGTTACCAGGGCATACATATTTTTATCGCCTATCATGATTTCTCCTTACGTTTAATGTTGCGACATTCTTTGCCGATAAGTATACTACCACCGTAAATAGATGTTAATGGCACTACAATAAAGCCTGTTCAGGAGGGGAAATGCCGAAGGCATATGTGAATGGAATCAACATCAATTACAAAGTTCAGGGACAGGGAGAACCCCTGGTTCTCATAATGGGCTATGCCGGGGATAAAACTGGCTGGATGTTTCAAACACGTGCCTTCAAGAGGCACTTTCGTGTAGTTACCTTCGATAACAGAGGGGTCGGAAAGTCGGATAAGCCTGCCGGGGCCTATTCGACGAAAATGATGGCGGATGATACCGTAGGCTTGATGGATCACCTGGGTATTGAGAAGGCTCACATACTTGGCGTCTCGATGGGAGGCATGATTGCACAGGAGATAGCTATCAACTATCCGGAGAGGGTGAATAAACTAATTCTGGGATGCACTGCTGCCGGGAGGAGTGAGTCAAGCGGCATGTCTCCGGAGTTCCCCAGGGCGCTTGGGTTAGGTGATAACTATACAGACGATGAGGTCAGAGGTTTGCCTGTTGTTAAAGTTCTAAATTCCCTCTTGTCATCCGCTTTTAACAAGTGCATATACAGGACGTTATTAGCAGCGCTGGCGAAGATTCTGATTAGACTAGTCAGTACTACGGGTCTGACCGGGCAATTGGAGGCTGTAATGGGGCAAGATACTTTTGACAGGCTGCCTGCGATTCAAGCTCCGACACTGGTGATGACGGGAACCGGGGACAGGATTATAATGCCCGCCTCCTCGGAGGTACTGGCAAACGGCATACCCGGGGCCAGGCTGGTCAAATTCGAAGGCGGTTCACACGCATTTTTCGTAGAAATGCGGGGGGAATTCAACCGGGAGGTCCTGGATTTCTTAATGGCCGGTTAGGAAGTGTATCAATTGCTCGGTGCCGGATAAATTATCGCAGTTTGCAGCCCTGCCGGGTTGTCCACTATAGGCGGCGAGGCCTGTCTGTCACCTATAACATTCCCGGGTCGCGGTATGTCCCGAAGACACCTCTGAAGACATCGCAGATCTCCTGAATAGTGCAGTACTCCCTGACACACTCGATTATATAGGGCATCAGGTTCTCCTGTCCCCCGGCGGCGGAGCGCAGTTCTTCAAGGCGTTTTTCTGCTTTTCGGTTGTTCCTTTCCTGTTTCACTGCCTGGAGCCTCGCGGTCTGCTTCCTTTCCACCTCGGGGTCGATTTTGAGTATGTCCACAGGAGCATGGTCGGTGACGTATTTATTAACCCCCACCACCGTTCGCTTTTTCGTATCTACCTGCTGTTGAAATTTGTAGGCCGCATCGGCTATCTGCTTCTGGGGGTATCCCTTCTCGATGGCCGCAACCATTCCTCCCATCTTTTCAATCGCCTCAATATACCTCGTGGCCTCCTCTTCCATCTTGTCCGTGAGGGCTTCGATGAGGTATGAGCCGGCCAGCGGGTCTACCGTGTTAGTGACCCCGGCCTCATCGGCCAGGATCTGTTGAGTTCGGAGTGCGACGGTCGCGGCTTCCTCGGAGGGTAGAGCCAGCACCTCATCATAAGAGTTGGTATGCAGCGATTGGGTGCCCCCCAGTACTGCGGCCAGAGCCTCGTAGGCCGTGCGCACGATGTTGTTGAGAGGCTGTTGGGCGGTAAGTGAGCAGCCCGCTGTTTGAGTATGGAAACGCAGCATCCACGAGCGGGGATTCTTTGCCATGAACCGTTCCCGCATGAATCTGGCCCACATACGCCGCGCCGCCCTGTATTTGGCAATCTCCTCGAAGAAGTCGATGTGGGCATTGAAAAAGAATGAGAGCCTTGGGGCGAATTCATCGACATCCATTCCGCGCTCAATGCAGGCCTGAACGTACGTGATTCCGTCGGCCAGCGTAAATGCGAGCTCCTGGACTGCGGTGGACCCCGCTTCCCTGATGTGATAGCCGCTGATGCTGATAGTATTCCAGTTTGGGACCTCCTTGGTGCAGTACTCAACGGTATCGACGATGAGGCGCATGGATGGCTCTGGCGGCAGCATGAAGGTCTTCTGGGCGATGAATTCCTTCAGCATGTCGTTCTGGATAGTGCCGCCGATCTCGTTCTTGGCGGCACCCTGCTTCTCAGCCGTAACGATATACATGGCCAGCAGCACCGCAGCGGGGGGATTAATAGTCATGGATGTGGTGACCCGGGCTAACGGGATGCCATCGAAGAGGGTCTCTATGTCCTTCAGGGTGTCGACAGCTACGCCGCATTTCCCGCACTCCCCGTAGGACTCGGGATTATCGGTGCAGTATCCCACGAGTGTTGGGAAGTCGAAGGCTACGCTCAGGCCGCTTTCACCTTGCTCCAGGAGGTATTTAAAGCGCCGGTTGGTGTCCTCAGCGGTGCCCATGCCGGAGAACATGCGCATGGTCCAGGGTCTGGCGCGGTACATCGTGGGATGAATACCTCTGGTGAAGGGATATTGACCGGGGAACCCGATGTCCCTTGAGTAATCGAGGTCGCTGATGTCCTCCGGGGTGTAGAACTCCTTTATCTCCAGGCCGGAGATAGTGGCGAATGTATCCTGGGACACCGGTAGTGCCTTCAGAGAACCCCGCAGTACGTCCTCTTCCCATTTGAGCCTGGCCCTGCTCATCGACTCGATTTTATCTTTATCGAACATGGCGATCCACCCCCGACGGTTTTTTGGCCCTTACACTCTGGTCTATTAAGAGCGCTTGCCTTACGATAAATCGGTCGCCCGGTTCAGATAACGCTGCCACCGGGCATTTACCCGGTCCTGAAGTTGCTGCACCTGCTCCTCCGTCAGGTTCTTGAACCTTCCCTGTTCCATGAGGAAATCTCTTACCGGCCTCAGGCTGCCCTTTCGAGCGACCGCTGCGCTGGCGAGGGAGAGCCGGAAAACACCGTTTTCGACCTCGTAGAGTACGTCCCAGCCGGTTTGAACGGCGAGCTCGCCGATTCTTATGGTGTCGCTGTAGGGGAAGCGCCATCCCGGAGGGCAGGGTGTGAACACGTGTATGAACCTGGTCCCCTCTATTGTTCGCGCTTTCCTGACCTTATCGTACAGGTCGAGGGGATAGGAAGCGTTGGCGGTGGCGACATAGGGGATGCCATGCGCCTCCATTATCGCTGCCATGTCCTTCTGGTTCTGCTGCTTGCCCAGAATGGGAGTAGTACCCGAAATAGCGCCCAGTGGGGTGGAGCCGGAGCGCTGGTTGCCGGTGTTCATATAGCCTTCATTGTCGTAGCATATGTATATAAAATCGCCCTGCCTCTCGGCAGCGCCGCTCAATGCCTGTATTCCTATGTCGTGGGTACCGCCGTCGCCGGCGATGGCCAGTACCGTCAAATCCTTTCTGCCCAGGGCTTTCAGACCGGCGACAAGCCCTGTAGCCGATGCGCCTGTAGAGGCAAATGGCGTGTTAACGCAGGGAACCGTTACCGATGTTACCGGATACATGCCGTGGAGCACCGTGAGGCAGCTGGCAGGCACTGTTACGATAGCCTGTCCCTCCATCGCTTTTAAAATGTGCCTGTAGGCAAGAGATACGGAGCATCCGGGGCAGAGCCTGTTGCCCGGCAGTATGTATTCAGTCCCGGTCAAATTGACCGCATTAGTTTTCAATAGCCATCCCTCTTAAATCTCGCATATCCATTCGGGATACTCGTTGTTCAATGCGCCCTCTTTCATGGCTGGAAGCGATTTTCTGACCGCGTCCGCAAGCTCTCTGGCCTTGACATCGCGGCCTCCCAGTCCAACGATAAAGTTTCGTACCACCGCATTTGCGCCGCTTCCGTAAAGTGCCGACTTGATTTCCGAGCAGGTAGCTCCTTCCAGGCCGTAGCTGACGTTCTTGTCGAAAACCACAATAAGTCGGGATTTCTTCAGCACCTTCACCAGGTCGGATTTGGGGAATGGTCTGAATACTCTTAAACCCAGGACACCAACCTTATAGCCTTCATCTCGAAGCATGTCTGCGGCTGCCATCGCCTCCATCGCCAGGCTTCCCATAGCTGCGATAACTATGTCGGCGTCATCGAGCCGGTCTTCCCAGAACATACCGGTGTAGCTTCTTCCGAACAGCTCGCCGAATTCATGGCCCACCCTGGCTATCGTCTCCCTCGAATTTTGCAACGCCTCCTGGAGCAGATACCTTATCTCCATATAACCGTGGCACAGAACGCCCTCGGCGTTGACCCTGGGGTTTGCCAGGGTAACGAGGTTATAGTTCCTGGGGCTGGCGGGGTCCAGCGTCGTGTGCGGCTTATACGGAGGGAGGAATCCGTCCACATCATCCTGCGACGGGATATCCACCGGCATTTCAGTGTGAGAGAGGATATAGCCGTCGTAGCAGACCATGACGGGTACATAAACAGTCTCAGCGATTTTATAGGCCTGGATTACCGAATCCAGTATTTCCTGGTTGTTTCGAGCGTATATCTGTATCCACCCTGTATCCCGTTGGGATATGGAGTCCTGCTGGTCATTGAGAACGTTCCAGGGCGCTCCTATGGCGCGGTTGACGCAGGCGAGAACGACCGGGAGACGTGTCCCGGCTACCCAGTGCAGCATCTCGTGCATGTAAGCCAGACCGTGTGAGCTGGTGGCGGTGAAGGTCCTGGCCCCCACGATAGAGGCCGAAGTGCATACGGCGAGCGCGCTGTGCTCGCTCTCTACGGCGACATACTCGGCTTTGAGGTTGCCCTCCTCCACAAATTCGGAGAGGGTTTCGGTGACCGGCGACTGGGGCGTTATCGGGTAGGCGGCGATTACCTGGACACGGCTGAGCGTTGCCCCTATGGCTGCGGCACGGTTGCCGTCGATTATCTGCACGCTGGTTTTTCTGTCTGCCACGTTAAGAACTGAACTCCTCTTCGTTCACCATAGTTATGGCGTGTGTCGGGCATACCTGCGCACATATCTCACACCCTTTGCAGTACTCCAGGTTTATCTGGACGGGTATGGTCTTACTGATGACACCTTCCGGGCAGTAGAGCCAGCACAGGAAGCACGCGGGTTTGTTCTGCCTTGCCGGTGTGCACTTATCGTTGTCGATCACGGGGCGCGCGCTGCGCCACTCGCCGGTCCTGCCCCCTTCGCCGATACCCTGCGATGATTCGCCGCATATATGCTTACATTCCCTGGTTCCCATTTCCCCTCAACCGTTAAGGATTTGATGTCACGCCTGGAGCGGATGCTCCAGGCTACCCCCTATAGTAACTGCCGCATTGCCCTGACTGTATCGCCCAACCGTCGAATGATCGCCATTCGGCGTTATTTTTTTACTTCAGCCTGGTGATCTCGTAGGTCTTCCTGATTGCAGCGAGGTTTATATCCACGTTGCTGTCTGAGAATCTTTCCCTTATTGCCTTTTCCACGCTTGCCATATCCACCATCCCGGTGGCCCGGACGAAAGCGCCCAGTATAGCCGTGTTTACCACTGTAAGGCCGGCGACAATCAGCCCCAGGTCGCGGCAAACCCTGGTGGCGTCGGCAGTAGCGACGTTGATATCGCCTTTGGTCTTCAGCTCCTCTGGCCCCTGCCAGGAGTTCACCACGAGCCACCCCCCGGGACGCAGTCCGCTTATCACCTCTTCGTCTCTCAGCAGGGTGTGGTCCAGGACTACCACCACATCGGGTTCTTCTACCTGCGACACGACCTTAACAGTGTCTCTGGATATCCTGGTTGATGCGCTTACCGGGGCACCTCTCCTCTCCGCTCCAAACGATGGCGCAGCCGTTACCCCCTGATAGCCGTCTATGTAGGCCGCCTGTGCCGCTATCTTGGCAGCCGTTATTGCCCCCTGGCCACCCCGTCCGTGCCATCTAATCTCGTGCAGCTTTGTATTCATAGACGGTTTACATGCCATTCCGATAGTCCTGAGAGGTGCCTCCCCTGGGTTGAGAGGTCGAAGCCGTCCGAACATGGATTGAGCCTGTCCTGAGCATGCCAACAGGTGCAATTAACCCCGGTTCTTTTCGGCCAGAATCCCCGTTTCAATGGAAATATATGTTAACTCGCCCTGCTCGGATGTGTCAAATTAGGGGTTGGCTCTTACTTCCCCGGGGTTACAGAACCCTGGTGATGAATATTCTGCGTGCCCGGTTCGGGTTTGCACGGGAGAACGCTAGAAAACATGGGAGGAAAAGTAAAGAAATGATGAGTGAAGTTAATTGACAAATCGGTTATAATTCGGGGCGAGAGTTAGGTGTCGACAGGCACAAATCCGCAGAATTTTTTAAGGAGAGTGGATAATGAAGATAGGCTCATTAATGAGTAAAAAAGGCAGAAGAGTAGCAGCGGGAGCCTTCGGGCTCCTGTTAATCGTAGCGCTGGGCGCTGGCCTGGCGGTAACTGTCTTCGCTGTGCCGGGGCCACCACACTGGTTCCGGGGCCATGTGACTGTCAACGGAGAAAGCGCTCCCGAGGGTATTATAGTCTCCGCGGAGATAGATGGAGTGGAGTATGTTTCGCAGGCTGTGGATTCTCAGGGCAGGTACGGCTATGACAATGACGACCTGTTCCGCGTGCCCGCTGACGACGGGGATACGCCGGCGACGGATGGTGGTGTTAACGGCGATATCGTTAATTTCCTTGTCAATAGTGTCCCAGCCGCTAACTACACTTTTGTAAGTGGTAACCATACTGAGCTGGACCTGGATGTAGTCCTGGCGGAGTACGTACTTACCGTAACCAGCAGTGCTGGCGGAAATGTGACCGATCCCGGTGAGGATGACTTCACGTATTATCAGGGTACGGTAGTCGACCTCCTGGCGGTACCGGATGAGGGGTTTCGCTTTGTAGACTGGACGGGTGATGTGGACGATGTGGATGATGTAAATGCTGAAGATACCTTCATCACCATGAATGCTGACTATGCTATCCAGGCGAACTTCGAGGCGCTTCCTCAGATGGAGCTTACCATAACCAGCACGGAAGGTGGGAATGTAACCGAACCTGGAGAAGGTACATTCTTGCGCTTTGAGGGTGAGGTTGTCGACCTGCTGGCGGTGCCGGACCTGGGCTTTATATTTGTAGACTGGACGGGCGAGGTGGACGATGTGGGTAATGTCACTGCCGCCGATACCTTTATCACCATGAATGATAATTACACTATTCAGGCGAATTTTACTGAGGTCGGGACATTTGATTTGACCGTGACAAGCACCGACGGCGGCAACGTTACCGAACCGGGTGAAGGCATCTTCCCTTGCACTGCCGGTTCTATAGTGGACCTGCTTGCAGTGCCTGACGAATGCTTCGAATTCGTGAACTGGACGGGTGATGTTGGTGATGTGGATGATGTAGATAATGAGGATACATTCATAACCATGAACGCTGACTACGCTATCCAGGCGAACTTTGAAGCGCTCCCCGAGTATGAATTGACCGTAACCAGCAGTGACGGTGGAAATGTAACGGAGCCCGGGGAGGATACTTATACTTACTGTGAAGGTGAGGTTATCGACCTGCTGGCGGTGCCGGACTTGGGCTTCGAATTCGTGGACTGGACAGGTGATGTGGACGATGTGGATGACGTAAATGCTGCAGATACTTTCATAACTATAACTGGCAATGGCACTATCCAGGCGAATTTCACTTCGGCTCCTGAGCCCACGCCTACGCCTGGGGCGACGGCGACACCCACGCCTACGCCTGGGGCGACAGCGACGCCCACGCCCACGCCTGGGGCGACAGCGACGCCAACGCCCACGCCTGGGGCGACAGCGACGCCAACGCCCACGCCTGGGGCGACGGCGACACCCACCCCCGGGCCGACAGCGACGCCGACGCCAACACCCGCGCCCACTTCAGGTCCGCCAATTGTTCCCGGCGGAGGGGGTTGGGTACCGCCAGCCACACCCACACCGACGCCTAAGACGACGGCGACACCTGCGCCGACGGTAACAACGACACCTACGGCGGTGCCGACGGCCGTACCCACGCCGACGGCCTCACCCGGCACCACGCTGCCGCCTCTTGCCCTGTCGGGCGTGATCGACGAGGACGGCGTAGTGCAGGAGGATGTGGATTACGTCACCCCTGACGGGGCGCTGGAAATCAGTATAAAGGCTGGCACTATATTGAAGACAGCGGACGGCGAGCCGCTCCAGTCCATAGAGGTTATAGAGATATGTGATGGCCTGCTGCCGCCAGCGCCGTTTGGTGCTTATATAATCGGCTGCGCCTATGACCTGAAGCCGGACGGGGCTGTCTTCGATCCCCCCATCACGATAACCATACATTATGACACCATTCTGATTCCGGACGGTGTAGCTGAAGAGGACCTGGTTATCGCCCGTTGTAATATGTCTATGGAGCAGTGGTTAGCCACGTCCTCAATGGTGTACACGTCGTGGGAAGCACTAACCTCAGATGTGGATATAATGAATCATACAGTTACGGCTGATGCAAGTCACCTGACACTGTTTGCGGTTTATGCCCCTGCCCCTGAGGGGCCCATTACCAGCCCATCCCCTACCGCTACATCGGAGCCGGGGGAAGATGGGGGTACAAGCATGTGGGTTATCATCGGGCCGGTCATCGCGGTGATATTGCTGGGCATAGTGGCATTCCTGATGGTGAGGGGAAGAAAGCCGCCCGAGGGACCGCCTGGCGCGAGACTGGACTAATTCCCGGAAATAACAATCAGCGGGCTTCAGAAAGTCTTTCTGAAGCCCGCTGTCATATTTGCAGAATTATATCATTGAGAATTGCTGCCAGGCGTTGTTAATACATCGTGGGCACGCGCTGGTAGCAGCCCGGAATGTCTGTGGAATATTCCTCTAGCTGTGAGACATCGACGGTGGTGGGGGTTCTCAGGGTGCCGTTTCCCGGTTCGTCATCCGGCGCGGGGCCGCTTGATAGAATGCCTGCTGATAGGATGCCCGCGCAAACAAGTATCAAAAAACCTAAAATAGCAATACCGATCTTCATAGCGATCCCCGTATAAGGCGCCGAATGTCCGCCTCGGCGGCGGTCTCCCGTCCCTTACGCTAGTTAGTTACAGGTACCGGAGGCTGCAGTTCTTCTGATTTCGGGCGCTTTTCCTCGATAACAGCCTGTGCTGCCGCCAGCTTGGCAATAGGTATCCTGAAAGGGCTGCAACTAACGGAGTCGACGCCAATACTGTGGAGGAACTTGATGGAACGTGGCTCCCCGGCATGTTCCCCGCATACGCCGATTTCCAGGGTAGGCTTCTCTTTTCTGCCCCAGGATATGGCGGTCTCCATCAGCCTGCCGACACCTTTGACGTCCAGAATCAGGAAAGGATTGTCCTTAAGTATGCCTGCCTCGAGGTAGGTGGACAGGAATTTCTTCTCGGCGTCCTCCCGGCTGAAGGAGTATACTGCCTGTGTCAGGTCATTGGTGCCGAATGAGAAGAAGTCGGCCACCTTGGCCAGCCACCCGGCTCTCATGCAGGCACGCACTGTCTCCATCATTACGCCGAGCTTGAGTCCTTTATCGTTTACCATCTTCTTTACCCAGAGAAGCTCCTGGAGGGTGATGACCTGCGGCACCATGATAGAGACATCGACATCGACCTCGACCTCAGCACATGCGTCGGCAATTGCGTCGATCTGCATCTGGTAAATCTCAGGCGAGGTGACAGCCAGCCTTACCCCCCTGTGTCCCAGCATCGGGTTTGTCTCCCTCAACTCCCGTATTCGTTCCTTGAGATCAGGGGCTGAAGTCTCTTCCTCC
Organism: uncultured Dehalococcoidia bacterium; assembly: GCA_964453665.1. Taxonomy (GTDB): domain Bacteria; phylum Chloroflexota; class Dehalococcoidia; order SZUA-161; family SZUA-161; genus DAOUTY01. The sequence goes on along the minus strand of CAYVQT010000032.1, from coordinate 22,831 downwards.
AACGGCAGGAACTCATGAAGTGGCAGATCCAGAAGTCGGATTATGATTGGCATTCCTTGAAGCTCCCGGAAAATTGTGACGAAATCCTCTTTTTGAAGGCTGCGCAGCAGGCCAAGGGCTTCCGATCTTTGAGTCTTGGTTCCGGCCAGTATGAACGACCTGATAGCTGCCAGCCGCTCCGGCGCATTGAACTGACGTTCAGTCCGGCAGAGGCCGATACCGTCGGCGCCGAACTTCCTGGCGAGGGCTATGGTATCAACAGTATCGGCATTGGCCTTTACCTTCAATCGCGTGAAAGAGTCTGCCCAGGATAGTATCTCGGCGAGCTCTGGAGTACCTTCGGCTTCCACTAACGGCAGTGCCCCGAGGTATACATTCCCCGCATTCCCGTCAATGGTTACCACTTCGCCCTTCTTCACTATCTGCCCCCTGGCCTCGAACTGCTCGGATTTAGGGTCTATTTTCACCTCTTCAGCGCCACAGATACAGGGTTTACCCATGGCCCTGGTGACTATGGCCGCGTGGGATGTAAGCCCGCCGCGTGAGGTTAGTACGCCGACTGCGGCTGAAATGCCCTGGATGTCATCGGGACTGGTCTCTGGTCTTACCAGGATGACGCGCTCGTTCCTCTGCTTTGCCTCCACAGCTTCGAGAGGATGGAATACCACGGCTGCTGTAGTTGCGCCTGGAGCCGCACCAAGTCCCTGGGCTATAGGCGTGAATTTCTCCGCATACTCGATACGCCGGTGTAAGAAGGCTCTAACGTCATCGGCGGATATTCGCGTAATGGCTTCCTCACGCGAGATAAGTCCTTCATTTGCCATATCGACGGCGATCTTAATCGCTGCCTGGCCGCTCCGCTTGCCGGATCTGGTCTGGAGTATATACAGATGGCCTGCCTCGATCGTGAATTCCACGTCCTGCATGTCGTGGAAGTGGTTCTCAAGAATGCTGGCTACTTCTTCCAGCTGGCTGTAGAGTTCAGGCATTTGCGAATTGAGGGAGCTGATGGGTTGTGGAGTCCTGCGGCCTGAGACCAGGTCCTCGCCCTTGGCTTTGCCGAGATATTCGCCGAAAAGCACCCTTTCGCCACTGCTGGGGTTTCGGGTAAACATCACACCCGTCCCCGATTGTTCATTCAAGTCGCCGAATACCATTGCCTGGACTATGACGGCTGTACCCAGATCGGCAGGAATGTGGTGGATACGGCGGTACTCTGCTGCCCTGGGATTATCCCACGAGTCGAATACTATCTTTATGGAAGAAAGCAGTGCCGAGGGTTCCTTGATGTCGAGCATGGTGTCCATCATACCCGGCATCGACGTCGGCGCTGAGGAGCGGACGGATACGGCCAGTCCATCCCCCAGTTTCTTCCCCGTCTGTTGCTCAAGAAACGTTATTGCCAGCTCGATTTCCTCCAGTGGCAGTTCGCCGCTCCTCTTGTATTCCTTGTAGGCGTTTATGGATACCACGAACTCCGGTGGCACGGGGAGCTTCAGCTTGGCCATGGTCACCAGGTTGGCCCCCTTATTGCCCAGGAGGCTCTTGTCCTCACATCCGTCAGTAAATTGATAAACGTTAGTCATGATCTACGTCCTCCCCTGAATTGATCTGCTTATAGGTTTATATTCTCGGCTGCACGTTTGAAGTATAAGGTTGTTTTGGGACATGATTTATGAGTTCTATCTGAGCTCCGTGGCTACTTCCACTTCTATGGAACGAGCCTTTGCCGCCCGGCGCAGGAAATCAGGGGTAATCTGCCGACCCATTGGCATTCTGTGCCTCAGGCACACACCACCTTTGTCATGGAAGGGGATAGGCTCCCAGTCTTCGCAGTCCTCGCAATATTCTACGTGCATCCGGCATGTCTCCGGTTTAATCATTCGCCTTTCCCTGACCTGTGCAACATGGTTATCGTATAGATTCATCGCCCAGTTTACTTAAATAAGATTGTGCTCTTTATTGCGGAGGCATAACAATCCCAATTAAGTACTAAGTTACGGGAGACTATAGTACTGCTTTTTCAAAGCTGCCTTTGGAGGTAGCGTATGGAGATGAGGGTAAGCTGGAAAGGTCGAATCGAAAACATCATATTTACAAATATTTTCCCGCCCGTTTTATCGCTTCTTCGTCATCGGATTTCTGTTATAATTACCGCCTATAATACGATTGATGCACTTGGTATATCATCTGAAGGGAGGATGGTTGGATGGCGCTTGAGGAGCATATAAATCAGGTACCGGGCGAGAACAGGGGGGACGTGCTTCTGTACGCCCTGAGCACGTGCGGTTGGTGCCGGAAAACGAGAGACTTGCTTGATAACCTGGGCGTGGAATATAGATACGTATATGTCGACCTTCTGGACAGCGAGGCTAAGAGTGAGGCGATTAAAGGTATTACTGACTGGAACCCGAGCTGTTCATTCCCGACAATGGTCATAAACGGCGACAGGTGCATCGTGGGCTATCAAGCGGACAAAATCAGGGAGGCTTTGAGCAACAGAGAGGATGTGGAGGTGTAATAACATGGGCGACGCAATGTATGAGAGGTTAAAAAGGGAGGCGGAAGAGGGGGGTTACCACCTGAATCCCGATGTTGAATTCACAAATGGACTTCTGAGAAGCCTCATTATCAACGAGCAAAGATATGGCTACTGGGCTTGTCCGTGCCGGCTTGCAACAGGCGTAAAAGAGGAAGATATCGATATAATATGTCCCTGCGACTATAGGGATGCCGATATCAACGAGTACGGATCGTGTTACTGCGCACTGTATGTTTCCAGTGAGATTGCCGAAGGAGAAAAGGAGGCTGCCCCCATACCGGAGAGGAGGCCACCTGAAAGGGAGAGGAAGAAGAGAACGGAGGCAGCCTCGAAACCCGAGGGCGGTGGTTTACCGTCCTCTCTTCCACTGCCGGTGTTGCGCTGCAGGGTGTGCGGGTATCTTTGCGCAAGAGAGGAGCCGCCTGAGACCTGCCCTATTTGCAGGGCGAAGAAGGACAGGTTCGAGAGATTCATGTAACCTCCAACACCGGCCCGGCGGCAATTCAGCCCCGTGATGCAACATCATCGCGGTAATCCGTAGTAAGCACCTCGGTTTCGCTGCGCTCAATCCCCGCCACCATACTTTCGCAGGAGTTGACATTGTTATGTCATTCCCGCGGAAGCTGGAATCCATTGCGTAATTTATATGTGCAGTGTGTTTCGCTGCGCTTTGCCCTACTTCTAACTACCTACCGCAAGGGTGACATAATGAGGGCAGAGGCATTGCTCTGCCCCTACGTTACCCGTTCGTGGCGAGCCTGTCCGTTCGTGGTGAGCCCTTCGGCTTCGCTAAGGACAGGCTTATCGAACCATGAACGGCTCTTATCATTGCAAACGTAGAATAATCTTGCCTAAGGACGAGAGGAATATTTCAATCCCCTCTCCCTTGACGGGAGAGGGTAGGGTGAGGGTGATTTCTCCTTCTACTGATAATCCCGCTATTCCTGCCTTATAAACCTCCTGCGAACTACAAAATACCAGTGGTGAAGGTTATTGATGCCTCTCCCTACGGCAGATTCAAAAATATAGGGGCGGCCCGATGTGATCGCCCGCTCTTTTCCCATGTCATTTCCACGTTTTAATTTCCTCCAACCTGTACCCTGTGTTAAAAATGTGTCCGTTCGTCGGTGCAGTACTATTTTACCATCGATAAGTGCTAGAAAGAGCTATTGTGTAGATGATAACCGTTGTGCTACCGTTTGAGCATGATAGCAGCGTTACCGCTGCAATTTTATATAGAAGGGTTTGAACAATGGCGAAAAGCTTGGACGAATACAGACAAACCGTCGGTGATGACGTTATAGGTGAAATTTATGCTAGAGCCAGGAGTCTTCAAGGCAAGCATATCGTACATGTTAACTCGACTTCTCAAGGCGGCGGGGTAGCGGAGATACTGAGTTCTCTGGTGCCGCTGATGAATGACGTCGGTATAGAGACGGATTGGAGGGTTCTTCACGGGAATTCCGATTTCTTCACCATAACCAAGAAATTTCATAATGCCCTTCAGGGTGGTTCGTTGAATCTTACGGATATAAAAAAGCAACTGTATATCCAGGCAAACGAGGCATTTTCTACATATTGTCATATTGATGCCGATTGTTTAATTGTGCACGACCCTCAGCCGTTGCCGCTTATAAAATTCTATAAGAAAAAGGTGCCGTGGATCTGGCGGTGTCATGTGGACCTGTCGTATCCGGATGAAGACCTCTGGGATTTCCTTAAGACGTTCATCATGAGATACGATCTTGCCATTATCTCGAGTGAGGCGTATAGAAAGGAAGGTCTGCCGGTTGAGCAGCGGATTGTCCACCCGGCAATTGACCCGCTGTCTTTAAAAAATATGGAGCTGTCGAACAAAGATATTTTAAAGTATGTATATAAGTCTGGAATACCTACGGATAAACCACTTATAACGCAGGTTTCGAGGATGGATGTCTGGAAAGATCCCGAAGGTTTGCTCGAAATCTTCAAGCTGGTCAAGGAAAAGGTGGATTGCAGGTTGCTATACTGCTATGACATGGCCGCGGATGACCCCGAGGGCAATGCGGTATATCAAAGGACATATCGCAAGGCTAAGAAGATGGTGGAGAACGGCGACGTATTGTTTGTTCTTGGTAATAGCCAGATAGTTGTGAACGCTATACAGCGGATTTCAACCGTTCTGGTGCAGAACTCCATCAGAGAAGGATTCTGCCTTTGCGTGACTGAGGGACTATGGAAAGGGAAGCCGGTAGTGGCCACGAGAGTAGGGGGCATCCCCCATCAGTTGATAGAGGCAGAGAATGGCTTCCTGGTCGATCCTTTGGATAGAGAGGCGTTTGCGGACAGGATAGTGCAAATCTTGCAGAATCCTGACATGGCAGAGCGCATGGGGAGAAGGGCGAAGGAAACCGTAAGGGAAAATTTCCTTACAACGAGGCTTCTGCTTGATTATCTGAATCTACTGAATGACGTACTGTGGGGAAGTAATGGTAACGGGGGGACGGCCGTCAGCTTATTGCCGAAGGTAAACGCAGTCGTCTAGACCAGAGTATAATTATCTCAATCTATGCCTTTATCCCTGCGACGGCGTATCTCGCTCCAGCCGACGATTCCCAGCAGACATACTACGGAGCCCACAGTTATATATAGCGCTTTGTTCTTTATCCCCTGGACGAAGCCGCTCAGGCCGTTGGAGCCATTAAGGATATTATCGATCACTTCGTTGCCCTTCTCAACTACTACGGCTGCTACGCCCTCATACTGCGATGGGTCAAGCATTATCCCCTGTGTCCTTGGTTCTCCCAGCCTTGAATAAATCAGTCCTATCGTAACGTAAATTATAAGCGAGGTGAAAAGCAATATTACAAGTGCCCAGACCAGCCGGGTTCTCCAGTTGCGGCCGCCTAAGAGACCGATGAAAATGAGTAATACAATGGCTATGAGCCAGAAGGCCCATAGCCATGCTCTGGAAGTACCTATCCAGCGGCGTGCGGTATACATTGAGTTAAGGTCTTGCTCGTTTTCTGCGATTGCCTCTCTCAGGTCCGACTCGTTTAAGGTATATCCGCTCTTTATCCAGCCGAGCACGTCTTCCAGGGTCTGCTCTTGGTCGCTGTTCAGTTCATCCTTAAGGTCGGCATCGGTGAAAGTCCAACCCCCCGCGACCCAATTCCGGGCGTCCTCCAGAAAACTCGCGATGTCCTCACCAAGCAACTGCTTAACTTCGGCGTCGGTGAAAATCCACTGGTCTGGAATCCGGTCTATGATCATGTGGTCGATCAAGTACGCGATGTCAATGTCGAGCGCGGCTTTAGCTTCCTCGTATGATACGCCTGACGGCCGGCAGTCTGGGAGAGTGTCGGGAGGTAGCGTCTGTAAAATCTGAAGGAATTCCCACATACTGCACACGGGCAAACTGTAGAAAAGGTTCTCTAGCTTCTGGTCGGCCATATCTGTGAGGATATCGAGGGCGGCTTCATTTCTGTCAGCCAGGTCAACCGTTACCTCGATACCGGGGGCTTCTCCCTTTACGTATGCGGTTACGTTGTCGACGATATCGTTGAACTGCGCTTGCACCCAGGAATGGGGCAGCGTCTCCTCGATGGCGGAGACGATCTCCTCCTGGCTCAGGCTTATCCCGTATGGCAGGGCTACGGTCTGGCCAATGTTGGCCTCGATGGTTGGTGTTATCAGTTCGTCCAGCAGGTAGTCGTAGGTCTCCTGTATGCCCAGGAGGTCGACAACAGTGTCAGCCACTGCATCGACTCGGTCAGCGATGTTGACCGTAAGTATGAAGTGATTTGAGTCGCCGGTCAGATACGGTTTTATGGAGTCGATGGCGGCCTCAACCTGGGGGGCTAGCCAGTCCTCGGGGAATAACTTCTTGAGAGAGGCTTCGACCTCCTCCTTGCTGAGTGCAATGGGGTAAGGCATTCCATCCATGTTGTCGAGCAACTCGTCGGCCAGGTATGATACTGCGTCGCCATAGATTTCTGTAAACGCAGTACCCCGGATAATATCATCTTTGATTACCGATGCGGCTATCTCTACCCTGTCTCTCAACATTATGGTGAATGTAAAGCTGTCAGTGTCGCCTAGGAAGTAGGGGATTATTTTGTCGATTGCAGTTTCAACGAGGGCCTGGAGCCAATCAGGAGGCAGAATCTTACTGGCGACGGAGACGACATTATCCTTGATTGCGGATATTTCTATAGGGACATCTGAAAAAGCACCTGTTTCCAGTTCATCCAGTCCTGCCGGCAGGGCCTCGTCGTAGACGAAGTTATACAGGTCCGCCTGCCGTATATGGTCCTTGTAAAATTCGGGGTTGCCTATAGTGTCGTTTAGCTGTGAGACTAGCAGGAGGGAGATAAGCAGGACAACGAAGATTATGATCAGCGGAATGGTCCATATTCGTCTAAACCAGATCATAGCAACACACGGACTTGCGCATTTCTTCCCCGGTCAATGGTTTGTTTAAGGTAATGACACAAGCCACATTATCCTGCCCAAACATTAGCACACATGCTACCGGCTGTTCAATGGTTCTTTTGTATAGATAAGGTATGGGAAAAAGTACTCAATAGTCCCATTAAGGAGTTGCGCTGTGGTTATGACTTGTTGGCAACGGCGTAAGCCAGTCAGGATAAGTTGAGTGCCTATTCGCTTCATTGCCTTGGATGCCAGTTTCTTGCCAGTTAGGGATGGTCAGCGTAAAATTAGAACCGTTGAGTGAACGTATAATGCGGATGAAACGAAGTAAGCGGCTCTGCTCTGGCTCATGCTGTACATTGCCGAGGCACGCTTTGGACGGGGAAGGCGGAAACGCATGAGCATCGTGTCCGGACTGAAGACAAAGCTTTGGAAGTACTTCAGCGGGAAGTTGGTGCTGGTCCAGATCGCAGCCGGCTGTGGAGCCGTTGCAGGCAGATCGTTAGCTGTCTACTTATCCCTTGATAACGCGGTATGGATTATGGTAATGGCAAGTATGCTGGGTAGCTTCACGGGTTATGTAAGCTGCTACGCGCTTGGGTACTGGGTGGCCTTCAGGCGTGACTACAGGGAGTCCGGACGGTTCATGCCATTCGACATAGTCAGGCTGCAGATCGTCGAACAACTGCCTAACATCGGTACCGTGGTTGCCTCGGGGCTGACACAAGGTGCGCTTATTAGCGGGGCAGGGATGCAGCCGGTGCTTGCCGCCAATCTGGGGAGTTGGTTTGGTCCGCAAAAGATTATCAATCTGATCGCTATGCTTGCCAGCAACTCGCTTAAAAGAGCATGGGTTGACGGAAGTTGGAAGCCTCTGGTGGTTATGAGAAACCTTATGCAGGGTTTCTCGCGAGTGGTTGGTAAAGTATGGTTTCAGACAAAAAAGGGCGTCCCACCGCTTTAGAGTACTCTCTTCAGTTACCGGTACCGCTGGAGTACAGGCCCACAACACCACCTATTATTAGGGCTGTTGATACGATTTTTAATGCTGTCATAGGCTCTTTAAAGTACAGAGTACCGACTATGGCGATCAATAGGACTCCCAACCCGGCCCATATGGCATAGGCGACACTTACATCTATGCGCTTCAATGCGAGAACGAAGAGGGCGAAGGAAAGCCCGTAGAAGATGAACATCAGTATCGATGGTGTCAGCTTTGAAAACCCGTCGGATAGTTTCATGCAAGTGGTGCCACAGACCTCCAGAAAAACCGCAAAAGCAAGATAAAACCAGTGCACTGGAACACCTCCCTGAGATGGTGTAACTGTAATGTGAATGCCCCTTCTGGCTTCTACAAGTGTTACTGTTATCATAGGCTCTGGAGATTAACTGCGCAAGGATGAACTGCACCTGAACCTCTTACTGAGAATGAAGGTTATAAGATTGATGTCAGGCTGATAAAATGTAACTTGCTTGTAAGACCTTCGTAATTCCTGCTTGGGACGTCGTTAATTAGTTTTTAATCCCGGTATTGTACAATGCGGACAGCTGTGTCGCTAGTAATAAAATCGAGGAAAGGTTTTAACCTTTGAGTAATTGTTTGTGGTATAATCAATGAACCTGGCTATTGACAAGAGCAAGTATAATCGTATTTGATATAAGTAATTAAACGAATGAGGAGCCTGGTTTGAAAGCACTTATGGTCTACCCGCGATATCCTGATACCTTCTGGAGTTTTAGACACGCTCTGAGAATTGCCGGCAAGAAGGCTAACTTCCCGCCTCTTGGCTTGCTGACTGTGGCGGCGATGCTTCCCCAGGAATGGGACAAGAAGCTGGTTGATATGAATGTAGCCCCTTTGAATGACAAGGATATCAGGTGGGCCGACTATGTATTTATAAGTGCCATGGTGGTGCAGAGGGATTCGGTGCGAGAGGTTATCGGGAGATGTAAGGCTTTAGATACCAGGATAGTCGCCGGCGGCCCACTCTTTTTCAGTGAATACGAGTACTTTGAAGACGTGGATCATTTAGTGCTCGGTGAGGCTGAAGTTACCCTCCCGCCTTTCCTGGAGGACCTGGAAAAGGGATGTGCCGGGCATATCTACACTTCAAAGGAGCGGCCGGATATCACGAAGACCCCTCTTCCTCTGTGGTCCCTTCTCGATATGAGGAAATACTCTTCGTCGAGCATTCAGTACTCTCGCGGTTGTCCCTACAATTGTGAGTTCTGCGATATCATCATACTGAACGGCAACGTACCGCGAACTAAGAGCAAAGAACAGATCATCGCGGAACTGGATGCGCTGTACAATCGGGGCTGGCGAGACAGCATTTTTGTCGTGGATGATAACTTCATAGGCAACAAGAGGAAACTGAAGAAAGAGATCCTCCCGGCAATAATTGAATGGCAGAAGGAGAGAAAATACCCCACCTCGTTGTTCACGGAGGCGTCGATAAACCTTGCCGATGATGAAGAGCTGATGCGATTGATGGTCGAGGCCGGGTTCGACATGGTATTTATCGGTATCGAAACTACAAACGAGGAGAGCCTGGTTGAATGCAGCAAAAACCAGAATCGGGGCCGTGATCTGGTTGCCTCGGTCAAGAAGATTCAAAACAACGGCTTTCAGGTGCAGGGAGGGTTCATACTGGGATTTGATAACGACCCGGTCTCTATCTTTAAGAGCCAGATTAACTTCATTCAGAAGAGCGGGATCGTTACCGCGATGGTCGGTCTGCTGAATGCGCCTCCCGGTACAAGGCTGTACCAGCGACTGAAGAAGGAGAACCGGCTACTGGAGGGTATTTCAGGCGATAATACCGACTGTTCTATGAACTTTATTCCCAAGATGGACAGTGAGACGCTCATCGATGGCTACAAGAATATTCTGGCTACGATCTATTCACCCCGGGAGTATTACAAGCGGGTCAAGATATTCTTCAAAGATTACAAGCCTAAGAGAAAAAAGAGGGTATCACAGCTCCAGTTCTGGCATGTTTGGGCGTTTTTAAGGTCTGTGTGGTTCCTGGGTGTTCGGGATAGGGAGAGGTTGCATTACTGGCGATTCTTTATCTCGACAGTGCTGAAGCGTCCCCAGCATTTTCCGCTGTCTATGGCCCTCGCTGTATACGGGTTCCATTTCAGGATGGTTGTCCGTAAATATGCCGGGACCCCGGTAAAAGATTCTCCGGCCTGAAATGCGGCAACAGTCCCTTAATGTTCGAAATACCTCATTCATCGATTCCGGTCCGCGTACGAATTTAAAACCCGGGAGTCACTTGAGGATTATCCGGCAACTGTGAATCGGGGTTTCCGCACCGCCCAGTCGGTATTTGTATTCTTCTGCCCCTTGCTATGCTGTCCTTGATAGATAGCGCCTTGGAGAGCAAACCCACGCTCAGATGGCTGTGAAGGGGATCGTATCCGCTGTGATAGAGATATACCTTGCCATTGTAGTCGAAGCACATGACAACGGCAGCCGGAAGGCCGTTGATTTTCAGGATACCGAATCTTAGAAGTCCGGCTTCAGCCATGGCTATGGCTATTGACCTGAAAAAGGATTCCATCTGCGGGGTCATGAATGCCGCCTTATCCTCTCTGCTGTCCCTGAACTGCTTCATAAAGACGTCCATGGTATCCTGGACGGAGTCCGTGTCCTCGATTGTGCCGTACTCTATATAGCCCGCTTCATTCACTCTCCTCAGCTTGAGACCTAGCTCACGCCGCTGCTTCGGGGTCAGCATCCCCAGATATTCCTCCCAGGTGGCGGGCAGAGTCACATCCAGTGAAACGTCCGTGAGATTGAAGTGCACCGCGTGCCCCTGATTCTTTGCCAGGGCAGCAAGGCTGGTCAGAGCTGCGGAGTCGGGTCTCAGCGATTCGAGGTAAAGCTCGCTTACGCCCTCATGCCTCAAATGGTCGAGAAGGGATGTGAAAAAGGCGTGCTCTTTCCCCGGCGCGATGATGAAGTCCATATAATCACAGACGTCGGCGCTGCCGATAAATGAAGCCCTGCCATCCTTAACCTTTAGCGGTGCGATGCCTGTTAAATTTCCGTCTTCCCTGATGTCGCACAGGCATAGCTCTGCTCCGGCTCCGAATTCCTGCCACCAGACTTCCAGCCACCGGGGCAGAACGAAGACGGAGCGCCACTCAAGGCGGCAGCGCGGCTCCTCCCGCAAAGAAGCCAGGCTGCTGAAGCTCTGAGGTTCGACTTTGTAGCTCATCACCGTATGTAAAAGTCTATCACCTTGCCCTGGCTGATTCAATTTCAATCGCTGGCTATTGGAAGGCGCTGCCGAATTGGCTATAATGGCACCTGAACAGAAAAAGCTGAATTATATAATCGGCTGTGATAGCAGGCTTTGCGCTGTCATCCAGTGAGGAGGGCAACAAATGAGGTCTTTGGCCATATTAGCTTTAACCGTGGTTCTGATAGGGGCGCTTGCCGTCGGCTGCGGCGGTGACGGGGCAAGCCCCTCCCCGACGCCTGTTGCGACTACCAGCCCAGCGCCGACACCTGCTGCAACGGCGACACCCGTTTCAACCCCGACACCGACCCCCTCTGCGGTTGCCGAGGCCTGGGTTGCTCGCTATAAGGGCCCTTCGGGGGGTGCTGAGTGGGTCTACGACATAGCTGTGGACGGTTCCGGCAACGTCTATGTGACGGGCAAGAGCTTCAATGACACGCCCTACGACTATTCATATGTCACGGTGAAGTATGACAACGATGGCAATGAGCTCTGGGTTGCCCGCTACGATGGCCCCGGTGGCGACGATGATGTGGCCCAGGCTATCGCCGTGGATGGTTACGGAAACGTGTATGTGACGGGCAAAAGCTATAACAGCCTTCACGAGGACTACGCCTATGCCACGATAAAGTATGACGGCGATGGCAGTGAGCTCTGGGTTGCGCGCTACGACGGAGCGGGGGTTGAAGATGATGATGGCCGGGCGATAGCGATAGACGGCTCGGGGAACGTGTATGTCACCGGCAGCAGCGGGGGCGACTACGCCACAATCGAATACGATAGTAACGGGAATCAGCTCTGGGCCGCAAGGTACGAAGGCTCCCCGGGGAGTGATGACGGGGCCGTGGGTATAGCGCTGGACGGCTCGGGGAACGCATATGTCGCGGGCACAAGCCAGGGTGACTACGCTGCGCTCAAGTATGATAGCAATGGAAATCAGATCTGGGTAGCTCGCTATGACAATTCCGGGGGTGATGACACGGCTAAGGCCATGGCCCTGGATGGTGCGGGAAATGTGTACGTGACAGGCAGGAGCTACAGCAGCAGCTCGTATCAGTACGAATATGCCACCGTGAAGTTCGATAGTGAAGGCAACCAGCCCTGGGCTGCCGGATGTCAGGGTCTGGAGTGCGGAGCGGGTGAACCTGTGGCCGTTGCTGTGGACGGTTCGGGCAACGTATACGTCACGGGCCGGTGCTACGACCACCGCACACTCCTGTACGGTTATGCGACCGTCAAGTACGACAGCGAAGGAGAACAGCAGTGGATCGCCAGGTACGACGGCGCTGCGGGTGGCCGTGAGAGCTGGCCCTTTGACATGGCGCTGGACGGTTCGGGGAATATTTATGTCACCGGCGATAGCTATAACGGCAGCGGAGTCAACTACTCGTATGTTACCTTGAAGTACGACAGCGAAGGCAGCGAAATCTGGGCTGCCTGCTACGATGGCCCGGCGGACGGCTGGGACCAGGCCGTGGCCCTGGCCGTGGACGGGTCGGGAAACGTTTATGTAACCGGCAAGAGCGATGGCGGTACCAGTTGCCGCGATTTCCTCACCATTAAGTATGTCTCCGGGGATTCGGAGCTGTGAACTGGCTGGCCGGGGGGCTCCTGACTCCGCGCAAAGAAGGCGGACTCAGGCTGCGGAAGGGGTTATATGTTGGTTTGCTGGGCCTGGCCTTCCTTCTGCTTTATGTGGTTGACCTCGCCGTTGACGATTGGGTGGCCGATATCCCCAGGATGCTTCTGCCGCTTCTGGCTTTGTCTGCTGTGTCCCTTCTCCTTTTGTCGGAGGACCCGCTGCAGTACTCCAGATCGGCGGGCAGTCGCCATATCTCGTTCTTTCAGTCCCAGTTCCCCAGGGTCTACATCCAGCAACAGTACAATCTCACGGCACCCGAGGCGCGGCAGAGATGGCTTACGGTCCTCCGGCAGTGGCGGGATGAGAACCATCCCAACCACTTTTACTTCACCGCCCTGTTGAGGAGAAGACTGGAGTGCCGGCTGGTCTTCTACCTTCAAAGGGTGCTGGTCTGGCTCTCCTTTCTCTCGTTCGTGGCGCTGGTGGTCCTCGCTGTTCTATCGGAGGTGGAAGCCCTCGATTTGCCGCGTTTCTATTCACTCGATAACACAGCTCTCACTATGGCGAGAATTATCCTTCCGTTTGTCCTTCTCGGACTGTATGTTTACCTGCGCGTGGCAAACAGGCCCGACCGGGACAATCCCACCGGGGTATGGCTGAGGTGGAAAGAGATAAACGACCAGCTCAAAGACTGGTGGGACCGGAACGAGGGTACGCTGCTACGCAATCAGTGACAGCCGTTTATTTCGGTTGCTGTCAGGGGGTTAATAATCGAGGTTTGAGAACCAGATGTTTCGAAGGGGCTTTGTCTTAAGCGCACTAACCTAGACGTTTAATATTTCGCAAGAATGTTCAGTGAACAAATCAGAATTGTGTGGTTACTATTTGGCTGAATTAAAAGGTGTATTGTTTAGGGATTTTGGTAGAAAATTACCATCACACCTCGCAAGTTGTGGTGGCATCGCGCTTTTTCACTCGAACCACCCCTTGACAACTCCTATTGTTGCTAGTATATTCCTATATAAGTGACGTGCACGATAAGATTGATTGTGTTATAGTTCCGGGTTTATAATAAATGCACTACAATTTTTCCTCAGATATGCCCGATTTCCACGTAGTCCCGTTTCGACTTCAGATAAGGAGAAGGAGTCAATAAGAGGGCAGTGTAATCCGATATTGGAGTACCGGAGGACGCTAGTTGTCTGGAAGGACTGCTGGGCCGTTGTTGCTAATGCAGTCAAATTCGCCGCCTGCTTCAAAGCAACCCTGCCCGGGGCTTACGGTGCTGCTTCTACCAATGATGTCAGGCACATGGCCTGTTGCGGCTTTATCGGACGTTCTGGGTTCTTCCGTCGCAATGTCCCGGAGACAGGGAGGGGAGTGCTGCCGTAAGAGCAGGTACGCGACAGGGACGGGATAAGGTCATAAGGACATAACGTCCTCTTGGCAGTAGCCGACAAACGCCCTTGGTCCCTGCGGGGGCCATAGGTGACTGCTCGATGCGGCGTCGGCAGTACGAACCGTTGCTGTGCTCTTTTTGAGTGCCAAAGTGAGGAGGAGGGACATGATAATGATGCGGCGGTACCCATTCCGCAAGTTCGACAGCCGAATGCCCACAGTGAACCCGAAGAAGTTATTCACCGGTGCTTCTGCAGTATTGTTAGTCCTCTTGCTGGCTCTACCGCTGGCCGCGTGCGGCGGCGGGGAACAGCAGCAGGCGCTACCGAAGGCCGATTTCGAGGCAAGCGCGTGCAGCGGTCAGGTGCCACTAACGATTTGCTTCACCAACAATTCACTCAACGCTCAGGAGTTCCTCTGGGACTTCGGCGACGGTGTCACCATGACCACTACCGCCGCGGACCAACAGGTGCAGCATGAATACACTATCTCGGGGACACACACAGTCACGCTCACGGCTACCGGCATCGCCGATCCTCCGCAGACCGCGACGGCGAACGCATCCATTGAGGTGCACCCGGGTTCTGTCGCAACGGTGAGCATCCGCCCATCGCCGCTGATAGTGGAGGCCGACAAGACGATGCAGCTTCAGTGCGTATCCGCGGACGAGTACGGCAACGAGGTGCCGGGCATAGACGTCGCGGGGAACATGACCTGGGAGCTTCTCAACGACAACGCAGGCTCGCTTGCCAATACGGGCGAGCTCGTGGCCGGGGAAGTCGCGGGGAGCTACCGCAACGTGGTTAACGTCGCGGTCGAGCAAGGGGACACGCTCTGCACTGCCAACTCTTCGCTCACTATCACCCACGGGCCGCTGCATCAGGTCGTTCTCGCCCCCGACCCCGTAGAGATCGGAATGGGTATGACACAGCAGTTCGTAGCCGTGGGTGCGGACCGATATGGCAACCGTATCGCCGGCCTTGACTTCGAATGGAGCACGGAGGCGGAGGCTGGCGCCATCGACACGAATGGGCTGTTCACTGCGGGCGATTCCCCGGGGAGCTACGACACAGCGATCACGGTCGAGGTTACTCTGGACGACATAACGCAATCGGGCTCGGCCAGCGTGACTGTAGAGCCGGACCGCGTCGCATTCATCTCCGACCGTAAGGATGACCAGTTCGATATCTACATGATCGAGCTCGACACCCATAATGAAGTACAGATCACCGAGACGGTGCTAGACGAGCTCGAGATGTCCTGGAGTCCGGACGGAAGGTCTATCGTGGTCGACATATACGTGGGGCGCCAGAGCATTCTTCTGGGGATGAATGACGACGGTGAGTGGATGTCCGTGCTTACCGAAGACGCTGAGGAAAGCAACCCAAGCTGGTCGCCTGACGGCAGTCGCATCGCCTATGTCGGCTGGTCTGAAGAGATGGAAAGCTACCAGTTGTTCGTTATCGATGTAGATGGCGGGAATAGGACGCAGATCACGAGCGATCCTGATGGAGACGTGTACTCGCCCGAATGGTCGCCAGACGGCACGAAGCTGGCATACGATTTCACCCCACACGGTCAAAACGGAGACATATATGTGATAGGCGCCGATGGTTCTAATCCCACTCGGCTCACTACCAGCCCGATGAACGACACCTGGCCCATGTGGTCACCTGACGGCAAGGAAATCGCCTACATGTCAGAGCACGACGGAGACTACGATGTCTACGTCATAAACGCAGACGGCAGCAGTAATCGCAATCTCACGTCCAACTACGGAATAGACGACTGCCACCCCTGCTGGTCTCTGGACGGCACCAAGATTGTGTTCTCATCCGACCGCGATGTGGCGGATCAGGAGACGCGTGAACTGTACATCATGGACGCGGATGGCGGTAACATCGAGCGTCTTACGGACAACGAGTTCTACGACGACAGGCCGCAGTGGGCGCCACGCAAGCGGGGAGTCTTCGTGACAGAGGCATCGGTGATTTTGCCAGGAGCCAGCACACACAAACCCAAGACCGTACAGCAGGTGACGGCCGAGGCCCGAACGGCAGTAGTACGCATTGAGACCGACCTGGGAACAGGGTCCGGTTTCTTCATCAACAGCGACGGCCTCATCATGACGAACAACCATGTTGTACGCGACGCCGAGGAAATCACCGTCGCCGTCGAAGGCCATTCTGTGAGTTACGAAGGCGTTGTGGAGGCTAGAGACAAGGAGCGTGACCTGGCCCTCATTAAGATAGATGTCTCGGACGTCCCATACCTGGAGTTCGGTGACATGAGTACCATTGACCTGGGCGAGCAGGTGCTTATTCTCGGATACCCTCTCGACAAGAAGAAGGCCTCGATCACCAGCGGCTTTGTGTCTAGCATTGAGTACGACGGTGGGACTAATATCACGTTTGTTCAAACAGACTCCGCGGTCAACATGGGCAACAGCGGCGGCCCTCTTCTCAACCTGCAGGGCGACGTCATCGGCGTGGTCGCGGCCAAGTTGGTTAGTGTTGGCGTCGAGGGCATAGGCTTCGCCATCTCGGCGAATACGGTGAATACCTACCTTCCCAAACTTCTTGGGGAGGGCGGTTAGGCGAGCGGCTTCAACTGGCGAAGATGCCGATCACCATAAGCAGGGGCAGCAGAGGCGTGAGTTGGGCGTTCTTGGCCGTGACCGGTATCAGGTTCTCTATCTGATCGTAGTACTTGCGCGCGCCGGCGATCACCGCAAGGCCGAGAGGCAGCGTCAGCAATACGAACGGGGCCATATAGGGCAGTACGCCGGCAATTGGATAGCCCCTCTCCCTTGACGGGAGAGGGGCAGGGTGACCAGGAATTACCCGGACTCCGCAGGCGCCGGCGTAATCAACGACCTCGACCTCTGGATGTTAACCCTGCTCCAAAATCACCGACTGACATCAACCGTTTTTCATCCGAATTGACTCATAATAGAAGATACCGACGAAAGTGGCAGGGTCTTGCTGATGATGTCGTATAGCTCCGGCTGTTAGAAATAGATGCGAAAGCCGTGGGCCGATGCTTCGAAGCCGACCGAGCGGTACAACTGGTGCGCTTCCTTGCGCCTCAGGTCACTGCACAGCTCGATCCTGTGGCACCCTTTCCCTCTGGCCCGGGCGATGACGTGCTCCAGGAGCATCCTGCCGCAGCCTCCGCGCCGGTATTTTTCGCCGACCACGAGGTTCTCCACGAGAGCCCAAGGGGTGGCGCTGTGTGAGAGGTTGGGTACGATGAGCAGCACTACGGTGCCCACGACCTCACCCCCGTCTTCGGCGACGAAGAGTTCATGCCTGGGATCGGCGCAGATCTCAGCGAAAACCTCGCGGACACCGTCCGGCGAGGGGCTGAGACTCATCTCAACCTGGGACAGGTGTATGGTTAGTTCATGGTATAGTTCCAGAATGCGGGGAATGTCATCCTCGGTCGCCAGTCTGATGTTCGCCATATTCTTCAGGACCTCCTGCCGGGTACAGGTAGCATAGAATAGCCCGGGCTGGGTGTCAATCCGGGATTGGTGCGCCGTTCAACTGGACTTTGGGAGTACGCAGGCCTAAAATGGTGAGCGGGCTGTAGGGCATGGGCAACCATTTAACGTCAGGCAATTAGTAGGGGCGGTTCGCGAACCGCCCCGTTGTCGGGAGGTATCGATGGCAGGATTGAAAAGACTGTTTGAGCCCATTCGTGTGGGCAACCTGGAATTGAAGAACAGGATAAAGATGCCGGCTATGGCCGTGATGCCGCCGGAATCCGAAGAGGTGGTAGTAAGCCGTTTAAAGGCCTTCTACACCGAGAAGGCGAAGGGCGGCGTGGCCATTATCGGCGTGAGCTGTACCCCCACCAGGCTGATGCAGGATCCCATGCTGGGCTTGCATGATGACCGCTTTATCAAGGGACTGAAGCAATTGACGGAGGCCATTCACGCCAACGGGGCTAAAACATATGCGCAGCTAGGCGTTGGCTATTGCTGGGCATTCGGCGATGGCCCGGTTGAGGTGGTGGGGCCGTCGGGGGTCTCCCTCTCGGGGCGTCCCGGCACCCCTTTTCGCCTGGGGGGGCCGCTGGAGCCCACCATGCCGCGAGCGCTTTCCCAAGACGAAATACGCAAGATAGTGAAGGCCTACGGTGACGGGGCGCAGAGGGCGCGTGAAGCCGGCTTCGACGCTGTCGAGGTGATAGCCAGCGTGGGCTATATCATAGCCCAGTTTCTGTCCCCTCTGACAAACAGGAGAACGGACGAGTACGGCGGCAGTTTTGAGAACAGGATGCAGTTTCTGCTCGAAATAATCGAAAGTATAAAAAAGAAGGCGGGGTCGGATTTCACATATACCTGCCGGCTCAGCGGGTCGGATTTGCTCGATGGAGGCTATACCATTGAGGACACGGCGAGGATGGCTCAGATACTGGAGATGGCCGGTATTCATGAGATCGACGTAATGTCCGGCTGGCATAACGCCCCGTTTCCGATAATACAGACGGACGTCCCCCAGGGGGCCTGGGCCTATATGGCTGGGGTGGTCAGGAAGGCGGTGGGCATCCCCGTGGCGGCGGGCACTCAAATCCAGGATGTAGTGGTTGCGGAGAAGATGCTGGCTGGAGGCAAGGCCGACATGGTCTACATGGCGCGGGCGCTGCTGGCAGACCCGGAGCTGCCGAACAAGGCGAGAGAGGGGCGCCTTGCCGATATCAGGCCGTGTATGAACTGCTGCCACTGCATCGAGGATTCGGATGCGCCTCCGATCTATTGCAGCGTCAACGCCAGGCTGAGCCGGGAGTTGGAATACCCGGCGGAAACGGCTGCGACGGAGCGCAAGCGTGTGCTTGTTATCGGGGGCGGCCCGGCCGGTATTGAGGCGGCGATGATAGCTGCCCTGAGAGGTCATGAGGTTACGCTCTGTGAACGTGGGCCCAGGCTCGGCGGGAGCTTAGTCCTGGCCGCAATAACCAACCGCAGGATGGGCAATGTGGTCAAGTATCTGGAAAGGCAGGTCAGGAAGCTTCCTGTCGAGCTGAGGCTGAGCACCGATGTAACCCCGGCTCTTCTCGACGAGATCAAGCCGGATGTCGTCGTCCTGGCATCCGGGGGTATGGCTCCGGTCCTGGAGGTGCCCGGCGGCAGCGGAGCCAATGTGCTCGACCATCGTGACATGAAAGGGCTCCTGGCCGGCCGTGCTGTTAACAAGGGGGGATTCGGGCAGAGGTTGATGTCCCGCCTCGGCGCTATGTTCGTGCGGTTCGTATATAAGCCCGAACTGATCAGGTGGATGCTGAGGTTTGGTTTCCCCTTCGGGAAGCGGGTCGCCATAGTAGGCGGTAGCTTCGCCGGTTGCGAGCTCGCGGTGACCCTGGTGGGGCGGGGCAAGAAAGTCTCTGTTATCGAAGAGTCGAAACGCATCGGGGCCGATGTTGGCCTGGTTCACAGATGGGTCTGGATGAGGCAGTTGAGGGAGGCCGGTGCCAGGCTGGAGACCGGGGCCAGCGTGACGGAGATAACAGACAGGGGCGTGAGGATAAATAAGGCGGGTTCAACGGATTTCATCGAAGCAGATACTATAATCTTGGCGGGTGGACTCAAGCCCGATACCGGGCTGGCAGAGGAATTTTCGGGGAGAGGCCCCGTCGTTTATTCTATCGGCGACTGCGCTGAGCCCGGCAAGCTACTGGAAGCCACTGCCTCCGGTTTCCTCACAGGCCATAAAATCTAGCGGTCTTTATTGATTGTGGCCAGCCCGGCGTCATTCACCAGGCAAGCCAGCCTCCGTCCACGGCTATGGTCTCGCCGGTGATGAAGCTTGACGCATCGGATGCCAGGAAGACCATTACCCCTGCCAGTTCGCCGGGCTCGCCGCCCCTGCGCATCGGTATCTTGCTCAGGTTGAACTGGAGAATCCTTTCGTCGGACTCGATATCGCGCCTGGTCATGTCTGTTCGGATGTAAGACGGGGCGATGGCGTTAACTCTGACATTATGCCTGGCCCACTCCACCGCCAGGGCCTTGGTGAGCTGGACAACCGCGCCTTTGCTCGCTATATAGGGGGAGATATTCATGAAGCCGGTGAGACCGAACACCGAGACCATGTTTATAATGCTGCCCGCTTTTCTCTCCACCATGCCTTTCCCTATGGCCTGACAGCAGTAGAAGCACCCTTTCAGGTTGGTGTTCAGCACGCTGTCCCACTCCTCCTCGGTCAGCTTCAGGAACGGCTTCACTATATTGATGCCCGCATTGTTCACCAGGATGTCAACCTGTCCATAAGCGCTCAGCGCCTCCGACGCCATGGACTCCACGTCTTCTTTGCGGGAGACATCCATCCTGATTGGCAGCGCCCTGCCCCCAGTGGATTGAATCTCCGAGGCAACCTTCTCCAACGGTTCCTGCCTCCGTCCGCAGAGCACGAGCGAAGCGCCCGCCTCCGCCAGTGCCCTGGCAGCTGCCTCCCCCAGGCCGGTCCCACCGCCGGTGACGACGGCTACCTTCCCTGTAAGGTCGAAAATATCTATTTCTCTCTCCTATCTGCCCCTGAATTTGGGCTTGCGTTTCTCCTTAAAAGCCCTTCGGCCCTCCTTGAGGTCGTCCATCAGCAGGAGCCCGGGGGTGAGCAGGTCCTCCCACCGGTAGTCGTCATCACAGCCCCTGTGGAGCATTCTCTTTATGGCACGGACGCTGAAGATAGGGTAGGAGGCGATGGCCTCGGCCAGATTCTCGACCTCGGTCATGAGCCTGTCGTGCGGGACTACCCTGGCCACTAATCCCCAGTCCTCCGCTTTTTGCGCGTCAATAGTGTCTCCGGAGAGCAGCAGATAGCCGAGCCTGTTCCTCCCCAGGACGCTCCGTCCCCTTCCCAGTGTGATGACATGGACGGCGCCCACCCTTATCCCCTGGAGGCCGAACCGGGCCTTCTCTGAGGCGATAGCGATGTCGCTCACTATGGCGATCTTGCAGCCGTATCCATAGGCGTAGCCATTTACGGCGGCGATAACCGGCTGCGGGATGTTCTCAATATGGCGGAAGGTCCTGGCGTCGGTTTCAACAAAGCCCGACGAGCCCTTTAAATCTTTGAAGTCCAGCTCGTCGAAGTCCACACCGGCGCTGAAAGCCCGGTCACCCGCTCCGGTGATTACGACGACCTTTATCCCTTCGTCAACCTCCACCAACGACAGGACGTTATCGATCTCCCGGAACATCTTCACGTTGCAGGCGTTGAGCTTATCGGGACGGTTCATGGTTATGGTAGCCACCGGGCCCTTAACTTCGAAGAGAATCGTCTCATAGTCCGTTTTACGCTTGGATTGCCTTGCCGGTTTCCGGCTTCTTTCGCTCATGTTCTCACTTCCCCGGTTCCCTCTCGATTCGGCTTCGATTATATAGATGGCCGCCGCGGTGGTCAAGGAACGTAGCTGGACTTTAGCAGGCTTCGAGCCTAGAATATTAAAGAGGGCTGTCCGGTTCGGGCAGCTCATATTGGAAAGTGTAATACGGGGAGAGGAGTAAGGAACATGATATCGACCAGGGTATTTCCCTACTTGATCGTCGGGTTGCTGGTGTTGCTCGTGCTCGGTGGGTGCGGGTCGCAGATTACCGGCGATTTTGTTGAGACGGAAGTGTCCTTTCAGACCGGGGACTCCGAGCTCGCCGGCACTCTGCTCGTTCCTGAGGGAGACGGGCCCTTCCCTGCGGTGATAGTTCTTGGAGGCAGCGGGCCGTGGGACCGCAACGGGGATGAAGATGCCAGGAGGGTCGAAGCGTTGCTTCAGGCAGGACAGCCTGTCCTCGCCGTGGACTCCACGTATCGGGATATCGCCGAAGCTCTGTCACGGGAAGGAATAGTCACGCTCCGCTATGACAAGAGGGGCATCGGGAATAGCACTGGGGATGGAGGCGATTTCCCGGAGCCCTCTCTCAGGGATCTTGAAGCGGCCGTCGAATTTCTCAGTGGAAATACTACAGTAGATCCGGACCGCATAGCGCTGGTTGGTCACAGCCTGGGAGGTCTGTGGGCTCTGATGGAAGCTGCCGGGAATGCTGACATAGCAGCCATATGTGTCATGGCTACCCCGGCAAGAATGTACAGCGAGGTCATCATTGAGCAGATAGAAGGGCTGATGACGCTACAGGGAGCGAATGAGACCGTGATCGCCGATATTGTGGCCGAGCAGAGAGCGATATACGCGCATCTTCGCTCAGGTGAGCTTGATCCTGCTATGTACTTTGAGCCTACGCGCTCCGATCTGGAATTTTTAAAGGCGATCATGGACATAGCTGGTGCCGACTATGCAGGTGATATAAGCTGCCCTGCGCTTATCTTGCAAGGGGATAAGGACCTGTTCTCGGTGATACCCGAGGAAGCGGAGGTGCTGAAAGAGGCCTTCGAGGAGGGGGGGAACAAGGAGGTGGAACTGGTCCTTTTTACCGACCTGGACCACGTTTTCCGCCCGACTTCGGGCGAGCCCAGTTTGGATCTCTACTATGAAGACCGGGGGCCTGTTGCCGAAGAGGTGGTTGAAACTCTGGTTGACTGGATGAAAGCCGCCCTGCTGTAACGCTGTTTTTTTATATTGCTTAATATTTCGAGATCGCTGAAAAAGACGACTTTTAAGAATTTACCCTTATCAGGCGATAAACTT
>CAYVQT010000031.1:0-39820 GCA_964453665.1 uncultured Dehalococcoidia bacterium | reverse complement strand
GAAATGGGTGTCATCCTTTACCTTCAATTTCAGCAGAAATATTGACATGACCTACCTTCATAACTCTGAATATCTATAGATCCAGCAAGGTTTAGTGATTCTACAATATCGTCTGTTGTCCATAACAATCCCTGTCTAAGTTTATTCCGTCTCTTACCAGTAATTGACCTCTGTTTGAGAAAGTCATCCCATAAAGATGCGATGTATCTTTCTACAACCGTCCAACCCATAACAAAGCACTGGTTGTATTCTGAAGACTGTAAGTGCGTATATGATTCCAAAAGAAATATGATAGATTTCTTTATCTCAGCATCTCTCATTATCCTGTCCGCCATATTAAGGAGTTCCACTATATCTTCTTTGGTCAATAGGAAAGTCGTGGGCATAATCATAGACACATAGGAAGGTTCACCCAACTGGCCTGCCATCCTTGTTCTATCGGAGACCAACGACATGGTCGAACTTTTAATAGCTAGCGTAGCCTGTTCAATCTTAATCTCGCCTACCTCTGGTTCCCTAATTGCAAAGCATGGTAATCCTGAAATCAAAGCTACGCCCATGATTTCATTTAACATATCCAAAGCAATCATCTTATTTTCATGAGCGATTGCCAATAACCCATCTTGCTGTATAATTATTCGAACGTCTTTATATTCGGCAACAAAGTGCTCTCTTGATTTGGGGAAAAATTGCTTTTTAGCTTTCTCCCTAAACGTTCTCTTCGGTATTTCCCCAATCCATATACGTGGATAGAAATAAGTTCCATATGCTTTGATTTCTGGCGCAGGTACTTCCATATCGCTTTTTATCTTTGAAATAGGTTTTTGTATTCTACTAACACTCTTTCCTACTATATCCTTGACTATATCCATAGGTTCCATTAGACAAATATTTCCTCGGACAAACCAAGCGAAAGATTCTTTCGTTACATAAGTTTTACGACTTATTAGCACGGGTTGTACCGATTCCGAGAAAGCTAAACTAAGAGAGTACATTCTAAGTTCTTCGAGTGTTGATAGGAACTCGCCTTCTAGAATTCTTCTTATTGTCCTATCTCCGTTTTCAATGAAATATTTCTCATCCGAAGTAAGCTCTTGATTCCACTTCTCGTTAGCAAGAATTTTTCCCAATTCATCAACAGCTTTATGGAACGGTATTGGACCGTTAACAGTAACTTCTAGGTCTGCTCTGTTCTTGAGGTGCTGACAGAGAATCAACTGAAAATCTATACCGAATCGATTGTTCTGAAACCAAAAAATCTCCACCTGACATGGAAAGGAAAAGTCGTCAAGATTAGAGAGCAGTGCTCTTTGATCTGAAGAAAGCTTTCCAGCTTCCTCCCTGAAGCCAATTATTAATGCTTTGAGCCAAGATTCAAGACTGTACAAATCTAGTTTTACTCCTTTACTGATATACAATACACCTTATTTTACGCCAGTACTGAATATATTCACGCCTATTTCTGTAAAGAATGGCTCCAATTAAAAACCAAAGAGCAACCGATTGGGGAAACCGCCTTTAAATAAAACGAATATTGAAATAGGCGACGCTTTATAGACATTAAACCTGTAAATGTAAATCAGTTCAAGTAAATTTTTAATGGTAGGCCCATGAACTTGCTCCGCTTAATATACAATTGGTTTTAGAGTACCTCTATTCGAGCGGCTTTCCAAAAGATAACCGGACTTCTTCCGTTCGGGACACAACTCAAGTCTGGTGCTAAATCTGTGTCAGGGGTAAATGATTCTCAGGTACTTATTTGCCGTCTCTATCCGCGGGGGATGCGCCCTTGAGCCCTTCGTAGGCTTTTTTAAGCTCCTCTACGGATGCCTCGTCTTCCAGCGTGGTTAAATCGCCCAGGCTCTGCCCCATGGACACCGCCTTGAGCACGCGGCGCATTATCTTGCCGCTCCTGGTCTTGGGCAGAGACCCCACAAAGTAGACTTCTTCCGGGGTGGCGATGGGGCCGATTACATCGCGCATATGCCCGCTGATCTCCTTCTTCAGTTCCGTCGACTGGGAAATGCCCTCCTTGAGAGTGACGAACAGGACTATCGATTCTCCTTTAATCTCATCCGGCTTGCTCGCCACCGCCGCCTCGGCCACAGCGGGATGGGATACCGCGGCGTCTTCCAGCTCCGCCGTTCCAATACGATGCCCCGCCACCTTGAGCACCTCATCCGCCCTGCCCAGAATCCAGAAATAGCCGTCCTCGTCACACATGGCGAAATCGCCGGTATAGTACGCCCCGGGGAAACGCGCCCAATACGAGTCCCTGTATCGCTGCGGGTCGCCGTAGACATCGAGGAGCATCCCCGGCCAGGGTTTCCTTATAATAAGCAATCCCGTCTGTCCCGGGCCGGCCGGGTTTCCATCGGCATCGACCACCGCAGCATCTATTCCCGGAAGCGGGAACGCCGCCGAGCCCGGCTTGAGCGGTATGGCCTCAATCCCCGGAGTGGGGGACAGCATAGTGCCGCCCGTCTCCGTCTGCCACCAGGTATCAACGATAGGACATCTCTCCTTGCCTATGTTCTTGTAATACCACTGCCACGCCTCGGGATTTATCGGCTCACCGACGCTGCCCAGGAGTTCGAGACTGGAGAAATCGTGCTTCAGAAGCCGCTCTTCCCCGTGGCGCATGAACATGCGTATCGCCGTAGGCGAAGTATAGAAAATGCTGACGCCGTATTTCTCGATGATATCCCACCACCGCTCCACCGTCGGATAGTCAGGAGCCCCGTCATATAACACGATTGCCGCGCCGTGCGACAGGGGCGCATACACGATGGAGCTGTGGCCGGTTACCCATCCCACATCGGCAGTGCACCAGTAGACGGACTCCTCCCTGATATCGAACACCCACTTGTATGCCGAGTGATTATATACAAGGTAGCCGCCCGTGCCGTGTACTATGCCCTTCGGTTTACCCGTCGTACCCGATGTATAGAGGATATACAGAGGATGAGTGGATTCCATGGGCTCCGGCTTGACCACGGTGTCCGCTTTATCAAGAAGCTCAGAAAGCATGAAGTCCCTGTCCTTTTTCATGGGCACTTTCTCGCCCGTCCTCCGAACCACGATAATCTTTTCCACAGAAGGCGAAAGTCCGGCGGCCTCATCGGCTATCTTCTTGAGCCCCAGGACCTTGCCCCTTCGATAAGCGCCGTCAGCGGTAATAAGGACCTTGGCCTGTATGTCGTTGACCCTGTCCGCAATCGCCTGGGCGCTGAAGCCGGAGAAAATCACTGTATGCACAGCCCCGATGCGAGCGCAGGCCAGCATGAAAATGGGAAGTTCGGGTGTCATCGAAAGATACAGGGCGACCCGGTCGCCTTTTTTAACCCCCAGCTTAAGCAGCACCGAAGCGAAGCGGTTGACCTCCCTGTAGAGTGTGGAATAGCTGAGCACTCTTGTATCTCCCGTCTCCCCCTCCCAGTAAATCGCCACCTTGCTCCTGCGCCACGTCTGCACATGGCGGTCAACGCACTGATAGCACGCATTAAGCTTACCCCCCACAAACCACCTCGCATACGGCGGCTCCCAGTCAAGAACTCTATCCCATGTTTTATACCAGTCCAGTTTTCGCGCCTGCTCAGCCCAGAACCTCTCCGGGTCCTGCAAAGAGCCGGCATGCATGTCAGCGTAGCGCTTCGATGGCCACATTCGCGAGCCGGTAGGAAGCGAGGCCGCGCTGTCTGAGCCGCGCCCTATATCCATATTGCCCCCTAGTTGTTCTTTTTCATTGCGTAACTATAGATGCGTCATCCCGATCATTTCTTTGACATGTATATGCGTCGATTCATCTATCCTTAAACCCTCCTCTATGAGCCCCAGGACTTTGCTCTTCTCTTCAGGCAACTTGTACCCGTCGTAATCCTGCTTGAACAAAGTGTAATGGCGGGAACTATCTCGATACCAGGCATTCAGGAAATGGTCGAAGGACAGCCTGCTTGTCACTTGCAGATTATCTACCAGCGTCTTCACCTCCCTCAGGCGTTCATGGGGCGATGAGAGCACCAGAAGCCCTTTTTCGTAATCTTCATATAACGGCAAACCCGGTCCAACCATCAAAGGCCGCAGCCTGATGAAATCAGGGTTTATTTCATTAAGAACCCTCGCGGTATTCTTCGCATGCTGCTCGGACCTTGCTCTACCTCCTAAATCGATCATGACGTACTCCGAAAGCTCAATCCCCGCCTCCACTGCCTTCCTGCCAGCCTCAATGTGCCCCGCCGCGGTCACGCCCTTGTCTACACAGGCCAGTATCTCATCGTCCCCCGTCTCGAGACCGACATGGAGCCTGGTGAGGCCGGCGCTTCTCAACTCCTTTAATTCCTCCAGCGACTTTTTGGCAAGGGTTTTTGCTCTGGAATATGAAGTAATCCGCTCAATATCCGGGAAGGTCTCCTTCAAATACCTCACGACCTCAAGCAGTTGATCTGTCGGCATAATCAGTGTATTCGCGTCCTGAAGGAAGACCGTACTGCCTCCGAAATGAAGCCAGTCAAACACGAGAAAAAATGACTGATTGGCCCTGAGACCCGGCTCGTCCCGCACCATGGCAATCCCCACGTCCGCCTTCACCGCACCACCGTACCCCAGCTTCCACGACGCCGACTTTATTTCATCCGCTATCGCCTTAACAGTATCGATATCCTTTTTTATATCCTCGACAGTTCGTAGCTGGAACTTCTCCCGATTGTATATCATGCCATAGCAGAACCTGCACCTGTTCCACGAGCAGTTTCGAGTTGCTCTCAGCAGTAAGGAATGGCTGCCGCCTTCACTTGGCGGCCTTATCGGCCCTACCTCGAATGAATAACCGCTCAGCTTGCCGCTGCCAGCTCCGGCGTGGTCAGAAGCACCTTTTAACAGATCATCCGTCATCTCTCGGTCACCTCAGCCCCAGCATGGAAGCGAGCCCTTTGCCCCGGCTCAACTGCTTCATCAACTTCTGTACCTGTCGGTGCTGGGCCAGCAACTGATTTACATCCTGAGGGGTAGTGCCGCTACCCCTGGCAATGCGCCGTCGCCTGCTGCCATCTATTACAGTGGGATTCTGACGCTCATAAGGCGTCATTGAAAATATCATAGCTTCTACTTTTTTCATCTGCTTTTCATCCGCACCCTGAGGTAATTTGCGTGAGAGGCTTGAAATCCCGGGGACCATCTCCATAAGCTGACTTATAGGGCCCATCTTTCTTATCTGCTGTAGCTGCTCCAGGAAATCTTCCAGATCGAAGCTGCCACGACGTATCTTTCGTTCCAGCTCTTTTCTCTTTCGTTCATCTGTCGCTGCCTCGGTTTTCTCGACAAAGCTAAGAATGTCACCCATTCCAAGGATTCGAGACGCCATCCGCTCGGGAAAGAAAGGTTCCAGAGCGTCCGTCTTCTCCCCAATCCCGACAAACTTTATGGGAACGCCGGTAACCGAGGCAATGGAAAGGGCCGCCCCACCCCGGGCATCACCATCCATCTTGCTCAGTATTACACCGGTCAAGCCCACTGTGGCATTAAACTCCTCGGCTATCTTCACCGCCTCCTGGCCGGTCATCGAGTCGGCAACAAGCAGCACCTCGGCAGGACTAAGCTTTTTACCTATTTCCTTAAGCTCTGCCATCAACTCTTCATCTATATGAAGTCTACCGGCAGTGTCGATAATCACAGTAGTAGCTGCCATATCCCTGGCCCGCTTCATGGCATTAGCGCATATGGAAACTGCGGAGTCTCCATCGCCATAAACAGGAATGTCAAGCTGCTTGCCCAGAGCAATAAGCTGGTCCTTGGCGGCAGGACGGTAAGGATCAGCAGCCACCATCAGCAGACGCTGCCCGCTTTTCCTTAAATGAAGGGCCAGCTTGGCAGAGGTAGTGGTTTTACCCGCGCCCTGGAGACCAACGAGCAATATCACCGTGGGCGGTTGAGCGGCGTGTTTCAGCTTCTGCTGCCCGCCCCCCAGGATAACAACCAGCTCTTCATTAACAATCTTTATCACCTGGTGCGCCGGGGTTAAACTCTCCAGTACATCTACCCCCACAGCCCTCTCCCTCACCCTGGACATAAAATCCTTGACAACCTTAAAGTTAACATCCGCTTCTAACAGCGCGAGCCTTACCTCTCTCAGCGCCTCATCGACATCCTTTTCAGTCAGCTTCCCCTTACCGGACAGCCTCTTGAAAACATTCCCCAGCTTGTCAGATAGAGCCTCAAACATTTGCCTCCTCTAAACCTATTCTAGCTTGGGTGAAGTTGGTGGTCAAGCTCACCGGAATTTCTTCATTTGACAGGCTCCGAGAGTCAGTGGTAGACTCACAGATAGCTACGAATGTTCCACGAGGAGGAGTAAGTTGTTTAAAAAGACTATTCCTTTGCTTATCGTTGTTATCCTCGTTTTACTCCCGGTAGGCTGCAACGGAACAGCGGAAACGATAACCCCGATTGAGCTTGTGCCCCAAAGCGCTGATATAGTAGGCAGGATAAATATTGGCCAGATACTGGGAGATAATGACCTCGCCGGGCTCTATGAGTCTATGCCAAAGGACTCTGACACTCCACAAACATTCGATGAAGCCATAGATATGGTTATTACGGAAGCGGGAATCGATTTGACTGATTTAAAAGAAGCGCTTATCTTCGGCGACACCTCCTCTCGCACAGAGAATACCGGCTACTTTGGAGCCATCGTGGAAGGAACACGCAGTCAAGGTGATTTGACCACCGCCATTGAAGAGGCAGCGGACACAGAATTGAACTCGTTGGATTACAAAGGATATGACATATATACGGACCAGGAACAACAACTGGCGATCGTTTTCTTGGATGACGAAACCTTTGTTATCGGTACATTGGAGCCTGTCAAGGATGTCATCGACGTCAAGGAAGGTGATGAACCATCTCTCAGCGGCGATGTGCTTGATAGATACAATGAGCTTAGCGATGTCATGATCAAAGTTGCAGCTTCCATAGCTCCAGAGCTGACCGAGGGCGCCCTGGAAGGTGCCCAGGACTTCATCCCGATACCAATAGATTTATCCGCGCTTGCCGATATCGAGACGGCCGAATTTACTTTGGACAAAGAGGAACAATCGATAGCATTCGATTTGGCGCTCTGCTTCAGTAATGCCAAGTCTGCGAAAGCCGTCAAGGCCCTGGTCACCCTCGCAACAGCAATGATCGATATGTTTGAGATCCCACAGGAAGGGCCCGGTGGAATAGCAATCCCGCAGGAAAGCCAGGAACTTCTGCCGGAACTGCTTGACAAGCTGGACGTGGAGGTTGTCGATTCCTGCCTGACAATCGGTCTTCAAATGACCCTGTCTGAGATCGAAGACCTGTTGGCCGAACAGGTGACTGAATAGAGGCCCGCCTCTCATCTTGAGCAGCAAGAAAGGCTAAAAGTCAGACGTTGAACAGGATGGTCATCACGTCGCCATCCTGCACAATGTAGTTCTTACCCTCCAGGCGCAGCAGGCCATGTTTCCGCGCTTCGGCAAGGCTGCCGCATTCTACAAGGTCATCGAACCCGATAACCTCCGCCCTGATAAAGCCCCTCTCCATATCGGTATGCACCTTGCCCGCCACCTTCTGGGCTATGGTATTACGTCGTATAGTCCAGGCTTTAACCTCATCGGAAGCAGTCGTGAAAAATGAGATTAAACCCAGAAGACTGTATGAGAGTCGTATCATCCGGTCAAGCCCTGATTCACCCAGGTCCATGCTGGCGCGAAATTCTTGAGCTTCGGCATCGCCGAGTTGCGTTAACTCCATTTCAATCTGACCACTGAGGACAGCAACCTCGCAGTTAGGTCTCCTGTATCTGCCACCAAACTCAGCATCAAGAGAGTCAGCCTCCGGAATCTGGTCTTCACCGATGTTGAGCAGCAGCAACATAGGCTTGGCAGTGAGAAACTGGAAGTTTTCGAGCTCCTTAACCTCCTGCCCGGAGAGGTCTTGCTCCCTGATAGGTAAATCCGACTCGATAGCGGACCTTACCTTCGTCAACAAGGCCTGTTCTTTGAAGATCAGCTCCTTCTCCTGCTGTTTGGCCCCTTTTAATGAAGCCTTTAAGCGCTCCAGCCTCCTTTCGATGATACCCATATCGGAGAAGGCGAGTTCAAGGTTCATAGCTTCTATATCACGATCCGCATTCACGCTTCCTTCAGCATGCGGCACTTTCTCGTCCTCGAATACGCGGACAACATGCGCCAGAGCGTCCACCTTGCTGAGATGGGCGAGAAACTGCCCTCCCGGGCCCTCTCCTTTGCCAAACCCTTTGGCAGGAGCAGCTATATCTATATACGTAACCTCGGCGGGAACCGTACGCTTTGGCTTGAGGATTTCCGTAAGCTTATCCAACCTGGGGTCCGGGACCTTGACCACGCCGATGTTAGGAGTCACGGCTGCGGAAGAGTATGCCCCTGTTTGCGCCTCACCTCTTGTAAGGGCATTGAACACAGTTGTTTTGCCGCTTTTGGGCAGACCGATGATTCCAATCTCCATGAAATAGACCTCAGTTAACCGGGAAAAGAGCAAGCAGGCATAGAACTGTTCGTCATGCCCTGTGGTTTGACCGCCGTTTCAAACATCCGTAGTGAGATGCTATAATTATACTCCAGCCAGTCCATACGAGAACCCGGAATTTGCTAAATTTAAGAATGCATGGAGGCCGGATTGCTTTATATACTATACGGTGAGGACGATTTCTCCCTTA
Organism: uncultured Dehalococcoidia bacterium; assembly: GCA_964453665.1. GTDB lineage: Bacteria > Chloroflexota > Dehalococcoidia > SZUA-161 > SZUA-161 > DAOUTY01. Next base: position 31,107 of record CAYVQT010000031.1, on the reverse strand, counting down.
AAGAGTCCTTGAACGAGATCAGGGAAGGTCTGGGGGACGAAGCAATGGTTGCCACCAACACCACCGTCCTCCAGGGGCAGAACACTACCCCTGAACAGCTAATGGCCACTTGTGATACCGTGCCTTTTCTGGCACCAAATCGCCTTGTAATCGTGGAAGGTCTGCTCGGCCTCTTTGAGCAACAGGGCAAAGGAAAACGCTCTCTTAAAACCAAGGATTCCGGCTGGCCTTCCATCAGCGAATATGTCAAGCGAATGCCAGAGAGCACTGTCTTAGTGCTTATCGACAGGAAGATCGAGAGAAGTAACCCCCTCCTCAAAAAGCTCTCCCCGCAGGCAGATGCAAGGGAGTTCAAAGCCCTCAGTGGTGACCAGTTACACAACTGGATGAGAATCAGAGCAAAGAAATGTGGCAGCAGTATATCCCCATCCGCTGTCAAGCTGCTTGCCAATCTTGTCGGTGGTAACCTCTGGCTCCTATCCAATGAAATCGACAAGCTCTGCCTCTATGCTTTGGGAAGAACGATAGAGAAGAACGATATTGAATCTCTGGTAACCGAAGCGAGGCAGTTCACGGTCTTTCCCATGGTCGACGCCATTCTTGAACGACGTACGGTCGCAGCAATCAAATTCCTGCACCGGCTGGAGGACGAAGGTGAAGCGCCTCCGTATCTATTGTTCATGATTACCCGCCAATTCCGCCTCGTTATACAGGCTAAAGACCTTCTACAACAAAGGCGCAAAGCCTCTGAGATCAAGCTTGCCCTGGGGATAGGTCATGATTTTGTTTTGCGCAAGACCCTGGAGCAGGCTAAAGCGCACCCTATGGACCAGCTCAGGAGCATTTACCGCAAATTGCTCGATACGGACATCTCTATAAAAACAGGCAGATTCAAAGGGGATAAGGGTGAGCTTTCCCTCGATCTTCTTATCAGCGAGCTATGCGGAGAACCTATATAGACTGGTTCGGATCTGCTAAAAGCGCAGCAATTAAAGCGAGTTCACCCATGAAAAATACTTCGAATACAACACCGATGCCGGCTTAAACTATCGCAGGTCTATTGCCCTGAAGCGCCCCGCTTTGATTTCAGCAACCAGCTCCTCAACGTTTGCAATCCTTTTTTCAAAATCGGTGGCGCACGACGGTATGTCTGATGCAGCATGGGCATCACTGCCGCCTACCCCTTTCAGGTGCAGCCTGCGACAAATCTTCTGAGCGAAGTCATTCTCCTTGTCATTAGACCGGCCGTTCAGTATCTCGACAGCATCGACAAGACCGAAGCTTCGCTCCTTACAGACCGCATCTAATAGCTGATCCGGGTTGGAGTTATATTTAACCTGCCTCCTATAAGGATGTGCCAGGACGATGACACCACCGACCTCATCCACCAGCTGTCTGATAAATTCGGCGTGATGCATGCCGAACCTGTATTCGTCAAGCCCAAAAACCAGAATGTGTCCCTCCTCAGAGCTTATCTCCATCCCACGAAAGACCGGGAAATCCTGTTCTCGGCTAAGGCGGTCTATGTCCTCCTGTTTCCAGTGCCAATCGTGCTCAGTGAAGCAAATGCCGTCGAGTCCCGAACTCTTCGCCAGTTTAATCAATTCCTCGGGTTTCAGGTCGCTGTCATCTGAATATGGCCAGGTATGCATATGAAGATCGATAATCATTTATTAACCAGCCCTTAACATTATAACCTGTAACGTGTGGAGTGTAACCACGAATTATGGCATTACCCGCACTTTTTAAAAATACGACATGATAACCTATTGCAACGGCCCGACTGCCTATGGTATTATATTCAGCGACCAGTGGATAAGAGGTTTAGAGCGCTTGCTGGCTAATTACGGTTACATAGCCATACTGCTCCTTGCGGCCATTGCAGTACCTGTTTTGATGCTGCTTATGGCCAAGGCCCTAAGTTACAAATCCAAGAGACCCGACCCAGAGAACCGCAAAGGGAAAACCTACGAGTGCGGGATGGAAACCATAGGCACCTCTTGGATTCAATTCAATTTCCGATATTACTTCTTCGCTCTCCTGTTCGTTGTCTTCGATATTGAAGCTGTGTTTCTTTTCCCCTGGGCTGTGCAATTCAAGCAACTCAAGCTTTACGGTTTCATTGAGATGCTCGTTTTTATCTTCATTCTTGTCATTGGCCTTGTGTATGCCTGGCGAAAGAAGGTACTGGAATGGAAATAGGAAAGGGCGTGGAAATATTACCGGTTTACGATCCGTTAGCGTGTGATATCGATGAAGGCCGTACAATCAATGAGTTGATATCAGCTTCACAAACGCCAATACCCGATCCAGATAAGTGGCTAGACGAAGAACTCCAGCGCGGCGTGCTGACCACCAGTCTGGACGCCTTGCTTAACTGGGGACGTCGCTATTCCACGTGGCCGATGATGTTCGGCCTTGCCTGCTGCGCATACGAGATGATTGCCACTATGGGGCTGCGCTTCGATTTTGCCCGCTTCGGTATGGAAATCGCGCGCGCGTCGCCAAGGCAGGCGGATCTCCTGATCATCTCAGGCACGCTGACATGGAAAATGGCGGCGGCGGTTAAGCTTATATACGATCAGATGGCCGAGCCCAAGTGGGTGATTGCAATGGGATCCTGCGCCATAAGCGGCGGCCCGTTCGCTGATTCCTACAGTGTCGTTCCAGGCGTGAACCGAATACTACCGGTAGACGTCTACATCCCTGGATGTCCGCCGCGACCTGAAGGCCTTCTGAAGGGAATCATAATGCTGCACGAGAAGATATCTCAAGACAGCATAGCCAGGAGCAAGTAATGGCCGAATTGCAGATTGGAAACAGGATCAGAGTTAAGGAGAGACCGAACTACACCTTGAGCGGGTGGGAAGGGGAAGTGGTAGAGGTAAAGGAAGACCCGAAAGGCTGGATAATAATTAAGGCCGATAAAACAGGATACCGGATGGCCTTCCCCGAGAGCGAACTGGAGAAGCTTTAGGGTCTGGAGACGTCGAATAGCAAGATGACTAAGCCTTTGGCAGGAAATGAAGCTGCAGAGAAGATAGGGGCGCAGCTTCCCCAAGCAGTGGTGGAATACGACGACACTTCGGTTTTCGTAGAACCTAAATCCATTTCACAAGCGTGCAGTTTCCTTAACCAGACCCCCGGTCTGGAATTCGACTATATAGACAACCTCACAGCGGTCGACTATCTTGACTACTTTGAAGTAGTCTACCATCTGGTCTCTTTGCAGCACAATCACAGTCTCGTACTAAAGACCAGGCTCCATGACCGCGAAAATCCCGTAGTACCATCCGTTACCAATATCTGGGCAGGTGCCGACTTCCAGGAGAGAGAAGTCTGGGATCTCTTCGGTATACGCTTTGAAGGCCATCCTAACCTGAAGCGAATATTATTATGGGAGGGCTTCGAGGGACACCCGCTGCGGGGGGATTTCCTTTAGAAAGCTCAAAGAGATATGACAAAAGCTGATTTATTGATGCTGCATGCTCCCAGCAACTACGATTTTAGGGAACATGCGATAATGTATGGCCCCATCAGCGATGTAATTCCGTCCAGCCCCATCTTCGAGATGTACCCTATCGGAATGGTCAGCATCGGCGCCTTCCTGGAAAGGCACGGCGTCCACACCAGAATTATCAACATAGCCAACCGGATGCTGCAGGATCGGAATTTCGATGTCGAGCAGTACATCGAGAAGCTGTCAGCGAGCGCCTTCGGTATCGACCTGCACTGGCTGCCCCACGCCCACGGCAGCCTGGAGCTAGCCAGAATCATCAAGAGGTTTCACCCATCGACCCCCGTAATCATAGGAGGTCTATCAGCAAGCTATTTCCACCGGGAGCTGATCAGCTATCCCCAGGTCGATTTTGTCGTTAGCGGCGATTCAACTGAGAAGCCTATGCTTGAGTTGATGAATCATATACTGGCAGGGCAGGATGTGGATGATATCCCGAATTTAAGCTGGAAGGACTCCAACGGAACAGCGCACCACAATTCGCTTTCGTGGGTTCCTGACGACCTTGATGAGATACCACTCGATTACTCTTACCCGGTCAGGTCGGTGCTTAAATACCGCGATCTGAAGGGGCTCACGCCCTTCGGCAGCTGGATGCGTTATCCCATCACATGCGCCGTGACCTGTCGCGGCTGCAACTACGACTGCGTCACATGCGGAGGCTCCAGGTACGCCTACAACCACAGCTTCAGCCGCGATAAAACGGCTTATAGAAGCCCACAACTCCTGGTCAATGATATAGTAAGCATACAGCGCTATCTTAACGGCCCTGTATTCGTAATAGGGGATATCCGCCAGCCTGGCGGTGATTACGCCGATGAATTCCTCTGGGCGCTGAAAACTGCGAAAGTGAAGGCCCCGATAGCCCTTGAGCTGTTTGCCCCCGCCACGAGTGAATTCTTCGAGAAAATAGATAGGGCGATCCCGCGCTATAACATACAGTGGTCGCCGGATTCAACAGACGAAGATGTCCGGCGCGCCTTTGGCAAGGGATACAGCAATAAGGAGGTCGAGCGTACCATTAAAGCAGCTCTCGATAACGGGTGCCGTCGTTTTGATCTCTTTTTCATGATCGGGCTGCCTAAGCAGACATACTCCTCGGTCATGCAGGACGCCGCGTATCTAAGAGGTCTTGTCAAGAATTTTGGGAAAAGGCTCGTTCCCTTCATATCACCTCTGGCACCATTCGTTGACCCCGGAAGCAAGGCTTTCGAGGACCCTGAGAGATACGGGTACAAGCTGTCCTGCCAGACGCTCGAGGAGCACCGGAGGCTGCTCAGGAGGCCAAGCTGGAAGTACATGCTGAACTACGAGACTCAGTGGATGAACAAAGATGAGATAGTGATGAGCACCTACGACGCTGGCATAGCTTTCAATCAGTTCAAGATGGAACTCGGCTTGATTACGCCCAGGGTAGCCAAGGGCGTTGAGGCGCGGGCACGAGACGCTATCAAGTTAATGCACACCATCGATCTTATAGTATCCGAGCACGGCTTTGACACAAACAAAGTGAATTCATTGAAGAGCGAAGCGGATGAGCTGAGCAATTCTTCCATATGCCTGAAGAAGGAGATGAACTGGCCCGCGGCATCTTTTATGCGCAACGCCCCGAGGATACTCTGGGCATTCACCACGGGAGGCGATTACAGGTATGGAGCTTGAAATACAAGGGCCTGAAAGCGGTGTGCACGAGACACAGCCTTTCGTCATAAATTTTGGCCCTTCGCATCCATCGACGCACGGCGTCTTCCGCCTGCGCGCAATCCTTGACGGCGAAGTGATCATAGATATCGAGCCAGTATTCGGTTATTTGCACCGCGGTATTGAGAAGCTCGCCGAGGGGCGAACCTACTTCCAAATCATGCCGTTTACAGACCGCCTTGACTACGTTTCATCCATGTCGCAGAACCACGTTTATGCTATGGCTGTGGAGAAACTCGCGGGAATAGAGGTGCCAGAGCGTGCCGAGTACATGAGGGTGATATTGCTGGAGCTGATGCGAATCTCCAATCACCTCATGGGTGTCGGCTTCTGGACCAATGAGCTCGGCGCTTTCATGACTCCGCTGCTTTACATGTACAGAGAGCGTGAGAAGCTGCTCGATCTCTTTGACATGCTGTGCGGGCAGAGGCTGACGCACAACTATATGCGTATCGGCGGTTTGAGCCAGGACTTTCCACCCGAATTTTTACCCGCTGTAAAGAAATTCGTGCGCCAGATGCCGGGATTCGTCGACGAGTACGACCAGTTGCTCAAAGATAACGAGATAGTGCTGGCTCGTGCCGTAGGCATTGGCATAATGCCCGCCGATATGGCCATCAATAACTCGGTAAGCGGCCCCATGCTACGGGCCAGCGGAGTGAAATGGGACCTGCGAAAGGATGATACCTACTCCGTATATGATAGATTCGAATTCGACATCCCGACCCGCGCTTCAGGAGACACCTACGACAGGTACCGCCAGAGAATTGAAGAGATACTCCAGAGCCTGCGGATCCTGTCTCAGGCAATTGAGCAGTTCGAGAAATTGCCGCCAGGGCCATTCTGCACCGAGGTTCCTCTCCTGCTGCGACCTCCCAGGGGCGAAGTCTATGTCCACGCCGAAGCTCCGAAGGGCGCTCTGGGCTTCTACCTGGTGAGCGACGGCAGCATCGCGCCTTATAGATGCAGAATAAGGTCCGCAGGTCAGTTGAACTTGACGGTTATCAGGGAGCTCTGCATCGGTTGGAAGATCAGTGATCTGATGTCTATATTCGGAAGTGTAGATATATGCATGGGGGAGATCGACAGATAATGGGTGCCTGGAACTACTTCGTCGATATGTTTGCCCGTATCCGGCTGGACTGGATCGAGTTCCTTCAGGACCACGGCCTGGCCAGTTCGCTGATTGTATTCCTCGACAGCTTAATCGGCATCACGTTCCTGCTTATTTTCGTCTTCACAACCGTTATCTTCATGATCTGGCTGGAACGGCGCTTCGTCGGATGGCTTCAGTTGCGCTTCGGGCCCAATCGCTGCGGACCGTTCGGGCTGCTGCAAACCGTAGCCGACGCAATCAAACTTATGTTCAAAGAGTTCATAATGCCGGCCAAGGTAGACAAGATAGTGCACTGGATCGCACCGGTGGTCCTGGTCTTCGCGGCCATCATGGTTTTCGCTGTAATCCCTATCGGCGAAGCGAGGCTGGGAGATCGCAGTATGGGAGCCCTTGCCGACCTGAACGTAGGGATACTCTTTATAGTAGCGATCGGTTCGCTGGGCGTTTTCTCGATTTTCATGGGAGGCTGGTCCTCCGACAACAAGTTCGCCCTGTTAGGGTCAATGAGAGCCATCGCCCAGCTTGTCAGCTATGAGGTGCCGATGATCCTGGCAATTATGGGTGTCGTTTTAGTTGCAGGCTCAATGCAACTCAGCAACATAGTGGACGCTCAATATTATCCCTTCATTCTCGTGCAGCCGCTCGGATTTCTGATCTATCTCCTGGGCGCTATCGCGGAGCTGAATCGTGCTCCCCTGGATCAGGTTGAAGCAGAATCAGAGCTGACTACAGGCTACTTCACCGAGTACTCCGGCATGAAGTTCGGCGCCTTTTTCCTGGGCGAATATATCAATGCACTCGCCGTATCCGCTATTGTGGCTACGCTGTTCCTCAGCGGGTGGAAGGGACCGGGGCTTCCCTTCTGGTTCTGGTTCATATTGAAGGTATTTATTGTTTTCATATTCACAATGTGGGCGCGTTTCACTCTGATCCGAGTTCGAATCGACCAGATAATGGCATTCGCGTGGAAGTTCCTTGTGCCTCTGGCATTGATCAACATATTCGTGACCGCTGGCGAGGTGCTCATCTGGGATAAGTGGATGAGCGGCTGGGAGTTCTTCCCCTGGCCGTTTATATTCCTTAACTGGGCTGTCGCTGCATTACTGATCTTGGCTTGGTCGAGACTGTTCTTCAAGCTTGGCGGAGGGAGAGTCGATGTTCCAACGGTACGGGCTGGGTATCGCGAAGGGTATGGCGCTTACCCTCCGGCATCTGTTTCGTAGTCGTATAACGACACAGTATCCGGAGAAAAGGCTATACGTGTCGCGACGAGTCCGCGGACAACAGTTCGCGTGGCGAAGCGATCTATGCACAGGCTGCGCCACGTGCGCTAAGAGCTGTCCTCATGGCATCATTCATATAGAGACCTCCAAGAACGGTGATAACAAGTACTTCGTCGAGAAGATCGAGTTCGACATAGGACGCTGCATGTTCTGTGGCCTGTGCGTGGAAGCGTGCCCCTACAATGCTCTATATATGGGCCGAGACTATGAACAAGCGAAGTACCAGCGACATTTGCTCCGGGCCGATAAGGATATCCTGATGGATCCCGAAGTGGCAGTAAGCGCATACGGCCATCCCGAACTTGAAGAGGGGATACCAAAACAGACCCTTCTGATCTACGGCCAGACATCACAGGAAATGGTTGCCAAAGAATATGATTGATCTCGCTTTCTGGATAATAGCAATAGTGGTGGTCAGCTCAGCGCTGGCGGTAGTGCTGCTGCGTAATGTCTTCCGTGCAGCCCTGCTCTTAATAGCGTGCTTCTTTGGTGTTGCCGCGCTTTACATCACACTTAACGCCGACTTTCTGGCGGCAGTGCAGGTCCTAGTCTATGCGGGCGCTATCGGTATACTGCTCCTGTTCGCTATCATGCTGACCCGTGACCTACACAGAGGCAATCCGTTTCATAAGCTTCACATCCCGGCACTGGCACTGTCCCTGCTGCTGCTGGTAACGATCATTGGCGTAGTCTTAGGGACTGACTGGACTACTGTTACAGAAGCAGGCCAGATAGCAGAAATGCCCCTTGACGAGCCAACCACCAGCCATATTGCAACGGTTCTTTTCGATCGCGACAACGGGTTTGTATTGCCCTTTGAGATAGCGTCTGTACTCCTGCTTGCAGCTCTTATAGGAGCTGTAGTGCTGGTCAGACGAGATGGGAAGGATTGATAATGAGCCTTGGCCTTGAGCACTATCTGATACTTTCGGCGATCCTGTTCTCCATTGGTCTATATGGAGCATTAGCCAAACGTAATGCAGTGGCAGTATTGATGTGCATTGAAATCATGCTGAATGCAGTGAATATCGCCATGGTCGCATTTTCACGTTACCTGGTACCGGACGTAGTGGTGCTAACGGGACAAGTCTTCGCTATTTTCATCATGACCGTTGCCGCAGCCGAGGCGGCAGTAGGTCTGGCGATAATAATAACGATTTACAGAAACCGCCGTACCGTTGACGTTGAGCAGGCAGACCTGATGCAGGGATAGCAAAATACAGGGTTCCCGAGTGCTTGATAAATGTGGACTGAGATAAGGGTTGTACCCAACTTGATGATAGCCGAGATGTGGAAGGACCTGTTCGAGGGTGAGGGGATTCCCACCAGGGTCCTGCCCAAGAAAATCGGTTCAGGCGAAAGGGCAAAATACCGCGTCCTGGTGCCTGTACTTAAAAAACATCTTATAGAGGATATTTTAAGGAAGATATAGATGCTGCCAAGTACTGTCTTGTGGGTTATTTTCCTTCTGCCGCTGTTCTCACTGGTATTCATATCGCTGGTATTAAGGCCATTCTTTAATAATTACCCCAAGCTTAGCGGTTATACCATTATCAGTTGCCTCGCTGTCGCCCTCGGCCTCTCCATCTGGGTACTTACCAGCGCCGATGAATTCCCCGTCAATAGCACCATAGAGTGGGCAGTGGTCGGTGACTTCACCATAAGCCTGGGGTTCGTGGCTGACCATCTCACGGCTATAATGCTTATCGTTGTCACCGGAATCAGCCTCATGGTGCAAATATACTCGCAGGGATACATGCATGGTGACACGGGATATCACCGCTACTTCGCTTTCATGTCTCTGTTCACAGCATCGATGTTGGGGCTGGTGCTGGCATCAAACCTTCTTCTGGTTTACGTATTCTGGGAAGGCGTTGGTCTCGGTTCCTACCTGCTCATCGGGTTCTGGTTCCACAAACCGTCGGCAGCAGCCGCTGCCAAGAAAGCCTTCATCGTCACCCGCTTCGGTGACTTCGGGTTTTTAATCGGTATTCTCATTCTTTATTTTAATACTGGCACCTTCAACATAGCTGAAATCAGCGACCTGGCTATGGCAGGAGTCATTGGTGGTACGACTCTTACGTTAGCTGCGCTGGGTATCTTCTCAGGTGCAGTCGGGAAATCAGCGCAATTCCCACTGCATACTTGGCTACCCGACGCTATGGAGGGCCCCACCCCTGTCAGCTCTCTAATACACGCTGCTACTATGGTTGCCGCGGGTGTATATTTGGTCGCGCGCACGCTACCAATTTTCGCCTCCTCCGAGACAGCCATAATGTTTGTAGCCGTAATCGGCGGAGTTACAGCCATCTTCGCCGCCAGCATGGGACTGGTGATGAACGATATCAAGAGAGTCCTGGCTTACTCTACCATCAGCCAGCTCGGATACATGATGCTGGGACTGGGCACAATAGGTGTAGCAATATCCCAGGGGTACTTGACGTACGAAGAGGGAATCGGCCTGGGTATAGCAGTCGGCATTTTCCACCTATTTACTCACGCCTTCTTCAAATGCCTCCTCTTTTTGGGAGCGGGCAGCGTCAATCATGCCAGTGGCACCTTCGACATGAGGCTAATGGGTGGTCTGAGAAAGTACATGCCCTGGACTTACGCTGTCTTCCTCATCGGAGCATTGTCCCTTGCCGGTATCTGGCCGCTCGCCGGATTCTGGAGCAAGGATATGATTGTCCTTAACGCCTGGGAGCACACGCCAGCTTTGTTCTGGTTAGCAATGATTACCGTTTTTATGACGGCTTTCTATATGTTTAGAGCGATATTCATGACCTTTCATGGTAAATACAGAGGCGGAGAGCAAGTACAGGGCGGACATAGCGATCACGCTCACGGCGAACCGCATGAATCCCCTCTGGTAATGGTTTTTCCAATGGTCGTTCTTGCCCTGATGGCCCTGGGCAGCGGATGGAACTTCTGGGCGGGTGGAGTAGCCAAATTCCTGGGCGAGGGGGAGTATTACGGCCTTCATGCTCACTGGCATGCACACGGGTTCTTCGACATATTCACCAAGGTCGGCGAAGAGCCCATGCCATTGATTGCGCTCGTTGTGGCCCTTGCGGGTATTCTCCTTGCCTACACGATGTATTACACCAAGTGGTTGTCACCGGATAGAGTGGGGAAAATATTTGCCCCACTCTATATACTGTTTTCTCGTAAATACTACTTCGACGAGCTTTATGAGCAGGTCTTCGTGGTTGGTATACTGCAAAACGGTATCTTCCGCCTGATAGAGCTATTTGACATCTATGTAGTCGATGGCATAGTCAATGGTGTCGCCAAAATCGCTATCACTTCAGGCAACGTTTTCCGCAGGCTACAGACAGGCCAGCTTCAATCCTATGGGCTTGCCATAGTGCTTGGTGTTCTTATTATCATGGTCGTTTTATTCGCGTATAGATAGAATTCTCTGCAGGAGTTAATAGTTTTGAGTATAGAGTCGATTCATCCTCTCACCATAATACTATTCCTTCCAGCAGCGGGAGCTATCGTAATCGGCCTGTTGGTCAAAGAGGCGAGAAACGTCAGAATCACCGCCGCCCTGTTCACTTTTATCGCATTTGCCCTGTCAATTGCGCTGTTCGTTATATTTGACCGTGATGGCGGCCTTCAGTTCATAGAACAGGCAAAGTGGATTGAATCTATTGGCGCTCAGTATTATCTCGGCGTCGACGGTCTGAGCTTGCCGATGGTGATACTCACCACCTTTATTGGATTAGTTGCCGTCTTTGTGTCATGGAAGATCAACCTCAGAACCAAGGAATACTACATCTGGCTGCTGCTCCTGGAAACCGGCATTCTGGGCGTCTTCTGCTCATTAGACCTTCTGCTTTTCTTCCTCTTCTGGGAAGTGGAGCTTATCCCGATGTATATGCTGATCACCATCTGGGGCAGCGGCAGGAAAGAGTACTCCGCGATAAAGTTCGTAGTCTATACGCTCTTCGGCAGCGCGTTTATGCTGGCTGGCATTCTCACGCTGTACTACTCCGCCTCACCGCATACGTTCAGCATGGTAGATATCGCCAGCGGAGCAGCGATGCTGATACCTGTCATTCCACTAGCATCGATTTTCTTTCTTATCTTCATCGCTTTCGCAATTAAGCTGCCGGTGTTCCCGCTACATACATGGCTTCCCGACGCCCATACCGACGCCCCCACTGCAGTAAGCGTTATCCTGGCTGGTGTACTGCTGAAGATGGGGGCATACGGCATGATCCGTCTGGTTGCTGGCTTCGGCGACGGCGGTATAGTCCCGGGGGTGGCCGAGGACTATGCCACAATCATAGTCGCCTTCGCAGTCATAAGTGTCCTGTATGGTGCAGCAGCCACCATGAGGCAGACCGATCTAAAGAAGCTGATCGCATACAGTTCGGTAAGCCACATGGGTTTCGTATTACTGGGAATATTCGCCTTGAACCAGCTCAGCTTCAGCGGGGCTGTACTTCAGATGTTCAGCCACGGCCTTATCACCGGCCTTCTGTTCGCCATGGTGGGTCTGGTCTACGATAAGACGCATCAACGCCAGATACCGTTACTCGGCGGCCTGGCCAGGCAAATGCCCGTTATCTGCGTAGTTTTCAGCGTCGCCGGGCTGGCAGCGCTGGGACTGCCAACTACTATCGGTTTCGCTGCCGAGTTCACGGTATTCATGGGGAGTTACAACAGCAGCGCTTTTTACGGCATTCAAACCTGTGTAGTCCTGGCAGTGCTCGGAATAGTAGTTGGAGCAGGCTATATACTGTGGATGTTAGAGAGGGTGTTCTATAGAGAGCCTAAAGCTGAGTACGACGGGGTGGGCGATGCCGACAACATGGAGAAGGCCTACATTTTCACCTTCGTGGCCTTGATAATGCTGTTCGGTGTATATCCCAGGTTGCTTCTCGACGTTATAGCTCCTGTATTCAGCAGTTGGGGCTAATTAGGTGAAAGGAATCGGAATAACGGTCGCAGTAGGCGCAGTGATACAGGATGAAAGTGACAGGGTACTGCTGGTTAAGCACAAGCCGGAAAGAGAAGGGTTCTGGCAGGGAAAATGGATTTGCCCCGGTGGTGGGTTAATGTCTGGAGAGAAAATAGAGGACGGAATCAAGCGGGAAGTCAAGGAGGAAACCAATTTGGAGATTGAGTTGACTACCCCACTGATTCCCTTCGACCGAATTGTGAAGTCAGGAGACCAAACCGATTTACATGTTATCTACATTAACTACCTTGCTCAGAAAATTAAAGGGGACCTTAAACCGGACGGCGACGTCGGCGAGGCTTGCTGGTTTGCCCGGAAGGATATCCCCGTTATCTGGGAAGAGTTGCACGATGACACTCGGAAATTACTCAAGATCGCTAATATAGCTTAGGTTGGGGGGAGCTTAATTGAACTTCTGGCTGTTATCTCCTGAATTGAGCCTTTGCGGAATTGCTCTGGCGGTAGTTCTGCTCGACCTTGTTATTGAGCAAAAGAAGGTTCTAGCTGCAATCAGCGTATTCGGCCTGATAATACCTATCTCTTTTACCATCGCTCTCTGGGGCGAGCAGCAGGCCTCTTTCAGCGGCATGCTGGTAGTGGACAATTTCAGCCTGTTCTTCAAATTCCTTATACTCGGCATTTCCGCCCTGGTCATCATCTCCTCGGTAGACTACGTCAAAAAATTCGCCCGCTTCCAGGGCGAATATTATGCATTGATCCTTCTTTCAGCAGGAGGGTTGATGCTCATGGCCTCTACCGGCGAACTCATATCAATATATATCGCTCTGGAGCTCGCGAGCATCTCCCTGTACGCCCTGGTTTCTTTCCTCAAAGACCCCAAGTCGAGCGAAGCTGGCCTTAAATATATGATCCTGGGAGCGATAAGCTCGGCGGTGCTGCTGCTGGGTATGGCTTTTATCTTCGGTATCACCGGCACCACGCATCTTGACCAGATTATAGATAAGGTGTCTGCGCTCGTCTCCGGAGGACAGCTCTGGGACAGCCCGGCGCTCCTTTTCGGTATGGTTCTCATGATTGCGGGCTTTGGTTTCAAGATCGCCTCAGTGCCATTCCAAATGTGGGTCCCCGACGTCTATGAAGGCGCTCCGACCCCTATAACCGCTTTTCTCTCTATAGCAAGCAAAGCAGCCGGATTTGCGGTTATACTGAGGGTATTCTACACCGCCTTCGGAATTGAATCGATCAGCGCTGATTGGGGAATGATATTCGCCGTGCTCGGCGCCATAACAATGACGATTGGCAACATTGTCGCCATTGCACAGAGCAATATCAAGCGAATGCTGGGATACTCAAGTATCGCCCACGCAGGATATATCATGGTAGGTCTGGCCGCAATCGGCACTCTGGGCAAGAGCGGAATACTCTTCTTCCTGGCGGGTTATGCCCTGGCTAATTTGGGAGCCTTCTTTGCCATCATCGCCATTTCCAATAAGACCGGGAGCGATGAGATCTCTGACTACTCGGGCATGTCTCGCAGGTCGCCGGTTATCTCCTTCATCCTGGCGTTCTGTCTCATCTCCCTGATAGGCATCCCTCCTACTGTCGGGTTCATGGCCAAGTTTTACCTTTTCAACGCTGCCATTCAACAAGACCTTCTATGGCTGGTTATTTTCGCTGTACTTAATTCCGTCATCTCAGCTTACTACTATCTGAGAGTGGTTAAGTTAATGTACATAGGCGAGCCCCTATCCGATGAACCCATACCGTCCTCTATTCCGATGCGTGTCTCTCTTGCCATCACTTCGATAGGCGTCCTGGTTCTCGGTATTTATCCCTGGGTTGTACTGCGGTTGGCCGAGACAGCCGTAGCTACGTTCCCCTAAGAGTGCCCCCCAATTTTACGTTTGCCCGGCCGTGCTATTTAAATTTTGCCCCTTTTTAACTCACATGTTATGATTCTATCGAATCGAGCGCCATGCGAGATCTTCAGCTAAGCATACATATTGAAAAGCCTTTCACCGAGCTTGTTGATAAAGAATGGCTCGGCAAAGTAGTGGAAACCACACTTGCTGCCGCCGGCGCAGGTGAAACGGTAGATATCGGGCTTGTTGTCGCCAGCGACGATACTGTCCATAATCTTAATCGAAGCTATCGGGGAGTCGATGCCAGCACGGATGTACTTGCCTTTGCAATGTCTGAAACAGGCATTGACGAAGTCGAGAAATTTGCCTTGCCCCCGGACGACATTCTCCATCTCGGTGAAGTCATTGTTTCCTATCACCGGGCGCAGAGACAGGCGGAAGAGCAACGCCACCCTTTAGAGCGCGAGCTGGCCCTCCTGGTCACTCATGGCGTACTTCACCTCCTGGGATACGGCCACGAGGAACCCGGGGCGGAACAGAGCATGAGAGCTATGGAGGCTAAAGTCGTGGATGCACTGTATAAAGATTAGAATCCCTTGAACACCATACTTTTTTCAATTGAACAACCAGCACCCTTAATATATAATAGCAGGCAGAATTGAAAGCCCGTTCAAATTACTTTTAGCTGCGCTGAGATATACATGACTTCACAGGTCTTCTACAGGAAGTGGCGGCCACGAACTCTGGCAGAGGTTGTGGGGCAGGAACCAGTCACTAAAACACTGGCCAACGCCCTTAAAACAGGGCGAGTGGCACACGCCTATCTGTTCTGTGGGCCGAGAGGTACAGGCAAGACCAGTACGGGCAGGATACTGGCCAAAGCAGTCAACTGCCTTAGCGATGAGCAAGCCAAACCGTGTAACTCATGCAGCATGTGCCAGGCGATCAACGAAGGCCATGCGCTCGACTTAGTAGAAATAGACGGCGCCTCAAACCGGGGTATTGACGAAATTCGCGACCTGCGTGAGAAGATAAACTTCGCCCCCAACTCGGCTAAATATAAGGTCTACATTATCGATGAAGTGCACATGCTCACCGAGCCCGCATTTAATGCCCTTCTGAAAACGCTGGAGGAGCCTCCACCCCATGCCATCTTTGTGCTGGCAACTACTGAGATACATAAGATACCGCTGACCATCTTATCAAGATGTCAGCGGTTCGATTTCCGCCGTCTTACTAAAACAGACATAGCAGGCAAACTACAGGATATCTGCGAGCAGGAGGGCATACGCGCCGAGCCACAGGCTCTCGATATCATCGCCAGGGCCTCCACAGGCAGCCTCCGCGATGCGGAGAACCTGCTGGAGCAGATTCTCCTTCAATACGGTTCGGATTTCAGCCCCGCCCAAGTTAATGAGAAACTGGGCTTAATCAGTGATGAACGCATCCGCCAGTTAGCGCAATATGTTCTGAACAAAGATATCTCCGCTGGTTTGGCAACAATAAACAGCGTTTCGTGTGACGGACTTGACCTGCGCCAGTTCAACCAGGGGCTTGTAGATTATCTGAGAGGACTACTAATGGTTAAAGCCGGCGCAGCGGATTCCACTGACTCTACTCCAGACGCAATATCTGAGATGAAACAGCTCGCAGACAGCATATCCATGACAGACCTGTCAAAAGCGATTAAGCTCTTCGCCCAGCTCGATTTCCGCTCGGAGCCACAGTCAACGCTATCTATGGAACTGGCTCTTGTTGATTGCTCATTGTCTACCGCCGGAAAACCTCAAAAAGTCGTTCCCGTTGAGAAGGCTACCAAAGCGGCAGCAATAGAAACAAACGAACCCGGGCCTGAACATGTAGTCCATCAAAAAGAAGCCGCCGACTTTGAGGTGCCAGCCAGCGTGGAGGCCCCAACAACCGAGGTTGCCGAGGCTGCTATACCGCAACCCCCTCAGAGCATCGAACAGATTCGTCAATACTGGAATGAGTTCGTTAACTCATGCCGGGGGATGGGATCAAGTGGAAACCTGGATGCCCTATTGAGAAGTGCTTGCGAAGCGGTAGCACTTGAAGGCGACACTCTGGTCCTGGGCTTCTATTGGGATTTCCAAAGGGCCAAGGTCGAGGACAGCAAGTATCGTCACCTGGTGGAGAAGAAGCTGCAGGATGTATTCGGAGTCCCTTACCACGTGCGTTGTATCCTCACCCCAAGAAACAAAACGCCGAAGACAGAACAGCAAGCGCATAATCCTTTGGTAAATGAGGCCGTGAAGATGGGAGCCAAGATTATCGAGGAGGAGCCCGATGAATAAGAACGTTTTGCGCCAGGCGCAACAGATGCAGGCGAAACTAATTAAAGCCCAGGAGGAGTTGGAGAAGGCTACTGTTGAGGCCAGCTCCGGCGGTGGTGTTGTAACTGTTGTTGTCAGCGGTCAGCAGCAACTGCGCTCCATCAAAATCTCACCGGAAGCAGTCGATCCCGATGATATTGAAATGCTTGAAGACCTGATAATGGCTGCTGTCAATGAGGGAATGGAGAAAGCCAAAGAATTAGCAGCCAGCCAAATAGGAGCCATAACCGGTGGACTGAATATCCCCGGCTTATTTTAGTCTCACCCAACCACCAAAGACTATATTATATAAAATTGAGATCTAAGAAAGGGCTCTACGCTTGAGAATCGGCTTTATACCTACTGCCGAGCCAGTATCGAGATTAGTTGAAGAACTGGGTAAGCTCCCGGGTATCGGCCCCAAGAGCGCAGCACGTCTCGCTTACCACCTGCTGCGCACACCTGAAGCCGAAGTAAAAGCTCTGGCAGAGGCTATAATTGACGTAAAAGACAAAACGGTCCTATGTTCTTCGTGTCAGAACATAGCCGATTCCGATCCCTGCGCCATATGCAGCAGCGATGAAAGATGCCACAGCATCATCTGTGTCGTCAAGGAGCCCCTGGATATTATCGCCCTGGAACGCACGGGGCATTACACCGGTGTATATCATGTCCTCCACGGAGTACTTTCACCCATGGATGGGATCGGTCCGGACGATATAAAGATAAGGGAGCTTCTGGAACGCATCAAGACAGGATCAGTGGAGGAAATTATCCTGGCCACGAACCCCAACCTTGAAGGAGAAGCTACGGCGATGTATATCCAGAAGCTGCTTGCACCATTGGGGCTACGAATCACCAGGCTTGCGCGTGGCTTGCCTGTAGGCAGCGACCTGGAATATGCCGATGAAGTTACCCTTACACATGCACTTGAGAGCAGGCAAGCGTTTTAAACAGGAGGACACTGTTATGCTAGCTGAGAAACCGGTAGAGCAAAGTAAAGTTTCACAAGCTCAGACAGATCGCAGGAATTTCATAAAAAAAACGAGATCAATTTGTCCCGTTGACCTCATGGTCCTGGACGCTGAGCTGTGGGAAATCGACGGCCAGGTAATAATCAGTAAAAATTGTCCTGAACATGGATACTTCGAAGATATCTACTGGAGCGACTACGAAGAATACGTGAGGGCGGAGAAATTCAGGGATCATGGCACCGGCCTGCAAAAGCCACTGGAATCTAAGCTTGGTTGTCCCTTCGACTGCGGTTTGTGCCAGAACCACAAAACCCACACGATTCTGGTAATCATAGAGATAACCCAGAGGTGCAATCTACGATGCCCGATATGTTTCGCCAGCGCCGGGACTCAAGATAAATCTCACGACCTGAGTATTGAACAGATACGGTCAATCCTGGAATATACACAGCAAAATAACTACCCCCTCAGGGTCAGGGGGGCTGGCAACAGCGGTGGAGAGCCAACGCTCAGAGATGACCTCCCCCAAATAGTACAAATGGAGAAAGAGCTCGGATTCGACTACATTTTGACTATGACCAACGGACTGAGGCTTGCCGAGGACATCGATTACTTCAAGAAATTGCGGGATGCTGGCACATGGCTATATATGCAATTTGACGGTGTCACCCCCGAACCCTACATGAAAACAAGAGGCCGGGACTTGTGGCCTTTAAAGCAGAAGGTCCTAGAAAATGCGAGGAAAATAGGCTACGACAAGATTGCCCTGATCCCTACCCTGGTAAAGGGCGTAAATGACCATCAGGTTGGTGATATCATCAGATACTCCGCTGAAAACTCGGACGTTATCAAGTTTCTCGTATTTCAGCCAGTCAGTTTTTCTGGAAGAATAGATACGAGTCAATTGAAAGAGATGAGAATAACGAACTCAGACGTTATGAGGCTGGCAGAGGAGCAAACCAGTGGACAGATTAAGAAAAGCGACTTCTTTACGCTGCCTATGAACCAGGCATTGGCCAGAATAATGACCAAAGGCGGACAGCATCAGGATTTCTGCGTTCATCCACATTGCGGGCTGATAACTATTGTCGACCACAGTAAAGGCAAGTTGGATCCCATACCACGATACATAAAAAATGAAGAGGCCCATGCGAAAATAAGCGAAGCATTCAGACTCAACAAATCGAGGCCGGTAATAATGTGGGAGCTTATGATCGGTCTTATAAGGTATGTCAGTCCCAGGCTATGGTTCAAGCTACTGCCTATACTATTAATGACTAAAGGCAGAAAATCTATCAAATCGGTCTTAACTGAATGGCTTCCCGGAAGATGGCTTACAATCGGCATCATGCATTTTATGGACCCCTATAATTTCGATTTAGATAGAGTTGAAAATTGCGCCCTTCACTTCGGAGTTATTGATAAGGAATCGAAACCTCGACTGATTCCCTTTTGCTCGATGAACAGTATACATCGAGCGTCCCTATATAATGGGAACGAGGAAGTTCAAGAATCGAGTTCTGTTAACGCAGTTAAGCCCGGTGCACAGGTAAAATAATTTCGCTGAACGATAATGGCCAGGTCACGTGTGTATAAAACTGAGGCTATTGTCCTGAAGCGTATCAATTTGGGCGAAGCAGATAGTATCATCACCCTCTATACCCCGAACTTCGGCAAGATCAGGGCTGTAGCAAAAGGAGCGCGAAGGCCGAAGAGCAAGCTCGGCGGACATCTCGACCTTCTGACTCGAAGCGCCTTACTCCTGGCTCAGGGGCAGAACCTCGATATCATAACGCAAGTCCAATCGATCGAGAGCTTCATTCCTCTTAAGAGTGACATCAAGCGTATCAGCTGCGCCTTTTACATTGCGGAACTGGTGGATCAATTTACCGCGGAGCATGTTGAAAACTATCCTATCTATAGATTGCTGTACGAAAATCTGCAATGGCTCTGCGCGGCACGCAGTTGCGAGATTGTGCTTAGACATTTTGAGCTTCAACTTCTGAGCCACCTGGGCTACCAGCCGGAGCTTCACAATTGCTTGAGTTGCAAATCGCAGCTTCTACCGGAAAGGAACCTATTCAGTGCCATCAGCGGAGGAGTTCTTTGTCCGGCTTGCGCTCGTAACGAGCCTATGGCGCGTCCTATCTCGGTCGATGCTCTTAAAATTATGAGATTTTTACTCACTAGCGATTCTACCTCCGCCGACAGACTCCGAATGAGCCGCGAATTGTCTCAGGAGGTAGAACTGCTGCTCAGGGTATATGTACAATATCTTCTGGAGCGCGAGGTCAAGTCCCTGGGGTTTTTAGACCATTTAAGTAGGAGCGAACCTACGTGTTCGCCCTAAATCCTTAATCGGGGCAGACACATAGGTCTGCCCCTACTGCTGACGTTCGACAACGTAGTCGGCTAACTCAATGAGCTTGCTTCGATAGGGGCTTTTTGGAAACGTATCTAAAGCGCGACATGCCTCAGCAACAAAACCCTGCGCAACACGGTAACATTCTGAGACAATACCCGAGCTGCATATTATCTCTATGGCTAACTCAAGATTTCTCTCGCTTTCTCTATGTTCAAATATGTCCTTAATCGGGTTGCCATCAGGATATTGCTCTTTGAGCATTACCGCAGGGAGAGTTAAGTGTCCCTGAAGCAAATCGTTCGCTACCGGCTTGCCTAACTTCTCCTCATCAGCCGTGAAATCCAGGACATCATCAACTACTTGAAAGGCCATCCCCAGACTATAACCGTAGCTGCTGAGAGACTTTATGGCCTCCTCGGACGCATTGGTAACTATCCCCCCTGACTCTGTAGCCATTGCGAATAGCGAGGCAGTCTTATTGCCTATCCTTCTTAAATAACTCTGCCGGTTCTGGCTCAGATCAAAGCTGCTAAAGCTCTCCTCTAACTCACCGGTACACAAAGCCATGAGCGTTCGGGCAAAAAGCCTGTCGGCCCTGACATTATTGGCCTGAGAAACTAACTCAGCCGCTTTAGAGAAAAGATAGTCGCCAGCCAGGGTAGCGATACCCCAACCCCAGATGCTGGCAGCTGTGGGTTTGCCACGCCTCCTGTTCGACAGGTCAATGGTATCGTCGTGCACCAGAGTGGCGGTGTGCAGCAGCTCAACTCCCGTCGCTACGGGGATAAGCGTGTCGAGATTACTGTCACTATTAATCCTGCCTGCAAGCAAGGTCAGTGCCGGTCGGACGCGCTTGCCACCACTATTAACAATATATCCCAGTAGCTCTACAAGCCACGGGTATTCAACATCGGCTACTGCCCTGATGCCTTCCTCAACAAGAGCGATCTCCATTTCCACAGGAGAAAATAACGAATTCTTCAAGCTACTCACTATAGAAGTCCTGTCAGGCTATTCAGCTTTAGATACCCGGTGGCGCAAACCATCGACCAGACTATAGATAACAGGAATAACCAGCAGTGTCAACAGCGTTGAGCTGAACAGCCCGCCGATAACTACTACCGCCAGCTCTGCCGCTATAAGGGTGCCTCCACCCACTCCGAAAGCCAGCGGCACCATGGCAAACATAGTGGTCAACGCCGTCATCAAAATCGGTCGCAGCCTGGTACGTCCCCCTTCAACCAGAGCATCGTAGGTATTTGTGCCTTCCTTCCTCAGTTGCTCCACCAGAGCTATGAGCACGATAGCGTTGGTCAGTACAATGCCTACCAGCATAAGCATTCCCATCATAGCCGACATGCCCAGTGTTTGACCGGCAATTAGCAGGCCCAACAAAGCACCAATGGATGCCAGGGGAAGGCTTACCATAATAATCAGCGGATTCAATATCGAGCGCATTGTGACTACCAGTATCAGATAGGCGATTATTATCGCGATGATTATGGCAGCTCCCATTTTAGTAAAAGACTCCGTCATCTCCTCTGCCACACCACCCGGCTTGATTTCGACGTCGTCGATGCCAAGCTCCGCCAGCTCTTCCTGAACAGCATCTATCTCATCCTCAACAGCGCGGTTCACGGCACCCACATCCTTCGCGGTTATCTCCCCCGTAATGCTGGCGGCTAGATTCAGGTCGATGTGGCCGATATGAGTCTGGCGCTCAGGCAATCCGACAACAGCGACGTCACCCAGAGGCACTGATAGAACCCCTCCTATCCTCAAATCGTTGGCTAAGGACAATGCCTTTTCAGGGTCCTCTCCGAATCCAAGCTGGGCTACTACACCCTTTATATAAATGCCAAAGCTGTCGCCATCTACATTCACGGACACTCCATCTACGGACGCGCCCATCATGAGCAGAGCCAACTCCTGTTTAAG
Organism: uncultured Dehalococcoidia bacterium; assembly: GCA_964453665.1. Classification (GTDB taxonomy): domain Bacteria; phylum Chloroflexota; class Dehalococcoidia; order SZUA-161; family SZUA-161; genus DAOUTY01. The sequence goes on along the minus strand of CAYVQT010000031.1, from coordinate 9,084 downwards.
CTCCTGCTCGGTGAGTCCACGAGCAGCTACCTCTTCAGAGTCCAGTTCAATATCCAGCGTGGGGACTACCTTGCTCAGGTCTGTCTCAAGGTTGACTATATCGTCCATTGTTTCCAGACGTTCAACGAGCAATTTGGTAGCCGTGCTCACTTCTTCCGCAGATTCTCCAGAAACAGAGACGTCCAATCCAGTACCAAAACCCATCTGGCTGCCCATAGCTTCATCGCCGGATAATACAGTTGTGTAATCCTGCAGCATAAGCCCTTCAAGTGCATATTCAAGATCAGCCTGTTCCTTCGGTTCGTCCGCATCATCGTTGAGCATTATCTGTATCTCAGCGGTGTTGTCGCCTCCGCCGAAGGCAGCAGCCATGGCTGATTGGACCGATGTAGTCGAGGTCCCAATCATCGCGTAATAGAAGTCAACAGCCTCATTTTTCGCTATCAGCGCCTCAATCAATCCAGCTACCTCATTTGTGGTCTCAACCTCGGTCCCCGGAGGCAGTTCGACCTCCACAACCAGCATCTTCTCGGTCATGCTGGGCAGGAACGACGTGCCTAAAATCGGCAGCAGGGCACCGCTGCCGAGGAACAGGACTCCGGCAATCACAAGTGTCCAGAATCGATGTCCCAGCGCCCACTTGAGCGGAGGGATGTATAACCTTTGATACCAGGTATCTCCGGCCTTTATCTCCTTCTCGTTAGCCCTTTTACCAACGAACCAGCGGGAGAACGCAGGCACGACCATCAGCGCAACCAGGAGCGAAGCAATCAGAGCAAAGGTTATGGTCAAAGCAAACGGTATGAACAGCTCACCCACTATGCCGCCGACAAACATCAAGGGTATGAAGATAGCCACTGTAGCTAACGTTGACGATGTGATTGGCCCCGCTACCTCTTTTGAGCCGCCAATAGAGGCCTCCATGAAGCCTTCGCCACTTTTCATGCGTCGATAAATGACTTCTGCAACCACGATGCTGTTGTCGATAAGTCTGCCTACAGCGATAGCCATAGCGCTCAAGGTGAGCAGGTTAATGGTTATGCCGGACAAATACATGGCCAGAAAACCGATCACAATGCTGAAAGGAATAGACAACGCAGTTACCAGTGAAGCACGAAAAGTTGCCAGAAACAGGAAGACAATCACAATCGCCAAGATACCGCCGATTAGAGCCATCTGGGTCAATTCACCGATACTTTCCTCGATGAAATCCGACTGATCGAATGCAGCCGAAATCTCAAATGTTTCCCCGAGTGCCGAACCTACCTCTTCTGCTCTCTCCGTGACTGCATTCGCCACCTCAACCGTGTTTGCATCCTGATCCTTCATCACAACTATAAGTACAGCGGGGTCGCCGTCCACACGGCTGATCATCGTACCGGGCGCCGGGCCTACCACAGTCTGAGTTATGTTCCCAAGTGCCACATTATCAACACCCACCGGTATGCTCTCCAACTCGGTGAGCGACCCGTACTCGGGAGTAGCAGAAATAAGTCCCAGCATTACGCTCATGGGGAGTCCCAATTCGTTTATTTGCTCGGGGTCTATGGTGACCAACACCTGGTCTTTCTCCCCACCCTCGATCTGCACCTCCGCTATCCCTTCAACCATCTGCAATTCAGGGAGCACCTGTTCCTGCGCTATGAGGCCAAGTCTCTCGATAGTGACGTTACCACCGGTCAGGCTGAAGGCTACCAGCGGCATCATGCTCATATCGATAGCAAGAACCTGTGGATTCTCCTCGACCCGCGGACTCATCAGCGGCAAATCACGCACTGCCTGAGGCAGGTCTAACTCGGTTGAATTGAGGGTCGTTTCGAGGAAAGCGTTGACTTCTTCCATATCAGTGCCGAAGTCAAATTCAGCGAAGACAACAGATATCTGATCTGCTGAAGTCGAATAGAGGTGGCTCAGCCCCTTGCCTTCCCACTCATCCCATATAACATTCTCGATTGGTACGGTGACCTGTTCCTCCACCTCATCGGGCGTTGCATCCGGGTAAGCAGCATAGACGAGCACATACGGGAACTGTATGTCCGGTATCATTTCCAGCTTCAACTGGAAAGTTGCCCATATCGAAGCTGCAGCAATCAAGGCCGCCAGAAAAATAGTCACCGCTCTATTCTTCATAGCCAGTTTGCTTAAATACCACATTTTGTATTCCTCCTGCTGACTAACATCATTTAGGAGTCAACACGCTCTTTTCCAAGCGATCATTTTCCTCTTCTATAACCGACTCCTCCAGTTTGGCAAACAGAGGCTCGGGAGGCGCTAAACGCTGCCCCGGCAGGGGGACATCGAAGGCCCAGCCACTTTGTTCCACACTCCCCTCGAATCCGAGCAGACGGTGCAGTTTCTCCGAGCTAAAAGGCAGGAAAGGATAGAGTATGGTCTTAAGGCAGCATATAACGCCCAGCACAGTCCTTATAGTACTGGCCGTGTAATCCCTGTCCTCCTTGATTGTCTTCCACGGGGCTTTGGTGTCCAAATAGCGATTAGCCTCTTGAGCCAGCGACATGGCCTCTCTCATCGCTTCCCTGAAGTGGCAGCCATAAAGAAGGCCATCCACATTATTGAGAGCAGACTCTGCCTTGCTCAGCAGGGCCTTCGATTCCGCATCGATATCGCCCGCTTCAGGTACACAGCCTTCGAAATTACGATAGGTAAGAGTCAGCACACGATGAACCAGATTGCCATATGTAGCCACCAACTCATCATTGTTGCGCCGTACATATTCTCCCCAGGAGAAATCAGAATCGCTAGTCTCAGGCATACCGATAGATAACTGGTAGCGCAGCGGATCAGGAGGGTAGCGCTCAAGATAGTCAGGCAGCCATACCGCCCAGTTGCGGCTGGTTGAAAGCTGTTTCCCCTTTAAGGTGAGAAACTCATTGGCCGGCACATCATAGGGCAGGTTAAGACCGCCATAACCCAGTAGTATCGCCGGCCAGATTACCGTATGGAAAACTATATTGTCTTTGCCTATGAAGTAATAGCCCTTGACATCGCCTTGCCAGAAATCACGCCATCTCTCACTATCTCCGCAGGACGCAGCCCATTCCCTGGAAGCCGATAGATAGCCGATCACCGCTTCAAACCATACGTAAATTCGCTTTTCCTCGAAGCCAGGTACCGGCACTGATACCCCCCACTCGATATCCCGGGTGATAGCTCGATCCCTGAGACCCTCGGCCAGGTAACGGAGGCTGAAGTTATATACGTTCTGCCTCCAATGGCTCTGTTCCTGAATCCAAGGCTCAAGCTGCTCGGAGAATGCGGAGAGCCGTAAGAAGAAATGCTCTGAATCCCTCAATTCAGGCACTCCACCGCAGATGCCGCAGGAGAGGTCAATCAGGTCTGCCGGATTCAGTGGCTTGCCGCACTCATCGCACTGGTCGCCCCTGGCCCCGGGATGGTGGCAATATGGGCACGTACCCTCCACATACCGGTCAGGTAAGAAGCGGCGGCAATCAGGACAGTAAGGCAAAATCATCTTGTCCCTATATACGTAACCTCTATCAAGCAGCTTGAGGAACAAATCGTGGACTACCTGAGTATGATTCCTGGTACCGGTAGTGGTAAACAAATCGAATGAAATGCCAAGCTTCTGCCAGCAGTCAAGGAATCCCTCGTGATACAGTGATACTACCTCTTCTGGCGACCTGCCTTCTTTCTCTGCACGCAGTGTTACCGGGGTACCGTGCTGGTCCGACCCTGAAACCATCAACACCTCGTTACCCTTGGTGCGATGATATCGAGCGAAGATGTCAGCGGGTAGATATGCTCCAGCGATCTGTCCCAAATGTAAAGGCCCGTTTGCATAGGGCCATGCTACACCAATGAAGATGCGTTCAGACATCAGTTATTCCAAGTGCTTATTCTACCACAAGAGTTTAGTGGAAACCAAAACTAAGGAAGGCCCAGCCATGCTTTATAGAGTGCATTCTTTGCTATACCCGTGACGCCAGCCAGTTGAGCTACGGCTTCCCTGGCTGGAACTCCTTCTCGTCGAAGTTTATTTAGCTCTTTTCTTACCGAATCGGTTATATCCGCTTCTTTTTCACTTTGCCCGTAACCCTCAATGACAAGGGTGAACTCTCCCCTTGGTTGAGAGAAATGAGCTATCGCCTGGCTAACAGTGCCCCTGAATACCTCTTCGTGAACTTTGGTCAGCTCCCGACAGACAGCTATTCTCCTGTCACCTAACATCTCCTCGACGTCTTTCAACGAGACCAGCAATCTATGTGGCACCTCAAAGGCAATAATAGTGCGCCTCTCGGCGTCAATCGACCCCAGCAGGCGTCTCCGCTCTCCCTTCTTCCGAGGCAGAAAGCCAACATACACAAACTGATTCACCGGCAAGCCAGATACTGCAAGAGCCGTGGGCAGCACCGAAGGCCCAGGGATAGCGATGACGGTAACTCCACATTCGATTGCTCCTTTCACCAGTTCGTATCCCGGATCGCTAACGCCGGGCATACCCGCATCCGATACCAAGGCAACATCTTCTTGCTCAAGGCGCTGCAAAAGGTTTGGGAGTTTTGATTTTCTGTTATGCTCATGGTAACTGGTCAATGGCTTCCTTATTCCAATGGCAGCTAGTAATTGCCGTGTTCTACGCGTGTCCTCAGCTGCGATGAGTTTTACCTCGCCCAGTATACGAATCGCTCGCTGCGATATATCTTCAAGATTTCCGATGGGTGTAGCTACCAGATAGAGCGTAGCCATTGCAAGAGGATTATAGACTATAGCCAAGTCCCCGTCTATCCGCAAATCTTTCTCTTGACGCTTTACCCATCTTTATTGTATCCTTATCCCAATATTGAGTGGTACAACATTGAGTGGTACAACATGATGGAGAATTATCAATATAAGAAAATGCGATATACATACGGTTTCGAGGAGATAGCGCTCGTTCCGGGCGACATAACGATCAACCCCGATCAAACTGACATAAATCTTACGATCGACCGTCTCACCTTTTCCATCCCTATCCTGGCGTCAGCGATGGATGGTGTAGTAGATGTGAAATTTGCTATTGCCATGGGCAAGCTGGGAGGGCTCGCAGTCCTTAATCTTGAGGGCTTGCAGACGCGATACACCAATCCCGATGAGGTTCTGATCCAGATCGCCGAGGCTCCGCCTGAGCAGGTAACCCAAATTATGCAGAGAGTCTACTCTGAACCTATCAAGGAGAACCTTGTCGGTGATAGAATAAAGGCAATTAAGGATGCGGGGGCTGTCTGTGCTGTCTCTCTCACACCTGCTAATACCAAGAAGCTATCTCCACTTGCGGCTGAGGCAGGAATCGATATTCTGGTCGTGCAATCTACCGTCACAACTGCCCGCCATATCTCTAAGAGTTACCGCGGACTCATCTTCTCCGAGATAATCAAACAAATGCCGGTGCCTGTTGTAGTGGGCAATTGTGTAAGCTACAGCGCCTGCCGCAAATTGATGGAAACCGGCGTCCACGGTGTCCTTGTGGGCGTAGGCCCGGGAGCAGCTTGTACCACCAGGGAAGTAATAGGCGTGGGAGTACCTCAAGCGACAGCTACTATGGACTGTGCCGCCGCACGAGATGACTACTTCAGAGCGACGGGTAGATACGTCCCAATAATCACTGACGGCGGTATCCGCAATGGCGGCGACCTTTGCAAGGCATTTGCCTGTGGTACAGACGCCGTTATGCTGGGATCTGCACTTGCGCAGACTGAAGAGGCACCGGGGAGAGGTAATCACTGGGGAATGGCAACCCCTCACGAAGCACTGCCCAGAGGAACGCGTATCAGAGTTGGTGTCAACGGCTCTCTAAAACAGACCCTGTTCGGCCCGACATCGGTCACAGACGGTACTCAGAACCTGGTAGGCTCACTGCGTACCTCAATGGGGGTTTGTGGAGCACGAAATATCAAAGAAATGCATCAAACCGAGGTGGTAATAGCCCCCTCTATAAAGACCGAGGGGAAAATCTTTCAGATCACACAGAGACTGGCAAGATAAACGTTTTAACTTTCAAGCATCCTTTCTCGAATTTAAGACTGCTAATTCTTACTTGACTTACTTCCTATGCCCTGATAGATTATTAAGCGTGTTTTTGACCATGCTAAGCGTTTGATGGGATAGGTCGTAGGCCTGTCCCTTTGTTATACCTAAAAGTTTCTTAAGGTGTAGTTAATGGACCTCGAAATGATACCCGTCCTGCTGGCGGCACTCCTTGCGCTGGCCTTTGCCGTCTATCTGGCGTCCTATATTCTGCGCCAGGACATTGGCTCAGATAAGATAAAGGACATAGCATCAGCGATCCAAGAAGGCGCCGGCACGTTTTTACACAACGAGTTCCGGGCCCTGATTATCGTAACCGTCATCATAACAATAGTCTTCTCTACATTGCTGGAACCCAAGCCCTGGGTCGGCATCGCCTATCTTGTGGGCACAACAGCCTCAGCCCTGGCAGGATATCTGGGTATGAGCATAGCCGTCAGAGCAAATGCCAGAACCGCTACTGCCGCTTCATCGAGTTGGGCACATGCACTCAAGATTGCGTTTTCGGGCGGAGCAGTGATGGGATTCTGCGTCGTTGGCCTGGGATTACTGGGGTTAAGCGTCATAGTGATACTTTTTGATGACAGCCATGTGTGGCTGGGGTACGCTGTCGGCGCCTCCATAGTAGCCCTATTCCTAAGAGTCGGTGGAGGGATTTTCACCAAGAGCGCCGACGTAGGCGCGGACTTAGTGGGTAAAGTGGAAGCCGGAATCCCCGAGGATGACCCCAGGAATCCCGCAGTTATCGCCGACAACGTAGGTGATAATGTAGGTGACATAGCCGGAATGGGCTCGGACCTCTTTGAATCATACGTCTCTGCCATAGCGGCAGCCATGGTTCTGGCCACGGCCCCGCTGGTGCTCGGGGTTGATAAAGGCAAATTCTTTCCTCTTATTCTGGGATCAGTAGGCATTGTAGCAGCGATAATCGGTGTCTTTTTCGTCAGACCTTCAAAGGCTGGGGGAAGCTTCGAAGAGCAGACAGCCAAAGCACGCTCAACCATGAATAGAGGTACATACACCAGCAACATATTAATGATAATAGGCGGTTTCTTACTGGTATGGTTCTATCTTGGCTCAGATGAAATCGGAGTCTTCTATGCCATGATCGCCGGGTTGGCCTGCGGATTCCTTATCGGTATATCAACCGAGTACTTTACTTCAGAGAAAGGCCCGGTAAAGGGTATAGCGAGATCAAGCCAAATGGGCGCCGCTACCAATATTATTCAAGGTCTTTCCATAGGCATGTTCAGCACGGTGGTGCCCGTAATTCTGGTTGCTATTGCCATTTTAATAGCTTACGAGACCGCAGGTCTATTCGGTATAGCTATCGCCGCCGAGGGCATGTTAATCACTTTAGGTATGCTGCTCGCTATAGACTGCTATGGCCCTATCGCTGACAACGCCGCCGGAATCGCTGAAATGGGCGGTCTGGGTAAAGAGGTCAGAGCACAGACCGAGGCTCTTGACTCTGTGGGCAATACAACCGCCGCCATAGGCAAGGGATTCGCAGTTTCTTCGGCGGCACTGGCCTCCCTAGCCTGGCTGGCCACTTTCTTCGCCGTAGCTGAGGAGGAGACCGGAAAAGAGCTGGTGGTGCTCCTCTCCGAGCCTGAGGTGATTGTTGGCTTATTCATAGGTGGCATGCTCTCCTTCCTGTTCTGTGCCCTCGCAATGAGGGCGGTGAGTAGCGGCGCTTTTTGTGTCTGCGAAGAAGTTAGAAGGCAGTTCAAAGACACCAAGGGTCTAATGGAAGGCGAAGCAAAAGCCGACTCCGTCACCTGTATTGACATAACGACAAGAGAAGCCCTTAAGGGTATGATAATTCCCGGACTTCTGGTAATAATCGCGCCGCTTATAGTCGGTTTCGCACTGGGACTGGAGGCTCTGGCAGGATTCTTAGCCGGAGCATTATTAACCGGATTTCTTCTGGCTTTACTGATGGCAAACGCGGGGGGGGCCTGGGACAACGCAAAGAAATACATCGAGGCCGGGCATCTCGGAGGCAAGGGCAGCGATGCACACAAGGCAGCTGTTACTGGTGATACTGTGGGAGATCCCTTTAAAGATACAGCGGGGCCTTCACTCAATATCCTGATAAAACTTGTGGGTAAGGTGGCAGTGATATTCGTACCACTTTTCGTATTGGTAGCTTCTTAAAAGCATTCACGTTCTTAGGTTCATGAACGATTTGTATCTTTTCTCGGGTGATGAGCACAAACTAAACGCTTTGAGGGGGCCTTTAGTCTGTGCTTTTGATTTTTATACCATATAAGAAAGGAGGTTCAAAGAATTGGGTTTAATCTGGCTTGTTCCGGTTGCCGGTATCTTCGCGATAATATTCGCTATCTTGCTAATAAGAGATATGCTTCGTCGCGATACCGGCACTCCGGAGATGCAGAAAATCGGTGACATGATTCTGGAGGGGGCTCTAGCCTTCCTCAGGCGACAGTATACCACTATCGGCATCATCGCAATATTCACCGGGGTGATCGTAGCAGTACTTGTAGGAACACTGCGCGGCGATGAAGGGATACCGGGCATGACCCCTATGGGCATAGCCTGGCGAACAGGTGTGGCTTTCCTTGTCGGCGCTTTCTGCTCGGCTGTTTCGGGCTATATAGGCATGTACATATCGGTGAAATCCAACGTGCGCTGCGCCTCTGCGGCCCGCCGCAGTCTCAATGAGGCAATCACCGTGGCACTCAGGGGCGGAGCCGTTTCCGGCTTCCTCATCGTGGCCTTGAGCCTTATCGGGGTGACTATTATGTACTATGCTTACGGAGGCCATAATAACCCCGATATCGCGCCTCATGTCATAGTAGGCTTTGGCTTCGGTGCCAGCTTCGTGGCGCTCTTCGCTCAGCTTGGCGGAGGTATTTACACCAAGGCAGCAGACATGGGAGCCGACCTGGTCGGCAAGGTAGAGGCAGGTATCCCTGAGGATGACCCCAGGAATGCTGCCGTCATCGCCGATCTCGTTGGTGATAACGTAGGCGACTGCGCCGGCCGCGGCGCAGACCTCTTCGAGTCCACCGC
>CAYVQT010000030.1:12240-40452 GCA_964453665.1 uncultured Dehalococcoidia bacterium | reverse complement strand
TAGAAATGGGTGTCATCCTTTACCTTCAATTTCAGCAGAAATATTGACATGACCCCAGCAACTCGTTTACCCTTTCTAAGTAGGTGGTTAATGACTCTAGTTAGGGACAAAAAGGTCGTTAATAATCTGATTTGAGTAAGAAGCAGAAAAACTATGGTTTTCCTGTCCTGTTTTATAAACCTTGGCTAGCTACAAAACAACAACTCCTCGCGTTGAAATCACAATGTTATCTGCTTATCTATATTTATGCCTAAAATCAGATACTGTGTATCCAGCACATAAGATACCTGATGGTTAAAAATCACTCGCACAGTATTAAAGTAACAAGGAAAGGACTCCGGTTAAATGTCGACGGATGCGAAATCTTTAGCGAATCCAGCAGTTGTTGGGCTGGCAGGATTTGGGGGTACTACTTTATTGCTGCAATTTCATAACTTCGACCTTTGCGGCGCTGGCCCGGTATTCTGGTGTGCCGTCTTTTTCGGCGGCCTTATGCAATTCATTGCTGGCTTCAAGGAATTTAATACCGGTAATAATTTTGGGTTTGCCGCTTTCTGCAGTTATGGAGCATTTTGGATGGCGCTGGCCGGTATTCTTGCCGGGGCAAACTACGGGATGTTCGGCATCGATACCACCGATATAGGCTGGTTCCTGGTGATATTTACAATTCTTACTGCTATCTTCTTCATTGGCGCTATGAAACAAAGTGGGGCACTTTCTATTTTGTTCCTTACTCTCTTAATCGGTTTTATTCTGTTAGACGTAAGCCATCTGGGAGGGCCTGAAGTTTTTACGAAAGTAGCCGCAGCCGACCTTACTATATGTGCTATCAGTGCCTGGTATCTTATGGCTCACGTCATTCTCCTGCCATTAGGAATAGAGCTCCCAATCGGTAAGGCCTGGCTTCGTTAGCACATGGCCTGCACACCCGCGACCGGAGAGTGAGGGTTAGAACGTGTTCAACGGGTGAGATATTGTTCTGATGCATAATCAGCAGCTCACCAGAGTCCCTCGGTATGCAGTAACCAATCACCGAATGGGGTACCTTTCTACTGGATGGCGACACGGTAGATGATTGGCATTCTTAGTGTGTCGAGCAATCCAGGCTATTACGATGACATACGTAACTTAATACCAGCAGGGCTGCTGGCAGGCTGTTCCAGCCGTATCGGGTTTGATATAACGCAGTAAACCCACCATCCCTTATTTGGACATGGCAGACCCCACTGCCTCTTTATACAACCCGCCAGCCTTTCCGCGCCTCAAGGAATCTAAATCAAAATGAACACGTGCACCCGATGCAGCCGGCCGGTAACTGAATCTTGACTTGGCGAATCATGTAAACTATAATCAAGTGTGCTGTCTTTATTTCACCGAAGTGCCAGCATGATTAGCTTCATAGTTCTGTTTATGCAAACCGTCAAGCTCGCCGAAACCGATAAGATAGAATTATTGCAGACCACTTAACTAACCTGGCCGTCGAGACCAGGTTTTATTTTGTCAAAATACGGACCTGAGTGAAAGATACCGGAGGAGCCCAGTGAATACAGCGGTTGAGCTAAGAGACGAAATCCGCGAGACTATTGAGCCCCTGCGGGGCCGGCAGATTGTCCTGATACCAGCCCTGCAGGCGGTACAGGAGAAGTTTGGCTACTTGCCTACCGAGGCATTCGAAGAGATAGGAGAACTGGCGAACGTTTCGGCAAACACTGCGTACGGTGTGGCCAGCTTCTACGCCCAGTTTCGCTTCGTCAAGCCCGGGGAACACATGGTCAAGGTATGCCTGGGCACTGCCTGCCATGTGTGCGGGTCTTCACGCATTGTCGACGCGCTGGAACGTGAACTCAATATAAAGGAAGGCGAAACTACAGAGGACGAGAAGTTCAGTTTAGAATCAGTCCGTTGCTTCGGCTCCTGCGCCCTGGCTCCTGTCATGGTTGTTGACGATGAAGTATACGGACAGGTCACAGGGCCCAAGGCCCTCGATATCCTTAAGAAGTACCAGTAGCTACGGCAAAGGGGACGCCTATGAATTTCCCGGAAATACAGAGTAAAGCAAACGCGGATTGGAAAGGCCTCTGGGAGAGCGATAAGCCGCTTATCATGGTTGGCCTGGCGACCTGCGGCAGGGCGGCGGGCGGAAACGCGACCATGGCGGCTATCAAGGATGAGCTTGCTCAACGTGGCATCGAGGCTAACGTAATTTCGGTGGGATGCGTCGGCATGTGCTACCTGGAGCCGCTGGTTGACATAGTGAAGCCGGGACGCCCTCGAATCAGCTACAGCCACATCACCAGGGAGAAGGTGCCCGAACTCATCGAGGACTACCTTGTGAATGATAACCCCCGTCCGGACCTTGCGGTCGGCACTATAGGTGAGGACAGCGTTGAGGGTATACCTAAGTTCTGGGAACTGCCCATGCTCAAGCCGCAGGTTCGCATAGCTCTGCGTAACTGCGGAATGATAGACCCGGAGAATATCTATCACTACATCGCACAGGGTGGCTATAGCGGGCTGACCAGGGCACTGGGGATGTCGCAGGAAGACGTCATCGGTGAGGTAGAGAAATCGGGGCTGCGGGGCCGGGGAGGAGCCGGCTTCCCCACCTGGAGAAAATGGAAGGAAGCAAACCGCAGTAAGGCTACACCCAAGTTCGTGGTCTGTAATGCGGACGAGGGCGACCCCGGAGCTTTTATGGACCGCTCCGTTCTCGAGGGAGACCCCCATGCCGTTCTTGAGGGGATGGCGCTTGCAGGCTACTCCATAGGTACGCCCAACGGCTATATATACTGCAGGGCAGAATATCCCCTGGCCGTGAAGCGGCTTAACATAGCTATACAGCAGGCGAAGGAGCTGAACCTGCTGGGAGAGAACATTCAAGGCAGCGATTTCAGCTTCGACGTCCAGATAATGCAGGGAGCGGGGGCTTTCGTGTGCGGTGAGGGCAGCGCCCTTATGTATTCCATCGAGGGCAAGCGGGGTATGCCACGTGTGAGGCCGCCGCGTTCGGTGGAATCGGGCCTGTGGGGGTTGCCAACTTCTCTGAACAATGTCGAAACCTTCGCCAACGTACCCAGCATAATCGTCAAGGGCGGAGACTGGTTCGCGGGTTATGGTACCGAGACCGGCAAAGGCACAAAGACCTTCGCCCTGACCGGCAAGATAAACCGCCCGGGGTTGATCGAAGTCCCGATGGGTATCACCCTGCGCGAAATTGTCTATGATATCGGCGGCGGAATTCCGGAGGATAAGCCATTCAAGGCAGTGCAAACCGGTGGCCCGTCCGGAGGCTGCCTGCCGGCCGATTTACTGGATACGCCGGTTGACTACGAGACCCTGACCAAGGCCGGCTCTATCATGGGTTCGGGCGGCATGGTTATCATGGATACCGATACCTGCATGATAGATGTCGCCCGGTATTTCCTCGCCTTCTGCGTAGAGGAGTCCTGCGGCAAGTGTGTGCCCTGCCGTGAGGGCCTGCCTTTGATGCTCGACATACTGGAGAGAATATCACAGGGCAACGGACAACCGGATGATATTGAGCGGCTGCAACAGATGGGTAAGACAATCATCGGCGGCGCACTCTGCGGCCTCGGTACATCAGCTCCCAATCCCGTACTCTCAAGCATCCGCTACTTCCGCGAGGAATGGGAAGCCCACATCCGTGACAAACGCTGTCCGGCGATGGTATGCAAGGACCTATTCCATTACGAGATTCTGTCGAAAAGATGTGTCGCCTGCCACCGCTGCCTCTGGTCCTGTCCCACAAAGGCAATTACCGGTCATTCTCTGGAAGCACCTGTTATTAACCAGGCCAGATGCACCAGGTGTGGTACATGCGTTACCGTATGTCCGGCCAGGGTAAGCCCCATAGCCAAATACACCGGCAAGGGAATAGCAACATCAGACGAACCTCAAGCCCTTGAGGAGGTAACCGTACATGGATGAAAAAGTAGAGGCTATTCTGGGGAAGTACGACCACAACAAGAGATTCCTGGTATCAGTATTGCAGGATATCCAGAGAGAATACTATTACCTGCCCCAGGAAATACTCGTTGATGTCAGCGAAGCCCTGAATCTTCCCCTGAGTCAGATTTTCAGTGTAGCTACTTTCTTCAAGGCTTTCAGCCTGAAACCGAGAGGAAGGCACCTGGTCAATGTCTGCGTGGGAACGGCCTGCCATGTCAGAGGCGCGACGAGGGTCCTGGATAGTATCGAACGCGAGATCAATATCGAGCCCGGCGAAACGGATGCGGATTTGAAGTTCAGTCTCGAGGCAGTTAATTGCCTGGGGTGTTGTGCTTTGGGGCCAGTAATGGTGGTTGATGGAGAGTATCATGGAAAGCTCTCTACCGCCAAGGTAGTTGAGATCTTGAAAGGTTGTGAATAGGAGAGACCTACCATGGGACAATTGAAAGCTCCTTCGGAGTTGGAAAAAGTAAGGCAAGACATACTGGCCAAGAGGGATTCGAATAGGCCTTGCATTACGATGTGCTCCGGGACAGGTTGCTCTGCCTATGGCAGTGAAAAGGTCTTTACGAACTTCCAAACACTGATCAAGGAACAGGGATTAGATGGACAGATAGACCTCAGAAGAACGGGTTGTCACGGGTTTTGTGAAAGAGGCGTCCTGGTGGTTATCTATCCCGATGAGATTTGCTATGTTCAGGTGCAACCTGAAGATGTCCCTGAGATCGTCTCGAGTGTAAAAGACGGGAAGATAGTTGAGCGCTTGCTCTACGTTGACCCCGTCACAGGGGACACGATAACACGCGAGTCGGATATACCTTTCTACAAGCACCAGGAGAGGACTGTCTTCGGCAACAACAGGCGAATCGACCCGAAAAACATAGAGGACTACCTGGCACTGGGCGGCTATAGCGCCCTTGCTAAAGCCCTTTATCAAATGAGCCCTGTACAGGTATTGGAAGAGGTTAAGAAGTCCAATCTGAGGGGTAGGGGGGGAGGCGGATTCCCCACAGGCAGAAAGTGGGAGACCGTGCGGAATACTCCCAGTGAACCGAAATACATCATCGTCAACTGTGATGAGGGAGACCCGGGTGCTTACATGGACAGAAGCATCATGGAGGGAAACCCTCATTCCGTTCTTGAAGGACTCGTAATCGGGGCTTACGCAATTGGCTCCCATGAAGGGTCTATCTATATTCGCAATGAATACCCCCTGGCTGTAGAGAACGTACGAATAGCAATCCAGCAGGCCGAGGACTACGGGTTCCTCGGCAAGGACATACTGGGGTCCGGTTTCAACTTCAAGGTTGAGATAAACAGGGGTGGAGGGGCATTTGTCTGCGGAGAATCGACTGCTCTTATGGCCTCCCTCGAGGGAGAGGTCGGCGAGCCCAGAGCCAAGTATATCCATACAGCGGAGAGCGGTCTGTGGGGGAAGCCTTCTAACTTAAACAATGTCGAGACGTTCGCAAACGTTCCCCTGATAATTAACGACGGAGCCAGTCAGTATGAGCAAGTCGGCACCGAAGGGAGTAAGGGAACGAAGATATTCTCCCTCGTGGGCAAGGTGAATAACACCGGCCTCGTGGAGGTCCCGATGGGCACCACGCTAAGAGAGATTATCTACGATATCGGCGGAGGGATAAGAGAAGGAAAAGGTTACAAGGCGGTGCAGACCGGCGGCCCGTCCGGTGGCGTGATTCCCGAGAGCCAGCTCGATCTCCCGATAGATTTTGACGCGCTGACCAAAGTCGGTTCCATGATGGGGTCAGGCGGGATGATCGTGATGGATGAGACCACTTGCATGGTCGATATAGCGAAGTATTTTACCACATTCCTGGAGGAAGAATCGTGCGGCAAGTGCGTCCCCTGCCGTGAGGGACTGAAGCGCATGAGGGAGATACTGGCTGGCATCACCGAGGGAAGAGGCCGGGACGAAGATATCGCAACGCTTGAGCACCTGGCCTCCGTGATGAAAGACGGTGCGCTGTGCGCCCTGGGCCAGACTGCTCCCAACCCGGTCCTGAGCACGATCCGCTACTTCAGAGATGAGTACGAAGCACACATCAAGGAAAAAAGATGCCCTGCCAAGGCTTGTAAGGAACTTATCTCTTTCTATATCGAGCCGGACAAGTGCCAGGCTTGTATGATCTGCCTGAGAAACTGCCCGGTGGACGCTATTTCCGGTGGCAAGGGACTAATCCACGTGATCGATCAGGACAAGTGCACCAAGTGTGGCACTTGCCTCGATCTCTGTCCCACCCGCTTTGCTGCGGTGACAAAACTCTCGGGCGAGCCTGTCCCGCCTCCACCATCGGAGAGGGAAATTGTTCGCGAGAAGAGGAGTGAGCAGTGAAACAGGTTACCATGACGATAGACGGGGTAGAAGTGACGGTGGAGGAGGGAACAACGGTTATCCAGGCAGCGAGTGAGTTGGGTATAGAGATCCCTGCCCTGTGCCATCACGATGCAGTCACTCCTTATGGTGCCTGCCGATTGTGTATGGTGGAGATAATCAAGAACGGCCGCTCAAGGCTGGTAACGTCATGCCTCTACCCCGCTGAGGAAGGGCTAGAGGTTAAGACCGGCTCGGAGAAGGTGCTCAATGTTCGCAAAGGTGTGCTGGAGTTGCTGCTTTCAAGATGCCCGAATGTGAAAGTTTTACAGGATTTGGCAGCGTCAATGGGCATCACAAAGCCTCCGTTTGAGGCCGAAAACGCGGATGAGGAATGTATCGTTTGCGGCCTGTGCGCGCGTGTGTGCCGGGATATAGTAGGAGTCAGCGCCATCAGTCTCGTCAGCAGGGGTACCCATAGGAAAATAGCTACTCCTTTTGAGGAGACCTCAAACGTTTGTATTGGCTGTGGCTCCTGTGCATTCTTGTGCCCTACGGGAGCCGTCAAGCTGGAGGATGTGGGGGATAAGAGAATAATACACAACTGGAAAGTGGAGTTCAAGCTTAAGCAATGTAAGTCCTGTGGTAGATATTTTGCCCCTGAGGCACAATTGGACTACCTGAGGAGAACGCTTGATCTGCCGGAAGACCATTTCGAGCTCTGTCAAGATTGCAGGGTTGAAACTGTAGAGGATGTTTGATCCCGACCGAGTGCGGATGCCAAACATGAAGTGAGCCCGGCATGATTCCTGGTTGAGTGAGGTGCAATGCAAGTGGACACTACTACACTAACTAAAACTGAGACTGACACCATCACCATAACCATAGATGGCGTCGAGGTCAAGACAACCAAGGGTAAAAGAATTCTGGAAGCAGCACTGGACAACGGTATCTATATTCCTAACCTCTGCGCACTGCGAGACATCAAGCTCCCCACCGGGGCATGCCGACTGTGCCAGGTCCAGATCGAGGGAAGGCGTGGCACCATCACCTCATGCAGCGAGCCGGCGGCCGACGGTATGGTTGTTCACAGCAACACGCCTGAGATTAACGAACTGCGGCGCCAGATACTGCAGATTCTGCTGGCCAGGCATCCCAGCGTTTGCCTTACCTGCCACCGCAGGGCTCGCTGTAAGCCGGGCGACATATGCCTGCGATTGGTGAGTGTGACCGAAGAGCAGTGCATCCTCTGCCCCAATAACGGACGCTGCGAGCTACAGAGGGCGGTCGATTTCATAGGCATCGAGGAACAGCCCTATCCCTACAAATCCAAGGGGTTTCCCATCGAAAAGGAGAACCCGTTTGTCGTCCGAAATAACAACCTGTGCATACTCTGCGGGCGTTGCGTCAGGGTGTGTGGAGAAGTGCTGGGAATCGAGGCCATTTCGTTCAACCTCCGTGGGAAGGATACATATATCGGAGGGGCTTTCGGTAAACCTCTTTCGGAGTCCGGCTGCACATTTTGCGGTTCGTGCATTGAGGTCTGCCCCACCGGCGCGCTGAAGGATGTCGGTGACGAATGGGAACGCTGGCCTGACCGTGAAGCGGCCACTATCCGATGCAAAAACGCCTGCCCCGCGGGGGTAGATGCACCCCGATTTATACGGTTTATTAGAGAGGGCAAGTATGCCGAGGCCAAGGCGGTTATACAGGAGAAGGTCCCGTTTGTCGGCATCGGCTGCCTCATTTGTTCGCATCTCTGCGAAAGCGATTGCCGCCGGGGTGATCTCGATCAGCCGGTTGCAATCAGGAGCCTGGAGAGATTTGCAGTAGAGCATGCCGGCAGTGCCGACATGATAGAAGGCCAGGCGGCTGCGCCTTCAGGAAAGAAGGTGGCTGTTGTCGGCTCAGGCCCGGCAGGGCTCACCGCAGCCTACTACCTGGTCAAGAAAGCGGGACATTCGGTAACAATATTCGAGGCTCTCCCCCAGGCCGGCGGCATGCTGCGAAAAGCAATTCCAGAGTACAGACTGCCCCGGAAAGTTCTCGACAGTGAGATCGAGAAGCTGAAGAAGCTGAACGTCGAAATCAGGACGGGGACCAGAGTGGAATCGCTGGACAAGCTTTTCGAGGAAGGCTACGATGCCGTGTTCCTGGCTGTCGGCGCTCACAAGGGAGTCAAACTCGGCATCGAGGGTCAAGAGGAGCAGGGAGTTGTTGGCGCGGTGCCATTACTCGTGCAGGTGAATTCGGGTCAAAAGGTGGCTATAGGAGAGAAGGTAGCAGTCATTGGCAGTGGTTACGGCGCTACTACGGCGGCGCGGGTCGCTCTCCGTTTGGGCGCGCAGTCGGCGACCGTTATTTCGCCCCAGGCTGCACTGAACGTGTCTGACGATGAGTTGAGGGATACACTGGCCGAGGGGGTAGATATCAAGCCGAAGACTTCACCGGTTAAAATAGTGAGGACGGATGGCAGGCTAAGGCTGGAATGCGCCCCTTCAGGACGGGAGAAGTCTGGAGCAAACGGCAGTGGCTTTGCCATCGATGTCGATAATGTTATTGTCGCCGCCGGTCGGGTAGTGGACCTACCCGATCAGTTCGGTCTGGGACTCGGTGACACGCTGAGAGTCCAGGTCAATCCTGATGACCTCAGTACCGGCAGGAAGGGCGTCTTCGCCGGCGGTGATGCGGTAGAGATCGGGTCCTTCATTAAAGCAGTGGCAGCGGGACGACAGGCAGCGATTTCTATCGACCGGTACCTCGGTGGAACCGGTGATATCGACGAGATCCTGGCGCCTGTCGTTGAGGGAGTACCGAAGGTAGGCAGGATCGCGAATTTCGCCCAGAGGAAGCGCAGCGAAATACCCTGTCTGCCGGTGGAAGAGCGTAAAAGGAGCTTTGCTCAGGTTGAGCAGGGTTTCGGGGATGATGCCGGATCAGAGGAAGCCATGCGTTGCATGTGCTGCGACTTGAGATTCAAGGTCGGCCGCATGGTAGCTCAACCGGAACCTTGAGCATTTGCTATAACCCTGTAACTCCGTAAGTTCAGTTACCACTATAAATAAGATAGCTATGGCTGCGCCCATCGAACCGGAGTCCGCTCTTGGGAGCGCGGTTTTTCTGCCGGGTTCATTATCGCACTTGATTCTACGAGCCTCCATCTCAGCCTCCCTTCCCTTCTGGTTCCGCTGGACCAGCGCAACGCGGAGCGAATACGCAAACTTGAAAAATACGCCTTTTCCAGATATACTGAACTACGGTTGTCAATGAAATTGCAAACGCCGGTGAGTGCCTATAGTAAAGGCAGTTTACGTAGCGGCACACATAGAGAGAAGCTAGTGGCGCTGATTCGCATCCTGAATTCACATGATAAAAGGACGAACTGGCGTCACTAAATTTATATTAAGATGAACGCCAATCCGTTTATCCGGGGTGCAAAGTGAAGGAGATCACTCTCAAAATTGATGGCAGAGAGATAACGATCGAAGAGGGGATGACTATACTCGACGCAGCCGAGAAAGCTGGCATCTATATCCCCACCCTCTGCTACTACCCCGGTCTGAAGCCACTGGCAGAGTCAAAGCCCGATAGAGCCTGCCGCCTTTGCGTTGTTAAAGTGGAAGGAGTCACCGCTCCACAATTAGCATGTATCACCCCTGCGTCTGACCGGATGGTAGTGCAGACCAACACATACCATCTCCAGAAACTACGGCTTTACAGCCTGAAATCAATCCTTTCAAGATACCCCTGCACCAGCTCCGTCAGTGATGGAGGAGAGCATCGTTTACCGGCTGACCTCTGCCCCAATGGCAACGGTGACCTGCAAAGAGTAATCGACTACATCGGTTGGGACGAAGCTCCGACTTATATACCAAAGAAACTCCCTGTTCAGGAAGACAGTCCTTTCTTCATCCGTGATAACAACCTCTGCATATTGTGCGAACGCTGCGTCAGAGTCTGTGAAGACATAAGAGGCGTGAAGGCAATCGAGTTCGCCCACCCCTGCCAAAGAGCCTGTCCGGCAGGAATAGATATCCCTCGATACCTACGACTGATTGCCCGCGGGCGGCCCGGTGCTGCCCTGGCAGTCATTCGGGAGAGGGTCCCTTTCCCCGGTTCGCTGGGTAGAGTGTGCGTACATCCCTGTGAGACAGCCTGCCAGCGCGGACGTGAGGTGGACAAACCTCTGAATATAAGGATGTTGAAACGGTTCGCTGCCGATAACAGCGATAACTCGTGGAAGGAGCTGGCAAAGAGGCTTCCGCCTACCGGCAAGAGAGTGGCAGTTGCGGGAGCAGGGCCTGCGGGCCTTACCGCCGCCTACTATCTGGTCAAGCAGGGACACAGAGTCACCGTCTTCGAAGCACTCCCCGAAGCCGGTGGCATGACACGGATGGGCATTCCGGAGTATCGTCTGCCCCGCGATATACTTCGGCGAGAGATCGAGGATATCGAGAGCTTCGGCGTAGAGATCAAACTGAACACCAAAGTTGAGTCTTTGGATACGCTCTTCGAGCAGGGATACGATGCGATCTTCCTCGGCCTCGGCGCTCATCAGGGAATGCGTTTAGGTGTGGAGGGGGAGGAATCGCCGGGTGTTATCGAGTCGGCAGAGTTCCTCCGCCGCATCAACCTCGGAGAAAGAATAGACCTGGGTGGAACGGTGGTCGTCGTGGGCGGGGGTAACGTAGCCATCGATGCGGCCCGTGTTTCCCTGCGTCTGGGAACTGAGAAGGTAACGATCCTCTATCGCCGTACACGGGCTGAGATGCCGGCAAACCCGGAAGAGATCGACGCAGCGCTGGAGGAAGGCATAGAAATCGTCTATTTGGCCGCCCCCTCGAAGGTAACGCGTGAGAACGGAAAGCTTAAGCTGGAGTCTATCCGCATGGAATTGGGCGAGCCCGACGACAGTGGCAGACGCCGTCCCGTTCCCATAGAGGGGAGTCAGTTCGTGATTGAACTCGACACCCTGATAGCAGCTATAGGACAGCGCACTGAAGTTCCTCAAGGTTTCAAGGTCGATCTGGGGCGAGGGAATACGGTGAAAATAGATGATAATATGCAAACCAGTCGAGAGGGAGTCTTCAGCGGCGGAGACTGCGTCAGCGGGCCAGCCACAGTCATCGAAGCCATAGCGGCAGGCAGAAAGGCCGCAGAGGCAATCGACCGCTATCTGGGCGGCAACGGCGACATTTACGAATCACTGGTTGCAGCCGGGGAAGCTGCGCACTTCTCTGAAGAGGACTCTCCAGCGGAGAAACTGGCTGTCTTCTCCCACCTTTCACCGGAAACAAGGATTAAGAGCTTCGAGGAAGTTGAAACGGAGGTGGATTGGGATGTTGCGGTGGCTGAAGCGCAACGCTGTCTCCAGTGCAACGTCATCGCTCCTCCGGACGAACAGACATTGAAGGAAGCCAATTGCCAGTTCTGTGGTGCCTGCGTGGATGCCTGCCCCGTCACCGCGCTCATAGAGCGGAGCGCAGTCGGCGTCGAATCACCGGACCGGGTAGTTACAACCATATGCCCATACTGCGGTGTTGGCTGCCAGCTAAAACTGGAAGTCAAGGACGATAAAATCACCCGTGTGGTCCCGGACCCCGAAGGACCAGCGAATAAAGGGCAAGACTGTGTTAAGGGCAAATTCGGATTGGATTTCGTCAGGGATTCCAGTCGTCTGACCACGCCTCTTATCAAGAAATACGGCGAACTCGTGGAGGCGAGCTGGGGCGAGGCATACGACTTAATCAGAGCCAAACTAGCCAACTATAAAGGAGACCAATTCGCTGCCATATCTTCGGCCAAATGTACGAACGAAGACAACTATGTTTTTCAGAAGTTCACCAGGGCGGTGATGGGCACAAACAACATCGACCACTGTGCCCGTCTCTGACATGCGCCTACAGTGGCTGGTCTAGTCACAAGCTTCGGAAGCGGCTCCATGACCAATTCCATAGAAGAGATAGCCGACGCAGGCTGCATACTTGTTGTCGGAACTAACACCACTGAAGACCACCCGGTAATCGCCCTGCAGATAAAGAAGGCGGTGGATAAGGGGGCCAAGCTTATCGTCGCCGACCCTCGCCGGATAGGTTTGTGCAATATAGCCTATATCTGGTTGCGTCATCGCCCGGGGACAGATATAGCTTTGCTCATGGGCATGGCACGAGTAATAGTCGACGAAGGACTACTGGACAAAGCGTTCATTGAAGAGCGCTGCGAGAACTTCGAGGAGTTCGAAGAAGCGCTAAAATCCTTTGATCTCGACCGTGTATCAGAGATAACCGGTGTGCCGGCAGCCCGAATAGCGGAAGCAGCACGCGTATATGCCACCCACGGCCCGTCGTCTATTCTATACGCCATGGGAATAACACAGCATTCCCACGGTACCGATAATGTTCTGGCCACAGCCAACCTCGCTATGCTTACAGGCAACGTAGGCAAGCCCTCCTCAGGTGTGAACCCGCTGCGCGGACAGAACAACGTCCAGGGTGCCTGTGATATAGGTGCTTTGCCCAATGTATATACTGGCTACCAGTCGGTAGCCGCACCCTTTCTGAGGGAGAAATTCGAGTCCGCGTGGGGCTGCTCCCTGCCCGCGGAGCCCGGAATAGTGCTTACCGAGATGTTCCATGCTATCAACGAGGGTAAGATAAAGGCCATATATCTTATGGGTGAAAACCCCGTAATTAGCGACCCCGACGCCAATCATGTCGAGCAATCACTGAGCAAATTGGAGTTCTTTATAGTCCAGGATATGTTTTTAACGGAGACAGCACGATTAGCCGATGTAGTGTTGCCCGCGGCAAGCTTTGCCGAGAAGGAAGGTACCTACACAAATACTGAACGCCGCGTCCAATTGCTGCGCAGGGCACTGAACCCCGTAGGCGATTCCAAGCCCGACTGGCAGATAATTTGCGATATCGCCAGGCGAATGGGCGCCCAGGGCTTCGCCTTTAGCAATCCTTCGCAGATTATGGAGGAGATAGCCGACCTGACCCCCGCATACGGCGGCATCAGCTACCAAAGGCTGGAAAAGGAAGGTTTACAATGGCCTTGCCCCTTTGAGGACCATCCGGGGACCCAATACCTGCACGCCGATATCTTCGTCAGGGGCAAAGGCAAATTCATGCCCCTGGAGTATAAGCCACCCCGTGAGGAGAGTGATGATGACTATCCCTTAATACTGACTACAGGTCGCAGCCTGTATCACTTCCACACCGGCACCATGACCCGGAAGGCGAAAGGCTTTAATGAACTGAAGAGCGAGGAGGAAGTCAATATCAACCCTGAAGATGCCCAGGCCCTGGGTATCGTCAGCGGCGATAAAGTGCAGGTTTCTTCCAGAAGGGGCGAATTAACGGTAAAAGCGAAGGTCACGGATGACTTGCCGAAAGGAGTGGTCTTCATGACCTTCCATTTCGCTGAAACCCGCACCAACCTGCTCACCAATCCCGCTCTGGACCCGGTATCTAAAATCCCTGAGCTAAAGGTATGCGCGGTCAAGGTTGAGAGACTCTCTACTGAAGCCGTGCCTGATTAATGATTCTGACACATGGAGGGAATATGTACCAAATCGTAAACAGGGAAGACCTGACACCCGAGATACACCTTTTCGAGATAGCTGCCCCGGAGGTTGCTAAAAAGGCACAGGCGGGGCAGTTCATTATCATCAGGGCTGATGAAAAAGGGGAGCGCATCCCTCTGACCATAGCCGACTGGAATACCGAGAAAGGCACGGTCACCGTGGTTTTCATGGAGGTAGGCAAGACGACCCGCAAGCTGGCAACTTTAAAAGCGGGTGAATCTGTTGCCAACTTCGCTGGCCCCCTGGGTTTGCCAACTCACATTGATAAGTTTGGCACGGTGGTCTGCGTCGCCGGCGGCTTCGCCATCGCTACTATCGTTCCCATCGCCCGGGCGATGAAAGCAGCGGGTAATAAGGTTATCTCGATAATGGGTTTTCGCACCAAAGACCTGGTATTCTGGGAGAAGCAGCTCCGCAATGTCAGCGACGAGTTGATTGTGACTACCGATGACGGCTCATACGGACTTAAAGGGGTGGTTACCATACCCCTTAAGGACATGCTTGAGGGGAAGGAAAAAATCGACCGTGTTATCGCCATCGGCCCCACTGTCATGATGAAGTTCAGCTCGCTGACCACCAAGCCATTTGGAGTCAAGACCATAGTCAGCCTTAACCCGATCATGGTAGACGGCACCGGCATGTGCGGCGTTTGCCGGGTGTCGGTTGGCGATGTCACCAAGTTCACCTGCGTCGATGGCCCCGATTTCGACGGCCACCAGGTCAATTGGGACGAACTTATGGCCCGGCAACGTATCTATCTCGATGAAGAGAAGCGATCGCTAGAGCTGTGGCAGCACAGCTGCGGCAGGAGGTAAATTAATCAATGGCTGACAAACTGGATCTGAACCGTGTGTCTATGCCCAAGCAGAAACCCAGGGCACGAACCAAGAATTTTAACGAGGTGGCGTTGGGATATAGTGATGCCAACGCCCTGGCTGAGGCCAACCGTTGCATTCAGTGCAAAAAGCGTTCCTGCGTCGAGGGCTGCCCCGTGGGAGTTGACATCCCGGAATTCATTGCAGCAGTCCGCGAGGGCAATATGCCCGAGGCCGTAAAAATCTTAAAAAGCAAGAACGCCCTGCCAGGTATATGCGGCCGGGTTTGTCCCCAGGAAACACAGTGCGAGCAAGTATGCGCCCTGGGTAAGAAAGGTGCCCCCATAGCGATAGGTCGTCTGGAACGTTATGTGGCCGACTGGGAACTTAAACATCAGCCTGACTCGACCCCGGAGATCGCCCCGGCTACCGGCAGGAGGGTGGCAGTAGTCGGTTCCGGGCCGGCAGGGCTCACTGTAGCCGCCGATCTGGCGAAACGGGGACACAAGGTCACCATATTGGAGGCACTGCATATCGCCGGCGGAGTATTGATGTACGGTATCCCTGAGTTCAGGATGCCCAAGGATATCGTCCAGGTTGAGGTAGATTATGTGAAGTCGCTGGGGGTGGAGGTCAAGCTGGACTCGGTGATCGGTAAGATATCGACAGTCGATGAACTCCTGGAAGAAGGCTACGACGCAGTATTTCTGGGTACAGGGGCCGGCCTGCCCATGTTCCTCAATATCCCCGGTGAGAACCTCAACGGCATCTACTCTGCCAACGAATTCCTCACCCGGACCAACCTGATGAAGGCTTACCTCTTCCCCGAATACGACACCCCGATAAAGATAGGCAGGAAAATCGCCGTGATAGGCGGTGGCAACGTGGCTATGGACGCTGCCAGGTGCGCCCTCAGGCTCGGCTTCTCCGAGGTCAATATCGTATATCGTCGCTCCCGGGAGGAGCTTCCGGCAAGGCGGGAAGAGGTCGAGAACGCTGAGGAGGAAGGCGTTGTTTTCAAGCTGCTCACTAACCCGGTGAGGTTCCTGGGCAACGAACAGGGCTGGGTCACCAGTATGGAATGCATTGAGATGGAGCTTGGAGAGCCCGATGAAAGTGGTCGGCGACGCCCTATTCCCAAGAAGGGCAGTGAATTTACCATAGATTTCGATATCGTGGTCGTAGCGCTGGGCACCACACCCAACCCCCTGGTGCCGACTACCACCAAAGAGCTGGAAACCACAAAGAAGGGCACGGTTGTTGCCGACGAAGAAACAGGCAAAACATCCAAACCAGGTGTATGGGCCGGGGGAGACGTAGTTACCGGCTCTGCCACGGTGATCAGCGCCATGGGCGCGGCCAAGAGAGCCGCCGCTTCCATGGATGCCTATCTCAGGGAGCTGTAAGGGCTACGGGCCTATTTACAGATGCCGGGCCGGTTCGGTCAGTAGTGGCCAATCCTCAAGACCCTTATATCACAGCCCACTACCTATATATCACTGCGGGCGCGGCGAAGCCACCCCTCCCTCTAACTCCCTCCCGCAAGGGGAGGGAGGATAAAAATTGCCTTGTCCTTCGACAGGCTCAGGAAAAGGGTGAATAATAGTTACCTCTCCCTTGACGGGAGAGGTTAGAGCCTGTCCTGAGCTTGCCTAAGGATGAGGGTGAAATAAAACAGTCGGAGCATCCGCTCCAACAAACGCCTGGAGCAGATGCTCCAGGCTACCCATGCTGTCACCACGAGCGCCCTTCTTATATCATCGCCACGAAAATAGGATATAAACCGTTCGCCCTAAGCTTGTCGAAGGATTAGGGTGAAATAATACCGTAGGGGCACGGTGACCGTGCCCGCTACATTGTGCACGTTATAGATACGCAGGGGTGGGTTGGAGCGGATACTCCAACCCACCCGTTACTGACAGCACGCGTGCTTAGACCCTGTGCTGAGCCTGGTTATCCCAAACCTCGGCAGGTTGCCCTACCAGCTTTCCTGCTGTAACCGGGCGACAAGCCATGTCTTCAACCGCTCGTCCAGCTTGCCAGCCCACTTCTCTATCCTGCGTACGTCGCCGCTCAAAATGGCTGCCTTTTCCTCAGCGGTCAGATCATACTCCTTCAGCGCCTCGACAGGATTCGCCGCCAGCCGCGCGAAGAACTCATTATCCTGAGCAGCCCGGTCCAGAACCGCCAGCACCGCCTTGACCGCGGTGACCTTAAACTCCGGTATCTTGGCCGCCGGGTCCAATGCATCATTAGTCAGCGCATTTACCGGTGACTCGCGCCAGTGGAAAGCCATGAAGGCAAGACCGGGAGCGGTCTCGTCCGTAATCCGGACGGGGGTCTCTATCTTTCCACGCTCAGATGCTATGGACAGCAGGTCGCCGTCCACTATGCCCATCTTCAGCGCGTCATTGGGATGAATATCAACCGACCCACCGGGGTTCAGCGTATTCAGCACCTCGGACCTACGGCTCATGCTGCCCGTATGCCAGTGCTCCAATACCCGGCCTGTGGTAAGGATAAGCGGATAATCCTCGGAGACCGACTCCGCCGGAGGCTGATACTCCACAGCATGGAACTTGCCCAGGCCGCGCGTGAATTTACCCTCATGAAGAATCGGGGTCCCGGGATCAAGTCTGTCCACACAGGGCCACTGCAGCCCGTAATTATCCAGCCGGTCATAGTGAATCCCGCCATAGATGGGGGTGAGAGATGCGATCTCCTCCATAACATCTTGCGCACTTTCATAGTCGAAAGGATGCCCCATCTTATTCGCGAGGTCAGATACGATCCGCCAGTCAGGTCTGGCCTCGCCGGGCGGTTCAACGGCCTTGTTAAGCTTCTGTATACGCCTCTCTGTATTGGTAAAGGTGCCGTTCTTTTCAGCAAAGGCAGCCGCGGGCAGGATAACGTCAGCCAGCACAGCCGTCTCTGTGGGGAAAACGTCCTGAACTACCAGGAACTCCAGTTTACTCATTGCCTTTTTAACGTGGGCGAGGTAGGGTTCGCTCATCATGGGATTTTCGCCTACCACGTACATAGCCTTCATCTTACCCTGGGAAACAGCCCCCATCATTTCAGTGACGGGCAGTCCGGGCTTGTCGTACAAAGAGCATCCCCAGGCCGACTCAAACTTGAGCCTGGCGTCAGGATTATCCACTCTCTGGTAGCCCGGGAAGACATTGGGCAACGCGCCCATGTCACATGCACCCTGAACATTGTTCTGACCCCTCAGGGGACTGAACCCGGTCCCCTCGCGCCCCATGTTGCCGGTGAGCATCAACAGGTTGGCTACACTTTTAACGTTATCGGTACCCGTTGTGTGCTGGGTTATACCCATGCCATAGAGAATGGCAGCCTTCCCGGCACCGGCAAAAAGGCGAGCAGCCTGCACTATATCTGACTTGCTTACGCCCGTTATCTCCTCGGCCATCTCCGGAGTGTAACGCCTGACGGTGGCCGCAAGCTCCTGAAAGCCTTCCGTGCGCTCCTCGATAAATCTCTTTTCGTGCAGCTCCTCATCAATAATCACGTGCATTATTGCATTGAGCAGGGCCACGTCCGTTCCCGGCCTGTGGCGCAGATGAACATCCGCCAGTTTAGAGAGTTCGGTAGAGCGGGGATCAGCGACAATAAGCTTCGCGCCATTAAATTTCACGGACTGACGAACAGTCCTGCCGATGATGGGATGACACTCGGTCGTATTGGAGCCGATCACCAGCAGGAGGTCGGCCTTGGCAAAGTCGGCGATGGAGTTACTCATGGCCCCGTCACCGAATGCGGCCAGGGCGGCAACCACTGTGGAAGCATGGCACAGACGGGCACAGTGATCGACATTGTTGGTGCCCAGAACCGCGCGCGCGAACTTCTGCACCAGATAGTTCTCTTCATTGGTGAACTTGGCCGAACTGAGCACCCCGATGCTGTCCGGACCGTGCTCTTCTTTTATCGCTGAGAGCTTCTCAGCGACCAGGTCCAGGGCCTCATCCCAGCTGGCTTCGCGGAATACATCGCGCAGGTTGCCATTAACCTTCACATCCTTGGCACGCCCGTCTTTCCTTACCAGAGGCATGGTCAGCCTATCCGGATGTTCAACGAAGTCAAAACCAAAGCGTCCCTTGACACAAAGGCCTCCCTTATTAACAGGGCTTTCCTTGTCGCCCCGTACACTGACGATCTTATTGCCGCGAGTACCCAGGTATATGGAACAGCCGACGCCGCAGTAAGGGCAGACCGTCTTGACTTCACTGGCTGCCTGCTTGACCTTCTTGGGCACAAGGGCCCCCGTGGGGCAGTGCTCGATGCACTCTCCGCAGGACTCGCAAATGGATTCAAGAATAGGCTTGTCGCCGAAAGTGCTGACCTTAGCGTCGTAGCCCCGGAAGGCCAGGTCTATAGCGCCAACACAAGCTATCTCGTGGCAGGCGCGTACACATTTGGCGCAGAGTATACATTTGTTGGGATCACGGTTAAAAGCGGGATGGCTCGTGTCAATGGGAAGCACGCGCGTGCTCTTGCGCAGCCGATCGAAGTGCTCCTGTTCTATTCCCAGATATCGCGCAATCTTCTGGAGCTCGCACTGCTGGTTTTTGGCACACGTCAGGCAATCACCCTGATGGTTGGCCATAATCAGCTCCATAGTAGTGCGGCGCGACTGGCTCACCCTGGGCGTCTCCGTATGCACCACCATCCCATCTGTTGCCCTGGTAGTACATGAAGTGACCAGGCCGCGCATGCCCTCAATCTCAACGATGCAGAGGCGGCAAGCGCCGTAGGGTTTCAGATCAGGCGCATAGCAGAGAGTCGGAATATAGATGCCAGCATCCAGCGCCGCTTCCAGCACCGTAGCGCCATTGGCAGCTTCAACCTTTTTGCCATCAATGGTCAGGGTAACGGTATCCAGCTTCTTTTCCTCTAAAACAGTTGGTTCCTTTGTGACCATTTTTCTCCTCCCAGATAAATGAAACCGCGAACCCCGTTCGTTTCACCACCGGACATACTGCCCTACTCCTCCTCCAGGTCGCATTTTAAGCATCGCCTGGCTTCCTCAATTGCTTCAGCTTCTGTGAAGCCGCACTCGACTACAGAGAAGTCCTTTGTTCGCTCGCCGGGCGGCAAGGACTGCATCTCCGGGCGGCCCCTTTCCTCCTCCTCTTCCATCTCAGGCGGTGCCTGGGGTTCTTCCGGCTGTGCCAGCACTTCGTCGATTACTCCGCTACCCCCGAGGTACTTATCTATAGAGATGGCAGCCTGTCTCCCCGCCGCGATAGCCTCGATTACCGAAGCCGGGCCGCTTACCACATCACCACCCGCGAAAACACCTTCCACATCCGTTGCGAGTGTATCCAGGTCAACATGCAGGGTGCCCCGTTTATCGATTGCCAGTCCCATCTCGCCCGGAATCTGCGGCGCCTGACCAACGGCCGCTATTATCGTATCGAACGCTCTATCGAATTCACTGTCAGCCACCGGCTCAGGACGTCTCCTTCCGCTGGAATCGGTCTTCCCAAGCTCCATACGAATACACTCCATCCGGACATGTCCGTTTTGCCGCCATATCCTCTTGGGAGCGACGAGAAACTGCATGTCCACGCCTTCCTCCATCGCTTCCTCAACCTCCTCTTTGGCAGCTGGCATCTCATCCCGGCTGCGGCGATAGAGGATGGTAACCTCTTTAGCTCCAAGGCGACGGGCTGTGCGGGATGCATCAATCGCCGCATTGCCACCACCGACCACAGCTACCTTCTCCCCGAGTTTAACTTTCTTACCTAAGCTGACATCCCGAAGCAAGGAGACACAGTCTACCACCTCGGAAATCTCTTCTCCGGCAACGCCCATCTTGACCCCGGCATGTGCCCCAACGGCGAGGAATATCGCGTCATATCCCTGCTCGCGAAGCATATCAAGGGACTCTACTCTGGTATTCGTCCTTATCTCAACCCCAACCTTTCTGATAACATCTATCTCCGCGTCCAGCACCTCTTCGGGCAACCGATACCTGGGGATGCCCGCTCTTAACATCCCTCCCTCTTCAGGCAATGCCTCAAAAACTGTCACCTCATGGCCGCCAATCTTGGCCAAATAGTACGCTGCCGTCAGCCCGGCCGGTCCCGACCCGATAATGGCTGCGCGCTTACCGGAGGGCGGCGCGACCCGGAGTTCACCAAGACCATCTGTCCTGGCATGGTCGGCAGCGAAACGCTTGAGTGCCCTTATCGCGATTGGCTCATCGATCTGGCCCCTGCGGCATTTGGTCTCGCAGGGATGGAAGCAGACATACCCGCAAACCGAGGGGAAAGGAATCCTCTCTCGAATCACAGCCACCGCCTCGTCGTACCTCTTTTCAGCAATGAGCCGAATATAGCGCGGGACGTCCACTCCGGCAGGGCAGGTATGGCTGCAAGGCGCTTTAACCAACCCTTTACATACAGCAGCGGGGCAGTGCAACCACTTTATATGGGACTCATATTCATCACGGAAATAACGAATTGTGGACAGTACCGGGTTGGGTGCGGTCTGTCCCAGGCCGCAGAGCGAACCGGCCTTCACAGCCTCTCCCAGCTCGATAAGTAAATCGATATCCTCGATCTGCCCTTTACCATTGGCAATATCTTCCAGGATGTCCAGCATCTGCTTGGTGCCCCAGCGGCAAGGTATACACTTGCCACAGGATTCGAGCTGTGTGAATGAGAGGAAGTATTTTGCCACATCCACCATGCAGGTATCCTCATCCAGCACCACCATGCCCCCCGACCCCATGATAGAGCCCGCAGCCGCCAGCGACTCATATTCGACCGGTGAATCCAGAAAGCTGGCGGGCAAACAACCACCGGATGGGCCGCCGGTCTGTACTGCCTTAAAACGCTTGCCGTCGGGGATTCCCCCGCCGATATCAAAGATGATCTCCCGCAGGGGCATACCCATCGGCACCTCTACCAGGCCCGAGTTAGCGACCTTGCCCGTCAGGGCAAACACGGCAGTGCCCTTGCTCTTATCCGTGCCTATGCTCGAATACCACTCCGCCCCCTGGCCGATAATCACCGGGATGCTCGCAAGGGTTTTTACATTATTGATGTTTGTTGGCTTCTCCCATAGACCTGACTGCGCCGGGAACGGAGGACGAGGGCGAGGCATGCCCCTCTTGCCTTCGATTGACGCCATTAAAGCCGTCTCCTCGCCACAGACGAAGGCGCCCGCACCTTCCTTAACGTGCACCGCGAAATTGAAGCCCGAGCCCAGGATATCCTTGCCCAGAAATCCACGCTCTTCTGCCTGCTCAATGGCAATATACAGGCGTTTGATGGCCAGTGGATATTCAGCCCTGCAATATATATAGCCCTCACTGGCTCCGATGGCATAAGCAGCGATTATCATCCCTTCGAGGACTGTGTTAGGGTCACCCTCCATTATGCTGCGGTCCATGAAAGCACCGGGGTCGCCCTCGTCGGCATTGCAAATCATATACTTCTCGTTACCGGGCGCCCTGTAGCAAAACTCCCATTTCTGCCCCGTGGAGAAGCCAGCCCCGCCGCGACCCCGCAGCCCCGACTTCTTGACCTCATCTATGACCTGCTCCGGAGACATTGAAGAAAGCACCTTGTTCAATGCTTCGTAGCCGCCCACCGAGATATAGCTATCTATATTCTCCGGATTTATGTGGCCGCAGTTGCGCAGGATCAGACGTTTCTGCTTCTTGTAAAAGACAACGTCACTGTATCTGGCTATCGCTTCATCGGTAACAGGATCGCGGTAGAACAGACGCTCAACGGGCTTGCCTTCCACCAGGTGAGAACGAACGATCTCCTCAGCATCCTCCAGCTGCACATGAGTGTAGAAGGTGCCTTCAGGTTCGACAACCACTATGGGCCCCTGCTGACAGAACCCATGGCAGCCTGTGAAATCGACCTTGACATCTGCTAACCCTGCCCGCTCCACCTCCGCCTCCAGCGCAACCCTGATCTGCTCAGAATTGGATGAGGTGCAGCCTGTGCCCTGACAGATCAGGACAGTGCGCTGCCCATCGGACGTACCGTTGCCATTTCCCTTCGCACTCATTTCTCCTCTCCTGAATGTCCGTGCTTGAAGAGTTCAGCCCCCTTCTTGGTCGTCATCCGACCGTAGGTCTGCTTATTTACCACCATCGTAGGTGCCAGAGCGCAGGCGCCGATACAGGCCACCGTCTCCAAGCCATATTCAAGGTCCGGGGTACATTCCCCGGGCTTTATGCCCAGCTGCTTCTCCACCTCCCTGAGGATTCGCGCTCCTCCCTTTACATGGCAAGCTGTTCCCCGACATACCCTGACGATGTTCCGTCCCCCCGGAACAAGCTTGAACTGGGCGTAAAAGGTCGCAACGCCGAAGACAGTGCTCTCCTCTAAATGTAAAAATCTAGCTATTTGCCTCATCGCCTGCTCGGGCAAATAACCCAGCTCCCTTTGAACCCTTTGAAGTATCGGTATTAACTCGCCTGGTTCACCTTTATATGACTCTAAAATTTCAGATACACTGCTTTCTACGGTCTTTGCTTTTTCCTGCGTAGCCTCCATTTCACCTCCCGGTACTGACTTCTATTAAAAGACACAGCTTTAAGTTTAACTTGAACCCGATGGTAGGAAAGTTCAGCATCTTTTCCAGTGCCAGTTAAGGACTACCACTTTTCCTGCTGGAGACGGCACCAGACCCAGGTGCTCAACCGCTTGTCCAGCTTACCAACCCACGACTCTATCCGGCGCAGGTCGCCTGAAGCCAGGGCTGCCTTTTGCTCCTTAGTCAAATCGTATTCTTCGAGCACCGGAGTCGGATCCTCCGCAAGTCTGGCGAGGAACTTGTGGTCATCGGCCGCTTTACCCAGCACCGCGAGAATAGCTTCTTTGCCTGAGACTGATTCTTTCCCGGGCAAATTACCTACCTCGGCTGTCAGGTCCCTCTCCAACTCTCTAAGTATTGCGGAAACTGTGTTATCCATGTCTTTTTCCACCCTTTCAATTCCCTCCATTTAACAGGTTAGCATCTGCTACCCGCGTTTTCATCCGTCACCTGGCCTTTTCTACATTAGCGACATGGCCTATTTCTCGTCTAGGCCATGTGTACATCTGATAACCAGCTGCACTATTAATTCACAGTAGCGGATTTAAAAAGGTTCAAGCCCCTTTGACTATTCCCTTCGAAAGGCTATAATTGGAAATGGAGTAGAGGCCTGAAACCATTGAGGCAGTAAGAAGATGGATAAGACAAGGGTGATTATCGCTGACGATCACGTTTTGGTACGCCAGGGCACCCGTAGTCTTCTGGAGACAGAGCCGGACATAGAAGTGGTCGGTGAAGCGAGCGACGGGGAAGAGGCAGTCCAACTCGTCTCACAAGTCCACCCCGACGTCGCATTGATCGATATAGCCATGCCCAATGTTAACGGTATCGAAGCCACAAGGCGTATTAAGGCTGACTACCCGGCTACAGCAGTTCTGATACTTACCGCCTATGACAATGACCAGTACATCCTGGCACTTTTAGACGCAGGTGCCGCAGGCTACCTGTTGAAGAATGTCGGGAAAAACGATTTGGTTAATGCCATTCGTGCCGTACGAGCAGGCGAAGCTGTCCTTCACCCTGCCATTGCACGAAAGGTCTTTGCCCGCTATGCGAACACTGCAGAGCAGGCGGGAGAGACAGTCCTGCCGCAAGAACTGAGTGAGCGGGAGATGGAGATACTCAGACTTGCGGCGGCCAGCATGAGTAATCCAGATATTGCAGAGCAACTTCACTTAAGCAGGCGTACGGTTCAGGCTCACCTGGGCAACATCTTCCGCAAGATGGACGTGGGCTCCAGGACCGAAGCCATACTGGAGGCTCTAAAGAGGGGCTGGTTTACACTGGACGATATAGTCTAGAGCACATCGACGGGGAAGCCGTTCATGAAACAGATACTCAAGAACCCTCATCTCTGGATTATATTGGCTATTATGACCGGCGGGGCAGTCTTCTATTACGCAGACCAGATCCCTATGATCAGGGATGTTGTTGACAGGGCTCCCATTGGACTGACTCGCTACTCGACCCATCGTATCCTTTCAATAATTCCGGTCGCCTACGCCGCTCTGGTCTTCGGCTTCAGGGGCGGCACAACCGCCGCCATCGTGATCAGCCTGGCTCTACTGCCCCGTGCTTTAGTGATTACCGCCAGTGAACAGGGAGAAGCGATAGCGGAGATAATCGCCTTCCTGTTCATCGGATTGCTTGTAAGCTGGTTAATCGACAGGCAACTGAAGACCGTTTACCGGCTGGAGGTTACCCAGGAGGAGCTCAGGGGTTCGCTCCAGACCATCAAACAGCAACAGCAACAGCTATTCTCGCTCTACACCATTTCCACTATTATTTATCGGACCCTGGATATAGGCGAAATCGCAAAGAATGCGTTAAAAGAGGTCTTGAATGTTACCGGGGCTGAGGTCGGCTGGATTTATGTGGAGGACAACGAGACCGGAGACCTTGTTCTAAGTGCCCATCAGGGACTATCTCCGGAATTCGTCAATGCGGCCAGCCGGGTCAAGCGCGGACAAAACCTCGACGGGCAAGTAGCTCAGTTCGGGAAGCCCAAGGTCGTGGACAAAGCGTCTCACGATTTTAACCTGAGGTTACCCGGGAGGGAAGATACGGGAGCGATAATAATCGTGCCTTTACGTTCGAGAATAGCCATAAGAGGGACATTAGGTATAGCGATGGGGAACCAGCATGACGACACCAGCTCAAAGCTGGACTTGCTCACTGCTTCCGGCGAGGCAATCGGAATCGCTATCGGACATGCCCTCCTCGCCCTTGAGCAAAAGGTTATCACCCAGCAGCTGCAGCTATCCGAGGAGCTCTACCGGGGTCTGTTTGAAAATGCAAGTGAGGCCATTTTTATCTGCTCCTCCATTGGCCGCATTATCTCAGTCAATAGAGCTTGTGAACAACTCACCGGCTACTCCAATCAAGAGCTGTTGAACACCACTATATATAACCTTTTCTGTGCAGAAGGACTGAATGAGGTCAAACAGCTATTCTCAGGGGCACAAAAAGAAGAAACACAACGCGAAGATACAGAGTTATGTCTTATCAAGAAGGACAGAACCGAGGCTTATGTTGAACTTAAAGTCAGTCCCTTGCAGAGAGCTGATGAGTCAATGGGCCTGCAGGCTATCGTCAGGGATATCACCGAAGAAAGGCGACTGCGCCAGAATATGCAGTATTACATCACGCAGATAACCAGGGTCCAGGAAGACGAACGTCTGCGAATCTCCCGGGAGCTTCACGACGATACAGCTCAGGTCCTGATAAGCCTCTCGCGCGATCTGGACGCGCTTATGTCCGATGAATTAAAACTACCCAAGGCAGCGATTAAACGTCTGCAAAAGTTATA
Source organism: uncultured Dehalococcoidia bacterium (assembly GCA_964453665.1). Taxonomy (GTDB): domain Bacteria; phylum Chloroflexota; class Dehalococcoidia; order SZUA-161; family SZUA-161; genus DAOUTY01. Next base: position 14,350 of record CAYVQT010000030.1, on the reverse strand, counting down.
TGAGACAACCGATTCCGTGTTAGAAGGTATACGCCGTTTCAGCCAGGACCTGAGGCCATCGATTCTTGATGACCTGGGTTTAGTGCCAGCGCTGGAGTGGCTTGCCTCTGATCTCGAAAAGGAGTACGGCATAAAGTCAGAGGTCAGTATTACCGGCAATCAGCGCCGTCTTCAGCCGGAAAGCGAGCTCGCTATCTTCCGCATCGCTCAGGAAATACTCAGCAATGTAAAAAAACATTCCCAGGCATCAACTGTTGAGATGACCATGGATTTTGGTGAAGACGCATTGACCCTCATAATCACTGACAACGGTCAGGGATTCTATGTGCCGCAAAGGACAAGCGATCTGGTTCTATACGGAAAGCTGGGTATAATAGGCATGAGGGAAAGGGCACGACTGGTCGGCGGCACACTGATCGTCCAGTCGGATATGGGCAGCGGCACCACCGTAACCCTCAGGGTGCCCGAATGATGTGCTACTTAATAGAGAAGACCGGGCTGCGAATTCTGCATAACGCTGTTTATCCTCCTCAGTCAAACCTGACGTAAAAAGGGGCGATTAAGGGTAAATTTAATAGGCTAAAATTTAAAGTCCAGCGTTGGATTGACTGCGAACCTTTTTTCATATCGTTATTCGGCCTGCTTTGATATTGTCCTAAAAAGTAACCCTTTTTCGCAAGCGGTAAGTTTCTGTTATGTTAATAGTATCTTCCGGGAATATACTTAAGAAAAACACAAGTTAGTCAATAAATGTAATAAATGGTATTTAAAGTTAAGTTAAGTAATTCCATATATAAATACCATTGACACAGTATTATGGAAGTAGTATAAAGGTTACCAGATATCGAATCTCTTTGATGTAACCTTAACAGGGTCATTAGTTGTAGGACGCCGAGCGCCGTTAGGTCTTGGCTTTTTTTTATTTAAATTATGTTACTGGCGTATGGCAGGGATATAGGTTTAAAGAATACATTCATGCATTATTAATACGTTCCTATTTTAATTCATAGCATAGAATTCTATACAGTATATATTTGGAAAGGAGGCAATATGAATAGAAGGAAACTATATATGGCGCTTAGTGGGGTGGTGCTGGCCGCAGTTGTCGCACTGGCGTTGGTATTTGGCGTGTACGGAGCACAGCCAGACGCGACTGCGGGTGAAGAGGCTGCCCTGGCGTCGGCCGACGGCGCTGGCGAGAGCATTCACGTCAGCGGCCACTGGACCATCGAGGTGATGGATCCCGACGGTACGCTGGTGAGAACTCACGAATTCGACAACTATCTAGTCAACGCACCGTATTTGCCAGAGTTATTAAGCCGCGAGCACACTGTGGGGGGTTGGTGGATTTATCTTACTGTCATTTCTGGCACTTCGCCGTGGTCTAATGGGGCAGCATGGATTGCTGAGAACCCATGTAGCAATTTTTGTCCTTCCACCGATCCGAATAAGTCCTGCAATCTGAGTGTTTCATGCCCCGACTCGGGAGACAACTTGGATAAGCTGGTGCTGACAGGGATTATAGTCGCGGAACAGGACGGTAGCATCGATAGGGTTATGACAGGGAGTACTTATTGCCCATCTTGGTGGTCACCTGACAGCTGCCCTGGAGAAGAGACTGTAAGCGCACCTTTCACTGCAGTGACCATAACACCAATAGACGTTCTGACAGGCCAGCAGATAGCGGTCACCGTGGTCATTGGATTCTCTTAAAGACGACTGGGGGATAGGGTCAAATCAAGTGCATAGAGAATCGACTGTTTGTTATACCCAGCTTGTGTCGATAGCCATGCGCTTGCCGTTGAACCGTATAATCTGCTGATCGGATTGTAGTAAGTTCGTGATTCGTGAGCTGGTAGCATGAATTCAATAGACCGCTGTATTAGAAAATACCTGATAACTGCTGCTATTATTTTGGTGGTATTATTATTGCCATTGACTACGTTCAACCAGATTGTCCTTGCTCAGCCAGACGTGGTCATCGACGTAGTCGAATCCATCACTGTGTCCGACTCGCCTGAGGCGCTGCCGCCTGTCTACATAAACGTCTCCGAGTCCATCACTGTGTCCGACTCGCCTGAGGCGCTGCCGCCTGTCTACATAAACGTCT
>CAYVQT010000030.1:0-12140 GCA_964453665.1 uncultured Dehalococcoidia bacterium | reverse complement strand
CCGAGTCCATCACCGTGACCGACTCAATTGAGGTTCTACCACCTGTTTCCATAAACGTATCCGAATCCATCACCGTGACCGACTCGCCTGAGATGCCGCAGACTGTCTACATAAACGTCTCCGAGTCCATCACTGTGACCGACTCGCCTCAGATGTCAGTGCCGCCTGAAGTGACCACCAACCCGGCGACCAGTATATTCGTCACTTCCGCTGACCTAAACGGCATTCTGGATTCACTCGGCACCGCAGGCACCATAGCTGTATCCTTTCAATGGGCAACGGATGCCTATTACACAACACACCCCGCTGATCCATACGAGCATGAGCCCGATACACCGTGGGCGATGAGCTCAACCGGTCCTTACCATTTCTCACTCACCGGTCTGTCGCCTGACACCGCCTACCACTTCAGGGCCAAGGCAGTGGGCGATGGCACCACATACGGCGAAGACCTGACTTTCACCACGGAAAACGTCAGCAGCGACGGCGATATCGACGGCGTACCCGACGCCGTCGAGAATAACGCTCCCAATAACGGAGATGGCAACTATGATGGAGTACCGGATGCCCAACAGGAGCATGTTACATCATTGCCTAATGCTCATGACGGAGGGTATGTGACCATCACGTCACCAGCAGGGACAAGTATTGTCAATGTTGCTGCGATACACGAAAACTCGGTATCCCCTCAAGGTAAACCGGCTATTGCCTTCCCGTACGGTTTTTTCTCTTTCGAGATCAATGGTTTGTCAGCGCCCGGGGAAACCGTTGAGTTAACCATGCGCGTTCCCGGACCCGTAACACAATACTGGAAGTACGGGCCGACCCCGGGCGATCACAGCCCTCACTGGTATCAGATCTATATGGAAAGCGCCGGTAATGTAATCACCATCGAATTAACGGACGGCGGATTGGGCGACGACTGGTGGGTCGCCGACGGCATTATAGTCGACCAGGGAGGGCCGGGGAATCCACCAGCCCCGGTTACAGGCACAGGTGTGCCGGTGTTCCCCAGCCTGTACGTTGGTATCGCCGCAGCGCTCGCAGCAGGCATTATCGCATATATCATCAGGAAAAGGCTCTTACGGCAAAAGCTGCCGTATTAACTGTTCTGATGCAGCTCACGTTCTGCATGGAAACGAATGCTCAGCTTGAAAGCCGCTATTCTTCTGTCCGGAATAGCGGCTTTCTTTATGACTCATACGGCCATGCCAGATGTTAGCCAAGAATGTCTGTTCACGGGTACGACTGGTCGGCGGCACACTGATCGTCCAGTCGGATATGGGCAGCGGCACCACCGTAACCCTCAGGGTGCCCGAATGATGTGCTACTTAATAGAGAAGACCGGGCTGCGAATTCTGCATAACGCTGTTTATCCTCCTCAGTCAAACCTGACATAAAAAGGGGCGATTAAGGGTAAATTTAATAGGCTAAAATTGACGCACCACGTTTGATTGACTACGGACCTTTTTCCACATCGTTATTCGGCCTGCTTTGATACTGTCCTAAAAAAGTAACGTTTCTTGCCAATAGGAAGCGTTGTTGATGGATGGTATAATACCCTGTAATAAGCCATGCCCAATGGCGCGTACGATCATTCACAGGATTGGGGTCAGTAGTAATAGTCCCAGGAATCTGTACGTGCAAGGTTCGTAGCACCTTACACTACCTGTGCAAAACACATATAAGGTCGGACTGACGGGGCCGTTGGGAGCTGGCGGAACTCCTGATCCCATGCTGGCTTGTGGTTGGCAACCATCAAAGCTTAGGAGGTAAAGTCGATAATGTTGAACGTGAAGCTGCTGGGTGTCGGTGTCGCCTTGCTCCTCGTAGCTGGTACGGTACTTACTTCATGCTCATCCGGCGTCTCTCAAGAAGACTACGACGCTGTCGTCGCCGAGCGCGATTTGGCTGAAGCAGTACTCGCTCAAGCACAAGTTGATCTCGCTGCAGCGGAGGACGAAATCGCTGACCTACAGGACCAGGTGGCAGATCTCGAGGCGGAGATCAAAGCGTTAAAGCCAGTAGAACTGCCGGACCTGCTGAGTGCGGTAGATGAGTTCAAAGCGATGACGACGGCACCAGACAGGGCTGCGCAAGCGGCCGCCTTTGGTGATCTTAGCACAGCCATCGAGGCCCTGGACGACGATTATCTATCAGCCCTGTTAGGTGAGGTCGTGACCGCAGGGCTGCAGGGCGATGAGGAAGCGGCCTTGGCCATCCTCGACATGGCGACCTACATGCTCAGTGTCTGCGCGGACTCGGCCGCGGCTTTCCCGGCCGAAGTACAGCCCATGCTCGATTTGAGCGATGAACTCAACGCGCTGCTCGCTGCGGAGGACCTTGATGCCAAAGTGGCTGTTTTTGGGGAACTCAGCACAGCCATTGACGCTATAGGGGATGAAGAGTTATCTGCTCTGCTGCAGGCGGTAGTCACCGGTGGCATGCAGAGCGATTTGGATGGGGCTCTAGCTACCATCAATCTCGTTATCCACATCCTGTCCCAAGCTGCTGAGGCTGCACATTAGGGCATAGCGAGGAGACCGGGCCCCACGAGGGTTGGTGAGGACGTTATCATACTCTGTGAAGTGATCACAGAAAGAGGTAAATGCCATGCGCAGGATCTGGTCAAGGTTGAGGAGAATAGGCTGGAAATGGCGGCTGTTGCTGCTCGTCGTTGTCATTGTCATCTGTGTCGCCGTGGTAGCACCAAGCGTGTACTACCTTTTACGGGCGCGGGATGTCCCTGACTACAGCGAAATACTGCCCAAGGCGACAATGACATATCTGGTGAACTATGACAGCGGGGAAGGTCTTGTAAACGAGAGCACGTACACCCTGAAGGTCGCCGAGATCGACGTGGCCATCGGCTCAGATACCTGCTTCTACACGGTGACCGTGATGGACCCGCTGCCGGAGCGAAAGGTAAACGCCATAATCGTCGGTTCCACGAAAGTCACCCTGGCGACCGAAGAGACATGGCGGAGCCAGGAAGACTTTCGTATCCTCCGCCAGGAAGCTATGCAGATCAACCTGCCGATAGTCAACACCGCAATCACCGTCTCGACCTATTCGGGATACGAGGGCTATCCGGGCTGGCCTTACAGTCTCGGCGACAGCTGGACGTACGAGGTGTTTCGCGATTCCGACACGTCCCTGCAGCCCAGTTGGACTGACACTTTCCACGCAGAAGTGGTTGCGGATAATGCGGTTGTTGTCGCCGCTGATGTGAATTACGAGTGTTTCAAGGTCGTCCATACGCTGGTCGACACAGACAACAGCACACCCGGGGGCGGTGGTGTTGGCTCCACCCGCGTCGAGTACTGGGCTAACAACGGCAGGTCTATTGCTCCGCTCAAGATCGAGAGCACTGTCAGCTTCATCGGCACAGAATCTCTGATAATGATTGATTCGGATCCGCCGCCAGGGTCATGGTAGCTAACGGAATGACAGGGTATGGGTAAACTAGCCAAAGTATTAGCTCCAATACTCATACTGGTGCTTATCATTGGCGTCGGATGTGGCGGGGACGAAACGGCTACGCCGACTGCTGCATCTCCGCAGACCCTCATGCCAACTGAAACGGCTGCTGAAGACGGTGGCGGTATTAATCACGGTCAGGGCGAGATGGCTGGCGAAGTCACCAGCAGTAGCGCAATCCTTCAGTCCCGTTTGACGCTAAAAGACGACCCACTCGTGGGGGTTGCGGGAGTCGCTCGCTTCGAAATCTCTGCTGCTTCCGATTTTCATGACTCTCAACTGACCAAATGGCTTATCGCGCAAATCGGAAATGACTTTATAGTTAAAGCGAAGGTAACCGATCTCAAACCTGGAACACGTTACTACTACCGTCTGCTGTACGGCACGAACACGGACTCACTGGCAACAGGGCAGACCTGTACATTCAGAACACTCGACAGCCCGGACGTCGCGCGAGAGACCTCTTTTATAGTTGTGACGGGTATGAACTATTGGCCGTTTCACAACTTTCCTGAGGGACCGCCAAACAGGGAGCTTGGATACCCGGCCTTAGAAACAATACTGCTGATGAACCCTGATTTCGTGGTCGCAACTGGTGACAACGTATACTATGATGCTTTTCCGGTTCCCAGAGAAACACAAGATGAGTTGCGTGAAAACTGGCATCTGCAGTTTGTGCAGCCACGTTTCTTAAGCTTGTTCTCACAGGTGCCTTTCTACTGGATGAAGGACGATCACGATTTCCGCTACAACGATGCCGATCCACATTGTGATCACCCGCCATCAGCCGAACTGGGAATCCAGACGTTCCTGGAACAGGTGCCAATGGTAGACCCCAACGAAGCTGACCCGGTAACATACCGTACATATCGAATCAACGAACTGGTACAAATATGGTTACTGGAAGGTAGGGACTATCGTAGCCCAAACATGATGGAAGACTGTCCAGACAAAACAATATGGGGGGAAACGCAAAAACAATGGCTCAAGGACACCCTTCTGGCAAGTGATGCTACATTCAAATTCGTCATATCCCCAACACCCATGATCGGACCTGATGATGTAATCATTCCTTCGGAGGCCCAGATACGAACACATTGTCAAGATGAATACAAGAGAGATAACCACACCAATCCAGGAGGCTTCAAGATTGAGGGCGAAGCTTTCTTCACGTGGCTTGCCGATAATGGATTTTTGGAACAGAACTTTTACATCATTTGCGGTGACAGGCACTGGAAGTATCATTCGATTCGTCCCGAGGGATTTGAAGAGTACAGTTGTGGCGCTTTGTGCGATGCGAATTCTCGGCTTGGGATTGATCCCGGTGATCCGACTGGCAATGATCCTGACGGCTTAATCACCCAGCCATACACTGATGCGGAAGCTACGGGCGGGTTTCTGGAAGTGACCATCGGACTTGGTGATGGAGGAAGCCCTGATATATGTGAGTTCACTTTCTATGATGAAAACGGGGTTATGCTCTCCTCAGTTATCCGAGTTGCTAAATAGTCAAGATGTGAATTTTCTTAACAGAGTGAATCAAGGGATTGGAGCGCTTAGGATTGCGTCTAAGCGTACAATACAATTGACATGCTTAGGGAAGAGATACAGTGACAAGGGTTCCGTTTTATTTCAACCTCTTTGATAGTTAATAGCTTCGCATAGAATAAAGTCCGCACGTCTTCAGGAACACGCTTCAGCTTTACCGGCTCAGGTTAAGTATCTCCCGTATCCATTAATTTTCTGCAATCATGCAGCAACCTCCTTCACCTTCAATACAATGTCGAGCAATCTGACGGGTAAAATGTATGGCGTATTGCGTACAATGTATCCTGACCTGACGTTGACGGGACATTCACCAGCCTATACAATGTAATCGCAAAATGAGTATAGCACCGGCAGACTATAAATAGACGATCAGGCGAGGATAGCGAAATGGCTAAAACAACAGCAGCGGTTATAGGGGTGATTGTATTAATAGCGGCTTGCCTTGCTGGCTGCGGGGCGGCGCCCCCCGAGGCTGAGTTCCTCGCTATTCCCCCCAATAGCTACATACCGGAGGAGGTCCAGTTCGCTGACATATCGCAAGGTAACATCACTGCCCGGCAGTGGGATTTCGATAACGACGGAGTAGTCGATAGTGACCTTCAATACCCGAAGTATACCTACAGCGAACCGGGCAACTATACCGTCAGCCTGACGGTTATCGGACCAGACGGCAACGACACCGAGGTAAAATCAGATTACCTTGTGTTCCTCCCCTGCCCGCACTTTGCCGATTTCATCACCGATACCACGGAGATGGACGGCAGAAATCCAATACAATTCACCGATCTGTCGGTTATTGATGCGGCGATGGGCAATGTTACCAGCTGGGCATGGGACTTCAAAAGCGACGGTATAATTGACAGCACCGAGCAGAACCCGGCATACATTTACACGAGAAATGGTACCTATTCAGTTACCCTCACCGTCACCACTCCCGAATGTGAAGATACGGTAACGAAAAAAGACTATATCAGGATCACCGGATGTAGTGGGTGAGGATGACCAGCAGGGCGCCCGTGCGGCGCCCGAGAGCAATTAGATCGAATTATACGTCCTCTTGATTCTGTCACTTTGAGAGACTATGAGTCTCCCGCGAAACTCGGTACCGGGTTAAATTTATCCAGAGCTGGCCGGGTAATACTCGTCAGTATTATCGCAGTTGAGGGGCACGTCATACCCACGGGTTTACTATGTTCTGCGGAAAGGCCTTGCTATAACTTCCCTTGTAAGAGCACTTCTAGTAAAATAGCCAAAACAGCGGTGAACCGACGATGACACCTATTAGAAGCCAGTATCTCAAGATCAAGCGGAGCTATCCTCAGGCCATTGTCTTCTTCCGCCTGGGCGATTTCTACGAGACCTTCGATGATGACGCCAGGCTGGTCTCCAGCGAACTGGAGATAACACTGACCTCCAGGGAGATGGGCAAGGGGCAGCGCTATCCCATGGCGGGGATTCCCTACCATGCTCTCGATAACTATCTGGCAAGGCTCATCAATAAGGGCTATAAAGTGGCCATCTGCGAGCAGATGGGCGAACCCAAAGCAGGAAAGGGTATAGTGGAGCGCGAGGTGGTCAGAGTGGTAACCCCGGGTACCGTGGTAGAGCCTAACCTGCTCGAACTTAAGACGAACAATTATCTTGCATCTATCATCGTCGAAGGCGAAGAGGCGGGGATAGCATATATTGACATAACAACGAGCGAGTTCGCAACCACCCAGATTCCTGCTGAAAATGTTCCCCTGGAGCTGGAGCGCCTCCACCCCTCAGAGGTGCTCATCCCCCGAAATGCCAAGGTGCCCCAGTCATGGGCGCCGGCGACACAGCTCGATGACGAGCGGTTCGAGCTTGACACGGCCCGGCAGATACTTCTCGACACTTTCGACGCCGGCTCTCTGGAAGGCTACGGCTGCGCCCATCTTCCGCTGGCGATAAGAGCAGCAGGCGCTATACTCGAATACCTGGGGCAGACCCAGAAGGATGCCCTGGCGCAAATCAACAGCCTCGCTACATATTCCACCGAGTCCTTCATGACGCTGGATGCCCAAACAAGGCGCAATCTGGAGCTATTTCAGAGCGGCCGCCTGGGACTGACCAGCGGCTCGCTGCTGTCCGCTATCGACCTCACCAGGACTCCTATGGGAGGGAGATTGCTCAAGAAGTGGTTGGGGCAGCCCCTTCTCGATGTGGACAAATTGGAGCAAAGGCACCAGGCTGTTTCCTGCTTTCAGTCGCCCCGGCGGGCTGAGATAATAGGCCTCCTCGGCAAGCTCGGCGATATAGAGCGACTGATCAACAGGGTGAGGGCGGGCATCGCTACTCCGAGAGAGTTGGTCGCACTGCGCCACAGCCTGGAGCAGGTCCCGCTGCTAAAGGCCGTGCTGGTGGAAGAAGAGGAATTAGAGTGGCTCAATTCGGAACTCAAACTCTGTGACGACATCATAACATTGATCTCCCACGCTGTTGTAGATGAACCACCGGTAACGGTGGGAGACGGAGACGTGATAAGGGAAGGATTCGCCAGTGAACTGGACGAGCTTCGTTCGGCTTCATCGAACGCCAGAAAATATCTGGCAGATCTGGAGAAAACCGAACGTGACAGGACAGGCATCAAGTCACTCAAGGTGGGATACAACAAGGTATTTGGTTACTATATCGAAGTAACCTCCCCTCACGTTCACAGGGTGCCCGAGGACTATATACGCAAGCAGACGCTGGCAGGAGCCGAGCGTTACTTCACCCCACAGCTCAAGGAGTACGAATCGCTGATCCTCAGTGCTGAGTCCAGGATCTCCGAGCTGGAGAATGCCATCTTTCGCCAGGTTTGCCGCCAGGTAGGAGGATGGAGTGACCGCGTCCTGGGTATCGCCTCGGCTATCGCCCAAATCGATGTCCTCTCCGCCTTCGCCGAGGTCGCGGCAAGGTATGGCTACGCTCGCCCCGAGCTGACCACGGACGATTCGATAATGATCTCCAACGGGCGCCATCCCGTGGTTGAGCGAGTTCTGGAAGATGAGCAATTCGTTCCCAATGACGTTTATCTCTCTAATAAAGATGCGCAACTGATTATCCTTACCGGCCCCAACATGTCGGGCAAGTCGACCTATCTGCGCCAGGTAGCGATTATTGTGCTCCTGGCCCAGATAGGCAGCTTCGTTCCCGCAGACTCGGCAACCATAGGGCTGGTGGACCGTATCTTCACCAGGGTCGGCCTACAGGACGATCTGGTAACCGGTCAGTCAACCTTCATGATCGAGATGCTGGAGACAGCCAACATACTCAACAACGCTACTTCAAAATCACTGATCATACTGGACGAAATCGGGCGAGGGACCTCAACCTACGATGGGCTCTCCATTGCGCAGGCTGTGGCTGAATACATCCACAACCACCCGAGGCTGGGGGCCAAGACACTGTTCGCCACCCACTATCACGAGCTTGTGGGGCTCGCGAAATTCCTGCCCCGCGTGAGGAACTTTAACGTAGCGGTATCGGAGGAAGGCGGCAAGGTGGTCTTCCTGCGCAAGATAATACCCGGTGGTGCGGACAAGAGCTACGGCATCCATGTGGCGCAGCTTGCGGGTCTGCCCCGGGCTGTGCTGCACCGCGCCGATGACGTACTGACCGAGCTTGAAAACCACACCGATGAGAAAGCGGAGCGGAGCGCACGCCGTCGCCGCCGGGAGAAGGCCCCTGCGGAGCAGCTACCGCTTCTAGGCCAGACCTCACCCGTAGTAGATGAAATCCTGGCAATGGACGTCTCATCAATGACCCCGCTTCAGGCTATCACCAAGCTCTACGAGCTACAGCAGAAGGCGAAGGAGTGATAAGCGCTAAGGGTTTAATTCCAATCGGGTCAACCCTTCCTGAGCTATGGAATGGCCAATACCACGTACGAAACCTGTCCTCACTCTCTGTTTACCAATCGACTTTCACTTGTCTCCTCGCCCCGATGTGTGGTAGAATATCATTAGCATAATGGCATAATGTGCCAATATACCAAGGAGAAGCTGATGGGGATGATAGCAAAGTTAACAAGCGGTGGGCAGGTCACTCTTCCCAAGGAAGTCAGGACAAAGACCAACATGCAGCCTGGTGATTTTGTCGAGGTTGACCTCGACGAGGAAGGACATATAATATTAACACCTAAGAAGCTTGTGGACGCAAGCCAGGCATATTTCTGGACCGAAGATTGGCAAGAGGGGGAGCGCAAAGCAGACGAAGATATCAAAGCCGGCCGGATAAAGAGATTCAAATCAACTGCCGAGGCAGTAAAGTATCTTGAGGATAAAGCATAGCTGTGGAGATCCTCTTTACTGAGCGATTTGAGCAGGCATATATGAGACTCAGCGATGCCGAGAAGCGGAACGTTCGCAAGGCGCTTGTCCTCTTAGGTGACAACCTGAGACACCCCAGCCTGCACGTTAAGAAAATGGAGGGACGGCAGAAAGTCTGGGAAGCTCGCCCTTCCAGAAGGCTTAGAATGACTTTTGAGATGGTGGGGGAGGGCATCATACTTCGCAATGTAGGAGGCCATGACACGGTTCTGAAAAAGCCGTGATTGTTTTTCATTTAGGCGTTAATAGACTAGCAGGGCTTAATAAGAAGGCAAACGGTTGAAACCGTATTCATTTTTCAAGGGCTACGCGCAAGCGTTATACTAACATCACAGGAGGTCAGCAATGTACAAGAGAATACTGGTTCCACTGGACGGCTCAGAGCTGGCCGAGGTAGTTCTACCGTACGCTGAGGGGCTGGCGGCAGGCCTCGGTTCCGAACTCACTTTAATACACATCTGTGCCTCAGAGAAGGCAGATGACTACCATGCACACGAGGTCTACATCCAGGAAATGGCTGAAAAAATAAGGGGGAGAAGCGAGGCGGAGGGAATTAAGGTTCACTCAGCCCATCTTGTCGGCCATACTGCCGAGCAGATTGTGGACTATGCCGAGACGGAGAAAGTCGGCCTGATTGTCATGGCAACTCACGGCCGTTCGGGCATCAGGCGCTGGGTCCTCGGAGACGTCGCCTCTAAAGTAGTTAGAGCCACAAATCGGCCGGTGGCACTCATCAGGGCCGAGGGTGGCCGTCCCGATGTGCGCGAGACGGGCGTGGTGAGAAAGGCGCTGGTACCCCTGGATGGCTCAAAGGAAAGTGAGGCGATAATCCCCCACATTGAGGAGCTGGGCTCCACACTTAAGGCGGAGGTCGTTCTTCTTCATGTCATGTCCCCGACATACTTCGTCTACAGCATCCCGGGCGAAACCGTCCAGATGCCTTTCACTCCGGAGGATATGGAGCGGTTTAAGGAAAAAGCGGAACACTACCTGGAAACGGTCATCGCCGCACTGAAAAACAGGGGTATCAATGTAAAAGCCGAGGTGTCAGTCGGCGCCGCGGCCGATGAGATCATCAGGTTCGCAGATGAAATACAAGCCGATATAGTGGCTATGTCAACACACGGGCGCTCAGGCATCAGTCGCTGGGCCTTCGGAAGCACCGCAGACAAGGTCCTTCACGCGGGCAATACCCCCGTACTGCTGGTGAGAACTCCGGACGGCAGCACGAACTAGCCCGGGGATTAGTTACGACCTCAACATTCCTAAATAAACACACAAAGAGGGCAGGATAGAATCCTGCCCTCAGTCATAGGTCCGCTGCTCATCGCAGAAATGCACCAAGTCAGGTGCGGTAACAATTCACTACGACAGCTGGACAACTTGATTCTATAGAGAACCGGCAGATACAGTATATGATAAAAGTCTCAAACTACTTGATATTGTTCACATCTGGTATGCCAATTACGCCTATGTTCGTGCAGTGGTAGAGGTAAGAAGTATAAAAGATGCTGCAGGAGTAATAGATGATTAGGAAAGGCGTCCTACCGTACTAACAGGACGTCGGAAAAGCCTAAATTAGGGATTTTGTGTAGTTTGAAGTTGTATACTCCATCCATTTGCGCTAAAAAATTCGTTTATATCCATATGTCTGATGGAATAATGCTTGCAAACTGCCGGTAGACGATTGGGGATGAGTGCGCTTTCAGCGCTAACTATAACATACTCATATAAAGTAGAGAAGAAATCTGGATAAGATTTTAATTCAAGAACAGTAGCAACCAACCAGGGGTCCGCATCATTTTTCTCTTTATTGTAGTGTATTAATGTGGGAAATCGTTGAACAATGCTTGAAACGAGAAGTGTCTGTTGAAGATTGATCTCTTTAAAGAAAGCTCGTTTTGGTAAAATCCATTTAGTAAGGCGATCAGGTTTTTTTGAACGGGTAGTTATTTCATCGTAGACAATTTCATGAGAGATAAGTAGCCCACTGTTAAAAAGATTATCAAGCTCGCTGTAAAGTTGAGGAATGAATTTGATAAGATATCTATAAATATCTACGAATGCGGACGTATCTACACAGAATATAATATTAACATCCTGTTGCATAGTTATAAATCAAATAGATAATTTATCTTCAATCCCAAGATGTCAGACGATTGTGAATAGGAAATCTTTCTTTCGTTCATAGCATTTACAGTAGAGTTAAAAAGAGATATCCCTCTTGAATTGATACTTCGCTTGATTTGAGACTTGGAATAATGAGGTTGAGTGGTTATTACTGACCTGCGGATTTGGTCTAAGAGGTTGAAGAATTCATTTTCAGAAACGTAGTTTAAGGCAAACAATCTGCGAAGATATACTTCGCTGCTTATTTTAAACTTAGTGGCAAGCTCGTATATTGAATCTTTATCGTGTGCAGGGATTACTTCATTTGACGGTACAAGAATGCAGCCTGCGAAAGAATTACAGTCATATTCTAATGAGTCAGTTAGTTTAGAGACAATATCATTAGGCTTGCACAATCCTGATTGACTGTTTAGGACGTGTGATAGCTCATGAAATAAGGTAAATGTTCTTGAAGTAACCGAATAGGCGTTATTGATAGCTATGCAATAAGGGAAAGAATCGGCATAAGAGAAACCCTGAACCTCGAAAGTGGGCATAGAGAATTGGAATACATGAATACCGAGGCGTTGCTCAAAGCTGTTGCGCCATTTGGTTGCGTATTTCGGACCAAATCGGCCGCCTTCACGGAGCAAACCGGCCACCCTG
>CAYVQT010000029.1:0-41820 GCA_964453665.1 uncultured Dehalococcoidia bacterium | reverse complement strand
GGAAAACTTCATCCCTCGACCTTACGGTCGGGGATTTAAGTTTTGTACATTAAATTGGTATGCGTTAGTGTCCATTCTCAGCGAATGCATGTGAAGACGGACTCTTTCTCTGTTAAAGGAAGATGAGATTTGATTTCGCCTTCGATCTCATTACAGGACTGACTTGTCTTCCATGATTTCCAGTGATCACTGGATGACCAGGTGCTGCAGCTTAACCATACATGATGGACCCTCGTCGATTGAAGTATCTCGTACGACAAACAGCCACCAGCAGCCCTTGCCCTTCTCGCTTCCTCAGAAAACAACCTCACAACGTCACCCAATTCTCCGTTTAGCAGACTTCTTTCATTTATAACACGTATCATATTACAATATCCTCCCTTCTTTTACATATTTACCAGCAGCAATAATGACAAATTTAATAGCTGACTGAGTTAGAGATGTGAAAGGATGTGAATCCCCTCCGGTTACGGCCACGGACACTACTGCTATTCATTGTCTATTGGAGAATGTCTGATGCTATCTTTTCCTTATCCTAACTTCCTTCACGTACATGTTTAAGATCGCCATCCATAGTTCCGCGCACGCGTTCCCTCTCCTCCGCGAAATCGAAACCGGTCCAGATTCCAATAGAGCCAAGCACTGAATCCTGGGGATGGTACTGCCGAAATATCTTGAAGTAATAGGCAGCCTCCAGACTATTGAGCACCGCCTGGGGATTTTCCGCTTTGATGCGTTCGTACTCATCCTCAGTCATCTCACTATGTGCCACTTTCTCTCCAAGGTCCTCACAGCCTGCCCCTTGAGTGTACTGGACCTTGTAGCGCCACAGTATATCATCGGGGAGATAACCCGTACCTTCAAATGCCTTGCGCAGAATCCATTTCTCTATCTTGTCTCCGACATATTCCGACTCACGGATTTTAAGTTCCGGGGGTATCTTCATGGAGAGATCAACCATTTCCACGTCCAGGAATGGCACCCTTAACTCAAGACTAAAGTGCATCCCCATTCTGTCAGCGCGTTGCAGGTTGATATTGTGAAGATTGCCAATGCAGCGCCTGGCCTCTTTATTAAGAACCTCCATAGGATAGTGCTTCATGTAGTGATAGCCTGTGAAGACCTCGTCTGCGCCTTCTCCGGTGAGCACAACCGTCACGTAATCGGCGGCCAACTTGCAGGTAAAGTAGCAGGGAACCGCGCAACGAACGAGGGAAGGATCATAGCTTTCCAGTTTCCTGATAACAGTCGGCAGCGCCTCGTAGTATTCCTCCTCGGTAAAGTGCAACTCATGATGAGTTGAACCGATATGAGCGGCTGCAACGCGAGAAGCTTTAAGGTCATCGCTCTCATCCCCGGTTTCATCCCTCATGCCTACCACGAAGGTGTGAAGGTGCGGTATCTCGTCTGCTGCGATGGCTGCTACCAGGCTACTGTCCAGGCCACCGCTGCAGAATGAGCCCACGTGGACCTCCTTGTCTGCCAACAACCTTTTCTTGACTGCCCGAATGAAAGTCTCTCGAATCAGCTCACAGGTCTCTTCTATATCTGTCAGCAGATGGTCTTGAATCTCCGGGACCTGGTAGTATTGCACAAATCCCTCTTTGGGGGTGTAGTAGTGCCCGGCAGGGAATTCGTGAACCTCGTCTACACCGGCGAGTGTCATGGCTCCCAGCTCAGAGGTGAAATAGAGATTGTCTCCTACGTACCCGTAGTAGAGTGGTTTAATCCCAATAGGATCCCGGGCCAACATAAAATCATCTCCATCAAAGATGGCAAAGGCGAACATCCCATCAAGCTCTTTTACACATTCGGGCCCCTTCTCCTGATAGAGATGAAGAATAGTCTCAGTATCCGATTTCGTCTTAAACTCATACTTAGAGATGAGTTTCTCTCTCAAGTCCCAGAAGTTATAGATTTCACCGTTGCAGATGATCCCCACTCTCCCGCCATCGGCCAGGATCGGCTGATGGCCTCCGACCACATCGACAATGGATAGCCTGGTGTGGCCGAAAATTGTACCGTTGAAGGTGTGGATTCCCCTGTCATTCGGCCCCCGATGGGGCAATGCATCCAGCATGCGATTGACAGTATTATTATCCACAGTTCCAAAGCATCCTGCTATTCCACACATTTCAAGTGGTCTCCCTTCCTATGACCAAAGACCTGCTAGCCTTAAAATCAGCTTGTGCCAGGCAGCAGGCAGCCTTCTCTCAATGCCACCGGAGTGAAAAATCGTACTGTTGATTAAAGCGCAACCAATAAACGCGGAGACAAAGGGGGGGCGCATGGCATGCTGATGCCAATCACGCTGTTTTCCGGAACCGGTAGCCCATGTTACGTACTGTGTCTATAAAAGTGTGATTGGAGTCCTCGATCTTGCTCCTGAGTCTCCGGATGTGCACATCGACGGTCCTGTCGCCGCCAAAGTAATCATGGCCCCATACTTCATCTAGGAGCATACAACGCGTAAACACATTACCTTTGTTGCTTGCGAGGAACTTGAGAAGCTCATATTCCCTGAATGTTAAAGCAACCAGTTTCCCGCTAACTGTGACTTCACAATTGTCCAGATCGATTACCAGGTCGCCACATTCTATCGGCTTGCCGTTGCCGGCCCCGTTGAATCGACGAAGAGTTCTTCGCACTCTGAGTGCTATTTCACTCGCATCCCATGGTTTCACCACAAAATCGTCGACCGGCAGTGAAGGGTCGATGTTGTCGAGATTATCGATTGAGAGGAGACCTATCACTGGTGGATGCCCTTGCCCTTTGCCTCTTTTAGCCAGATATTTCACCCCGGCGCTATCGCGCACCCCGTTTATCGCCACCAGAAGAAGGTCAGGCGACCGTTCGACGACCTCCTTAGCGGCCACATCGCTATCTACGGCAATCAAGCAGTCAAAGCCACGGTCCGCGAGTTCCGAACTGAGTCTTCGGACCTTATGGTAATCGTCCGCTATCAGCAACAAATCCGACACGCTTAAATGCCTCCATAATTCTTCCTCTCAGGCAGGTAACACCACCGTGCATCCCGGTTCCAATAAACCTAGCCCTGCGAGGCTCCGCTTCCTTTAAACTAATTCCCAACAGTATTACTACTCCACCAGCCATATACTCACCGAAAAAATCCTTGGCTGTACCTCCTATGACAAGTGCCGGCTTCTTTTCTCCATGCTCTTTCCTATGTATTGCGCCTCTGTAGCCGACGCTATCGCGGATAAATATCTTTCCACCCCGAGCCGACAGTCCGCTTGATATCCCCTGCATGGCCGTAAACGACGACCTCTCCTTCGTTAATTTACAAGGAATACGGCTGCCGCTTGCCGCTTACTTTTTAAAATAACATAGTATCTACATCGTGTCAATAGCTTTAACCGGTAAAATATCATGTAATATGCCGGTAACAATTACCCCTTATAATGCCGCTTAGATAGCTACTCGGACATTGAGAGGAAAGGTGAAAATATGACGGACGCCGGCGACACAACCTGGATACTCGTTTCTTCAGCGCTGGTGATGTTGATGACGCCGGGTCTTGCACTGTTCTATGGTGGAATGGTGAGGCATAAGAATCTGCTTTCCACCATTACGATGAGCTTTGCGCTTCTGGGAGTAATCGGCATTTTATGGGTGCTATATGGATATAGTCTGGGCTTCGGGCCCGACCTCGGGGGCGTAATAGGCAAGCTGGACTTCATCGGACTCATGGGTGTCGGACAGGAGCCATCCGGTACCTACGCTTCAACGGTACCGCATCTAGCCTTCATGATTTTCCAGGGTATGTTCGCCATTATAACAGTGGCCCTCTGGACCGGCGGTGTGGTGGAGCGTATCAAGTTCAGCGCCTTCCTGCTTTTTGCGGTGCTGTGGTTCACGATTGTATATTGTCCCGTAGCCCACTGGGTTTGGGGCGACGGGGGCTGGCTCGCCAAATTCGGGGTTCTCGACTTCGCAGGTGGTACAGTGGTTCATGTGAATGCCGGGATGACTGCCCTGGCCCTGGCACTATTGCTTAAACCCCGCAAGGGCTTCTCAGAGGGAGAGCCGATGGAGCCCAGTAACATACCGCTTGTTATTCTGGGTGCAGGACTTCTCTGGTTCGGCTGGTTCGGCTTCAACGCGGGAAGCGCACTTACCTCCGGAGGCCTGGCTTCCAGTGCATTCGTGGCCACCAATATCTCGGCTGCCGCCGGTGCTGCAACCTGGATGTTCATGGGCTGGATTTATCGCCGTCCCTCTGCGCTCGGTATCGCCACGGGAGCTGTAGCAGGACTGGTAGCCATCACCCCGGGAGCTGGATTTGTCCATCCTCTTGCTGGAATTCCTATCGGTATCGTAGCCTCGATCACCGGATACTACTGTATTCTCTGGAGAACAAAGACGGGCATTGACGAATCGTTAGACGTCTGGGCGGTGCACGGTATGGGAGGGATCTGGGGAGCGCTAGCAACGGGCATCTTCGCCAGTGCGGCGATTAACTCGGGTGGGGCGGACGGACTGCTCTGGGGCGGGGGCTTACAGTTCGCCAAGCAGGTCGCAGGCGTCGCCGCCGTCGGAGCCTTCGCCTTCACTGCTACCTGGGTATTGGGCAAGCTCGTCGACCGCACTATTGGCCTTAGAGTAAAGGAAGAGGAAGAGATTGTGGGGCTGGACATATCACAGCATGGTGAAAGGGCCTATGGAGGCATACTGCCATGAAGAAGATAGAAGCGACGATCAGACCGGAGAAACTGGAACCTGTCCGGTCAGCACTTGCCGAAATGGGCATCCTGGGCATGACTATCACCGAGGTCATCGGGCGTGGCAAACAAAGGGGAATAGCCCTGCAATGGCGGGCCGGTGAATATAGAGTGGAATTCCTGCCCAAACTAAAGCTCGAAATCGTAGTCCTGGATGAAGACCTTAGCAGGGCTCTAAATACTATTGTGACAAAAGCTAGAACAGGCGAAAGGGGTGACGGCAAAATATTCGTTCTCCCTGTCGAAAACGCGATAGGGATCAGGACCGGAGACGAAGGCGTAAACGCTATTTGATCCACCGGGATAAAACAAAAGGAGGTCCGAAATGGTAGTGAAAAGTAAAGAGGGAAGCAAGGAGTACATCCTTAAGACAGCAAAGGAGCATGATGTGAAGTTTATCAGGCTCTGGTTCACAGACATCCTGGGCATGCTCAAGAGTTTCGCCATCACTGTCGAGGAACTGGGAGGCGCTCTCGAGCAGGGAATGGGTTTCGACGGCTCATCCATACAGGGGTTTGCCCGTATTGATGAGAGCGATATGGTAGCTCTGCCCGATCCCGATACCTTCCAGTTGCTCCCGTGGAGACCCAGAGAACACCATGCCGTAGCCCGAATGTTTTGCGACATCTTGAAGCCCGGCGGTCAGCCTTTCGAAGGAGACCCCAGATACGTCCTGAAGAGTAACCTGAAGCGGGCAGCGGAGAAGGGTTACACCTTTTACGTAGGTCCTGAGCTGGAGTACTTCTACTTCCGCGATTCCAAAGGAACCGAGATGCTTGATGCGGGAGGCTACTTTGACATGATGCCTCTGGATACGGCTACTGACCTGAGGAGGGATACAGTGCTCACCCTTGAGGAGATGGGTATTGGCGTCGAATATTCGCATCACGAGGTTGCAGCCAGCCAGCATGAGATAGATATGCGGTACACCGATGCCCTTACCATGGCAGATAACGTGATGACCTATCGTCTGGTAGTCAAGCAGATAGCTCTGAGCCACGGGGTCTACGCTACCTTCATGCCCAAACCAGTGTTCGGCGTCAATGGCAGCGGTATGCACGTACACCAGTCCCTTTTCAAAGACGGGCAAAACGCCTTCTTTAACAAGGGCGATGAGTATTATCTCTCTCAGGTGGGCAAATGCTACATAGCCGGTCTGCTCAAGCATGCCCCTGAAATCACATCCCTCACCAACCAGTGGGTCAATTCCTATAAGCGGCTCGTTCCCGGTTATGAGGCGCCGGTCTATCTTTCCTGGGCGCGAAGGAACCGGGCTGACCTGGTCAGGGTTCCCGAGTACCAGCCAGGTAAAGAGAACTCCACCAGGGTAGAGTTCAGGTCACCCGACCCCGCCTGCAACCCCTATCTCGCCTTCAGCGTAATGCTCGCCGCAGGGCTGGAGGGGATCGAGAATGGCTACGAAGTCCCAGAGCCTGTGGAGGAGAACGTTTATGAGATGAGCGAAGAAGAGCGGGAAAGAAGGGGAATAGGGACTCTACCCGGCAGTCTTATTGAGGCCGTCCAGCTCACCGAAAAAAGTGAAGTCGTGCGCAAAGCCCTGGGCGACCATGTTTTCGATGCCTTTGTCAAGAACAAGAGGATTGAGTGGGATCAATACCGGTCTCAGGTGACTGATTATGAAATTGGTAAATATCTGCCAATCTTATGATTTGGTGAAGCTAAATCTGGAACATTAAGAATAGGAGTCAGGCATTGCCCAAAAAAGCGATTTTAGCCCTGGAAGACGGCTCGGTCTACGAAGGGCATTCGCTTGGCGCCAATGTTCAGGGCTATGGTGAGGTGGTATTCAATACCAGCATGACCGGATACCAGGAGATCCTCA
This sequence comes from uncultured Dehalococcoidia bacterium, assembly GCA_964453665.1. Classification (GTDB taxonomy): domain Bacteria; phylum Chloroflexota; class Dehalococcoidia; order SZUA-161; family SZUA-161; genus DAOUTY01. Next base: position 35,235 of record CAYVQT010000029.1, on the reverse strand, counting down.
CCGACCCCTCTTATTCAGGCCAGATCGTAGTCCTTACCTATCCGCTTATCGGCAACTATGGAATAAATACCGAGGATTTTGAATCAAAGCGAATCCGGGTAAGCGGATTTGTTGTTCGTGAGAACTGTGATAGACCCAGTCACTGGCAGAGCACGAGTACATTGGGAGAGTTCCTCACTGAAGCTTGCATCCCCGGAATAAGCGGGGTTGATACCCGTTCTCTCACGCGGAAGATACGCTCGGCAGGGGTGAGGATGGGTATTATCACATCCGAGATGACCCCGGTAGAATCGCTGGAACAGCTGGAAAAGATGCCTCGCTACGATGATGTTGATTTCGTCAAGGGTGTGAGTACCGGAGCCATCTACGAATGGGACTCTATGCCGGGTCTGAAACGGCAAAATGCCCTTCACGTAGTTGTCATCGATTGCGGGCTGAAGTATAACATTCTGCGCATCCTGCATAGTATGGGTTGCAGGATTACGGTGGTGCCCTGCAGCATACCAGTGAAGGGGGTATTTGATCTAAATCCGGATGGCGTTCTGCTATCTCCAGGGCCGGGCGACCCATCGCTGCTGGGTTACGTGGTAGAGACAATAAAAGGTCTGGTCGGTCATATTCCAATAATGGGGATATGTCTCGGACTTCAGCTTCTGGGGCTCTCCTTTGGCGCCAAGACATTTAAGCTGAAATTCGGCCATCGGGGTGCGAACCATCCCGTCCGCGAGGTTGATACTGGCAGGGTCTGTATTACGTCTCAGAACCATGGGTACGCCGTTGATGCGGATACTGTGGGTAACGGCCTCGAAGTAACCCACGTCAACCTCAATGACGGTACTGTTGAGGGGCTCAGACATCGTGAACTGCCGATATTCGCTATCCAGTATCATTCCGAGGCGTCTCCGGGTCCTCGAGACAATATGTACCTCTTTGAAAAGTTTATAAAGTTGATGCGCAGAGCCAATTAGAGGATAGCATCTGAGGTTATCACCTTTATGTTCGAGGTTCCGTATGGTTAAACACAGGAAGGAATACAGGGTAATCTAATGCTAAAACCCTCCAAAGTACTTGTCATCGGCTCGGGCCCGATAGTGATAGGGCAGGCGGCTGAGTTTGATTACTCAGGCGCGCAGGCTTGTCGCGCCCTAAGAGAAGAGGGTGTTACTTCGATACTGGTCAACTCCAATCCCGCGACCATCATGACTGACGAAGGCATCGCCGATATAGTCTACATAGAACCACTGACTGTGGACGTATTGGAGCAGATTATAGCCTCCGAGCGACCGGATGGCCTGCTTTCCACCCTCGGCGGGCAAACCGGCCTTAACCTTGCCGTCGAGGCAGCTGATGCTGGCATTCTCGATAAATATAATGTGCGCTCCCTGGGCACGCCAATAGACACCATACGTAAAGCCGAGGACCGTGAGTTGTTCAAGAGGATGCTGATAGAGACTGGCGAGCCAGTGCCCGAAAGCGCTACGGCAAATACTCTTCGTGAGGCTCAAAAGGCAGCCAAAGATATTGGACTTCCCGTTGTCATCCGTCCTTCCTATACCCTTGGCGGCACCGGTGGCGGTATAGCAAAGTCGTGGGCGGAATTAGATAGGATCGTCCATTCCGGGATTAGCGCAAGCCGCATCAACCAGGTACTTGTGGAAAAATGTCTAATCGGTTGGAAAGAGATCGAATTCGAGGTGATGCGGGATGCCGCCGATACCAGCATCACTATTTGCTGTATGGAAAACTTAGACCCTATGGGTGTACATACCGGTGAGTCCATTGTGGTTGCACCCAGCCAGACTCTAACAGATAAAGAGTACCAGATGCTGCGGTCAGCCAGCCTTAAGATTATCAGGGCGCTGGGGATCGAGGGGGGCTGCAATATCCAGTTTGCACTGCGGCCAAGCCCTGTAATAGAGACAAGAAAAAATAATGAGAGTCCGTACTACGTAATTGAGGTCAATCCACGTGTAAGTCGAAGCTCTGCACTGGCAAGCAAAGCAACTGGATATCCTATCGCACGTGTGTCCGCCAAGATCGCCGTGGGACGACGCCTGGATGAGATATCCAATAAGGTAACGGGTAAAACAAGCGCCGCCTTCGAGCCTGCGATAGACTACATTGTTGTCAAAATACCGCGCTGGCCTTTTGACAAATTTGCCATAGGCGATCGAGTTATCGGCACGCAGATGAAATCTACAGGTGAGGCCATGGCTATCGACCGCTGCTTCGAAGCAGCCCTGCAAAAGGCTGTGAGATCGCTGGAGATAGGCAACAGGTCTCTGCAATGGGAAGACCCGCGATGGAGGAGGAAAGACGAAAAGTCGTATCCCCTGTGGCCAAATGATCTGAGGCTGTGGGCCATAATGGCTCTAATCAGACGTGGGACTGATGTGGAAGACCTGTGCTGTCGTACAGGCATAGACCCGTGGTTTATGTATAAGCTCCAGAATATAGCACATATGGAAAAGTGCCTGCTTTCTGATAGGTTGACCCCGGAATTAATGCGTGAGGCAAAGCGACTGGGTTTCTCAGACGGGCAGATAGCAACCCTCGCAGACAGGCTGCCGGAGCAGGTGAGAAAAATGCGGCAAGGCTGGGGGATAACACCCGTTTATAAGATGGTGGACACCTGTGCCGCGGAATTCGATGCGGAGACACCCTACTTCTACAGCACCTATGAGGCTGAGAACGAGTCCGAGCCCATCGCGGAACGCAAGGCGATGGTTATCGGTTCGGGACCGATAAGAATTGGGCAGGGCATCGAGTTCGATTACTGCAGCGTACACGCTGCCTGGGCGCTGCAGGAGGCAGGGTTCAAGAGCATAATGGTCAACTCCAATCCGGAGACAGTGTCCACCGACTATGACACGTCTGACAAGCTATACTTCGAACCGCTTACTGTAGAGGATGTCCTCGCCATCTATGAGAAGGAGAAACCAGAGGGCGTCATCTGTCAGTTCGGCGGGCAGACACCCCTTAACATAGCCGCTGAGCTGGAGTCTGCGGGTGTAAGGATTCTCGGCACTAGCCCGGAAACCATCGACCTTGCCGAAGACCGCGATAGGTTTAGAGGGATCATGAAAGAACTGAATATCCCCGTTCCGGAATCAGGCATGGCTAGCGATTTGGACGAGGCTTTCGCAGTTGCTCGTGAGATAGGCTACCCGTTGATCGTACGCCCCTCATACGTTCTCGGCGGGCGTGCGATGCAGGTTATACACGACGATGAAATGCTGCGTGAGTATGTCGAAGCAGCAGTGGATGTCTCACCGGAACGCCCGATTCTTATCGACAGGTTTCTGGACAACGCCATCGAGGCCGAGACTGATGGCATCGCCGACGGGACTAAAGCTTTTGTACCGGCGGTTATGGAGCATATCGAACTCGCCGGCATTCACTCCGGCGATTCTGCCTGTATCCTCCCCCCGGTCAGCATCCCGCAGAAGCACATTGACACTATCGAAGAGTACACAAGAAAGATTGCCGTAGAGCTCAATGTCATTGGACTGATGAACATACAGTATGCTATCCATGAGGACAGAGTGTACGTGCTGGAGGCAAATCCACGTGCAAGTCGCACGGTGCCTCTGGTGAGCAAGGTATGCAACATACCGATGGTGCGCATCGCGACCCAGGTAATGCTGGGCAAGAAACTGAGCGACTTTAACCTGCAACGCAGGCCGATTCCCCATTTCGGAGTCAAGGAGGCAGTCTTCCCCTTTGACATGTTCCCTGAAGTGGACCCCTTGCTGGGTCCGGAAATGCGCTCTACGGGGGAGGTGCTGGGTATGGCAGACAACGCTGGTCTTGCGTTTTTCAAGGCCCAGGAGGCAGCCAAGCAGCGGTTGCCTCTCGAAGGCACGGTACTTATTACTGTGAACGAACTCGACCGGGCCCGCGCGCTCGAGGTAGCCCAGCGCTTTTATGAACTGGGATTCAAGTTAAAGGCCACTGCGGGAACACGTCAGTACTTTGCAGAGCACGACATCTATGCGGAGCCAATCCTAAAACAGCACGAGGGCTGTCCCAACATAGTCGATGCGATAATCAATGGCGAGATCCAATTGGTCGTTAACACGCCCAGCGGCAAGTTAAGCGCGGAGGACGATTCCTATATCAGGAAGGCAGCGATCAAATGCAGGGTGCCATACATCACGACCACAGCAGCGGCGGTGTCGGCTGCCAGGGGGATCGCGGCGTACCGCCAGGGGCACAGCGTGGTGAAAAGTTTGCAGGAATACCATGCGGACATCCGCTAGGGCGTTGATGTCGATAAACGGAAATGGATTCACTGCTGCCACCGTCATAAATATTGCGTTAACTGCTGTAACCCAATCAGCATCACACCCACATCAAATAGACCTCGCAGACGCATCACATAAATCTTGAAATTCGTTAAAACGGGCTCCGGAGCCGAAAAATATTACCCAGTTTCCAGGCCAGTTTTAACCACGATCATTGCACTAAAATTATGGATTATGCCGCAGTGATATATTTGCCACGGCATGAATTCGATAGAGGCACCAAACATGGCATATCCGCCAAATATCCTTGGTGCTTTTTTGCTTTGCCTCGATTTGGCGGTATTTTCCCGCTTTTTCCTGCTTTTGGCGGAGGATACTCTATTAGGCGGATTACGCCAAATCCGCATTCTGCAAAATTCATGAACCCTGTGGCTGCTTATAGGCAGGTGATGGATATCGTGTTTGTTACCTATATTTATGGTACAGAAAACATTGTCCGATGTTTTTTAAAACAAGAGGTCTTCGTGGGGAAGCTTGGATTCCTGTGATTTGCAGCTAACGACATCATTCCCGACCTTCTTAGCCGCTTCTGAGCCGACCAAATTTTTGACCCTGAAAAAAACTCCGCAGATCCAGCAATGCCCCTGACAGTGAGGAAGTATATGCCAAACGATTGTAGAAACCAAGGGAAAAAATGGGTTTAAATTAATGCCAAAAGTCAATCACGACAGGAATCAGCTATGATACTGAAACAGGGGTGACCAGGTATTCAGCGAGCTGCTGAATACGCTGGTCGTCTTTACTCCAGTTAGTTATCGCCTGCTGGTATGCTTTAATCCTGGCTATGTCCTTGACCTGAATAACCTCAATATCCGCCGACAGTTTTGAAAAAACACCGTGATAGGCGCCGATGAATAGTATGCCGGTCTCCTGTTTGCCCAGGGTTTTATTTATTCTGGCAGCAATAAAGCTATCTCGCTGCCTTAGCAACGCATTTTGAGCAAGCTTGTATCTTAGAGCAGTGACCTCCTTCTCCTTACGTGATCTCGATCCTGTCATTTTAATGATATAGGCATGCTCTCGTTTCACGAGGGCCAGGTCCTCGGTTTTGATTAAAATGGCCCCTCTTTTCAGAAGTCTGCCGACTATCTCATAGTTCTTGCTTCGCTGTCTGGTACCGGCCTTGATTATTTTGAGCGCAGCCGGGCCTTCAGCGACCATGCCATCTTGATAGACCTTGAAGCCACTCACCTCTAAAGAGTCGAAGAAGTGCGCTATAGAATCCCAGAATTTTGAGACTACCTCCTTGTGCTTTTGCCAGAATTCTTCACCCAGGTGTGAGCTGGCACCTTCTGCCAACGCCGTGGCCACCGAGCCCATATCGGCACTCATGTGAATGATAGGTACCAGATACAGCTTTCTCATTGCTCATTATTGTTCACGTTAATCACGGACTTTCGGTTTACCGATGATAGTACCGGCGTTACTGGATTTACGCTGAGTTACACCTTGTCTAATCACAGGCTTTCCGCAGCTGGGACAGAATTTGTGCAGTTCCCAGAAGCGCCAGGTTTTCCCGCAGTTCATGCATTCAATGACCCAGGACTCACCGCATTCGGGGCAATAGGAAGCTACGCTGCTGGTCGTAATCCCACATCCCAGGCACCTGTTCCATCTATTCATTGAAGTCCCCCTGTTTACTTCTCCTCCGTCTCGCCGCGCTTGCGCAACTTCTTTCTCTCAAAGCTGAGAAGATTACCCTCATCATCTATGCGTACTTCGTATAATCCCAGAATATCCATAGTATCGGGGATGGCCCTTCTCTCCAGTGCCTCCAGTGTTACTATCCAGCCTTCCTCGGTTTTGGACACCCCGGTTACCCCATCAACCTGTGTCTTACTGGCCTTAGAGTAATCCTCTTGAGCTTTTTTAATAATTTGATCGGCATTCATCCTAGACTCTCGCCTCCTCTCTGATTGCCTTTGAATCCAACTGGCTGCTGTATTCCCCGCGAGATGCAAATATCCCACGCATCTCATCGCCATCAGTTACAACGCAAATCTCATCAAGATCAGTGCACAGAGCACTCATTGCCCTATCTATGGCGTTCGAGGCCTCGACGGCATCGCGGACAGACAGCCAGATCCCATCCCCCGAATTCAGTAGCAAGTAAAGATAGTCAGTCTCTTTCTCATAGGCATTGCGTCTCCTATCGATTGCCACCCTCTTTATTTCCTCGTACTTACATTGGAGTAGAACCTCAGCCGGTTCCTTACGGAAAAGGACCACTTTTCCATCTGTAATATAAAGGTGTCCTGGTCTCCAGCTATGGTAAATGCCGTTTCCGGACCATAGAGAAGCCGACGTCTCCAGTAGAACCTCTTCATCAGGTGCCAGAGGCACTTTTTTCTTCCGCCGATACTCCTCGGTGGCTACCGCCCGTTGGGCCTCATCCCAATCCTGCCATATACCGTACTTCAACATTGTCTCCATCCCTGCTAGGTATGCCCTGAGGCTGAGCCCTAGAAGTGGAATGCCCGCAACGTGAACAATGAGGTCAGCGTCGATAACGAGTCCCTTGTCCAGCACCCTATCGAGAAGATCTACCAGCGTAGCTCTGCTATTTCTCGTGGGCTCCATTTCACCCTACCTCTGCCCGAGCGACAGGTTTGGATACAAAACTGTATGGCGGCCACGGCCCTGAGAAGTGAACGGAGAAACCCTCTGTATTTTCGATCCCTTCTAGCTCCTCGCCCAGTTCGCTAACTTTCTCTTGTGCCAGAAGGCAGGATAGGTTGAGCAACATCACCTTGCCCCTGTCCATTTTTTTCGCCTTCTCAACCACGATATCGTCGGTGTGCTTCTTGATTCTGCCGTAGAAGTCTTTGAACCACTCGTCGGCAAGTCTTTCCGTCTCAGCTTTAACTGTTTTTTCCAGTCTCTGCTTGAGCACGTATGCCATACCTAATGACTTGGCGTCTGTCTCTTCCCGTAGCTTTCTGATCTCTTCATTTTGTTCAGAAATGCGCTTGCTGATTAAACTGGGCTCATACGATACCTGCACTACATACTCATTTTTACATTGTATTCTTTCTATCAGACTCCAAAGCCTGCTATAGTCTTCCTTAAGCCAATCCCTTACCACCTGGTCAATTGAGGTCATGTTATCCTTGGGGTGCAGTATAGTATCAAAGCCCAGTGGGACGACAGTGCCGAACTGCTCCTTTGCTTCATCAAGTACCCCCTGGTGTGCTATAACCCAGCTTTTCACTGTATCCTCATTCTTAGACTGATATGGCTCTGCTGTACAACTGTGCACGATGGCGCAGAGGTCTCGATATGGAATAGTATAAACATCGCTGCTATCTATCCCTATAGGGCCCAATTTCACCTTCTTTCCAGTGGCAGCTATTCCGTACACATACCTACCTTCACTTTGAATCGTTGGTTCCAATTCCCCGCTCAGCGCCTCCGAGGCAGCTCCGTCACATCGCTTCATCGATTCCACGCTAACCGGTTTCTCAGGCGCCACCCAGATAGTTCCTTCTGGCGGCCTACTGGCATTAATAGCCTGGCCCGGGCTTTTACTCGAAGACATTGACTTATCAAGTTCCGCTAATACAGCTTCCAGATTGCTTATTTGCACCTTCTGTTGAGCCAGTTTTGATGTCAATAGCTTAACGATTCTGGGGTCCACGGGTTTTTCTTTTTTCTGCCTGGCGGCTTCAAGCGCTTCTACCAGAACAGACATAGCATCGAGTGCAGTCTCATCTACAGGTGTGCCGGCGGCCTCAAGGACGGATCTTATGTTTGCTTTGTTAATGGGTTTGCCTGCTACGTGCAGGGCGAGTGCGGCATAGAATATATTCTCCATGGCCCCTTTTCCCCTCAGATCAATTCTCATTTCTTACTCCTGCCATCTCTCAGGGTCAACTATGCTATCCAGGACATCGTCCACGATATCATCAAGCCCATCTCTCACCGCCTGGACCGACTCTATGATTCCCTGTTCCTCCTCTATTTCCTCAATGGCGATGTCCAGATCCATCAAAGCCCTTCCCAGTCTCTCACACTCTTCTTCGGTCAGAATCCCACTTTCCATTCTCTTTAATGCCTGCAATCTAAGAGAATCCCTGATTACCTCAACCAACGCCAGAACCAATGCCAGAACACCATGCTTCAAATTAGTTTCATCAACAACAACAGCCACAGCAGATCATTACCCCTTCAACTTATTCAGTATAATTTGAAGCACGCCGTTTCTGTATGTCAGGTTCACGCTGTCTTCAACCGGACACGGCAACTCTATCTCCTCGTGATATTGCTGCCCTTGGTTACGGGCTTTGATTATGAGCACGTTGTCTTTGATTTGAGTTTCTATCGTCCTCTCAGTTAACCCGGGCATCTCGGCAATCACATTTATGTTGGCACCTTCATCTAGTATTTCGGCAACCAATTCTCTCTTTGGAAGTGGCGCTCTCGCCTGTTTCCCAGGCTTCGGTCGGTTATATTTAGTACCGGTCTTTGCAGGGATGATACCCTCTCTAGCTCCGAGACCGCTCCTTTTCAAAGTGTTTCTGGGAGGGATGGCGCTTCTTCGGGCTCCAGGCCCCCTTTTTAAAGCCGTAGCCTTTTCCAACTCTCTTTCAACATCGGCTTCGAAATCTTTTATCCTTTCCTGGAAGGCTTCCGATTTCTCTAGACCCTTGACCAACTCGCCAAAACCAGGGATTATCTTGCCCAGCCCTTGAAGGGCTCCCTGCGTTACTCCGGTTATCTCTTCTTCCTTCTGCTTATCCCCGGGCTTCTTGCTCTCCTCTATTCCTTTCCGCCTGTCCTCCGGTTTCTGCTGGTCCTTTCCATCTTTCTTGGGACTCATGGCTTCCCTCCATCGATGTGATCCATCATCACTTTGTCAATCTTCGATGATGGTATTTTTATATTTAACCTTACTGTATGCCCACGCACCGTACCTGAATGTTCAGTTTGCCTTCTTCAGCTCTACCTTAAGTATTCCGTTCTTCAACACTACATCCGGGCGGGTTTTATTAACCGACATCGGCAGTTGGGCAATTACGGTAACGCTGTCTTTCTCATGGAATATGTCAACTAAAGGCTTGTGTCCACCTTGATAATGAACGTCCACCCCATCCAGGAGCCACCAGCTGAACAGAACCTTCTGGCCGGTGACCGGGTCGGTCTTCGATTGTTCGAAGCCGACTACCGGTTTGCCCCAGAGCATTTGGGCTTTCCTATTTATTACGCCTCTTAATCTGTGTAATATCTCGTAGTCGCCGCGATTGTCTATTAAGGACCTCAATTCATATATGTCTGCATGTCGATGCCACCAGAGGTGCCAGAGTATCGCTCGGCTCTCATCATCGAGAATCACCAGGAGTTGCTCCAGGTCTACCCTTGACATATTCTTTATCGCCACCGAGTCACTCCGCCAATATTTCCGTAGCCGCTGTTGCCATGGCCCTCTTTACTTTAGCGCTTATCCAGCCGCACCAGGGGCACCCTTCGTTCATAAGTTCCTCTACAGTGGCTTTCTTACCACACTGAGGGCATTCTTCCTTGGCATGTTTGGCCTCCTGCCAGCCTGCGCTCTGGAAGTTGGTCCCGCTGGGGAACTCCAGTCCATATTTAGCCGCGGTCTCAAAAGAAGCGAGGGCCGCTCTGATCTTCACACCCAGGAGTTCCACTCCGGCTACCGAAACACATATATCAGCGTTTATCACCAGCCCTTTATCAAGAAGCCGATCAATGGCATCCACCAAGCTCGTTGGTTCATCCCTGTTTGGTCGCATAGGCATCAACTTTCCTCCCTCTCCCTCTGATATTCCCTCACCATCCTCAGTCTCTCTATAAGCTGCTCTTCCAGTTCCTCGTATTCTTGCTCACTTATCTCACCGTCCTGAAGCATAAGCTGTAATTGCTGAAGCCTCTCCTTAATCGATTCCCTGGTTACCAGCCTTTCCCTGTCTATTTCATCTTTGAGGGACTCGAGTATCTCCCTTGTGAGGGTTACAGGAGCGCCCACAAGGACATCCCAAAGAAGCTTGCCTAGCACCGCACCGGCTCCAGGTTCAGACTGACGAAGTTGTAGGGCGGCAGCGGTCCCACATACTTAAAATCCACTCTATCTTGGTATTTAGCATCCAGTTTGTAGACCTCGGCCTGGAATTCCTCTTCCTTTGACCTGTCTATGAGAAAAGACGCATTGAGGATGTTCTTAACGCCAACGGGATTGTTAAGCCGGGCGTCATCGGCTATTCTCCTCAGGATGTCGAAGGCTCCCTGGGCATACTTGGCCTGCCACTCCTGTGCCATTTGCTCAACGAGCTTTCCGGCCTCGATTAACAGGTTCTGTTCTACGATGGGTGACGAAGCCGTGCTTATCCTCTCCTTGAGCTTGGAGAGCTCCTGGTTTCGGCCCTGCAATTCCTTCATCATGGCTTCCTGATCCCAGTAGACCTTCAGCTCCACCTCTACCTTGCCCGACAGGCGTTTAAACTCTTTAACAAAGGCATCATAATTCTTCTCCAGAAACAGCAGGACCTCGGCCTCTCTGCTGGCTATAACGCCAAAGCTCATGGGAAGCACTGTATGTTCTTTTAAGAGCTCATCCTGAACCACGGTATGAGCCCGGACGTTTCTTCTTGTAGGGTCTATCTCAGATAAATCGATATCACTGACAATTGCTGCCAGTTCCTTACAATTTATTGTGTATACCTCCTCATCCCCTATGCCCTGGAGGCTGAATCTCTTTTGCTCAGCTTCCTCGAGTATTCCGTAAATATATTTGCCTTGTGAGGACATCTGGCCCCCTTTCCCTGATGGATGGGTTGGAGCATTCGCTCCAACTTTGCTTAGAGCAGATGCTCTAAGCTACCCCGCTTGTTCGAGAATTATGGATAGGTTGAAGCATCCGCTCCAACCGTGCCTTGAGCAAATGCTCCAGGCTACCCCTCCACGTGCAAATAATTATTCGCCTTTCTGCTCCCGCAACCATTCGATAGCAGAAGTAAAATGCTTCGCTGATATTCGAAGTTTCCTCGCACCTCCCCCTTTCCTGATTAGTCCCCTGATAGTTGCCAGGGAAGCTTCGCGGCATATAACCTCTATGTCAGAGCCAGCCATACCTTCTGTTTGCTGAGCCAGCGCATCCAGGCTCATTTCATCGGAAAGAGGCTTACCCCTGGTATGAACCTCGAATATGTCCCTCCTTGCCTTCTCGTCCGGCATGGGAAATTCCAGGGCGAAGTCAAACCTGCCCGGCCTCAATATTGCGGAATCAATCAGGTCCTTCCTGTTAGTAGCAGCAATGACAACCACTCCCTTAAGCTCCTCCAGGCCATCGAGTTCGGTGAGGAACTGGCTGATGACCCTTTCGGTAACCTGCGAGTCCCCTCCCAGGCCCCTTTCCGGGACAAGCGAATCAAACTCGTCGAAGAATAGAATGCAGGGGCTGGCTTGCCTGGCCTTACGAAATACTTCTCTGACACCTCTCTCGGACTCGCCAACCCATTTTGACATCAGCTCAGGGCCTTTGATGGAGATAAAGTTGACCTCGCTCTCAGTGGCCAGGGCTTTTGCCGTTAAGGTCTTGCCTGTGCCCGGAGGACCGGAGAGGAGGATGCCCTTCGGGGGCCGGACTTTTACTTGTTCGAACAGATGGAAATACCGCAAGGGCCACTCCACCGCTTCTAGCAACCTGCGCTTCACTTCATCAAGTCCGGCAACGTCATCCCATTTCACATTGGGGACTTCAACAAAGACCTCGCGGATCGCTGAAGGCTCTATCTCCTTCAATGCCTCATTGAAGTCATCGGCAATCACCTCCAATTGAAGCAGGGTTTCGTAGGGAATCTCATCCAATTGAAAATCGATGCTGGGCATGAGTTTCCTCAGGGCGTTCATTGCCGCTTCCCGGCACAGGGCTTCCAGGTCGGCTCCGACGAAGCCATGCGTGATCTGGGATATCTTGTCCAGATTGACACTTTGCGCCAGAGGCATACCACGAGTATGAATATTGAGTATTTCCATGCGTCCTCTCTGGTCGGGTATGCTAATAGCAATCTCCCGGTCAAATCTGCCCGGACGTCGCAGCGCCGGATCGAGTGAATTGGGAATGTTTGTAGCCGCGATGACGACTATCTCACCTCGTGATTCCAGCCCGTCCATAAGCGCCAGAAGCTGAGCGACTACTCTCCTCTCAACCTGCTTCTCTCCTCCCAACTCTTCCCTCTTGGGAGCAATGGCGTCGATTTCATCAATGAAAATTATGGCTGGAGCGTTTGCCTTGGCATCGTCGAAAACTGACCTGAGCCGGGCTTCACTCTCACCGTAGAATTTGCCCATTATCTCAGGGCCGGTGATGTGGGTAAAATAGGCAGCGGTCTCGTTAGCAGCGGCGCGGGCGATCAATGTTTTACCGCATCCGGGCGGGCCGTGAAGCAATACCCCCTTAGGAGGGTCTATTCCCAGTCGTTCGAATATCTGGGGATACTTCAGCGGAAGCTCTATCATCTCCCTGACCCTATGAAGTTCCCTGCTCAGGCCCCCAATATCTTCGTACGTGACTTTAGACCCTTTAGCCCGAGACTTATCCTTGTCTCTGAAGATGACGTTGGTCTTGGAATTGACCAGCACTACCCCTTTTGGGATGGTGCTGACGACGGTAAAGTCCTGGCTGCGGGTGCCGAATAGGTTGGCTCTGGCGATATTTCCCTCCAGTAAGGGTAATCCGTCGATAAGGCTGGCTATGTACCGCCTGTCCCTGTCGCCGCTGAGCCCCTTGGTTGGAGTCAGGGGGCTTAAGACTATCTTTTGAGCTCGTGAGCTGTTCGTCTTCTGGACAGTAACTTTTTCATCCAGTGAGACCTGAGCGTTGCCCCGCAGTATTCCATCCATCTGGATAAGCGACTTGCCCCGCTCGTCTGGATAGGCAGGCATAACCTTGGCCACAGCCTTGCCCTTCCCTTCGATCAGAACAATATCCCCTACCTCGGCGCCCATTCTCCCGAAGTCCTCGGGGTCCATGCGGGCAATACCGCGACCAACATCTGTGGCTTTCGCCTCTGCAACGCGGAGAGTTAATACTTTTGTATTAGTTGCCAATTTTCCGTTCACCCTGAGCTTGTCGAAGGGCCATTCATGGTTCGATGGGCCTGTCCCGAGCGAAGCCGAAGGGCTCACCACAAACGGCATCAGGCGTATCCAAGCTGACAAGCCTATCCTGGTTTAAATCGCGAATTAAGACAAATTTACCTTTCTTTTTCGAGTGTTATCTCTAAGATTCCATTCTTGTAGGTGTTCTTGAGTGAATCCGTCTTCACTTTGCTGGGAAGCAGCATCTCCTTGGCGTATTTCCTTTCCGTGCCGGCTGAATCGATTTTAAGTACGTCACCAACTACTTCTATCTTTATATCGTCCTCCGATACCCCGGGCAGCTCGGCAATGACCAGAATATTGTCTCCTTCATCGAATATATCGACCATTGGCTCTCTAACCTCCTCTACCACAGGACCCCTGACAGTCTCCTTGAGATTTCCGAAGGTCTCTACAATCGGTTTGCCCGCCAGTGATCTTACGCTGAGACCATATATTCCCTTAGCCCCCCTGGGCAGCCCCGCGACCTCTCCTTCTTTGTTGATCTCCTGCTCACTCAATCTGGATGCAAGATCGATAAGGTTGCCCATGCCTTTAAACAGGCCGCCAAAGCTTATCTTCCCCTGCCCGAAGTTTATCTCTATCCGGTCCTCTTCATTTTTTTCGGACTTCTTAGCCATGTCGAACCTCACTTGCTAGAATGGACAGCGATGAAGCCGTCTATCACCTCGCAGACATGCCCTCTTTCATCTTTAGAGACATCGGGCATAATAATGTCCATGCAGGTCTGCCTGAACACACCATTAATGGGGAACGTTGGCTCATCTTTAAGGCTAAGTACTTTGCCTATTATGATGCAGGCCCGAACTGTAGGGGTGATGTTATCCGACTTAGCTTCCCTGACTGCTCTAACTAACCCGACGATGCGCTGTGAGTCATCCAGGGAAAGGCCGGACTTCGCCTGTGTGATGATGACCTCAGTTTCCTCATCGAAATGGCTCAGCTCAATAGTCACCATGCGATCGCGGAGGGCGTCCTGGCTTCTGTGAACCCCTGCATAGTCCTGGGGATTAGAGGTGAATATAGCCCTGAAATTAGGATGTACCTTCAGGTAGGTTTCACCACCTCTGGCCGAGGGAAGCGGAAGAAGCCTTTCCTCTAAAACAGAGAGCAACACATTGTTTGCTTCGGGACGCGACCTCGTGAATTCATCATAGACCAGAGTGAGTCCATTCTGGCAGGCATTGGTGAGACGGTTGTCCACCCAGTGTGAGGTCATGCTTTCATCTGTCTTGAGCACAGAGCGAATGTAGTTATCTTTGATATATCTCCGGCGATAGCCGTTGAGTCCACCGACCAGGTCGGAGCTGTTGAATTCGTCATCGCCGCAGATCAACACGGTATCCCGACCCAGTTGCGCTGCTGTATGCAGCGCCAGCGTCGTCTTTCCCACCCCTGTTGGGCCGCTGAAATGCACGGGAAATCCGGCCGTTATGTACTGAAGCGCGCGATAGGTCAGGGCTCTTACATAAGGCGTGTCTACGAAATCTTTACTGGGTTCAGGTATGATAACGGTAACTGGTTCTGCTATCATGATGTCTACCTCTAATAGAAGAGTATTTGTGCCCGAGAGCGCCACCGGCAGCGGGCATGGAATCTTACGCTCAGTCAGCGCTCAAGAACAGGTATTTTAACAGGGTAAGCCGTCTAATATTTGAAACCCATACGGCTTAGCTTTTGCCCGGTCTGAGATTGCGCTGCTCCAGGCTTAACCGCCCTTGGCAGCGAACTACCATTATTCCCTTGCGACCGCTGCCGCTGCATCTCAAGCCGCAGTTCCATGAGGGCACTGTTTCGTTCGATTGTCTGCGCCAGTTTCCCCCTGACTGTAAGCAAACGCTCTCGTGATTTATTCACCGATGTTTCCTGAGCGGCAAACCGTCTTCTCTCCTTCTCCAGAATGCGTTGGAGCCCCTTATCATCCACTGAATCCATGTTCTGGTTCTGCCGATTGTTGCTGTACAGGGAGTTAGTAGTTCTGGCCTTTTGCTTCCTCGCCACATCGAGGCTGCTTCTAACCTCACACATCGTTCTTATTTTTATCAGAGCTTCGCTTTCCATCGCATTCTCACTTGACCTGTTCTGGAAAATAGAGCTTCGCCGCCTTGCGGATTTTCCCCTTATCGAGAAGAGTCCTTGAGTGACGTCCCAGGGCGATAGGGGCAACCCCCAGGTTCTCCGCTGCTTTCGATAAAGTTATTCCACTATGTTGCTCCTCAATGGCTTTAAGCAACTCTTCCTCCAAATTGCGGGGTTGCGGCTTCTCTGGCATTTCTTCCCTGCCAGCCACCTGAGTTACCGCCATTTCCTTCTTTTTCTTCGGCTTAGTCCTGCCAGTCATCCCGATAACGTGAGCCTGGTTATTCCATATCGCCGCAGCCTCCTTTAAATCGGCTCTTATTTCCGCCTGAACCTTGTTGAAATCATCTTGCATTTGCTTGACTTCAGATACTATGTCGAACTTGCTTTGAGCCAGGTCTTTTCTAAGTTGCCTGCCTGCCTGCTTGCGAGATCTTTGTTGACTTTGCAGAAATTTCCGTACATTTCTCAGGTGCTGCTCGACCTCACGTTTGATACTGGACCTGCTTTGAGACAACTCCTTTTGCATTTCCTCGGTCATCCGTTCTCTCTGGGAACTGAAGTCCTCCAGGGCATTCTGAGTATCCTTTTTCAGTTTGTGAACCTCAGCCTTCAGCTCATCCATTTCCCTAGCAAGCTCTGAGCGCATCTGGGCTCCATCTGCTTTACGAGAGAATTGAAATCCCCTCAGCATTTTTTTCATCTCGCGGCTACGCTGGTCTTCTTGCTGCGCCAGCTCTTTCCGTAAAACAGTACTTTCTTCTCCACGAGTGGCTTTAAGGCTCATGACAAGTTCCTGGGCTTCTTCCTTCACCCGTTGTGCTTCTGCCTTCATCTGTTGTGACTCTTCCTTTATCCCTGCAATCGCCCTTTCCCTCTCCTCACGTGAATATGCAATGTCCTGCGTCATCTTCCTCATCTCTGTAGCGAAACTCATGTTGGTACCCCTTTCTTCGAATTTATATGCTTAACGGCCGCGGCTCCAGCGACGCTGCCGGCTGAAACTGATGAGCAGCCTTCCTACATCTTCTCGTCGTGTTTCCAACTGGACTTTTCTCTCCTGTTTTTCTTTCGCTGCCTCAAGTTGACGGAGGTCTTCTAACCGTAGGGATGCCCCCCTGTCCACAAGCCTCTGCATTTTACTGTTCATCTCCTCCTGTTCCTTTCGGAAGGCCTCCAGTCGTCGTTGAAAGTAACGCAGTTGACTGAAAACCTGCTCGCCTTTGTCTTGAGTTGCGGCCTTGAGTTCGCTTATTATATCCTCCAGGCAATCTGTGGCCCCTTCCCTTTGTGTGAAACTTATTAATCGCTCCTTGGCGGAAGCGGTTACTCGTTTCTGCTCCTCCAGATGTGCCCTCAACATCTCCCCCGCCATTTTCCTTTGATTTTCGATTTCTCTCTTATTGCTTTCGTAAACGGATAGAAATCGCTCCATGAATCCATTAAAGTCCTTCCGCCTCAACGAGCGATTCCTGGCTAATGTTTCTTGCAAGTTTCTGGTTAGTTTTTTGCGCTCTTCTTCGAGTTCGTCCAAACCGTCATCGGAAGTAGCCGTTGCAGTATAGCTGGCAGCTATCAATCCCTCCACCGAAGAGATCGTGCTTTCGTATGAATTAATAAGTTCTAATACTGCATTTCTCATCTCATCTCCCGGTCGAGGAATTAGAGAGATATTTGGCAAGGCGTACTCGAAAACCAAGGATGCCCTGGCAAAACCCCTCAACGCTTCTAGGCCTCTGCCGGAGCAGTTAGCCCGATCGCTTCGGCGTACTTTAGGTAAGTCTCGACACCGGCAATGACTACTCTAGCCTCAACTGTGAGTATCTCGAGGCCGAGCAGGGATACCCTTACCCACGCATCAATCACGATGCCCTTATCCAGTATCCGGTCGAGCACCTCAGCTAATCCTGAAGGCGCCATTGAGGTTTGGACTGCCATTCGCTATCACCCCCTTTCTACTTAGATAGTCCGGCCCTCAAGGCCTGTACCACCCTCTCCTGTATCAGACAGGGTGATATCCATTGTCTACGAGTGCCGATTCTCCGAACATTACACTTCCTTTGGAGATATCAATGGTCATCACACCACCGTCTGTTCCCCGAATGTTTAAAAGCCACTGCATAAATCACGCTTTTTACCATTAACCAAGTTTACTCTTTCCATGATTACAGTCCGATAAAGGATATTAATATTAACTAAACAATAGTTAACATATTTATGACGATTTCTTTACGGTTATCAAAACCTCTATGCTCTGTCAGTCATTCTCAACATTCGCTTGCGCGAGTAAAAATTATCATGTCTACTCATGCGTCACCATTTACCCATTCGAACTTCTATATATATAGGAAATAGTAGCTCCAGCTTAAGAGAAGATAGTACATATCAGCGAGGTGAACTTCTGCGGGGTTTCCCCGACAACTCACAGCCAGCCCGGCAACCCGACTTCTTTTCATTCACTGATCTCTTGAAGAGCACACAGATGTTCAAGAATTCAGGTAAATTCATGAAAAAGGCGTTTATAAATAGGGGATTGGGGTTAAAAATTACCGGGGAACACGCTAACCCGAAGCTAAAATGGGCTCTTTGACCTTCTGAGTTAGTTTATATCAGAGCTTCTGAGTAGTTGAAAATGAGGGCAATTTAAGGAAATTTGCTAGAACAATGAAGCTAATGGTGGGCGATGAGGGACTTGAACCCCCGACTTTCTGTGTGTAAAACAAGAGGTCTTCGTGGCGAAGATAAGGTTTTTACCCTTTGAAGCTAAGTGCCCCATTTTCGACCTCCTGAGTCGCTTTTTGGCCGACCTTCTGAGTTAAACCTCCTGTTGCCCTAGGACTCAGTCATCCAGAATCAGGAAATGCCCCTGACAAGCCGCAATTATATTGGTTCATATGGCTAAAAATAACCATTAACAAAATACCATGAACGTAATTAACCTTTAAAATAGTCGCTGCCATATTAGTGTATTTGAAACATAAAAGCACGGATTTGCAGGTGAATACTCATTGTATGAGTTTATGACATAGATTTCAATACGAAATACTACGCCTAAGTTGCCTCGATGAAATCAAGCGAGGCGTCTGCCAGTCGGTCTGGAATGGGCGAGCAAATTATAAGCACCAAACCGGACTTGAACGGATAACCTGTATCAGTAGGGTAGCTTAGTTAGCAAAGCAATCTAAAAGAAAGCGCATGAAATCCATCTGAATGCCCGAGTGGAACTCGAATATCAGTCGAATGCCAGGAGCGGATCTTTATTCATAGCTTTTATGAGCCTAGTTGGTGGCTCCGCATGAAAGGAACCTATTTATCTTCTGGAGAACCCTCCCGCACCAATGTGACATCGCACTTTGGACACTTAAGCTCTTTGCACGGTTTCCCAGCCTCATGTTTAGTTTTGTAATCACACTTGGGGCACTTGCAAAATCCTTTGGGCCCCAAACCACCCTTGCTGGTTTGTTGTTGCATAGCTATCGCCTCCTCTTACTAATTACTTTACTTTGTATCTCCTTCTGTCCTAATGATATAATCAATTAAGCCTGTAATTGCGGCCAACAGCACACCTTTGCAAAATCAGTTCCAGCCTTGGGGAAAAATTATACTATAAGCGACCATCTCAGCCGCTGCGCCAATCTGTAAGAAGGCTATAATGCTCTCACTAGGTCTAACGGATCCTCGGCCTGATTCACGGGTAGGTTGCTGCTAAGCTTGCTCACTATACCTAAAACAGAGACAGATCCTTCCCCGGCCAAGATGGTCGAGAGCCTAGACTATGACAACGTGGAATCTGCGTATCCTAGCATGAGAATCTAGTCAGGCTACTTCTCCCTAGTGCCCGGCCCTCTATACCTATTGCTTCTCCCGACAGATTACAGCAATTTGGAAGCCATGCTAGTCTGCCCACTTCCTCTTGCTCTAACTTAAAAGTGGTGTCCTTCATGGGGGACAGGTCAGATGTTTTCCTGTCCACATGACCGATTATGAATTACATGTTATGGATGAGCTATTAGCATCTCCAGCCATGTAACTCGTTTAGCTACGCAACCTTCAGCGATATCTAAATGGAGTGCCTGCCGCAAGTCTGTAGCGAGTTTTTTGTCACCTATCACGTGTTCAATCCAATTGCTGAAATCATTGTTATCCTCTCGAACATGGTGACAGAACGTTTCCCCGGACATCTCTTTTAATGCACTTGCTAGCTCACTCATATTCTTGAAAACTCGACCATCACAGCATAAGAATACCTTGTCCTCCGGCACATCCTGCAGCAAGGATCTTGCTGCATTTTTTGTAATTACCGGTTCTTGCCCTTCTTCATGCTTACCAATTCTATACATTTTCGTCCCGCATATGGGGCAGGTTCCATGCGTTGCAGGTCTGCCATTTTTCAAAATTGTCGGTTTCGGATTCTTCATATCTCTTTTTAATCGGCACTTGACGCAGTATGCATCCATAATTCATCCTCCACCAGATAAGATTGATACATATCCCATGGATTAAACCCTAAATCTTCCTAATCAAGGAGTATTCCGATCTATCATATTCACGTAATTTATGTTCTCTGTATTCCGCCATTAACCTCAAGTCACTACAATTACCGCACTGAAGGCACTTCTCATGCCAACCAGAGTCATCTCGTTCAAGGAACAAATCGCCACCACATTTACCACATCCTTTCAATCTCCACATGTATCTCGCTCCCCCACCTCGAACTATATTTACAGTGCTAATATAAGTTATTGTCCATGCATATGTGTTTGACTAAATATGACCAATGACCGCGCAGGCATTTTGTACGGTGTGCCTTGCTCAAGTACAGTGGGTTCACTTACGACGGCCTCTACAGTGGTGTTGAAAATGACCCGCCAACCTATATCCGCATTAAATGAAGGCAGTGTAAATTCAACCGGCTCATGATGAGCGTTAAACAGTATTAATAATGTATCATCTTTTACAGGTTCACCTTTATCATCGACTTCACCACAAGCCTCACCAACTAGCAGCATTCCAAAAACGCTCATCCAACTCGCGCTCCATTCCTCATCCGTCATTTGCTGCCCGTCAGTACGCAGCCACGTGATGTCGTTAATATCCGAGCCCCGGATTCTACGTCCTTGGAAGAATTTACGGCGATGCACATTTGGATGATACTTACGGAATTGTATCAGTTGCCGGGTGAATTCAAGTAGCCTTTGGGGGAGCTCGTTCGATTCCCAGTTATACCAGCTTGTTTCGTTGTCCTGACAATAGGCGTTGTTATTTCCGTTTTGTGTCCGCCCCATTTCATCGCCGCCGCATAGCATAGGGACTCCCTGTGAAAGCAGAAGAGTTGCCAGGAGGTTGCGCTTCTGCTGCTCTCTTAAGCCAACAATCGATGAGTCATCCGTTTCCCCTTCGACACCACAGTTCCAGGAAAGATTATCGTCTACCCCATCTTTATTTTCGTTACCATTAGCTTCGTTATGCTTTTGGTTATAGGTTACAAGGTCGTGAAGGGTGAAACCGTCATGAGCAGTGATGAAGTTGATGCTCGCGAAAGGCCTGCGGCCATCCGCCTGATAAAGGTCACTACTTCCCGTTACTCTATATGCGAGTTCGGCAACCTGACTATCATCGCCTCGCCAGAATCTACGGATAGTATCGCGGTATTTGCCGTTCCACTCAGCCCATAGGTGAGGGAAATTACCGACCTGGTAACCACCCTCCCCTAAGTCCCATGGCTCGGCAATTAGCTTTGCTTGCGAGATTACAGGGTCCTGATGAATAATATCGAAGAATGAAGACAGTTGATTGACATCGTATAATTCCCGTGCCAATGCTGACGCTAAATCGAATCTGAATCCGTCGACATGCATTTCGATTATCCAGTAGCGGAGACTGTCCATAATTAACTTCAGCACCTGCCTATTTAACGTATTTAAACTGTTACCTGTACCGGTGTAGTCCATGTAGTAACGTGGTTGTTCTGGCATCAATCTATAGTAAGTTTTATTATCAATCCCACGGAAGCTTAGTGTAGGCCCAAGCTCACTACCCTCTGCGGTGTGGTTGTATACAACGTCAAGAATTACCTCGATACCGGCTTTGTGCAGAGCTTTGACCATCTCCTTGAATTCAGTAACCTGCTGCCCGCAGTCCCCGGAACTTGAATAACGGGCGGTAGGCGCGAAGAAATTTACGGTGTTGTACCCCCAGTAATTGCTGAGTCCCCGGTCTACAAGGTATTTATCATCCAGAAAATCGTGTATCGGCAGTAATTCAATCGCTGTTACACCAAGACTCTTCAGATAATCAATCATGGGAGGAGAAGCCAACGCGTGATATGTTCCCCGCTGATCAGATGGAACATCCGGGTGAAGTGCGGTAAATCCCTTCACATGGACTTCATATATTATAGTCCTATGCCAGGGTGTTCGAGGCGATATATCGTCCTTCCAATTAAACGCAGGGTCAACTACAACACATTTGGGCATACCCCATGCACTGTCCCCCTCATCAAGGGTTAAATCAGCGTCCGCAAGCCCCAACTGGTAGCCAAATACAGGAGCTTCCCAATTTACTTTTCCACATAGCGCCTTGGCATAAGGATCGATGAGCAGCTTGGCCGGGTTGAACCGTAATCCGTTTTCAGGTTCGTAAGGCCCATGCACACGGTAGCCATAGAGTTGTCCCGGGCTAATATCAGGCACATATCCATGCCATACATGGGCCAAAACTTCAGTTAAAGGCAGATATTCGCTTTCTTTCTTTGATCCTGCTTTATCGAAAAGGCAGAGCTCCACCTTGGTAGCTAGTTCCGAATATATAGCGAAATTTACGCCGCTTCCATCCCAGGTCGCTCCAAGGGGATCGGGCTTTCCTGGCAGTACTTTACGAACCATTTGCTCTTGCTCTACTCAATAATAGGCCATTTTATCGGGTATTTATTAAATGGAAGATCGGAGGAAGCGCCTGTTTATTTACTTCTTGGTTTTACTCTTCTTAATAGTTGGCTTCTTTTCTTTGGAACCTTCTATGACAGTCTTGGGCTTCACTTTAATCTGTTTTGGCTTTGCCCCTTCTTTCTTCGGCATAGTAATTGTCAGCACACCATCCTCGAAGTCAGCCTCAGTCTTATCACTACTTACAGGCACAGGTATCTGAACTGAGCGGTGAAACGATCCGTAATGTCGCTCTTTACGTAAGTAATTCTCCTCTTTAACTTCTGTCTCCTCTTTATGCTCCCCTTTTATAGTTAAAATATCACCTACCATCGAGACAGATACTTCCTCTGGTTTTGCGCCGGGAAGAGTGGCTTTAACAACAATATCCTTGTCAGTCTGATAAACATCCAACAGTATCTCTTCAAAGCTAAAATCAGGCCATAGTCGAGAAGTCCATTTAAATCTATCCTCCAGGAGACGGTCCATCGACTGCCTTAGGCTTGCCATCTCCCCGAATGGGTCCCAACGCAGCATGGTCACACTCCACCTCCTTATTTTTTAATCCCTAGGGGCAAAAGGCGCTTCCTCCTTCCGCCTGGTTATTGCCACTAGCTGTGGTCGAATTTATTTACACTATTAGGATTTCCAGAAATGCCCTTAACCCTTCGTTGGCGTGCTCGAGCCTTAGAGATCGCCATAACCTTGATCCAGTCTGACCAAATTACATCGACCTGCTCGCCCATTAAACGCGATACATCGGAAAAGGATATGATACCTACAAGCCCGCTTTTATCAACTAAAGGTAAACGTTTTATTTTACGCTCACTCATTTTCTGTACTACATCGAGTAGATTTTCATCCGGCTTTGATGTAACAACAGATTTACTCATATGCTCTGATACATGGCATTTGGTAACTTCATGTCCTTCAGCCATGCATTGTAATAAGTCACGATCTGTAATCAAACCTATAATTTCCATGTCTTCAGTCACTATTAGACACCCGATCTCTTCTTCTAACATGCGTTTGGCTGTTCCAGCTACGGTTTCATTTGGTGAAACAGTGATAACGTTTTGCACCATGAAATCTCGTGCCTTCATGATGTTCTCCCAAGAATTACTGCTACGCTTGAAAATGATTACAGTGAAAGCTTTTCGGAAAGGAATGCTACTCGCTTGGTTACGTTCTTTGCTGCCTGATTGCGAGTCGGTGATTTATCCAGGTCGTTAGCCAGCTTCTGATCTCCAATCACATCTCTTACCCAGTTACCGAAATCCTTCCTCCCCTCATTTGCATGGTGATTGAAGGTCTCATCCGACATACTGATTAAAGCCCCACCGAGTTCCCGTACATCCTGCAGCGTATTCCCATCGCAGCACCTGAATTCCTTACCATCCGGTACCTTGCCGAGCATCTTCTCTGCATCCTGAGCTAATATTCGAGCCATATCAAAGAACCTCCTTCATTGCTAAGATTGCAGTCTTAATTGCTTCCATATTGCAGTGTTACATTCTGCTTAATGTTGTCGATATCAAAGAATGGTAGAGTCAGAGGTTGAGGTTTCCCAACAAGTACCCCCTGAACCCTTGCCTGGTTTTCGAGCTTGCTGACGAGATTGCGGGCTATGACATCCCAAGTGAAATAGCGGGCTGTAGCCCTGGCCGCCCTTCGAATTCGTGTGCTCTCCTCGGGTCGTTCCTTCAAATATCTCGTATAGTCGACGATCTCCATTGGATCGGATGTCTCAAGTACAAATGAGTTGATAAAAGGTATGGCATAGTCCTCGCCGGTACATCCGGTAAAGGCCACTCCACCTGCAGCCATCGTCTCCAGTCCTACCAGCCCGAACGGTTCGTGTCCGCTATTGGCGAGTACGCTATCGGAAGACCTGTAAAGCACCCTCAGGAAACTCAGAGGGAGATGGAACCTTACGTCTATAACATCGGAAGGGATTGCCTGGCACAGAGCCTTTATAATTCCTCTTCGAGAATTCGGCTCCCCCTTTGCTCCACGTACATTAAGCCCAAATGAGCGGGCATATTCCACCACTTTATTTCCATAAGGTTCCGCTCCCCCTCTTGCAAGTAAGAGCGGACGAAGCCCGACCTCCTTTAGCTGCGCAACAGCATTCACAGCCGTCTTCCACCGTTTGCTGGGATCCCAGCGGGCTACTTTAGAAATTAACAGGTCGGTATCTATAGAATCTCGAATTATATTAGCTGCCTTTTCGTCAACCTTCGCGAGCAGGCTCTTCGGTATCCCGTTGGAGATAACAAGTGGATTAAGCTTCATCTCCCACATTATGTGTTTCATATAGCGGCTCACGGTGGTTAAAGTAACAGCATTGCTGAGTCGGTCCCAATTGATTTGATCGAATCCGAAGGTGTTATTGGCGTTCCAGAACATTACTATCCTATCCCTCATGCCTTCGTCATGAAGAGTGTCACTGAGACGGCAGATAGATTCGCTTGTCTGCCATTCCTCCCCAAGAATTACTATAAGCTTCCCATTTACGGCTGCTGGCTTAACGATGTTTTCTAGTACAAACCCGGGAATGGACTCATTGAAATCATTGATCTTAGCATCCTCTCCTTCGTACACACCACCGGGATAGTATTCACTGATCCACTGGCACCATCTGTGCAGTATGAGCTTTCCTTGAAGTCTCCTCTCCTCACCTGGAGCATAGGGATCGCCGACGAAGAACAGATGGGTGGTGAAGCCTGCTTCTGCCAATGTAGATGAAAGCTGCGATATACGCATACCCAGACCACCAGCCATAGAGTAACGATCAGGCCCTTCAAAACATACGATTACAAATTCAGTGTTCTCCGGTGTTATCCTGCTGGTTCTCATTGTTCCGCCACCCCCTCATTCCCAGTTTCTCTGCATCTACCAGCGAAACGAATGGTATCATCTTAGTGATAATTCAGGACTATTAAGAAAATAATTACATCACGAGTCCGTATTAATTGTTGATTTGCCGGTATTTTTTATTTGTCTTAATCCATTGCCATGCTTCCCGCAGGTCTTTTGCATAGTAATCGGGCCTAAACTGCATATTCGGACTACCTTCATGTAGATTTCTATTGACCAATATCATCTGCATACCTATATTCTTTGCACCTTCGATGTCCTTTTCGGGATGATCGCCGATATAGACTGATTCAACCGGTGGAACTCCCAATAGATTACAGGCTATCTCGAAGAGCCTGGCATCCGGTTTCCTGAAGCCAAACTGCGTTGATATCACGATATGATTAAAGTAGTCGTTTATACCAAGCAACTGACCCTCTTGCAGGCAGAACACTTTCTGAGCGTCGGATACCACAGCCATTTCATAGCCACTTTTTTTTATTTCCTCGAGCACAGGCAAACTATCCGGAAATAGCTGGAATCGCTCCCGGCTAAGGAGTCTAAATAATTTACAGCAGGACTCGGTTAAAAAAGGATTATTCAAACCTGCTCTTTTTAGTATCTTACCGAATACAGCTTCGAGATCCACCTCTGGATAACGCTCGTTCTTCCTTCGGATATATTTTTCTTTTTCACGCTTTAACATATTCCGCAGATTTTTCTCCTCTAATTGAGCCCCGTAGTACTGCAGGTAGAGTGAAAGATAGTGGTAAATCTCAGGTTTGGATTCATCTGTCTTGATGTCTATCAGCGTACTGTAACAGTCGAACACTACAGCCCGTATTTCAGACATCTTGTAGCCTCAGCAATCAATTCTTTTCTGTACCACACATCCAGCCAGTTATTTCGAGCAATCCTTAACAGTCCAAGCGCCATATATAACGGTAGCTTGTTCGTTAAGTAGTGAAAAAACTGACTGTCTTTACAATTAACGGCGTAATTCCAAAGGAAATGGCCAATATAAGGCTCAGCAGCCCAGCGATCACCTGCACGCCACATGAAGTGATGCTTAAGCTCAGCGGCAATAAAACCGATATCCCAGCATCGGTCTGCCAGTTTCATCCTTTCCAGATCAATAGCTATAACTCCCTTCTCATCAATGAAGAAATTTGTAGGGGTTGCATCACCATGAACAACCACATCGGTATCTCCGGAAAATACACCGTCTTTGTTAAGCCATCGACCCGCAAGTCGTTCAATTGTGTATCTGTTATGGGCATCCATCAAACAATCATTAAGCGAGTTGCAGATTCCAGCCAAATACTGTTGTGAAAGGTTACTGGAGACAGGTTTATTACTCATACCGTTATGATGAAGCTCGGAAAAAAAATGGGCTAGCAAGCTCAGAGACTGAAAAAGCTGTTGATGTTGTTGTTCATGAACAGCTCTTGCTATGTGAGAATCAAATAGCTCTCCATTCACCTTCTCTGTAACAAGGACGGAAAGAGGGTGCTTGTTTTTCCCCAACGGTTGGACTACCCGGCAATCTCCTCTGTCCATACCAAGCTTGTTTCGGAGCAGTTGCAGATTGAAATATTCCCTCTCTGCACATCGCCATGCGTCCTTAAAACTATTGATACCTTGCTTATATGTTTTCACCACAACTTCAAGGTTTTGGGTTTGCTCTTTAATACAGTAAACCCGTTTTCGCATGGAAAGTTGTTCAATCTCTATTGATCCGTATGGAGGTGGAACTATTTGAGGAAATATTTCATCGTAAAAATACTGATAAAATCCATTATGGCTCTGTCTTATATAGTCAGATGTATGGGTCCCTATGTGGATAGGATGCGGCATATAACTTTTATGCTTCAGTTCTTGTGGAACCGAAAGTGATTCAGGAAGAGTGATTACAGGGGAACTCATTGTCACCAACCAATTATATTCGAGGTCAAATTTGGATCTAGATAGACTAAAAAAGCTAAGATATCACACTTGTTCAGTAATCTACTACTATCTTAAACGAATAGGGTTGATTTTTAACATAATAAGTGGTAAATGTCAATGCATATCTAAACTATACTTAAATATATTTTGGGTAAAGTTTTGAATTGGCCACTGGATATGAGAGAATGGTGGCATAGCGCTATTGAAGCAATTCCTACGTGTTGAATTTCACATCATTTTATGAATTGGCATGGCTTTAAGCCTAATACAGATAACGTTACCCAGAGACGTAAAATGGGATGTCTCCGGGCTTCTGTTTAGAGTTTTATTTCTGATTTCGAAGGCATAGGTCAACCTGCCTACATCCGTTGTTCCTTTCGATATATCATCCTACTTTCTGGCACGATTTTTGGACATGATATCACCTCCATAAAATTAATAGTTCAGTGGCATGACCTGAGCTTCTGAGTTGTTTAAAGTGTACCGGTAAAAACGGGGTAAAAATGGGGAATATTGAAGCTAATGGGCGATGAGGGACTTGAACCCCCGACTTTCTGTGTGTAAAACAGACGCTCTAACCTCTGAGCTAATCGCCCAAAATGGCGCGCTTGGCGGGGCTCGAACCCACGACCTTAGCCTCCGCAGGGCTACGCTCTATCCAACTGAGCTACAAGCGCGTAAATACCTGAATGCGGTAACAAAATGCCGGAGGGGAGATTTGAACTCCCACGCCCTCGCGGACACTACGCCCTGAACGTAGCGCGTCTGCCATTCCGCCACTCCGGCACACGTAGAAACCAGCTACAATCAGCCTTCAAAACCAATTATAGCGTGTCGATATTTTAGGGTCAAACGTTTGAACATCATGCGAGCGCTTTGGGCCTGCTGTTAATGCAGGTCTGTCTACAGCCTGTGCCTCTGCACGAACCTCCTCATCCGCCTCAGCGCCTCCCTTATATCCTCAAGTGCAGTGGCGTAGCAGCAGCGCACGTACCCCTCGCCGCTGCTGCCAAAAGCCGTCCCCGGGACTACCGCTACTCTTTCCTCCAGTAAAAGCCGCTCGGCAAAATCCTGAGAGGAGAGTCCCGTTGCCTTGACCGAGGGAAACGCATAGAATGCCCCCTTGGGCTCAAAGCAGGAGAGACCGATGGCGTTAAGCCCTTTAACCATCACCCGTCGCCGCCGGTCGTAGTCGGCAACCATCTCTCTGACCGCAGCATCACCTGACTTCAGCGCCTCTATGGCCGCCATCTGGGCCATTATCGGGACACACATGATAGTATATTGATGGATCTTAGTCATCGCCTCTATAATCTCCGCAGAAGCCGCAACATAGCCTATCCGCCACCCGGTCATGGCATATGCTTTAGAGAATCCTCCGAGGAATATAGTGCGCTCTTTCATATCGGGAAGGCTGGCGAAGCATGTATGCCTGATTCCGTACACAAGCTGGTCGTATATCTCATCGGATATCACCAACAGGTTGTGTCTATGGGCTACGCCGGCTATCTCTTCCAGGTCCGCCCTTTCCATCACCGCACCGGTCGGATTGTTGGGGTAGCCCAGAAGAATAGCCTTGGTGCGACTGGTGATCCGTTCCTCAATATCGGCAGCCTTTACCCTGAACTGGTTCTCTACTACTGTTGGCACCGGAACGAATACTCCTTCCGCCAGGACGGTGCACGATTCATAGGAAACATAGGTAGGCTCAGGGGAAATTATTTCATCCTTCGGGTTAAGGATGGCTCTCATCGCCAGGTCGAGCCCCTCACTTACACCCACAGTAATCAGAAGCTCACTATCAGGGTCATATTCCACGCCGCAGCGCTCAGCCAGGTTTCCCGCAAGCTCCTGCCTCAACTCAGGCATCCCCCAGTTCGAGGTATACATGGTATATCCCTTCTCGATACCGGATATGCCAGCCTCACTAATATTCCAGGGAGTTGCGAAATCAGGCTCGCCGACCCCAAGCGAGATGGCATCTTCCATCGTGGACAGCAGATCAAAGAACTTCCTGATGCCCGAAGGGGAAACCTTTCCGACACGCCGCGATATAATATCGCGTTTACGACGTTTTATAGACCTCCTGGCCGACACTTATAAGACTCCTCTCTACAAAGTCAAAGGTTGTCGCCGCACCTTTTCATGATCTTCGAGTATTACCCCATCCTCTTTATATGGTTTGAGGAAGAAGTGGGTCACAGTTCCCTGCACCGACTCCAGCGAAGCGAGCTTGTCAGATACGAATTTGGCCACATCGTGCTCCGTCCTCGCCACTACAAAAACAGCCAGATCATAGGCCCCTGAGACCAGATAGACCGAACGAGCTTCCGGGAAGCGATATATGCGCTCGGCGATGGCATCGAATCCCACGTCTTTCTGAGGCTGTATTCTGACCTCGATAAGAGCCTGTACCCTTGCCTCCTCAAGCCTCCTCCAGTTAATCACTGTTTTATATTTAACTATAACCCGATCACTCTCCGCCTCGTCAATCGTTTTTCGTACCTGGTTCACAGAAAGGCCAGTCATTGCAGATATCTGTTTCAAAGTCACCTTGGCGTCCTTCTCCAGCACCTCAAGGACTTCCCTTTTCATCTCTCCCTCCCCCTTTCACTCTTCGAGACCCATTCCGTAGCCGACCACCGGTCGCCGCACTCATAATAGCAGAGCTCGAACAGCCTGTCATCCTCTGTGCGTAATCGAAAGTGCTTGTCTCCGGGCTCACGCCACTCTTTTTCGACATCTACCACCCTTTGCTCCGCTCCTTCCCAGATGAAAGCCATCGGACGCTCGGCATATGTGTTCCCCGAATAGCAGGTAACCTGTACTCTCTCATGTTCCATCTAAATACCCGGCCTCCTGTGCCCCCAATGCGTAGCCTGCTCATAGGCGTATGCAACCCGGAGAAGCATCTCCTCAGAGAACGGCTTGCCCATAATCTGCAAGCCTACGGGAAGATCATTGACAAAACCCGCAGGCACCGATATCCCGGGAATGCCAGCGATGTTTACCGGCAGGGTACAGACGTCGCTCAAGTACATCTGCATGGGGTCATCCACCTTCTCGCCGATATGGAACGGCACCGTGGGAGACGTGGGGGTAACCAGGACATCACACCTTGTAAAAGCGTCGGCGAACTCTCCGGTAATCAGAGTACGGACCTTCTGCGCCTTGACATAGTAGGCATCGTAGTATCCAGCGGAGAGGGCATATGTACCGAGCATTATCCGCCGTTTAACCTCGGGCCCGAAGCCGTACTGCCGGGTCTTCTCCATGGCATCCCACATATTCTCCGCCTCGTGCGCGGAGAAGCCGTATTTTACCCCGTCGTACCTTGCCAGGTTGGCCATCGCTTCTGAGGGAGCGATTATATAATAGCATGCCAGAGCAGCGGGAGTATTGGGCAGCGACACTTCCCAATCTATCTCGGCGCCAAGCTCTTTCAGCGTGCCGATAGCCTGCCTCACGACCTGTTCCACTTCGCTCTCCATACCCTCGACAAAGTATTCTTTGGGCACTCCAATCCTCATCCCCTTCAGGTCAGGAATAAGAGACCTGGTATAGTCAGGCACCGGCTGGTCAACCGAGGTGGAATCCCTGGAGTCATGACCCGCGATAGCGTTCAATACCAGCGCGCAGTCAGTCACATCTCTAGTCACCGGCCCTATCTGGTCGAGTGAGCTGGCAAAGGCAACCAGGCCATACCTCGAAACACGCCCGTAGGTAGGCTTGAGCCCGACAACGCTACAGAAGCCCGCAGGCTGACGGATACTGCCTCCCGTATCCGACCCCAGAGCGTATACCGCCTCCCCGGCAGCTACCGCGGTCGCGCAGCCCCCGCTGCTTCCGCCGGGAACACGTTCCAAATCCCAGGGGTTATGAGTAGGGTAGAAAGCCGAGTTCTCCGTAGAGGAGCCCATAGCGAACTCATCCATATTCCCTTTGCCCAGCAACACCATACCCTGGGCATTCAGTCTCTCAACCACAGCGGCATCGTAGGGAGGAACGAAATTCTCCAGCATCTTCGAGGAGCAGGTTGTTTTCGTTCCCCTGGTGCACATGTTGTCCTTTATCACTGCCGGAATCCCGTTCAACGGCATGTGGTCACCCGCCTTAATACGCTCGTCGGCCTGCTGAGCGAGTTCAAGAGCCAGCTCCCCTGAAACAGTAACGAATGATTGCAGCTTGCCCTCCACCCCGTCAATTCTTTCGAGCACAGCCTCTGTAAGCTCCATCGATGAGATTTCGCCCTTATTCAATAGTTCGTTTGCTTCATGAATGGTGAGATCGTATAAAGACATTACCCTCTTCCCCCTGCTATACCCAGGTATTCACTATACTCCACCAGGCGAGCGAGCGCTCTGGCCGCTCTCTCCGGCGTAAGGAATGGTATATCATAGCTCTGTTCCAGCCTCTTGTAGAGCGCCCCTATCTTTTTAGAAGGAATCGCCAGATTGCAGAAAATCGCCGGCTTCTGGTACGCCTTCATCAATTCCATCAACCTTGTCACATCCACCAGTTCATCAGCCTCCGTTGCTTCAATCCACTGGTCAACCGCCTCGCCTATCGAATCAGGAACATTAACCCACCCGGACATATTCCTGGCGACCCCGGCGGCACCGCTAATCAAAACAGCGTCTGTGTTTTCATCCTCCATCATCGCCCAGAGACTTGCATAGTCGAATGGGTCTCCACCGTTGTCAACCGGATTCCCGTGTGACCATCTTCTCGAAAAAATAGAATTCAATTTCTCCATCGTGACCGACGACAGCTCCGGCAGTTCCAGCCCCTGCCTCATCAGAGCATCCGCTGCCATCACCGCCCCACCACCACCCGTAGACAGCACCCCTACCCTCCTCCCCCGAGGCAGAGGCTGTCCCAGCAGAGCCAACGAAACATCCACCAGTTCACTGACCTCCTCCACCCTGATCACTCCACACTGCTTGAATACCGCTTCGGAGACCGTATCCGAGCCCGCAAGGGAAGCGGTGTGAGACCGGGCCGCTCTGGCACCGGCCTCAGTTCGCCCCGCCTTCATTATAACAACAGGCTTCTTTTTCGTGGTCTCCTTTGCCAGTTCGAAGAATCGTCGGCCTTCCCTTAGACCTTCGACATAGCCCAGGATAATCTCCGTTTTATCGTCATGTGCCATATACTCCAGATAGTCCTCAAAATGCAGATCGGCCTCGTTGCCGCTGCTGACATATTTGCTGAATCCCAGGCCCATATCATACGCCAGGTGAACAATTGACTGGCTCGTGTTACCACTCTGAGATATAAGCGACAGAGGCCCCTTTCTCACCGGGGGCAGATACGGCACCGTGAATACATTGGAGAAGGCATTGAAATGGCCCATGCAGTTCGGGCCCACGATACGTATCCCGCCTCGCCGGGCGATTCCAAGCACCTCCCGCTCGATTACTGCACCCTCTCCTCCGGTCTCAGAAAGCCCTCCTGAGATGATAACAGCGGCCCTGACCCCCTTGCCAACGCATTCCTTCATAGCTGCTGGAATATCTTTAAACGGGACCGTAATGACGACAACATCTACAGGCCCAGGCACATCAGTGATATCCCGATACGCCTGCAAACCCTGTATTTCAGTCCCATTCTTGTTTACGGCATAGATTTCTCTTCCGCCCTTGGCCAACAGTATGTTGAGGATGTTAAAACCCCACTTCATCATATCGTTCGATGCGCCGATCACGGCCACCGAACGGGGATTGAATAGACAATCTAGCTGCTCTTTGAGATTCATGACTTTGCCCGGGCTTACGAGGTGATTATTCCAGAACCGCCCTGACTCGAAAACAGCCATCCTCCTCCTGAGGAGCGTTGGCCAGTATTTCGGTAGTTGAGAATGACGGCGCTACAACGTCATCTCGCAGCACGTTTGTCAAGGCAACAGGATGAGAGGTTGGAGGAACCCCCGTGGTGTCCACCCGCTGTAGTATCTCGAAATTCTCCAGTATGTTAGAAAGCTGCTCTCTGAACTTCTCCAGGTCGGCCTCATCGATACCCAGCCGGGCGAGAAGAGCAATGTGTTGTACCTCTTCTCTACTCAATCTCAATTCGACACCTCAAAATCAGTCCTTGCAGATACACAGGGCATTATATCACCCGTTCCGAATACGGGCAACGGTTTTCCTCGTATTATCTGCCAATTACCATGATCGAAGAACGAATGGTTAGTACGTCGAAGCAATACCCACCAACTGCCTGTAGACTTCGCAAATTGCGGTATGTATACTACCACCATAGATTTGTAGCATAACACCCGAGCAAGGACAGGGCTATAGCGCTAACAACCAGAGGAGGGAGTAAATAATGATAGATGATAAGACTCAAGCCATTATAACTGCCTTGCTGACAATCCCTGTTGCGCAAAAAATCCTCGAGAACGTACAAGTCGAAAGATACCAGGGGCAGGGAATGTCAGAGATGGTGGAAACCTACTTCAGGTTGAGAAAACTAATGAAGAGAAGGTTCGACGAGGGCAGCTAGGGATAGAAGCGCTTAAACCTGATTATACGAAGTGGCGCAGTATGTTTTACATCCATCTATGTTCATGCTCAGCTGGATCTCACCAGTTCGTGCAATTCCACTGACAGAAGTGCATTAAACAACAAGTTCATAGTGCAAAGCCTCGTCAGTTTTGCTTTGTGCGGATGAGGGTAATGTGAAGAAATTTAAAGACAGGACCGCTGTCATCACGGGTGCGGCCAGTGGCATAGGCCGCGCCATTGCCGAACGTTGTTCGCGTGAGGACATGAAGGTTGTTCTGGCAGATATCGATGAGGAAGCCCTCAGCCGGGCGGAAAAAGAAATGAAGGCAGCAGGAGCATCGGTGCTGTCCGTAGTGACCGATGTTTCAAAAGCCAGCGATGTCGAAGCACTGGCCCAAAAAACACTCGCTGCCTTCGGGGCAGTTCACCTGCTGTGCAACAATGCGGGTGTCGGTGTGGGAGGCTGCATCTGGGAATGTACCTTAGAGGATTGGGAATGGGTCCTGGGCGTAAATCTTTGGGGTGTAGTTCATGGCGTTCGAGTCTTTATCCCTATCATGCTTGAGCAGGACACCGAGTGTCACATGGTCAACACGGCCTCCGGGGCGGGGCTTGTATCCACTCCGCATCTCGGTATCTACAAGGTTACAAAGCACGCTATAATAACCCTTTCCGAGACGCTTTACCACGAAATGGCACTGAGAAGCTCTAAAATCAAGGTTTCCGTTCTCTGCCCGATGTGGGTCAATACCAGACTACTGGAGGCAGACCGGAACCGCCCTGCCGGACTGCAAAATGATGCGGATACGGAGATGAGGATACGGACAAGCCCTGAATATCAGGAGGCCGAGAGCTTAGTGCGCCCAGCGATGCAGTCAGGGATGTCCTGCCAGCAGGTAGCTGATTGCGTCTTCAACGCCATCAGGTCGCAGCAGTTCTACATATTCACAGACCCGGAGTCCGTTAAGCCCATGGTTCAGTTGCGTATGGAAGACATTCTCCAGGAGCGCAGTCCAACAAATCCGTTCGCCTGAGCAGGGGCGTTCAATTGAACGCCCCTGCTTAATATCTTTGGTCCAGCACCCGCTAATAATGCCCTAGCTTTTCGCTTCCATAGTGAATTTAAGAGCCCCGGCAAGTTCGTCAGGTTTCCGGGAGCCAATCAGTATTCGCTCCCCATTTGAAAGCTCCAGTTGCACCCCGCGATTCCCGCTCACATTATAAGCCTTGCCCTTAGGGCCCCTCCGGATACCCCAACCTCCATATTCCCTGAGCGCACTGTAGGTTCTTACTTCACACGTTGTTAAATTCCTGAGTTCTATCTTGCGAAAGGAGAGGTGTATCGGGAAGAAACGATAGTATAGCCCATCCGCACGGACCTCTGTCGTCAGATTTATCAGGTAGAAGAACACAGGGAAGCCGAAACCGAAGATAACCACGATGACAAATAAACTTCCCACGACCTTACGGTCGGGGTTTTAGCCTATTTCAAACTTCGTT
>CAYVQT010000028.1:0-42686 GCA_964453665.1 uncultured Dehalococcoidia bacterium | reverse complement strand
CTAGTCCTTTCCCTTTTTATTGCCAACTACGCTGAACTTTCGGACCTGTCCCCTGAAGCCAAGACTGCTGTTCAACCTTTCCTTTAAGTACTGCACTAACTCGTCTTTGTCCTGGTGGTTGGCCCAATTCTCATCTAGATTAAGAGTCACCTTAAAAGTTACTTGGCCGTTGCTCATCTTACACTCCTTCATACGAATATTATTGAAAGACGAGTCATCACTCGCAGCCTGCTTGGGCCTGTTAACGGTTTGCTGCCAGCCATTTACCCTGACATTGCTTGCTGCACCATCTTATCTTCAGTCCCAGCTCTTCTTGACGCCTGACTGCGCTTGCTTTTCTGGAAAAGCGGGTACCGCACCATTCACAAGTAAAGGTCCGTTGGTGCGTTTTTCTTCTTCGCTCCTTCTCTGCTATCCAGCAGTCGCGGCAGTATCCCTGATAATAGGCGTTCTGGGTTACTCCGTTGTCAAACATTCGAATCTGCTTGCCGCAAGTGTTACAGAATCTGGGATGGCGTTTGCGGTTATTAGCTACCTGCCTGATCCTTTCTCTTGAGACTCCAAGCATCCTACCCACCTCGGCGTAGCTCATCGAGGGGTTGACCTGGAGAATCCTTGTTGCACTGTCCTTGATTAGCGTATTAGGCATTTGAATTCCTCTTTATAGCCGTGTGATAGTAACCTTATATTGTGGACTTGTGGACTGATAAAATTATTATCTTGAACGTCACTAGTCACTTGAGTCCGATATAGCGAAACACGGACTATGGACTTTTAACATTTTTTTTAGAGTTTGTCAAGTCTGTATAGCAGGTTGATTGCGGTATTCTGCCGTGATGTGTATACTACCGTATAAAATCTGTAGCAAGGCATTGTTTTGCAGGCGGTGCCTGGATGGAGCAGGACTATGAAAACTAGAACATTATTATTGGTATTGATGCTGATATTTGTGCTGATTATTGGGGGTGCGGCTTGCGGAGGCGAAGGGGAACAGGCAGACCTGGACTCGGATGGCGATGGCTGGACGGATTTTCGGGAACAGAGCGCGGGAACAGACCCCTCCAGCGTGGATACGGATGGCGACGGATACTGGGACCCACAGGACCCTAATCCTCTTGATTCGAATATACCGGCGGCTGAGCCTACGCCAGCGCCTGTGTTGACTCCTGCGCCGATTTTGACACCAACGGCTGCGCCGGTGCCAACGCCTACCTGCGGGCCTACTCAGGCAGGATATGTCGAGATGATTCCCGACGAAGTTCTGCAGGAGTTGGCCTGGCAGTTTCTGACTGAGAATGAGCAGGTGATAGGAACGACTGTGTATCAGTCTACGGATGGCAGGACCATCTTCTTGCCCTTTTCAATACACTGGGAAACACCGGTTACTGATATCAAGCGACTGGCCGAGGAGTTTATTAGATTGGTGAAGGCCGGGGTTGACACCCCGCCAGGTATCGAGATAGGTTCGGGTAAGTATAACTACGTGGCCTATGTCAATGAAGTGGGGGGGCTGCTGATAATTCAGGGCAGCAAGTGTGCGGAATGCGATACCGTTACCTGGCTATAAATGCAATGTCTGTGTTGGCACATTAAGACGGGCAGTCTTTGGTCTTCTATGTCATATCGCTTCGTATCTTTCCCGCTACCCTTCCTTTTCAAGCTTTAACAGCCAGCCCTTTAACATGTCCTGGTTGCCCAGTATCTCCCTGGCTGTGGCATAGGGATCGATCTCGCCTCTTCCTACTTTTTCCGAGAGCACAACCAGATTCCGGTCTTTTTCCATAAGCCGTGAAAGCTGTTCACTTACCCCCTGCTCAATCGCCTTAACGAGTTCCTTTTTTAATTGCTCTTGGCGATGAAGTGATAGTTGTCCCGAAGACTCAAGAGCGTTACGATGCCTTTCGATCTCCTGGTAAAGCTCATCGATGCCTACGTTGTTTATCGCCTGCGTGGTCAAGACGGGTACCTGCCAGTAGGAGCCCTTCGGGGTCAGCGATAGCATTGCCTCGATCTCGGTGACCACCTGGTCTGCTCCAGAACGGTCGGCCTTGTTGACCACGAATATATCGGCGATCTCCATCAGGCCAGCCTTCATGGTCTGTATCGCATCGCCTCCTCCGGGGTACAGGACTACCATTGTTGTGTCAGCGGCTTCCACAATATCCAGCTCCGTCTGCCCCACTCCCACAGTCTCCAATATAACGATGTCCTTGCCGAATGCATCAAGGAGTTTTGCGACCCTTCGCGCCGCACGGGGTAAGCCCCCGAGACTGCCCCGGGTCGCCATGCTGCGAATGAAAACCCCGCTGTCTAGATAGTGCTGTTGCATCCGAATGCGGTCGCCAAGCACTGCCCCTCCGGTGAAGGGACTGGTGGGATCGACGGCTATAATGCCAACTGACAACCCCCTGCCTCTGGCTATGGCGGTCAGCCTGTCAACCAGTGTACTCTTGCCGCTGCCAGGGGGGCCGGTAACGCCAAGGTAGTATGCCCTGCCTGTGTGGGCGCAGATGTCTCTCATTATCCGAGCGACTTCTCGGGAATCCCTTTCCACCAGGGTGATCAGGCGCGAAAGGGAGCGTTCGTCTCCCCCCAGCATCTTTTCAACTAATTCCATCTTGTTTTCATCCTTAAACGCTGTCGCTTTAAACCAGGGTTTATATTATCATCCTTTGCCGTTTGAGCGCAATGGCGCAGGCTGTGACGCTGTCGTCGGGAGCCTCTCCCCGAGATAACGCGAGGTAAGCCCTCGGCACCGTATTGGCAACCGGGGCTTACCTCGCATCTCCATCTTCATTCAATTCGGGTTTAGTGGGCAGAGCACCTAAGCCGGCACATGGGGCAATTGCTTGAGTGCTTCCTCTACCTTTTCTTTGGGGTACTCGTAGTCCTCAAGCTCGCCAGACAGGTATTTATCATAGGCGCCGAGGTCGAAGTGTCCGTGCCCGCTAAGGGCAAGCAGTATGTTCTTTTTCTCGCCCGACTCCTTGCACTTGAGAGCCTCATCGATGACCACTTTGATGGCGTGTGCAGGCTCCGGAGCAGGAATAATTCCCTCTGTTCGGGCGAACTGAACTGCGGCCTTGAAGGTGGGAATCTGGTACTCGGCACGGGCCTCGACGAATCCCAGTTTAGCCAGATGGCAGATTATGGGCGCCATGCCGTGGTAGCGGAGGCCACCGGCGTGGACCGGGGGCGGCACGAAGGAATGCCCCAGGGTGTACATCAGAGCAATCGGCGCCATGCCCGCTACGTCGCCGTAGTCCCAGGCGTAGGGACCCTTGGTGACGGTGGGGCAGGCCTCGGGCTCGACGTTGATGACCCGCAGGTCTGGCTTCTTCCCTGTGATCTTGTCCCTGACAAATGGCAGGTATACGCCGGCGAAGTTCGAGCCACCGCCGATACAGCCAATGATGATGTCCGGGTAGGCATCGGCCTTCTCCAGCTGCTTCATAGCCTCCTGCCCGATGACAGTCTGGTGAAGCAGCACGTGATTTAGCACGCTCCCGAGGGAGTAATGGCTGTCGTCACGTGAGAAGGCGTCCTCTACCGCCTCGCTGATGGCGATACCGAGGCTGCCGGTGGAATTCGGGTCTTCTGCCAGGATTTTACGCCCTATCTCGG
Organism: uncultured Dehalococcoidia bacterium; assembly: GCA_964453665.1. Classification (GTDB taxonomy): domain Bacteria; phylum Chloroflexota; class Dehalococcoidia; order SZUA-161; family SZUA-161; genus DAOUTY01. The sequence goes on along the minus strand of CAYVQT010000028.1, from coordinate 39,062 downwards.
TGTCCTCGCTCGGGCTGGCCACGCAATTGGCTCCCCAGGTCTCCATCATAACGCGGCGGTAGGGCTTCTGCTGGTAGCTGATTTTGACCATATAGACCTTTAGCTCCAGCCCAAAAAACTGGCAGCCCATGGACAGGGCACTCCCCCACTGACCGGCGCCGGTCTCTGTGGTCAGGCGCTTGATCCCTTCCTTTTTGTTGTAGTATGCCTGAGCTGTAGCTGTGTTAAGCTTGTGGCTGCCGGCGGGGCTAACGCCTTCGTATTTATAGTAGATGTTGGCAGGAGTATCGAGCGCTTTCTCCAGACGAAAGGCTCTGAAGAGAGGGGTGGGTCTCCATAATTTGTAGATCTCACGCACTTCGTCAGGAATATCGATATATCGCTCCGTGCTGAATTCCTGAGTGTTGAGTTCATCAGCGAACAGAGGAGGCGGCAGCCGCGTTGGCTCCTTGGTGCCAGGGTGGCGTAGGGGTGGCAGCGGCTCCGGCAGGTCGGCCTGGATGTTGTACCACGAGGTGGGTATCTCTTTTTCAGTCAACATAATCTTTGTGTCCATTTCTTCTCCTTTCATTTTATGGACTTGCAGCGTTCGATTGGGCGGCCCGTTACATAAAAACCTCCTTCCCCCGATTTAACTTCCAGTTGATTCTTCTACTCGGTTAGAAAGAGCATCCTTCAAATTTTTAATAAGAGAGCGCATCTTGGGCATCGGGTCCTTTTCTTCAAGCAATTGTATGAGACGGCTGCCCACGATAACTCCGTCAGCCACCTTTGCCACGCGTCGTGCCTCGTCCGGAGTTGATATCCCGAAGCCTACGCAGAGTGGCTTGCGGGTCCTCTGCCTTACCCTCAGTACGAAGTTCTCTAATTCTGGCGGTAGGCTGTCTCGGGCCCCTGTAACTCCAGTCAGTGAGACGAGGTAGATAAAACCTCTTGCCCTCGCTGCCACCATGTCAATACGTTCGTCTGTACTTGTAGGAGCAAGCAGGTATATGAGGTCAAGGTTGTGGCTCTTAGAGATTCCCTCGAGTTCCGTTGCCTCCTCAGGCGGCAGGTCGGGAACGATCAGCCCGCTGATTTCCGCTCGGGCGCAGTCGCGGCAGAAAGCGTCCAGCCCATATCTAAGCACCGGATTGAAGTACGTCATAAATACGAGGGGTATTTTGACCTTTGCCCTCAGCTTGTTGGCAACATCGAGGCAGAGTTCCGGGGTTGTTCCCTGTTTCAGCGCCTGGTGACTGGCTCTCTGAATCGTGGTCCCATCCGCCAAAGGGTCTGAAAAGGGTATCCCCAACTCTACGAGGTCGCATCCCGAGGATGCCATCAGGGGAACCGTCTCCAGCGTAGTCTCCACGTTGGGATAGCCCACGGTGAGGTAGGTAATCAGTGCCTTATATCCTTTATTTATGAAGATATCCTGTATTTCTGTCATAGGCTCATTTTCAACGCTTCTGCTACGATGTCGATATCTTTGTCGCCCCGGCCGGAGAGATTGACCACCAGAAGCTTTTCCTTGCCCATATCGGGTGCTATTTGGGCGGCGTGATATATTGCGTGTGATGGTTCGAGTGCAGGAATTATACCCTCGGTAGTCGCGAGTAGCTGGAATCCCTCCAGCGCCTGGTCGTCGGTGACTGCAACATAGCTTATCCGGCCCGTGTCCTTGTAGTAGCTGTGCTCAGGGCCGGTTCCGGGATAATCAAGCCCGGGAGCTATACTGCGGGTATCCCTAACCTGCCCGTGTGCGTCCTGCAGCAAATACGATTTGGCACCGTGGAGCACACCCGGACAGCCGGCTACCAGGGGAGCGGCATGGTTCCCTTTATCCAGCCCGAGCCCCGCTGCCTCCACACCGACGAGCTTAACGCCTGGCTCACTGACGAAAGTGTGGAAGATGCCGATGGCGTTGCTTCCCCCTCCCACACAGGCAACTATGTGGTCGGGAAGTCTTCCGTAGGCTGTCGTAAGCTGTTCTCTAGTCTCTCGCCCGATTATAGACTGGAAATCGCGCACTATCATAGGATAGGGGTGCGGCCCAACGACAGAGCCGAGCAGGTAGTGGGTGTTATGAACATTGGTCACCCAGTCACGTATGGCTTCATTTATAGCGTCCTTAAGGGTACGGCTCCCGGAGGAAACCGGGCGTACTTCAGCGCCGAGCAGTTTCATCCTGAAGACATTCAGAGACTGTCTCTGAACGTCCTCCTTCCCCATGTAGACGACGCATTCCAGCCCCAACATGGCGCATACGGTGGCTACCGCCACGCCGTGCTGCCCGGCACCGGTCTCCGCTATCACCCGTTGCTTGTTCATTCGAAGGGCCAGCAATCCCTGGCCCAGGGTATTGTTGATCTTGTGAGCGCCGGTGTGGGCCAGGTCCTCGCGCTTTAGCAGGATTTGTGCTCCCCCGAGCTTCTCGGTTAGTTTTTGGGCATGGTAGAGGGGTGTGGGACGGCCGACGTAATCGCGGCACAGGGTGTTGAACTGCTCCCAGAATTTCGGGTCGGCGCAGGCCTGGCTGTAGGTCGACTCGAGTTCACTCAGGGCAGGCATTAGTGTCTCGGGCACGAATTTGCCACCATAAGGCCCATAGTGGCCCTGTTCATCTGGCAGTTTCATTTCCTATACACTCTTTCGTTTTTCTGGCGAAATTTTTAGGATTATCCTTATCCTCTTCCCATTTAGCGGGGTTATCGATGATATATTGCCGTGTGCTGTTGAGATCGGTCTCGTTACGAAGGACATGCTCGTAATAGTTGCGTTGCCATAATTTTACAGGGAATGGTTTATTATTGCTGGTTCTGACAGCCTTGATATACTCGTTGGTGGTCATTGTTTTAAACCACTGCACGATTCTTCCCAGTGTAGGGGCGATCCCATATGATTGCCCGTTATCGGGGCAGACACATTGATCTGCCCCTACGTTTGAAATATCGGGCATTGTAGGGGCAATCCTATGTGATTGCCCCAATCGATAATGGGTGAATTTACCCATTCTTTGCCGCCGCAATGAAATCGCGAATCTTTTCATGGTCTTTCTTCCCTGGCTCTAGCTCAACCCCGCTGGAGGCATCTACGGCATAGGGGCGGGCTATCTCGATTGCCTGCCTTACATTTTCAGGGGTCAGCCCTCCCGCCAGTATTACCGGCCCGTAATCTCTGATGTCGAAGGCGAGCTTCCATATCCGGCTTTGCGCCGAATCATCCGCTATCGCCCCTTTATCTCTGTCGAGCATATATGCGGCAACCCGGTAACGTGCCAGCTCTCGACCGTCCGGCAGGCTATCGGCAGTGAACACCTTTACCGCTTTGGGGAAAAGAACAGCGCAAAATTCAGGGCTTTCGTCGCCGTGCAGTTGGGCCATGTCCAGATTGCATAGTGACATTGTTTCCTGCACCTGACTGAGTTCACTGTTCAGGAAGACTCCCACCTTACAGATAAACGGTGGAAGCTGGCTTACAATATCTCTGGCCATTGAGGTTGTTATCTGTCGCGGGCTTGGCGCAACAACAAACCCCAGAGCGTCAGCGCCAAATTCTATCGCCGCCAGAGCGTCTTCCAGATTAGTTATACCGCAGATTTTCACCTTTGTCATTGCATTTATACCTTGCCATTATCGTCGTGTCCCAGAAGCTCGGCGATCTTGGCTGCCGGGTCGGGGCTTGTGACCAGGGACTCTCCAACCAGAATAGCATCGACACCTGCCTTTTTAAGGGCGAGCACGTCATCACGGGTATGTATGCCGCTCTCGCTTACTACCACGATATCTGAAGGTATCAGCGGGCGGAGGCCAAGCGTTGTCTTCAGATCAACGCTGAAATCGGCGAGATTCCGGTTGTTTATGCCGATGATTCCGGGGGATAATTTCAGGGCCTTTGCCAGTTCATCCTGGTTGTGCACCTCGACAATCGCTGTCATATTCAGTGAATGGGCGGTTTCCAGCAGAATTCTCAACTCGGGTTCGGTGAGGATGGCAGCAATAAGCAGCACGGCGTCCGAGCCGTGAGCGCGGGCCCTGTATATTTGATAGCGGTCGATAATGAAGTCCTTGCACAGCACAGGCAGGTTCGCCTCTAGGCGCGCTGCTTCGAGATCGGCGAAGCTCCCCCGGAAATATTCAGGCTCTGTCAGCACCGATATGGCGGCGGCGCCGCTTTGACCGTATATGCGCGCCAATGAAGATACGGCCATATCAGGGCAGAGGACGCCCTTTGATGGCGACGCCCTTTTTATCTCGGCGATCAGGCTGATATGCTTCCCGTTCAAAGCGCTGGCGAAGTCACGCGGCGGGTCTTGATAACGTATATCTCTTTTCAGGCTGGCTAGAGATGTGTGTGACTTGTGTTGCGCCAGCGATTTCCCGGTTGACTCTACAATCTGGTCCAGGATCATATTTATTCCTCTGTGGCTGGCTTACTATTTAGCAGCGTTTTGTATCCCACAAGAAGTAAAACGATTAAGCCACAGGCAACTCCAGTAAACCTGATTTCACCGGCCATATGGGGCTGTGCTATGGCATAGATAATGGTTCCAATACCACCCATAATCAGCCCTACCCTGAAGATGTCCAGCCTGGGCCTCAAGAGAAGGCCCAGTAAGACAAACAGCAAACCGCAGGGATAGGCTATACAGAACACATTCCTGTAATACTCCTCAGCCTCTAGCGTATAGGAGCCCAGCTGACTGGGCTCTGGCGTTTCATAGAAAGCGGAAATACCGAAGACGACAAGCATTATCAGGAATGACATTATCGCTAAAACATAGAATACCCTGAGAACATTCATAATTCCCCCTTTGTATCCCTGGATAGCGAAGACAACGAGCAGGATGAGAGCAACCGGTAAGGCACTGTATATTAACAATCCGTACATACGAATATCTCCGTGCTTCTCGCTGAGCGGCGTTTGCTAGCTGAAACTATGGCTGAATTCGATAAGCTGCTCCAACTTACTCATGGCATTCCCGCTGTCGATGGCTTCTGCTGCCACCGCCAGTCCTTCGTTGAGGTCGGTCGTTTTACTCCCGGCCACAAGTACGGCAGCGGCGTTGAGCAGCACGACGTCCCTCTTCGGTCCCTGCTTGCCTTTGAGCAGAGCCCGTGTTATTTCAGAGTTGTCCTCGGCAGTACCGCCGGCGAGATCGCCGAGACTGGCTCTTGGCAACCCCAACTCCGCCGGGTCAAGGTAGTAGGTTTCGATTTGACCATTATAAACTCGTGAGACCTTATTTGTCCCGGTGACTGATAATTCATCGAGTCCGTCAGCGCCGTGAACGACGAGGGCATGCTCGGCATCCAGGGCGCGAAGCACCTCAGCCATCAACTCGGTGAGACTGCTGTCATAGACACCCAGGAGCTGCCTTTTCGCCTGAGCAGGGTTGCTGAGTGGGCCCAGAATGTTGAAGATAGTGCGCAGGCCGATCTCCTGACGGGGACCGAGGGCGTGTTTCATCGCCGGGTGTAGCTTCGGCGCGAACAGGAAACCGATACCTACCTCGTCGATGCAGCGAGCGATCTGTTCCGCACTGATCTCCAGGTTAACGCCGAGCGCCTGCAATAGATCAGCGCTGCCACAGCGGCTGGAGACCGAGCGATTCCCGTGTTTGGCTACGGCGAGGCCGGCTCCTGCGGCCACGAAAGCCACAGTGGTGGAGATATTAAAAGTGCCTCTACTGTCGCCACCGGTGCCGCAGGTATCTACCAGAACATCTCGCTCTGGCTTTACCGCGATAGCGCTTTCCCTCATTGCCTGGGCGCAACCGGCTATCTCGTCGGCGGTCTCCCCTTTCATCCTCAGGGCGGTGAGAAAGGCGCCTATCTGTGCCTGAGTGGCTTGACCTTGCATGATCTCTCTCATTACCTCCCTGGCTTCGTCCATGGTGAGGTTGTCGTCGCAGACGATTTTGGCCAGTGCTTCCTTTATCATCCCGGCTTGTTTCCCGTATATTCAGCGCTCAAAGCTAAATCAGAACTATGTTCTTCTTCCGCTATTTCAACCGCGCGATCCAGCGCTTTTAGCTTGTTCAGTGTCTCCTGGTATTCACGTGTCGGGTCGGAATCGTAGACTATACCGGCCCCAGCCTGAAGATAAACGGTGTTTCCTATCATTACAATGGTACGAATAGTAATGCAGGTGTCCATATTTCCACAGAAGCTGAAGTAGCCTACGGCCCCGCCGTACGGTCCGCGCTTCAGGTCTTCGAGCTCGGTTATAATCTCCATGGCCCTTATTTTAGGAGCGCCGGTCAGCGTGCCTGCGGGGAAGGCAGACCTCAGCAGGCTGAAGGCGTTCTCGCCGTCCCTGAGCTTCCCTTCCACTGTCGAGACGATATGCATCACGTGGGAGTATTTCTCTACGGACATCGATACCGGCACCCTGACCGTGCCGTGCTGGCAGACCTTTCCCAGGTCGTTTCTGGCGAGGTCAACCAGCATCGCGTGTTCGGCCAGTTCCTTGGGGTCGCTGAGAAGCTCGGCGGTCAGGGCCTCGTCTTCCTCTTCGTTCGCGCCCCGTGGCCTAGTGCCGGCAATGGGGCAAGTCTCGGCAAGGCCATCCTCTACCTTTACCAGCATCTCGGGGCTGGAGCCGATGAGCTGAAAATCTCCCATATCGAGGTAGAACAGGTAGGGGGACGGGTTGAGCATGCGCAGTGCCCGGTAGATGGCGAACGGCTGCGCGCTGGTCTCACGCTGCAGGCGTTGGGACAATACTATCTGAAACGCATCGCCCGCGGCGATGTACTCTTTGCAGGCTCTTACCCCGGCCTCGAACTCTGCCTGGGTGAAGTTCGACCTGTTTTCTCTGTCTTGAGGCAGGTTTACAGTCCTGCTGGTTGCAGCAGATTCCGTTTGTAACGGCCTCGCCAGTCTGGCCACGATGGACTCGATCTTGGATATCGCCTGCTCATAGGCGATGTCAGCGGGACCATCAACGAAAGTGTTGGCTACTATCTTCATCTTGTGCTGCACGTGGTCGAAAATGATCATGGTGTCGGTGAAGACGAAAACGGATTCGGGCAAACCCAGTTCGTCACGTGAGCATTCGGGCAGCTTCTCGAACGACCGCGCCGTATCATAAGACAGGTAGCCGACCGCGCCGCCGAAGAAACGGGGCAGCCTGGGGACTGTGACTACTTGTCGCTGTGCCAGGAGTTCCTGTACTACGTGCAGGCAGTCGCGGCCTTCGAGGTCCAGCTTTTGCCTCTCGCCGTTCCGGTGGATGATCGCTTTATTACCCGATGACTTCAGCACCACGTTGTGGCCTATGCCCAGGAAGGAGTAGCGCCCCAGCTTTTCACCGCCTTCAACGCTCTCGAGTAGAAATGTCGGCGCTTCCTGCCTTAGCTTGAGGAACACCGAGACAGGGGTATCCAGGTCGGCCGACAGTTCTCGAAAGACCGGGACCAGGTTCCCCTCTTTTGCCAGCCCCCGAAATTCCTCCAGGCTGGGGAAGTACTCGACTGCCATCTTTCTATCCTCAAAAAGGCAAATTAAAAACCCCGCCCAAGGGACGGGGTCTAATCCGCGGTGCCACCCTCGTTAGCTGCCACCTTATGGTGGAGATGACAACTCACTCTTTTCGGGTACGGTCTCTACGAGCAGAGGCGATACCCTAGGTTATGATAACGGTACCACTCCGGCAAAGCCTACTCCCCTTATCAGGGTTTCGGTTTGCAGCTCCCAAGTCCATTCCGCCTCTGCGCAGGCATCGGCTCACACCTAACCCGACTCTCTGGGCCTCGCTTGAGGCGTACTACTCTTGTTCTCAGCCGATCGCTTATTCAGTTACAGGGAATCTAACATACAATGATACCTTTGTCAACATTTGTATTCCCGGATAAAATTCCAGGGTGAAGTCCGGTTTTAGTATTTCAGTCTGAAGTCGACAGTTCGGAGTTCAAGGTGGTAGAATCTTAGGTGCAGGGAAATGTATGACGTTATAGTTATCGGTGCCGGACATGCGGGTTGTGAGGCTGCCCTGGCTGCCGCCAGGATGGGGTGCAGCACGCTTCTGCTTACCATGAATCTGGATAATGTGGCGCTCATGTCTTGCAACCCCTCCATCGGGGGGCCGGCCAAAGGCCACGTGGTCAGGGAGATCGACGCCCTCGGCGGGGAGATGGCGCGCAACATCGACAGAACTCTCATCCAGATCAGGATGCTGAACACCGGCAAGGGGCCTGCCGTTCGCGCACTTCGCGCTCAGGCGGATAAGAGGCTTTATAGCCTCTCCATGAAGCATACACTGGAAAGGCAACCGAACCTCGACCTCAAGCAGGCGCTGGTTGAGGAACTGAAATCGGTGGGCGGCTCCGGGGCGGCTCTGACTGTGAAGACCAACACAGGCTGGACGTACGAGGGCAAGACCGTGGTCTTAACCACGGGGACCTCGCTGGCGGGCAGGGTGATTGTGGGCGAGGCCGCTTATCCTGCGGGAAGGGCGGGGGAATTCGCCGCCTACGGGCTGTCTCAAAGCCTGAGAAATCTCGGTTTTACCCTGGGGCGGTTGAAGACAGGCACCCCTCCCCGCCTCGACGCCAGGACCATCGATTTCAGCAAGACCGTCCCTCAGCCGGGAAGCGAAACGCCTCTTTATTTCAGCTTCATCCCGCCCGGGGAGCCTTTCTACTTCTCTCCACCCAATCCCGTATACCCTCAGGACAGGCCTATTCGGTGGAGACAGCAGATTCCCTGCTACCTGGTCTACACTAACGAAACGACTCATCAGATAATCCGCTCTAATCTTAACCGTGCCCCGTTGTTCACGGGTTTCATTAACGGGGTGGGTCCCCGTTACTGCCCTTCGATAGAGGACAAAATAGTCCGCTTCGCCGACAAGAATGCGCACGGGCTTTTCCTGGAGCCTGAGGGCTGGCAGACAAACGAGGTATATGTACAGGGAGCCAACACCAGCCTCCCCGAGGACGTTCAGCTTGCAATGCTGCGCACAATCCCTGCTCTGGAGAACGTGGAGATGATGCGGGTGGGCTATGCCATAGAGTACGACTACGTGCCGCCCAGTCAGACCCAGGCTACACTGGAGTCCAAGCTTGTCCCCGGGTTATTCTTTGCCGGGCAGATTAACGGCACTTCAGGCTACGAGGAGGCGGCGGGTCAGGGGCTGATTGCCGGTATCAATGCTGCGCTTAAAACCAGGGGCGGACCTCCGATAATACTGCGCCGCGATCAGGCTTATATTGGGGTGATGATCGATGACCTGGTGACGCGGGAGCTCACAGAGCCCTACCGTCTGCTTACCTCGCGGGCTGAGTACCGCCTCCTGCTGCGTCAGGACAACGCGGACCTGAGATTAACACCTGTTGGCTGCAGCCTGGGCCTTATCACGGAAGACCGTTATAATGCGGTTGAGAGGAAACGCCGGGAAATCGCCGGGGAGTTGAAACGCCTGGCAAGAACATATTTCAGTCCCGGGAATGAGCTGGATTCTCTATTACATAAATATCATATTGCTCCGATGGGCCGCAGCGTCAGCGCCCTGGAGTTTTTACGCCGTCCCGAGGCAAGCTATGAACTGCTGGACAACCTTGGCTTTGGCAGGGAGGAGCTTGAGGCGGATTGGCGGGAGCAGGTCGAGATCGAAGCAAAGTATGAGGGTTATATTGTCCGGCAAATGGCCGAGGTCGAGAGGGTTCGACGCCTTGAAGAACGGCCTATTCCGGCGGGGTTTAACTATGATGGCATCGGTGGTTTCCGCATAGAGGCGCGAGAGAGGTTGAAGCACTTTGAGCCGGCCACTTTGGGTCAGGCCTCACGCATATACGGGGTGACGCCGGCGGATGTCGCTATCCTTATGGTGCACCTTGAGAGGGCCAGGTACGCTGAGGCATCGGGATTATAGCGATTCGATCAGGGGTCTTGAGTATAGGTAAGCGGCAGCCCTCGGTCTACCGAGAGCTGCCGCCATAATTCTGCTACTGTCTTTACACTAATAAGACGGCATTTCCATTATCTCAACACCTGGCGGGAGCTCGAACTCACTATTCGGGATGTTGCTGAAGTCTATGTTCTTATACTCAATTATCGTTGTGCCCTGAGAGGTCACCATCTCGACCCGGATGGGGAATCCCTTGTCTTTCCAAACCCATGACTTCGCTGTTACCCCTTCGCTTGTCCATTCGACGACCAGGCATACCTTCCCGTCGAGGGTCTCGGTGCCGAGAATGGTGTAATCATAGTCTTCAATAGCCTCTGTCCCCTCCAGTGGGGATTCTGGAGCTCCAGTCAAATCCATCCTGTATGCCATGTTCTGTGACGGCATATACAGGTACATCACCTCGGCAGCCCAGTCTACTATCTGGATAGTAGTCTCCCCCTCCATGGTCGATTCTGTTTTCATCTTATTTGCAAGCTGTTTGAGCCATACTTTCGTAGTCATTGATGGCATACCGGGACCTGTCATTATCATATCGTACTTGACGGAATCGATGGTCGATGCTTTGCCCATAACGTCGCCCAGTTCGCCGGATGGTAGTGTGGAGGTGGGGGGCACTGACTCACCGGGAGTCTCTGTGACTGTCGCCCCGGGGGATTTCGTGGCTGTAGGTGAGGCCTCTTCGTCACCACCTCCGCAGCCAGCCACCAGCAGCGAGACCACGGCCAGCACAATAATGAGAATAAAACCTAGCTTCTTCATGTCTTATTGATCCTTTCCAGTATTTTTGTCATTTTTCACGTACTTCAGGGTTCTTTTACCTGCGTCGCCTCCCTTCTAACTTCACCACAGTCGTTATTAATATTCGTGGCTATGTTGCGTGCGTAATCTCATTCAACTACAGAATCTGGCTAAAGTCAAGACTTCCACTGGTAAGTTTTAGCATATCGACGATAACCTATAACTCTTAATCCGAGACCATTTACTGGGCAAAATTAAACGTTTGGGGGATTGTCACGTTTGTAGAAGCGGGCTATAGTCCCCTTGGGTGAGAATGCGGCCCGGACAGAAGGCGTCTTCGCTCGTTCATATACCCGGGATACCTGACCGCATTTTGGGCGCGGGCATTCCTTGACTGGATGTGAAATATCTGCGATATTGAATTTGACGGCTTTTTCGTACAAATATGGTGGTGTGTATTGGGTTTTGTATGTGTTAATATCAGGCCCTGGTATCAGGGACTTGTTACAGGCGAAGGGGTGGAGGGTAATTTGGATACGAAATTTAATTATTGCTTCCTGACCTTGAGTCAAACAGGCGTGGTACTATGACAAGGTTAATATTGCTGGTCATTCTTGGAATCCTGCTGGTTGCTGTTCTTGTCATAGCCCTTTTCCCGATAATGGAGGTCAGCTACTACGAGAAAGAGCCATATGTTGTCACGGAAAGCTACCTCAGAACGGAGACTTACACGGAGGAGTTCCCGGTAGACTACGAAGTAATTGATACGGAGGTCAGTAACCTGTGGTGGAGACCTTCCTCCGATTGCTCGGTGATTATTGAGAATACAGGTGTCGAAAGCGGATACTTTCGGATTGACTTAAATCTTACGACCCAGGAAGGGAAAGACATTAGCAAAATCGTCTGGCAATATCTGGATGTGGGAGAGCAAAGAGAGGTTATTGTGCGGTACGACGAAGATTACGTGGAGGCTTTTGCCTACGCAGTTACGCCGCCGATAAAGGTGATCATAAATACCCGGCAGGTTCCGGATACAAGAGAGGTCACAAAATTCAGGGATGTCGAGAGAACCGATAGAGTGACTGTGCTGGAGTACTTGAGGGAGTGGAGATAGTACACCCGTTATTCATACAGTGCTGGTTCGGGTGAACGTTCGGCTCGCAGGTCTGAAGGTGATGTGTCTTTAGCGAAAGAGGCGGGATGAAGCAGTTAGCTATTAAACTAGTAACCTTATTGCTGCTGGCATTTGTCGTGGGGGCCGTTGGCTGTACTGTGCCGGAGGAAGGACCCGGGCCGACACCAATGCCGACAAGTGCTCCGACGCCTACCCTGGCACCTACACCGACGCCTACCCCGGTTACCGTGAGCGAAACGTGGAATATCACTCATACGCTTACGGGACTCTCGATAACACTTACTATAGCCTCATGGACCGGTGATGAAGTTGTGGTTGAATGGGAAATAGAGAACCAGACAGGACAGACATTCACGGCCAGCCGTCTCTATTCTATTTTCACCCCTGGTGCATACGCCACGGACCAGGATGGAAACGAAGGGGAGTTTTTCATCCCGGCCCCTATCAAACAAAACCTCGGGTCGGGTGAATTCAAGCACTACGAGACAAAGTGGCTCTTTTATCCCGAATCACAGGTAATCACAGTACGCCTGAGTGACATCTATACTGAGAACCATAGTTTTATTGACACAAGCACGCAGTTTGTCTTCTCGCGTTAGAACCGGGCCTCAACTCAATATCATAAGTTCCAGTAGCCTACCGGGCTGATTGTCCTCCGTCAGTTTGCGCCTCAATCCCACCGGGATGCCATCAGCGCGATAAGTTTTGTCAAGCGTGGTATAATTGTATGCGCTGACGCGACATATTGGGAGGGGGATAGATATGAGGAGAAAACCACTTATAGTAAGCGTAGTCTTAGCTTTGCTCTTAGTGTTAATGAGTTCTTTGCCTGCGTTTGCGCAGGAACCGCCGCTGGCCGACATCGAGAGTGAAATCGATACTATACAGTGGGCTGTGCTATATCAACCGAAGGATGGCCGTGCGGAGTATATAGAGGCAATCAAGCTGCTTGTTGTGCTGGAGATAGCGGACCTTTTTGTGGAGAGGGCCATGATTAGCTACGACGAGGCTGGCGATGTGACAGATGGAGTGGAGAGGTGTCTGAACAGGGCGCTTGACTGGCTGGAGCGCGCGATGGCTATCAGTGAGGACAGCGGTTTTGACATCAGCGACAGTATCGATAAGGCAATTGAAACCGAGGTCTCAAAGGAAGAGATGCTTGATAGATGCGGTTGGTTTAGCAGTGGAGATGTACCCTGGACCGGGGAGAGCATGGGTGCGTATGGGAATTGCGCCACAGTTGATAGCTACATCGATGTTACAATTGGACGAATTAGTTCATGGCTGCTGATGTCGCTTTAATTATAGTGGCCAGAGTATCTATACAAGCGCTGTAGAATATTGAACGCGCTAGCGGCAGACCTTGTCCTCTACAATGCCAACATACTGACGATGGCCCCCCGGCGGCGCAATGCGGGGCTGGTGGCGGTGGGGGGTACGGAGATAGTCCATGTTGGCTCCAATAGCGACCTCGATCTCTTCAAAGCCTCTGCCAGAATCATAGACTGTGAAGGCAAAACGGTAGCCCCTGGCTTCAATGACGCTCATGTACATGTTCTGGCCTATGCTGTCAGGTTGTTAAGCATAGATTGCAGCCCCGCTTCGGTAGTAGCCATTTCGGATATTCAGGCCAGGATAAAGCAGCATGCAGAGCATGTTCCAGCGGGAACCTGGCTGAAGGCTGGCGGCTACAACGAGTTCTACCTCTCGGAGCGTCGCCATCCCACCCGCCACGACCTTGATACAGCGGCACCATATCACCCGGTAAAGCTGACCCATCGCTCCTTGCATGCCTGTGTGCTGAACAGCATAGCGCTTTCACTCGCCGGCATCTCCATAGACTCGCCGGATCCCGAGGGGGGACTCATCGACCGTGAGTTGGAGACAGGGGAACCCAGCGGGGTGCTCTACGGCATGAACTCTTATATTAACGAGCGGGTTGTGCCGCCCTTGAGCGACGAGGAACTCAGGAAGGGGATAAGGCTTGCCAATGAAAGCTTTCTTTCATCGGGCATAACCTCAATTCAGGATGCCACGGTGAGAAATGGCACCGAGCATTGGCAAACCTTTGTCAAACTTAAGGAGAACGGAGAACTAACTCCCAGAGTCAGTATGATGCCGGGGCTGCATGCCCTCGCCGATTTAAAAGAGATTGGGCTGTACCCCGGATATGGTGACAGCGGACTCAGGCTGGGCGCGGTTAAGTTAACCTTGGATGAGGTCGGAGGACGGCTCAACCCGTCACAGGAAGACCTTAATGAAGGGGTTCTTGCGGCGCATCGGGGCGGTTTTCAGGTAGCCATACACGCTGTCGAAGAGGGCACGGTGGAAGCGGCTGTTGTTGCCCTGGAACACTGTCTGCGTCAGGCCCCGAAGGATGACCATCGTCACCGCCTGGAGCATTGCTCTGTGTGTCCCCCTCCCCTGCTGCAGCGCTTAAAAGCTATCGACGCTTTGGTTGTCACTCAGCCGGCGTTTATTTTCTACAGCGGAGAACGGTATCTACAGGATGTCTCCGCTGCGCAACTGCCGTGGCTGTATCGGACGAGGTCTTTCCTTGAGAGCGGGCTCAGACCGGCCGGGAGCTCTGATTGCCCGGTGGCGCCCTGTAACCCGCTAATAGGTATTTACGCCGCGGTCACACGCAGGGCCGAGAGCGGGCAGGTCCTTTCTCCGGAGGAGGCTGTTTCCCCCGATCAGGCGCTTGGACTTTATACCCTGAGCGGGGCATATTCATCCTTCGAGGAGCGTGTGAAGGGAAGCATTGAGGTCGGTAAGCTGGCCGATCTGGTGGTTTTAAGCGCTGATCCCACCAGCGTAGCACCGGATGAGATAAAGGAGATCCAGGTGGAGAAGACCATCATTGGCGGTGAGGTAGTGTGGGAGCGATGACATCTAGGAAAGGGCCCGGACGAGCACCTCGCCGACAACCTGCAGTACTATGATGGCTACAATCGGAGATATATCAAACATGCCTATGGTGGGTATGATTCTGCGCAGCGGCCCCAGAATGGGCTCGGTTATCTGGTACAGGACTTGATAGATAGTGACCAGGAAGCCGCTTGTGCTTGCAGGGGTTATCATAAACCAGGATAGGATAACCCTGAAGAAGATGGCAAACGTAAAAATCTGGAATATGAGCCAGATGAAGTAAGCGGCTGTACTCATTTGTTGCCTGCGCTTCCCAGAAGTCCTGCTTTTTCATAGGCAGCGATGACAGCCTGGGCTATTATAGCCCGCATTCCCCCCTCCTCCAGGCACTGTAGTCCCTCAGCGGTTGTCCCGCCGGGAGAGGTGACCATGTTCCTTAGCTGTGCCAGATGTTTGCCTGACTCCTCGGCGATGCGCGCGGAACCCAGCACGGTCTGTATAACAAGCTTCCCTGCCTCTTCCCGCGGCAGGCCAATGTGCACCGCGGCATCGATGAGCGCCTCCATAATCAGGAATATATAGGCAGGTCCACTACCGCTTATCGCCGTCGCCATATCGATATACTGCTCGTCGGAGAAGTATATATCCTTGCCCATCGCCCTCAGGATGGTTTGCGCCATATCCTTCTGTTCTTGACCTGCTGCGCCGGTGGTGGTCCATACGCTCATACCCGCTCCAACCTGTGCCGGGGTGTTGGGCATCACGCGGACCACCCTGTCGTGACCAAGTCCCTTTACGATGGTGTCAAGTTTTGCTCCAGCCACAATAGAGACCACCAGTTGCTGTTCCTTTAGCTTGCCCTTCAGCTCTTTCATCACCTTGCCCAGGACCTGAGGCTTGATCGAGAGGACGACAATTTCAGAGTCATTTATTGCGCTGTTAATGTCGGAGTTGCAACTGACCTTGTACCTTCCTCCAATTGTTTTTAGGCGAGCCCGGTCAATATCACAGGCGCATATCTCATCCGGCGCGAACACACTTTGTCCGAGCACGGCTGACATCATTGCCTCCCCCATATTACCGCATCCGATAAAGGCGATTCTCATCTTCTTCTCCTCAACCCGGTCTCCTCTCGCCGAAGATCGCTCGACCGATCCTCACCAGCGTTGCACCTTCTTCGATGGCGACCTCGAAGTCATCGGTCATCCCCATGGAGAGGTGCCTGAGCCCGAGTGCGTCTCGCAGCTGCCTCAACTGGCGGAAAACGGGGCGGACCTCCTCGGCATCGCTCACCCAGGGAGCAATGGTCATCAACCCCAGTATCTCGATATGAGGCAGCCTGCCGATCTGCCTTATAGTCTCGTCAACCTCGGGTAACAGCAAGCCGCTTTTAGTTGCCTCAGCGGAGATATTAACCTCAATGAGAACGGGCAGGTTCTTTTGAGCGCGCCCGCTCAGGGTCTCCGCCAGCCTTAGCGAATCAACGCTATGGATTATATCAAAAATGTCCACCGCTGTCTTGGCCTTGTTGGTTTGGAGGTGCCCTACCATGTGCCAGGTCAGGTCGGGCCGCAAGCTCGCGAGCTGCTCGATCTTGGGCTTGGCTTCCTGGAGCCTGTTCTCACCGAAGTTCCTGATGCCGGCGTTGAAAGCTGCCTCGATAGCGGGGACGGCTATAGTCTTGGTCACGGCGACCAGCGTCACCTCATCGGGTGACCGCCCAGCCCGCTCGCAGGCATGGGCGATGCGCCGCTCAACATCTCGGACGTTTTGTTCAATGCTCATATATCAGCATACCCCGCATTTGTGGCAGTCTTTCGGTGGACACGGCGGGCTTTGGGCACCGGCGCGTGCCTTCTCCAGTTGGTGGGTTACGTTTCACTTCACCCACCCTACCGCTGGCAGCTTTACTCCCTTTGTCTCGTTTATTAAAAAATTTGTATTATTATGCTGATGACCAAGAGCAAGAAACCAAAGCGAGCTATGATTTTATTTTCGAAAGTTTCATATGTTATGAATTTCTTTAGCCATGGTGCGAACCCTAGCACAATTTCCATAAAAAGAGCCCCAGCAGCAAATCCTAATAACAAAGATACAAGAGGCAGAGGTGCAAACCGTAATAGTAATAAAGCCAACACGGCAAGTGTTAGGCCTATTATCCAGATTACTGTAAATCTGATGTAAGCTATGTCTGCTGTTCTACTGGAGTTCCACTTAACGTACAGCTTTGACAAGGCACGACTTGATGTGCTCAATATTATAATACCAATTATCGCTCCTGTTAGCAGCAATATACTGGATATTGCTATGTACGATGCGGATAGTTCCCCTCGTGGAATATCCTTGCATAAACCATAGATAATGAACCCAAATACAATGAGAATTGTAATTATTGCAGAGCTTATAAGTGACTTCTTCCCTAGAATTCCCCATGTATCCTTCTGGTCTTCGAAATATTCAGGGATCTGTTTGGCCTTTTCTTCTAACCGGAGGTAGATACTCTTGGGGATAATTAGACTTAGACCCATTAGCAATGCAGCAACAATACTAAGAGCAACACCCATTCAGATTTACCCCGTAAAAATTGTTATACATAAACATATTCTAAAGTTTAACAATTTAACATAACGTAGGGTGGGTGTAGCGCAGCGAAACCCACCATCATCTCATTCCAAATCCATCGCCATGAGTTCTTCTTGTATCATGGCTCCCCAGCTTTCATCATAGAAATCCTTTTTAACAAATTCCATAAAGCTACTGTTTTTCCACTCTATGGGCAAATTCACCAATCCGTGCTTAACGGGATTGTAATGAATGTAATCACAATGTCGGTTGAAGTCCTCCTGATCCCGAATCCTGTGTTCCCAGAACCTTCTTTGCCAGACACCTGTTTCCTTCTTCTTTCGCATCGATTCCGAGGTTACCTCCGCCTTGCCTCCGGAATAACTACGAGTGAAGGCTATTTTAATGAGCTTCCACCTCGTTGAGAAGTCGAAATCGCTATCGGGCAATGTCCAGATGCAGGGAAGATGGTCGGGCAGAATCACAATGGCCTCTATCTTGTAAGGATATTCGACAGCCACTGCCTGGAAACATCTATTCAACAGATCAACGGCGTCTTTATCCTTGAATATCGGATACCTTTTATACGTGACGACGGTGAAGAAGAAAGTTCCTCCAGTTAGCCGAGCTCTGCGATATTCAGGCATATCTTATTCCCTAACTATGCATATCAGAGCGGTGGGTTACGTTTCACTTCACCCACTCTACCTTCTCTACACAACATTATTGCCATTAGTCTGGCGCATTGGTTTGATGAAACATGATTTGTGGATAGCACACCGCATTTCTGTGGTGGGCTGATCCTCCACCCTTATCGATATATCGGCTCTTCCGAGCACTTTGGAAGTATGAAAGAACACTCGCGCTGTATATTTTCCTTCGGCTATTGTCTTCAAACTGAAACCCCTGACATAAACTTCACTACTTATCAAGTCTCGCTCTGTCCTTACATGGTAATAGGCGTGGTGATCCACGTAATGATTGCGATCCGTCTCTGGGCTAGCTTTACTTGCTAGCCCTCTTTCAACGAAGCGATTGTCATATTCGATAGGCCGTGGTTTGGTTACATCATCTCCTTCACAGCCAAAATAGAACTCACTCTCGTGGAAGTTCATCTTTGGCTTTATCCATAGCTCGATAGTCACTAGTGAATTGCTTGGTAAAGTGAGCTCATCAACCAAGTGTTCTTTGTCATCCTGGCTAGCGTAACTTAATATCCGCTTATGCTGTTCAGGTATTAGGAAGTGAATCTCGCAAGGCTTCCTAGCCTTTCGAACCTCTAATCTAGGTTTTAGAATGCTCTGATAAATGATTTGCCATCCTAGAAGTATTAAAAGCCCTGCAAGTGCGGAAATAGCAGCTACCATATCCCAAGGCACACTGCTTGTAGCTTCTATTCCCACAGAAGTGTTACCTCCCAATCGGACCCTCTTGCTGTACGTCTATTGTCATATATCAGCATACCCCGCATTTGTGGCAGTCTTTCGGTGGGCACGGCGGGCTTTGAGCACCGGTGCGTGACTTCTCCAATTCCTCACGGAGGTAATCCCTTGTAACGGCGGAGTCAACTACTGACCAGGGCAGAGGCTCATCGAAAG
Organism: uncultured Dehalococcoidia bacterium; assembly: GCA_964453665.1. Lineage (GTDB taxonomy): Bacteria > Chloroflexota > Dehalococcoidia > SZUA-161 > SZUA-161 > DAOUTY01. Next base: position 20,264 of record CAYVQT010000028.1, on the reverse strand, counting down.
GTATTTCACGGTGTATGTAGAAATCGATACTCATGTCGTATTTCTCCAGCTCTTGACGCCAGGCGGCCAGGGAATTGCCTGACATACCGGCCAGTGCCGCGCTCAACCCTGCGTCGCCCCGGGACAGCACCCCCTGTACCGTACTCCATGCCACACTCTCTGACCTGACCTCGATGCCGCTTCTGGAGAGGCTGTTCTTGATTCGGTTCACGCGGCGGCGAAGCACGTCTTCGGGGGCCATCGCAAGCCATTGAAAAGGAGTGCCCGCCTTGGGCACAAAGGGCTCCACCGTGAGTGCGACACGGCATCCCGTTCGCTCTATTCGACCCTTCAGGGTGTGGGTCAGCCTGATTAGCTCCTCGATATCATTGTCTGTCTCAGTTGGCAGTCCGATCATGAAGTAAAGCTTGACATACCTTAAACCCTGCTCTGCGACTGTGTCAACCGCTTTGACTATGTCGTCCTCCGTTACGCCCTTGTTGATGATCCGGCGCAATCTCTCGGAGCCTGCCTCCGGGGCAAGGGATACGGTATGTGTGCCGCTATCGGTAAGAGCACGGAGAACCTTTTCGGATAGAGGCTGGATTCGCAGCGAGCTAACCGATATCTCGGCATCCATTTGCCTCAACTGCAACACAAGCTCATCTATCCCGGGATGGTCTGAGACGGCGGCGGCTAAAAGACCTAATCTCCTGCCGTATTTCAGGCCGTTCTCAGCTTGAGCCAGCAGGCTTTTCAGAGGGCGGAAGCGAAACGGCCTGAACCAGAACCCGGCGAGGCAGAAACGACAGCCCCAGCCACAGCCGCGTGCGATCTCAATGAGGTGTATATCGCTGAGTTCGGTATCCGGCGTTTGAATTACCGAAGTGGTGGTCACGGAATCCAGGTCAGCCAGCCACTGCCGCCTGACGGGAGTGCCGCTGTACAATGAGGGGACATAGACTCCGGGAACTGAAGCCAGCTCTTTGAGCAGCTCGTCCTTCCCGCTTTCAATTCCTTCGGTCAGGATACCGGTCACGCGGGGCAGAATAGCCTCTCCTTCGCCGATAGCGAAGCAGTCGAAGAAGGCTGAGAGAGGCAGGGGATTGGCGGTTACGCAGGGTCCGCCGGCGATCACCAGGGGGTGGGTTTCGTTGCGGTCGGCAGCATACAGGGGGATGCCGCTGGCTTTTAGGATTCGGACTATGTTGAAGTAATCCAGTTCGTAGGAGATGGAAAAGGCGAGGACGTCGAAGTCGGGAAGGGGACGCTGAGATTCGAGGCTGACGGGCTCTTCACCGCTTCCCCCTTTTAATTCCCAGAAAACACGCTCGCAGACTATCTTTTCGTAGCTGTTAAGAAATCCGTGGATAGTCTGGAAGCCGAGGTTGGACATTCCCAGATAGTAGGAATTCGGGTAAATGAGGGCAATGTGGATTCTCCCGCCCCAGTCCTTGTAGACGGTACCCTTCTCCTTCCCCAGCCTTCGCCTGGCCTCTTTGACCGCTTTCCATGTCATGAATCGTTCACGTTGCTGCGAGCTTATCGGAGAGTTACGGGTAGGTTGTAGTATCCGCTCCAGGCTACCCCTTTTTAATGTTTGCAGGTATTCTCCTGGTCGCTAGCACTTTGTATATCCACACGCCTTGCAGATGAAGCAGCCTTCCTGGAAAATAAGCAGGCTGCCGCACTCGGGGCATTGCCCCGTCATGTTCCCGGTCTCGCTGTTATCTTTGTTATCGGCTTTGGGGTTAGTCTTGGGCTTGGCCTTAACTTCAGTCTTGGTTTCAAGCATTTCGTAGGTCCGGTGCCTGTCCAGGACACCGGCGATGGCGTCGGGACATGAGAGGATAGCGTGTCCCCTGTCCCAGGCGATGGAAGGGCATCTGATTCCTCTCAGGTGCTTGATAATCGATTCCACCTCTACACCGGACCTCAGCGCCAGGGAGATCAGCCTGGTGATAGCCTCGAGCTGTGCTGATGCGCAGCCACCGGCCTTGCCCAGTGCGCAGAACAGCTCGCACAGCACGCCTTCCTCATCGAAGTTGACCGTTATATATAGATTTCCACAGCCGGTAGCCACCTTCTCCGTTACGCCGGTAGTGGTGATCGGACGCGCTCTGGGAACTCGCCCGGGCTCTTTCTCTTCCACCGGTTTGTCCGTGTTGATGCTCAACACCTGGCTGTCACGACTCCTGTCCCTGTAGATAGTTATGCCCTTGCAGCCCTCCTTGTAGGCCAGCATATATACCCGCGCCACGTCTTCCCTTGTTGCGTCGTGAGGGAAGTTGACTGTCTTGGAGACAGCGTTATCGGTAAACCTCTGAAATGCGGACTGCATCCTGACGTGCCACTCGGGGGTGATGTCGTGAGAGGTGATGAACAGATTTTTCACCTTCTCTGGAATGCCCTCTATATCGGGCAGATTGCCCTTCTCGGCGACCTTTTGCATCAGTTCTTCGGAATAGAACCCTTCCCTCTTCGCTGCCTCTTCGAACAGGGTGTTTATCTCCGCTAGCTGCGTGCCCTCCAGTATGGTGCGCGTATAGCTCAAAGCGAATAGTGGCTCGATGCCGCTGGAGCAGCCGGCGATGATACTCAGGGTGCCGGTGGGAGCGATGGTGGTTCTGGTAGCATTTCTCATGCGGGGGCCATCGGGCTTGTCGTAGATACTGTCTTTGAAAGCGGGAAACACGCCTCTCTCCTCAGCCAGTTCCCTGGAGGCCTCCGTGGACTCGTCGCTGATGAACTTCATTAGCTCTTCTCCGGTATCAAGCGCCTTCTGGGAGTCGTAGGGTATCCCCAGCCTGATGAGCAGGTCGGCGAATCCCATTACGCCGAGGCCGATCTTTCGGGTGGCCTTAGTAGTCTCATCGATCTCTGGTATGGGGTATTTATTTACGTCTATGACATTGTCCAGGAATCTGACAGACAGCCTTACAGCCCCGGAGAGCTTGACATAATCTATGTCCGGTGCGCCGTTTTTCTCACAGACCATCCTCGAGAGGTTAATGGACCCCAGATTACACGATTCGTAAGGGAGAAGGGGCTGTTCGCCACAGGGATTGGTGCTCTCGACACTTCCCAGCTTCGGAGTCGGGTTATCCCTGTTCACACGGTCGAGGAACACGATGCCCGGGTCGCCGTTCCTCCACGCGTTATCAACCATGCGGTCGAATACCTCGCTCGCGTTGAGCTTGCCGACCACCTTCCTGGTGTGGGGTTCGATCAGCTCGTAGTCGCTGTTGCTCTCCACCGCCTTCATGAACTCCTCGGTCACTGCCACGGAGATATTGAAGTTTGTGAGAGAAGTATAGTCCTCCTTGGAGGTGATAAATTTCAATATGTCAGGATGATCGACGTTCAGGATTGCCATATTAGCTCCCCGCCGCTTACCACCCTGCTTAATGACGTCGGTAGCGGCATCGAAGGCTTTCATGAATGATACCGGGCCGCTGGCCACCCCGCCCGTCGAGCCTACCGCGGAGCCTTCAGGCCGCAGGCGGGAGAAAGAGAAGCCGGTGCCGCCTCCGCTCTTGTGGATCAGGGCGGTGTGCTTCACCGAGTCGAAGATCGACTCCATGGAGTCCTTGATAGGCAGCACGAAGCAGGCGGAGAGCTGCCCCAACTCGCGACCTGCATTCATCAATGTTGGTGAGTTAGGCAGAAACTCCAGATTTGCCATCATCCTGTAGAATTCGTCTTCCCTCGCCTTGATGTCGGCTTTGGAATCGTAGAGCAGGTCGGCTGAGGCGATATGGTGTGCCACGCGCTGGAACATATCTTCGACGCTCTCGATAACTCGACCCTTTTTGTCCTTAACCAGGTACCTTCTCTCCAGTACCGCCCTGGCGTTTGGCGAGATATCTACCTGCACCCTCTCTTCATCCTTGCTTTTAACCCTGGCTTTCGGGGCTTTGACCGGTGCCGTTTCCTCCTTCGCCACAATCGGGACAAATGTCTCGGGGCCCCTCTCGGCGAGGATGCTTCTCGCAATAGACCTGATTTCCGTCTCCTGAACAGGCCTTCTAATCGCGGGGGCGAAGTCCTCCATTCCGGGGAGGGTGGGGATGCGGTCAAGGCGCTCGATAACCTGATCGGCGAGTCCCTCTATCATCTCCCTATCGGATATGCCCATTGTTTCAGCGGAGGCGAAGATGGCACGGGCAACCCTGTTGCGCAGAGAGCGCTCCGTTTTACTGTTCTTTCCATTATTACCGCTGCTCATAGCTATCGTCCTGTTATTGGAGTTACCTTCGATCGGTTGTTAAAGATGTCCTGAAGGGCTGGCTCTCTTTCTTTTATCCAGGGTGCTGAACTCCCCTTCGGGAATAAGCGGAAGCTGGCTGGCGGCAGGTCTTCCGGCGACGAGGGTGTCCACCTCCCTTTTCAGGCTGGTTATATCGGCGAAATCGCGGTAGACGCTGGCGAAACGAATATAAGCTATATGGTCGATTTCCTTCAACCTGTCCATGACTGCTTCTCCAACCGCTGAGCTTTGAATCTCAGCCCTGCCCGAGCCCAGGAGCCCGCTCTCGATGTCGTCCACAAGTTTTTCTATTGTCCCTGTGGGAAGAGGGCGCTTCTCGCAGGCTTTGCGTATGCCTGATGCCATCTTCTCGCGGTTGAACGGCTCGCGGCGCAGGTCTTTCTTAATGATAACCAGATTGCCTGTGTGGATTCTCTCGTAGGTGGTGAATCTGAAGCCACAGCTGAGGCACTGGCGGCGGCGGCGGACGATATCATCCACATCCCGCGAGTCGGTCACTTTAGAGTCTGCGTAATTACAATGGGGACACTTCATAGTAAAAGACCCGTGCCAATCAATATATTGTGACGGAAGCATAAGGTAACACAATATATTGATATTGTCAAGATGTTTTAAGGGGATTTTGAGCACGGAGCGGGAGCACTCAGGCTGGCCAGGTACGGGGTTCCAGACTTGACATAAAATTTGTAGGCTAAACGTTGTCATGGCAGATGATGACAGGTCGTCAGGGGATGAGCAGCCAGCAGAGCGTGGTCCTATTCTTTGATATTTACTACGAGCGTGCTGGAGCGTGGTTTATTTTTCGACCGTCGGGCAAGCGCTGTCCCGTGAGCTCCCTTTAACGCGTCGTCAGAAACATTCTCTACTTCGGGTAAGTCTCCGATGATCTTGAGAAGCGGGAGCGGGTTATGTACGCGGAGTTCCATCGTCAGACCCTTATCCCCGAGACGTTGAACGTTTGTTACGCCTATTCCGGGGATCTGTTTCAGGTTCTTGTGCAGTTGCAACATCCGATCGAAAGGTATCGGGGGTGGAATCTTGAGTTCCACTGTGCCCTCATAAAGAGGATGGTTCTCCTGTTCGGCTTCTGCTTGCTCGGCAGGGGGCTGTGTTTCTTCGGGTTCTGCGGAATCTACGGCTAACGCCTCTTTCTGAGCAGATGCTTCGGGTTCCTCTTCAGGCTCAACCTCGGCCTCTGCTTGCTCAGCAGGGGTCTGTCTTTCTTCGGGTTCTGCAGAATCTACGGCTAACGCCGCTTCCTGAGCAAATGCCTCGGTTTCCTGTTCAGGCTTAATTTCAGCCTCAGCTTGCTCAGCAGGGAGCTGTGTTTCTTGGGATTCTATGGCATCTACAACTAATGACTCTTCCTGAGCAAATGCCTCGGGTTCCTCTTCAGGCTCAACCTCATCCTCTATTTGCTCAGCAGGGAGCTGTATTTCTTCGGATTCTATGGCATCTACAACTAATGGCTCTTCCTGAGCAAATGCTGCGGGTTCCTGTTCAAATTCAGCCTCAGTTTCTGCTTGCTCGCTGAGGGGCTGCTGTTCTTGTATTCCCCCGGTTTCGAACTCTGCCTCAATAATTACGGTACCTGCTGATTCAGGTGGTTCGGTTTTTTTTTCCTCATCCACGGGTGGGACAATGATCTCTTGTAATTCATCCAGCCCCAGGCTTGAGAGCATCTCCTGATGAACACTTCGGAACTTCTCTCTAATATCGCGTTCTGTCAGCTTCTTGCTTTTCTGTAATAACTCCTCAGCTTCTTGCCTGATAGGTAGCGCTTCGCTCTCTGCCTTCTCATTGATTAATTTCGCCTTCTCTTCAGCTACGCTGATTATTTTCTGTCCCTGCTCTTCGGCTGCCGCTATTATAGTTTCTGCTGATTCCTGGGCTTTTTGCCTGGCCTCGGAAATAATTCTGGTGGCTTCTTCCTCCGCATCGGCTTTGATTTGTTCTGATTCTTCTCCGGATAATTTCAGGATATCCTGAGCCTGCCGTTCTGCTTCTGACACTTTTTTGCGAGAGGTTTCTTCCGCCTCGGCAAGGACTTTCTCCGCTTCTGCCTTCGCTGTCTTTTGCTCCTCTGCCCGCTTAGAGGCGTCAGCGAGGGCTCTTTCTGCTTCTTCGTTTATTCCTTTTGCCTGCTCTTCCGCTTCAGCAAGAACCTTCTCTGCGTCTGCTCTGGCTTTCTCCCGCGCCTCCATTATGATTATCTCCGCATCTGCTTTGGCTTGCTCTTCTGCCTCGATGATAATCTCACTGGCCCTTCTGTTCGCTTGTTCCTCGATCTCGGTCCTGCTGCTCTCCGCCTGCTTTTTAGCCTCGATTACGGTGTTCTCGGCGAATCTTAATAGGGTGTCGAGGTTCTCCAGCTTTTGAGCATAATCGTTGTTTTGGTCTATCAGGTTAGCGACAAAAGAGAATACGTCAGCTTCATCCAGGCCATGTTTGACGATCCTGAATTTCCGTCCCCAAATCTCTTTTACCTTACCGCTTTTTATTTCCATGGTACTCCGAACCTTTGGTCGCATGCTTGGGTTACCTATGCGGCCGCTTTTTATTTTATTGCTTACTATAGTGTGCTGATATTGTACTTCTGATTGGAATTCTATTGGACACTAAGCGACTTTACAATGCGATTTTGGTACTGATTTCGACCAGGACTTTAGTTTATATTCATGCCTGGTCAGAAGTACTGGAGGTGTTTAAGCTTGAGATATAGTGTAGTTGAGGAATGGTTCTTTGGCTCGGGCAGGGGGTTCACCCCACTGCTATTGCCTAGCTTTCCTTGCGGCGTATCGGTATCCATTTGAAGAGCCGTGCCAGTTCACCGTGGTCCCATGCAACCAGCAACTGGCTGGCAATGAACAGCGAGCTGTATGTACAGGCGACCACACCGATAATCAGGGCCAGGACGAAGTTGTAGATTGTCGGACCACCGAAGAGAGCGAGGGCGAGGAGGACGAGAAGTGTGGTCAGGCTGGTGTTGAGTGACCTGGTCAAGGTCTCAGTTATGCTGATATTGACGGTAGTGTCGAAAGTAGCGTTGAGATGGCGCGACCTGTTCTCACGAATGCGGTCGAAGACCACGATGATATTATTTACTCCGTAGCCGATAACAGTAAGCACCGCAATAATAAACATGGAGTTGACCTCTAGTCTGAAGAGAGAGAAAACCGCCAGAACAATCAGGACGTCGTGTATCAGGGCCAGGATAGCACATACCCCGAAGCGGAATGAACTGACCAGTTTACGGAAGGACCAGGCAATATAAAGGAGAATGCCTATTGCGGCCACTAACATGGCGTATCCTGTGTAGCGAACTCGCTCCGAAGCTACTGCCTGCGAGATTGAATCATATTCAAGGTAGTCCACAGGCCCGAATTCAGCCAGCAGCGCTTCTTTAATCCTGTCCTGCTCTGGAATATCCGTGGCTGCTGCCTCAGAATCTTGCTCCTCGCGTTCGCCAATGCGGACCAGGAAGGAGTCCAGTGAGGCACTTGTGAAGGTTATATTTCCATAGCCCAGATTGTCCAGCTCATCTCCCAAATCCACTTCTGATACTGTTTTACCGAATATGAGGGCAAGCGTTCCATTACCCACTCCCTCCGGGGCAAATGCGGCTGTCCTGGTCGTTGTGCCGAACTCTGCCTGAAGTTCCTCCGCCAGCTGGTCTTTTTCTTGTGGGTCCGGGGCGAAGTCCTCTAGGAGAAAGGCATCTTTGGGGCTGTGCTGGATTACGGCGTCGGAGTAGCCTATTTCGGCAAGACTGGCTCTCAGGCTTTCCTGCTCTACTGGCTCACTGAAGACCAGGGTCATGGTAACCCCTGGCTTAAAATCAAGGCCCAGGTTCAGCCCGGATACTATCAGCGAGATGATGCCGATAAGAATCACCACTCCTGAACCCAGGAAGAACCATTTCCTTTTGCTTACAAAATCAAACAACTATCCTCACTCCTCGGAACCCGATGTTTTCTCGGGCCTCTGTGCCCCGAAAAGCCAGAGACGGCCCGCCAGGCCTGTACCCACAAATAGACGTAAGAAAGTCCTGGTGACTACGATGGCGGTGAACATACTGAGCGCTACGCCAATGGCCAGGGTAAGGGCAAATCCCATCACCCTGGGCTCTGCGAAGTTGTTACCCATCCAGTATAGGATGCCGCAGATGATGAGGGTGGTCACATTACTATCTCGAATCGCTGTCCACGCGCGGTTGAAGCCGGCTTCGATGGCGCCACCGAGAGTTCGTCCTGCCCTCAGCTCTTCCTTTAAACGCTCAAAGATAAGAACGTTAGCATCGACTGCCATACCAATGGACAGGACGAAAGCAGCGATTCCAGCGAGTGTGAGTGTAACTGGTATCAGCTTGAACGCTGCCAGCACCAGAATGCCATATATGATCAAGGCACAGCCGGCCAGTACACCGGGGAGTCGGTAGAAAAGTGCCATGAACAGTAGAACCAGTATAAGGCCGATTACACCGGCAATGAGGCTCTTCTTTAGCGAATCGGCGCCCAGGGTTGGGTCTACCTCATCCTGTACCGCTGGTCCGGAAAGAAAAGTGCCCCGGTCCCAATGGCCGAGAGCAACAGGCAGCGCGCCAGCGTTAAGCAAGATGGCCAGATCACGGGCATCATCGAGATTCATATTTTCAATGACACCGGTTCCCCCCTCGATCTTGGATCTCACTATAGGACTTGAGACATACTCATCATCGAGGAAGATGCCCAGGGGTTTCTCGATAAGCCGTCCTGTTATCTCGGCGAACAGATCTGCTCCCTCGCCGTCGAACTCGAATCGGACCCTTGGCTCGTTGGTGTTTTGGTCGATCTCAACATAGGTTTCCCTCTTGAGGTATTTGCCAGTCAAGTGGACCTCTTGACCATCGCTGTCTATCGCGGTTGCCGGAATCCATTCTATATTGCCCTCCTGGGTAAGGGTCTCATAATCAAGTTGCAGCCCTTGATCGATAAATTGTGAGACTAATTCCCAGCTCTCTGAAGTCAGCTCTCTGAAATCAAGCTCTGCTGTCTGGCCGACGAGGTTGACTGCGGCCTGCATATCCTTGATACCGGGGAGTTGAATGGATATACGGTCGCCGCCCTGTTTCTGGATAATGGGCTCGGAAACCCCATAGGCGTCTACTCTTCTGCTGATGATATCCACAACGCCGTCCATGGCTTCTGCAGCGGTCTCGTTGCCTATTTCTGACAGGTCAGCCTCGTAGACAAGGTGTATGCCGCCGCTGAGGTCCAGACCAAGCCTCATCCCTAAAGTGTTGTTGCCGGGGCTGCTTTCACTTATGCTGGGCGCATTCGGGATCAGCACCTCCGACAGGGCAAGGCTGACCAGGAGAGCGATAAGAGCGAGCCTGATGGCGTTTCCGCGCTTCACTAGTTTCTCCCCAACCGTCTGGTTATTAATTCGAGTGCTTCTTCAGCGGTCTCTATCTCCCCCGTGGCTTGCGCTTCCCTTACAATCTCCAGAAGCTCCCCGATCTGTGGACCGGGTGTTAGTCCAAGCTCATCGATAAGTGTATGACCATCAATCAGCTTTGGCGGGACTACTGTAGATTGATCCTGAAACCACTTGTCAAGCATATATTGCATTGTCTCGGCTTGCTTCCGCCACTCTTCGGGGTCGAGCGTGGGTCCCCTGGCCGCAAAATGGTCGGCGAGGCCAAGGAACAGCGTATCGATACCCACCTCTGCTGTATCCCGGAAATACCTGTAGATGGCACGGCGCGTTGGCATATCTTCGCCTACCAGGTATCCGGGGCGCATGTGGTGTTCGGTCATTAGCTGAACAATCTTGATCTCGCGATTACTAAATCTAAGCCGCTTCATGAGTTGAGCTACAAGGGCCGCGCCTTCCTGGGCATGCCCCAGGAAGCGCATCTTGCCATTTTGCTCTATTGTTTTCGTGATTGGCTTGCCGATATCATGGAGCAGTGCCGCGAGCTTTAATACTGCTCCTCTGGTCTGTCCCCCTGCGATTCGCCGGGCGAAGTAATGAGCGATATCCGGTGTCCAGGGTACGGATTTCAGGAGGTCATCTTCCTGTTCGCTACGCTGCTGCCGGAGCAAGCGTTCCACAGCGGCTACTGTTTCCAGAGAGTGGTCGAAAACGTCCCAAAAATGCTCCTTTGGCTGTTGTACCTTCTTAGCCGTGGCTAGCTCAGGCATCAGCAGGTCGAGCAGGCCAAGACGGTTCAGATGTCGGAGAGACAGGTATGATCTCGGGGTCTCAAGAATGTAGCATAGCTCGTCTCGAAGACGTTCCGGCGCTACTGTGGTCACGAGTTCATGGTCGCGCTGTATTAGAGCTTCCGCGGATGGTGCTATGGAGAAATCAAGCGTTGCGGCGAGCCGGACTGCCCTGATGAGCCGTGCGGGGTCCTGCTTAAAACTGTCTTTGCTTACTGCGCGAATTATCCTGTTGCTCAGGTCATGCCGGCCATCCAATGGATCGATGATTCGAACACTGGAACGCTCACTTCTGATGTCGGTCAAATTTACGGCGATAGCATTGATGGTCAAATCCCTGTATCGGAGGTCTTCCTCAATGCTGCCGCGCATGGCAGCGAAATCGAGATGCCAATTACCTCCGGCTTGGGAGAGTATTACCCTGGATATCTGGTTGACCTCGTCCAGGGGCACCATTCGGGTGCCAAGAGCCTTTGCTACATAAGAGGCGATTGATGTAGCATCGCCACTTACAACGATGTCGATATCGCTATTTTGTCGCCCCAAGAGCGCATCGCGGACAAAGCCTCCAACAACGTAACACTCGACGCTGCGCTGTTGAAGGAACTTTTCCAGCTTTGTCAGGAGTGAAACCGCCTCCTCTGGGGCAAGAATCGTCATTCTCTCTTTAGTGAGCTTTGTCATTCAGTGATTCTTTTTCTTTAAAAAAATATACGTGGGATGGTTGATAGACTTTGAAGGCACTAAGCGGCCTAAGGTCTGTGCTCCTAGATACGACCTGATTCATCTTCATCCTCTGCCTCGGCCTTATACAGATCGTCCATGCTCTCCAGGTGATCGACATAGACGATCCCGTTTATATGGTCAATCTCATGCTGTAGAGCCTGGGCTAAAAGCCCCTCCGCCTTTATACGGACCTCTTTCCCATAGCGGTCGCGTCCCTTAACCGTTACTGATTCTGCGCGCTTTATAACGCCCCTGTATCCGGGCAGGCTGAGGCATCCCTCCATGACTTCACGCTCTCCCGAGCTTTTCACTAGCTGCGGATTGATGAGTGTAATCAAACCTGACTCAAGCAACTCGATTACAACTACCTGCAGCGGGATTCCAACCTGGGGTGCGGCCAGGCCTGCCGCCCCTCCGGTGTGCTGCATGGTCTCGATCATGTCGTCGATAAGCTTCTGAATAGAGTCGTCGATTTTTCGCACCCGCTTCGCTTTCTGATGAAGCACGGGATTGTCCATCATGGTGAGAGGCAGAACAGACATGGCTAAATGTGTGAGCTTAACATTCTGTATTAAATTTTGGCAATTAGGGAGATTATAGTCTAACTATGGCTTATTGTAAAGGTTAAATCAGGCTAGCGGGGTCAATGTCTATTGACCAGCCCTGTGGCAGATGTAGCTGTGAGAGCAGGGGAGTGGGGTCCGGGCTGCGTACTACTATCTGCCAGCGAAACCTGCCCCGCAACCGATGTACGAAGGCGGGGGATGGGCCAAACAGGGTGGTATCGGGTATCCCCTGGCGAGCCTTCTCCTGCTCGAGGAGATGGTACATCCTTTCCGCCTCTTTCTGGCATTGGGTGGCGTTGGTATGGGTGTATACGAGACGTGCCAGCCGGCTGAACGGCGGGTCACCTTGCTGGCGGCGAAAGGCGATTTCTTGCTCATAGAAGGTCGCATAATCGTGTTTTGCTGCAGCAGCCACGGCGTAGTGCTCCGGGGTATAGCTCTGAATAATGACCCTGCCACCGCTCTTTCCTCTACCTGCCCTGCCGGCTACCTGGGCCAGGACCTGGAAAGTACGCTCACTGGAGCGAAAGTCAGGAAGGTAAAGTCCGATATCGGCATTGATCACTCCGACAAGCGTAACTAAAGGCAGGTCGAGCCCTTTTGCAATCATCTGAGTTCCAATCAGGATATCTGCTTCGTGTGACAAGAACCGTTCCATGATCTGTTCATGCGAGTGTTTCCCTCTGGTAACATCACGGTCCCAGCGCAGAAGCCTTGCTCCGGGGAAAAGCTTCGCCACCTCCTCTTCCACCTTCTGAGTCCCGATGCCAAGGAATTTAATACGCCTGCTCAAGCAGACGGGGCAAACGTAGGGTATTTTAGCTTTATAGTTACAATGGTGGCAGATCAGGTTATCCCCGGCCATGTGGTAGGTCAGGGAGACATCGCAGCGTCGGCACTTCATCACGAATCCGCAATCACGGCATTGAACAAAGGTGGCTGTTCCTCTGCGGTTGAGGAACAAAATCACCTGTTCATTTGCGACAAGGGATTCGGCGATGGATTTGGTCAGGGACCTGCTGAAGATACTTTTGTTACCCTCTCTCAATTCACGGCGCAGGTCTACGGTCTCGACCTTGGGGAGAGGGGATATTTCTCCGCTAGAGATTCTTTCGGGGAGCGGCAGTAGTCGAAATTCGCCTCTCTGTGCCCGGTAGTAGCTTGCGATATCTGGAGTGGCGCTTCCAAGGATTACCACTGCGTTTGTGAGCTCTGACAGCTTGATGGCAACGTCGCGGGCGTGATAACGCGGCTGCTGTTCCTGCTGCTTGTAGGTCCATTCGTGTTCTTCATCTATGACGATAAGCCCGAGATCGGGCTGGGGCGCAAAGAGCGCTCCCCTTGAGCCGATGACGACATCGAAGTCGCCATCCTTGATACGTTGCCATACATCGAATTGCTCGCCTATAGATAGCCTGCTGTGAAGCACGGCCACCCTGTCGGGGAATCGTGCCGCGAAACGGTTGATGGTTTGTGGGGTGAGTGCGATTTCCGGGACAAGAACAATGGCTTGCTTGCCCATCTGCTTCGCTTGCTCCAGTGCTCTCAGGTAGATTTCCGTCTTTCCGCTGCCGGTCACGCCGTGGAGCAGGAAGATGTTACCACTGGCGGGCCGCCTGATCTCGGCGCTAATCTCCAACCAGGCCTTTTCCTGTGCCCGGGTGGGTGTGGGTGGGGATGATGGAGCGAAAGTGCGGTGTGCCAGTGGATCTCTTTGTACCCTGACTTTCTCGATGGAGATAAGTCCTTTGTGGCAGAGCGCTTGTATCGTTGTAGTAGCTAAGGCGAACTGCCTTCTCACGTCTGCAAGTGTTATGGGGCCAGGCTCTTCTGTCAGCAGCCTGAGCAGATTCGCCTGCTTGGTGGCCTTCTTTCGTTCAAGAATAGGTATGGTTTCAAGTGCTTCGTCTGCGGAGATTGCGAGCCTTATTTGTGTTTCCAGTCGAGGGCTAACTTTGATCCTTTCCAGCTCCTGTGTTTTGACTATAAGTCCCTTGCGCGCAAGCTGGTCAACTGTGGCCTCTATTCTATCTCGACCTGCTATCTTCTTGAGCGCTCGCAACTCGATCTTGTCCTCAAATTTCAGCAGTGAGAGCAGCTTCCTTTGCTTCGCAGTTAATGATGCGGCCGTGGCCTCGGAAATGCTGGTGGTGGGCTGAATGAAAGTGATGATTTTGCGCTCAAATCCCGGGGGCAGCATTAGAGCCGCCGCCTCGAAATAGGAGGAGAGGTAGTGCTCAGCTATCCATCGGCAGAGTTCGACCTGATGAGGCAGGAGAATGGGTTTGGAATCGATAGCCCGGGCAATATCCTTTGTATCCTCGACTGAGGGATGATCGCAAATGGAGAGTACGATACCCTGCACCAGCCGAGGGCCGAAAGGCACCCATACGGCATGCCCGACGCTTATACAGATATTCTGTGGTATAGAATAGCTGAAGGTTCTTGGTTGCGCCGGAAGGGAGTTGACTGCGACCTCAGCGTAACTCATCCTTTGCTCTTGATTTTACCTTTGCCTTAGCCATTTTACTGCTGAGTTCGCGCAGGTAGTAGAGCTTAGCGCGGCGAACCTTACCACGTCTAACCACCTCGATCTTTTCCAGGCGGGGCGAGTGTAGCGGAAAAGTGCGCTCCACCCCTACTCCCTGGAATACCTTCCTGAGGGTGAAGCTTGCCCCGGCACCGCTTGGACGCTTTCGAATGACCACGCCTTCGAAGGTCTGACTGCGCTCCCGCTCACCTTCGATGATCTTCAACTTCAGTTTGATGGTATCGCCTGGCCTGAAATCGGGGATATCTTCCTTTACTTTGGTTTCAACGACAGAGCTGATGTCCATTACTTTTCTCCTCGGTATAGCCTCAGCTTTGAACACATTTCGGTTAATGCTGATAGCCTTTTTATTTCTTATTCCTTTTTACTTCGGAAATCGACTTTCTGTATCCGTAGGTGGAAAACTGCCTGCGTTTGTTTTCAATTAAATTATCTGTAAGAGATTAACTCCTTCTCTTCAGGGGAGAGGTCAGCCTTCTCCAAAAGCTCAGGGCGGCGACTGAGTGTGCGCAGGATGGACTGCTCTCTTCGCCATTTAGCTATCTGAGCATGGTTTCCCGAAATCAATACCTGGGGCGTTTCCCAACCGCGATATGTCTGAGGGCGAGTATACTGAGGATATTCCAGGAGGCTGTTTGTGTGTGAGTCATACTTCGCTGACTCCTCGGAGCCCAGGACTCCAGGCACTAGCCTGGACACGGCATCGATGACCACCATCGCCGCCAGTTCGCCACCCGTTAGAACGTAGTCGCCGATACTGATTTCATCGGTCACCAGTTGTTCTCTAGCCCTTTCATCAATCCCCTCATAATGCCCGCATATAAGAAGTAGCTGGTCAAAGGCTGACAGCTCAGCTGCTATATCCTGGTTGAAAACCCTGCCCTGTGGGGTGAGCAGGATAACCGGTGCAGATGAGCATTCGCTCTCTGCCTTTACAGCTTCCGTCGCTTCAAATAGAGGCTCCGGCTTCATTACCATGCCTGTTCCCCCACCGAATGGGTAGTCATCTACTACGCGGTGCTTGCCCGAACCCCAGTCACGCAGGTTGTGAATCATGATAGTTATCAGCTTACGGTCAACCGCCCGCTTAACAATGCTTTCGGCGAATGGTCCGCTAAACATATTGGGGAAAAGGGTCAGAACATCGATGCGCATTTCTCCCGCCCCCACTCACCTTGACCTCGGCTCTTCCTCCGTCCTTGCCTACTCTTTTGCCTTGCCTTTGACGACATCGACAGCATGAGGCAAAGCGGGGAGTATCACCGGCAGGCACTCTCCCACTGCCTTGGGGCTACCGGGGAGGTTGATGATGATGGTTTCGTTACGAGTACCGCATACTTCCCTGCTGAGCATAGCGTGCGTTGTCTTTCTGATACCCTTTGCTCTCATCGCCTCGGAAAATCCGGGAATAGTCTTCTCTACAACATCAAGCGTGGCCTCGGGGGTGACATCGCGCGGGGCGAGGCCCGTGCCTCCGGTGGTGATAACTACGTCTACCCCGCCTTTATCGGACCATTCGGTTAACCTTCCCATAATGCTATCCTTATCATCGGGAACGATAGCATATTCCACTACGCGTGCGCCGAACTGCGAGAGTGCCTTGCGGATAACCTCGCCACTTTTATCCTCGCTCTCGCCTCGGGAACACCTGTCGCTTACGGTCAGTATGCCCACAGTAAACATGGCCCGTACCCTCCCCGCTGACGTTTTATCTATACTATCATACATCGACCATGTTGCAAAGAGTGTCTTAGATGATTGAATAATTTTATGTGTATCCTGCCGGCGCCGGATGTTTTTCGTATGCGCTTGGATTTTCCTGATAAATACCTAACCAGCGTTGGGCAAAACACTACTGCCACTCCAAATTCGTAAAGACTATTGACAATAGGGCGACTATGTGCTAAAAAGTGGGGCATAGTGGTGTAAAGTGGGGTTAAGTGGATGTTCCTCGGCGAATTTGAGCTGAGAATTGACCATAAGGGGAGGGTGGCCATCCCGGCCAGGTTCCGAGATGCCTTCAGGGCTGGTTTGGTGCTTTCCCGGGGGTTTGATAAATGCCTCATTGTTTACACTATGGCGGAGTGGGAGCGGGTGGCTGATGAATTGGTTTCCTTGCCCGTTACTCAGCTAAACCCGAGAAGGATTGCCCGTTTTACCTTCTCGGGGGCTTTCGATCTTGAACCCGACCGTCAGGGGAGAATAATTCTACCCCCTGCCCTGCGTCAATATGCTGGTATTAACGATGAGGTAGTTGTTGTCGGGTCATATAGCCATCTCCAGATTTGGTCCAAGGAGAATTGGGTAGCTGAAAAGAAGTTCATGACTGAGCATGTTGCTGAGATTGCTGAGGCGGTAAACATATGACGACCACTACATTGGCCATGACTAATATGCCGTGTCATGTACCGGTTATGCTCGAACAATGTATCAGCGCTTTGCAGATTCAGCGTGGTGGAAGGTATGTGGACTGTACCGTAGGTGGTGGAGGGCATGCCGTTGTGATACTTGAGGAGAGTTCCCCCGGAGGGAAACTGATCGGCATCGATGCTGACCCGAATGCGATTAGAGTGGCCAGGGAGAAGCTGAAACCATATGGAAAGGATGTCATCCTGGTCAATGAGAACTTCAAATATCTGGAGAATATCTGCACCAGATACGGATTCAGTCCTGTAAGTGGCATCCTCTTCGATCTTGGCATGTCCTCTCTCCAGCTTGAGGAAGCTGGTCGGGGCTTTGGGTTTCGGCAGGATTCGCCGCTGGACATGAGGTTCAGCGATAGACAGGTTCTTACAGCCTCAGACATTGTCAATAAGTATACGGAGGTTGAGTTAGCTCGGCTTCTGGACAGATATGGTGAGGAACAGCGGGCCCGGCAAATAGCGAAACGCATTGTGGGAAAGCGTCCGCTGGGGACCACTCGGGAGCTTGCATTGGTGGTGGAGCAGGCCGTTGGAGGGAAGCGCGGCAGGATTCACCCGGCTACGAAAACCTTTCAGGCCCTGCGTATCGCGGTAAACAATGAGTTGGAGAACCTCGAGCTTGCCCTTGAGCAGGCGCTCAATCTACTTGGAAGCGGTGGCAGGCTCGTGGTTATCAGCTTTCATTCCCTTGAGGATCGACTGGTCAAGGGTTTCTTCCGTCAGGAGGCGCAGCAGTGTATCTGTCCTCCAGGAACGCCTGCTTGCATCTGTGGCCATATCCCTCGGCTCAAGGTGTTGAGCAGGAAAGTGTTAAAACCTTCGCCTGTAGAAGTTAAGGCAAATCCGCGGAGCCGTAGCGCCAGAATGAGGGTTGCCGAGCGTATTTAGCCTTTTTAGTCTGGGGGTAGCTATCGTGATCGAGACAGCTATGAAAATTGGTGCTGAGTTTATCGACCCTGCTGCTGATAGGCTTACCCAGATCAAGGTCATCGGTGTGGGTGGTGGCGGTACCAATGCTGTCAATCGCATGATAGAAGAGGATGTTCTTGAGAGTGACTTTATCGCGGTGAATACAGATGCTCAGGCGCTGGTGAGGTCTGTCGCTCCGACACGCATTCGTATAGGTGACAGACTTACCAGGGGGCTGGGGGCGGGTGGTGACCACACCCTGGGCATGCTTGCGGCTGAAGAAAGCCGTGACGAAGTGGCCAGGGCTGTTGACGGGGCCGATATGGTATTCATAACGGCTGGCATGGGGGGAGGCACGGGCACAGGTGCGGCGCCTGTGGTCGCCGAGGTTGCAAAAGGACTTGGAATTCTCACTATAGCTATAGTCACCAGGCCTTTTGCCTTCGAAGGAGTGCATCGGGCAAGGATAGCATCCGAGGGTATCATACGGCTCGAAGAGAGGGCCGACAGCCTGATAGTTATTCCCAACGAACGCCTTCTCAGTATGTGTGATGCCAATGTCTCGATTGAAGCGGCCTTTAGAATGGTCGATGACGTCCTGTTCCAAAGCGTTCACGGCATTTCCGAAGTGATCACGAGTTCGGGCAACATCAACCTTGATTTCAATGATGTGAGAGCCACGATGAACGAGGCCGGGCATGCCTGGATCTCTATGGGTCTGGGCAGAGGCGAAACCCGGGCTGTTGATGCTGCCAGGGCTGCTATCGTAAGTCCTCTGTTCGATTTCTCCATAGACAGGGCTAAGAGGATACTGTTCAATATTATCTACAGCGAGCTTACCCTTGCTGAGGTGAATGAGGCAGCTAATATTATCAGGGAGGTGTCGGACCCCAATGCCCAGATAATCTTTGGCCTGGCAACAGACGCCGGGATGGGTTCCGATGTCAAGCTTACCCTGATCGCTACCGGCTTCCGTGAGGGTGAGAGCCGTAAGGAGACGGAGAGCCTGACTGTTCTCGACGAAGATGACTTACCTGTTTTCGAATTGGAGGATAAACGTCGTTCTTTCTTCCCCCGGATCAGGTAAAGTCATGTCTATATTGTAAAAAAAATCCTGGTATCCAGGAATTGCGTAAGGCCGCAGGAATCCAAAGTTCCTACGGCCTTCCTGTGCCTGGAGTGAATTAAACGACATCGCGGTGCATCAGGTCATCGTAGCTCTCGCGGCGTCGAATTATGCGCGCTTTGCCCTCTCTGACAAGGATTATCGCCGGTTTCAGCGATGCATTGTAGTTCGAGGCTAACGGGAGGCTATAGGCTCCGGATACAGGTATCACTATGGTATCTCCGGTGACGACCCCGGGTAATTTGATATCCCTAACCAGGATGTCTCCTGATTCACAGAACTTGCCGGCAATAGTCACCTGCTCAACGGCTTCTTCAGCGGCCCTGTTCGCGACCAGTGCTTCGTGTCTTGATCCGTACAGAGCAGGCCGGATATTATCGGCCATCCCTCCGTCCACGGACACGTATTTGCGCACACCGGGGATATTTTTGATTGTCCCTGTCCGGTAGACTGCGACCCCGGAACGGCCGATGATCGCTCGACCCGGCTCCACGACGAGCCGTGGCGGCTGCATTCCAGACTGCTGACTGCTGGACTGGACAGCCTCGGCAATGGCTCCGGCAAAGTAAGCCATATCGGGAGCCGGATCGTCTCTCGTATAGGGTATGGCGAATCCGCCCCCCGGGCTGAACTCGCGGAACTCGATGCCGTGCTTTTCCGCCATCTCGGCGGCGAACTGAAAAACGATCTTGATTGCCTCCTGATAGGGCTCGGTAGAGAAGATAAGGGAGCCGAGGTGCACATGTAGTCCCACGAGCCTGAGATTTGATGCTGACATCGCTTGTACTATCGCTTCCTCCGCCTGTCCCGAAGCGACAGGCAGGCCAAATTTGCTGTCGATAATACCTGTAGCAACATGGCGATGGGTATGGGCGTCGATTCCCGGGGTGAGCCGGAGCAGTATATCCTGGATAACCCCGTGATCTCCCGCTATCTCGTTGACCAGTGAAAGCTCGTAGAGGTTGTCGGCAACGATGTGGCCGATTCCGTTAGATATAGCCAGTTCTAGCTCCTCTCGGAGCTTGTTGTTGCCGTGGAAGTAGACTTTTTCCATGGGGAAGCCAACCGATCTGGCTATACTCAGCTCGCCTCCGGAAACCGTGTCTAAACCCAGCCCCTCATCCTCAATAATGACAGCGAGTGCCCGGTTGATGAAAGCCTTGGCGGCGTAGATAACCAGTGAATCAGCATATGCCTCGCTGAAGACTTTGCGGAAGCCGGCGCAGGTTCCTCTGAGTGTGGTTTCATCGAATACATAGAGAGGAGTGCCGAACTCAACGGCAAGCTCTGGCACATCGCAGCCGCCAATGGTGAGATGCCCCTTTTCATTCACCCCCGCGGTATCGGGGAGAAGCGCTGCCATTTGCTCGATAGCTGGCATATTTGCCTGACCTCCGGCGCTAGCGATTATACTTTGGCGGGATATATTGCGCAAGTTACAGAGAACCTGCGTGCGTATTGCGTCAAATAAAACTGTTACCGAACTGGGGTCGTTGCCTCAAATACAT
>CAYVQT010000027.1:0-43209 GCA_964453665.1 uncultured Dehalococcoidia bacterium | reverse complement strand
GTTTATCGCCTGATAAGGGTAAATTCTTAAAAGTCGTCTTTTTCAGCGATCTCTTAGGGTAAGGCAAGATGCAATAGCCATTACACAGATAATACTAGGGAAGACCTGATTAACGAGCACAATCCTCCCGTGAGCGCCGCGACGCTGTTATCGCTGAACTAGCGGGGGTCTTTAAGAATAGGACATGTGACGATTGGTTCGAAATGCTGAAAGAGTCAAACACCGCAATTGCACCGGTCAACAATGTGGATGAAGTACTTAAGGATACCCAAGTCCTGCACGATAAAATGCTGGCCGAATTTGACCATCCGGTACACGGAAAGGTAAGACAGACGGGAATACCTATTCAATTATTGGAGACCCCGGAAGGGATACGAACATTGTGTGCTAAGGTGGGCGCTCATACGGATGAAATATTGAAGGAACTGGATTTTGGTTCGGAAGCGATTAGCGAGCTATATAAGTTGGGTGCGGTAGGCTGATTAGCTTGTAAGATAACTGTTGCCATTTCTTACCGAAAATATGATAAAACCAGGGTGTCGGCAGACCTAGTGAATTAACATCCTGATTTCTAAAAAATCCCTGAAGACTTTTAACTTTCTGAAGCTGGTGACCTGTATCATCAAGTGCTAAACATTTCGTTCGCAAAACGCAGGCCGCTTGGCATGTCATACTGAACGGTATCAGAACCTTACAGTCTGGTTTCAGCCTCTAGCTTGTTTTACTGCTCCACACATGATATTTATCCCGGCAAAACATTATGAGCAATAGTACAACGTTAGGTCTTACACACACCAATAAGCTCACGCCCCAGCCGTTCAAGCCGCCTCTCAATATTTCTGTCCTTCGATACCTGCTTTGGAGTTTTTGCTAACGCAGTAACATGCCCCACCCATCGCATACCGCAGACAGACGAGTATGTCCTTAAGTTCTCGACTGCTTTTCCGATATTTTCTTCTGCCACGGCCACGCCCACAATCGGCTTCAGTTCAAGTCTAGGCCAGATGGGGCATGTTCTGTCCATGAAGTTCTTAAGCAGACCGGACAGCATTTCAAAGTAGACTGGAGTGCCAATAGCCAGAGCATCGGCTTCAATCAGCTTGGAGTAAATCTGCTGCATGTCATCCTCAATCCTGCAAATGCCCTTTCTTTCCCTGCCTCCCGCCTCGCAGCTCAGGCAGCCATCACACGCTTTGATCTCCTTCTCTCTGAGCAAGACTAACTCTGTCTCTGCCCCGTCCCTGGCAATCCCTTCCAGTAGCTTTCTGAGCATCCACTCCGTGTTGCCTTTTCTAGGAGAACCGCAAATACCAACCAATCTCATGTTTTCCTCTGTTTTGTTCTTTTAGCCTGCCCTGTCACGGAGTTACACCGAGGCTTTGGGCGCTATCTTACTACAGAGACCTGCCATGCGTCCAACTTGAGATTGGGTTCAGGTATTAAACACTTTGGGCGATTGTTACCGAATCTCAACAAAGCGCTAAAAATGTGCAAGCCTGCAGCTTGACCTCCCGCCATAAATACTCCACTTTAAGCTTGGCTGGGTTTCGGACCTGTACCATGGGGTGTATCCTCCTTTCAAGGTTTTTGTTTTACTACCTTGAAAGGATACACCCCTTCTTTTTACACACAATGTGTTACGCTATCGCACTAAGCCAGCGACTTGACTTCGGCTGTCGCATCAGTTAGGATGGTGTTGCAACTTATTGCAAGAGCTCTTAGTTGCACATTTTATCGGCGCTGTTGTCGGCTAGCGCAAGGTGATTGAATGGACATCGACATAATGGAAGATCCGAGGGGGGGAATCAAGAAAGCCATAGCTGACGGTGATTTACAAAAATTGCTGACGATGAGCGGCACGCTTCACGGGCACTACTGCCCCGGACTTGCTTACGGGGTTCGAGCGGCGTTTCGAGCCGTTACCGACCTCGGGGTTCACTCCACGGGCATGGAAGAGGTCGTAGCTATTGTGGAGAGCAATAACTGCTTCGCGGACGGTGTCCAGTTTGTTACCGGATGCAGTTTCGCAAACAATGCCCTGATCTTTCGAGACGTGGGCAAGACCGCGGTCACGCTGGCTAGGCGCACCGGCGACGGCGTGCGCGTGGTCGTGAATATGGACCGCGAATCCCTGGCCCGGCGAGAACCGGAAGCGATGGCCTTATTCCAGAAACTGGTTGTCAACCGGGAAGGCGACGAGGAAGACAGGAACAGGCTGATGCGGCTATGGAGACGGGCTTCGTTCAATACGCTGGAGGTCCCCGACGATGAATTGCTGAAAGTGCAAAAAATAACCATTGAGCTTCCGGCCTACGCCAAAATTTACGGCAGTGTAACGTGCGCTGTCTGCGGCGAAAGCGTAATGGAACCGCGCATTCGCATGAAGAACGGCCAGCCAGTATGCCTTCCCTGTTCGGGGCAAGAGTATTACGAGCTGACGGGTAATGGAATCTGCGTCGTGAATGCAGAAGGATGACATTGCTGGCATTCGAGAAACGGCACTCGTTGTAGGAGGAAGGAGACGTCAATGACAAGACTATTTGCCAGGAAGTTACTTATGGTTGGACTGGCTTTAATTCTTCTGCTGGGAACGTTGCCGGTTGGCGGATGCGGCAGCGGCGAAGAGGAGGCATCGAGCACTCCGACCACTATCGTCACTTACACCATCGCCGACTCCACCGGAGACTGGGGCTATCCATCACCTTACCTCAGGTACTCCAGGGGGCCAGGATATATTCGTTCAAGCTTCATATTCGATACGCTTATCTGGAAAGATGAGGACGGCTTCATTCCCGCACTGGCGACGGAATGGTCCTACGACGAAACGGATAACGCCTATACCTTCGAGCTTCAGGAAAACGCCCTGTGGCATGACGGAGAGCCATTTACCGCCGATGACGTCGCCTTTACAGTCGATTATGCCAAAGCCCATCCCGACCCATTCGTCACGCTGATCGGCCCCAACGGAGTCAGCCGCGCCGAGGTGATAGGGGATTACACAGTGAAGCTGTACCTGGAATCGGAATACGCACCCTTCCTCTATGACATCGCCTGTACAATGTCCATCCTCCCCGAGCACATCTGGGCGAGCGTGGACGACCCCATGACCTTCGACGGCCCGGAGGCCGTGATCGGAACCGGCCCGTACACGCTGGTGGATTACAACAATGCGCAGGGGACCTATTTATATGAGGCATTCGAGGACTACTATCAGGGCAAGCTATTAGTAGACCGCCTGGTCTTTGTCAAAGTAAGCGATGCGGTAGCGAACGCAGCGCTCACACAGGAAGAGGTGGATGCGGCCAGTATCCAGGCGGAGATGGTAGACACCCTGGAGTCCCAGGGATTCACAATCCTCCAGGCGTCTTACAGCTGGTGCGCCAAGATGACGATCAATCACCAGATAGAGCCCCTGAACAATAAGGAGTTCCGCCAGGCACTGGCCTACGCCATTGACCGGCAGGAACTGGTGGACGTCACCCAGAGAGGTCACGCAATCCCGGGGAGTCCGTGCCTGCTGGCGCCGGACAACCACTGGTACAATCCCGAAATCGAGCAATATGAGTACAATCCACAGAAGGCACAGCAACTGCTCGAAGGACTGGGGTACGCGCTGAACGATGAAGGCTACTTCACCAAAAACGGAAAGGTGCTGGAGTTCGACCTGATTACCCAGACTGCATACGGGTTCAAAGATGTCGGGCAGTTTATCAAGGATGCACTCGAAGACGTGGGTATCAAGATCAACCTGACTATAATGGAGGGCAGCAGCGTCGATGCCAAGGTTGAGGCCTGGGACTTCGAGCTCTCTATATACGGTCACGGCGGTCTGTATGAGCCATCTATCCTGCCCAGGATAATCACGGGCTCCGGTTTCAACAGCGCTCGCTACACGGACAACGAGCAGCTTAACCAGCTACTGGAGGACCAGCTCCACGAAATGGACCCCGCTGTGCGGCTGGAGATCGTGCAGGATGCAGAAGCCCTCTATGCCGAGGATTTGCCGGCGATCACCCTCTACCATCCGGACTGGTTCTGGGCACACGACGGCACCGTTGACTGGTATTACACGGATGGTGGCGTTGCGTCGGGGATACCGATCCCGCTGAATAAGATGGCCCTCATCGGCAATCAATAAACTGTAATTGAGGCTACACATGAATGAAATGCGCTTAAAGGCAGTCGGCATTGTCAGAAATGATACACCGCAGCCCATCCTCGTGGCTGACTCCGGAGACCTGCAATTGCGGGCCGATCCCGGCAATGCCAGAGACTCCGCCGGCACAGTGTCGGAACTGGTCATCGACTCAGAGTTCGAGGGTATCCTGGATGGCATCGAGGACTTCTCGCACGCTCTGGTGCTCTACTGGGCACACTTCGTCGGGCAGGAGGACCGGCGTCTCATCAAAGTACACCCGATGGGCAGAAAGGATCTCCCGCTGGTGGGCCTTTTCTCTACATGCAGCCCGGCGCGCCCCAATCCGATATGTGTATCGGTGGTCCGCATTCTCGAGCGCCGGGGGCTGACCCTGCGTGTCGGGGGACTGGACGCTGTCGATGGCAGCCCGGTAGTCGATATAAAACCCTATCTTCCTTTCTACTATACCGCCGAAAATGTAAAGCTATCAGATTGGATGAACCGCATCCTCGAAGAGATAGGAGGGCGTTAACTGAGGGCCGCAGAATGGATAGACACGCAGACAGACGCCAGGTCAGGCCCACATTGACATGTGAACTATGCTGACCAAAAAGAACCTGATCACCTATCTGGTAGCGCTGCTCATCATCCTGACGCTCAACTTTTTCCTTCCCCGGATGATGCCCGGCGATCCGCTCATGGCCATCTTCGGCGATGAAGCACTGGTCCAGATGAGCCCGGCGCTCCAGGCAGAGCTTACGGACCGCTTTGCGCTGGATCAGTCGCTGGGGGGGCAGTTCATTTCCTACTGGGCGGCTCTGTTCCATGGCGATCTCGGGTACTCCTATCTCTATAACGCCCCGGTGCTGGGGGTTATCCTGGGACGGCTGCAATGGACCGCTCTTCTGGGCGGGCTTGCGCTGATCCTGTCTACCGTGTTTGGCATCATTCTGGGCATCGAATCAGGATGGCGAAGGGGCGGGAAGGTAGACGGAGGCCTGCTGTCAGGCATGGTAGCCCTCAGCGGTTTCCCCGATTTCTGGCTGGGGATACTGCTGCTGCTGTTCTTCGGCGTGAGCCTCGAGGTTCTCCCGCTCTTCGGCGCTGAGGATGCCTACTCAGGACTGACCGGTATAGACCGTCTGGCCGATATTGCGAGGCACCTGGTCCTGCCACTCACCGCACTGGTACTGGCGCGGCTCGCCGGGTCTTACCTGCTGACCCGGAACGCCATGATAGGCGTGATGAAGGAACCTTACATGCTGCTGGCGCGGGCAAAGGGACTCGCCCCCCGGACCCTCAAGTACAGACACGCTGGCCGGAACTCGATGCTGCCTGTTATGACGCGGACGGGCATATGGATCGGCCTTATGGTCACGGGAGTACTCTTCATCGAAATCGTTTTCTCATATCCGGGCATAGGCTACATGACCTATGAAGCTCTGACTTACAGAGACTACCCGGTGCTCCAGGGCGTGCTCCTGGTCGCAGCCGTCTGCGTGCTGGCAGCTAATTTCATCGTTGACCGCCTCTACTCCAGAGTCGATCCGAGGGTGAGCTATGCACATTGATACCAAGAGAGAAGTAGCAGGCAGCAGGAGCGGGCAGATCGGAATCACTCTGCTCCTGATCGTGGTCTTCATCGCGATTTTTGCCCCCCTGCTCACACCCTATGACCCCCTGGAGCAAACGGCCAACTCGTTCCAGTCGCTCTCATGGGACCATCTGCTGGGCACGAATCACGTGGGGCAGGACATCTGGAGCCAGCTTGTCTACGGGGCGCGCACATCCCTGCTGGTGGGGCTGCTGGTGGCGGTGCTGTCCACGTTTTTAGCAGCGGTTATCGGTTCCTCGGCTGCCCTAATCGGTGGAGTCTATGACCGGGTCGTAATGCGGCTCGTGGATGCTTTCATTGTTATCCCGATCATCATACTGGTGATACTGCTCTCCGTGTATGTCGACCCCAACCTCGGCGGAGGAGCGATTGCCGGTATCGAGGTTTTCATCGGCATCGTCGTCGCAGGCGTATCCCTATATATACTGCGCACCCTGGGGTGGGTGGGCTTGCTGGTTGTAGCGCCGGTAGTAGCGCTGGTCATTCTTTCACGCGACCTGTTTTCCAGCACGGGCGGCTTAATTCTTGTCCTATCGCTGCTGTGCTGGCAGGGTGGAGCCCGCATTATTCGCGCTCAGGCCCTGTCACTGAAGGAGAAGGCGCACGTCACGGCGGCGTGCGGGTTCGGTGCCAGCACCTGGTACGTGATGCGCCGGCACATCATCCCGGACCTGGGGCCGCTGCTGGTGGCCGAGTTCGTTTTCTGCGTGCGGCGGGCCGTGTTCCTCCAGGCGGGACTGGCATTCCTGGGTATCGGCGATCCCGGTGTGGTCAGCTGGGGGAGTATGATCAGCGACGCACGGGAATGGATATTCCTGGACGTGTGGCGCTGGTGGCTAGTTCCCGCAGGGCTCGCTCTCTCGATAACAATCGTGGCGATTACTCTGCTCGGCCGTTCACTGGAACCGGCGCTTGACCCCAGACTGCGAGGTGAGGTCGTTGCTCAAAGTTGAGAACCTGAGGGTCAGCTATGACGGGGAGCGTATCCTCAGAGGTGTCGACCTAGAGGTGGCCGATGGCGAATGCCTGGCGGTCATCGGCGAGTCCGGTGCCGGTAAGACCACTCTGGGGCTGAGCATCATGGGTCTGGTCAATGGAAATGCCCGTGGTTGCATCTACCTGGATGGCACCGACATCCTTTCACTTAACGAGGACAAGATGCGTGACCTCAGGTGGAACCGCGTGGCGATGGCCTTTCAAAACGCCCAGAACCGGCTCAATCCCAGTCACAGGATTATCGACCAGATCGCCGAGCCGATGATTGCGCATGGACTCAAGGGCAAATCGGAGGCCAGGCAGAGAGCAGCCGAACTGCTCCAGGATGCAGGGTTACCGCAGGCGAAGCTCTCGCATTATCCACATCAGCTCAGCGCCGGTGAGCAGCAGCGGGTACTTATCGCAATGGCCCTTGCCAATGAACCGCGAACAGTGATTCTCGATGAACCTGTCTCTTCTCTGGACGCAAGCTCGCGGACAGAGATGCTTGCTTTCCTCAATCAGGCCGTCGCCGGCCGGGCCGTTCTCCTCATGACGCACGATTTTTCCACAGTCGCCAAGCTGGCATTGAAAACGGCGACGCTGTACGGCGGGAGGATTGTGGAACTCGCCAAGACGAGCGAGCTGCTGTCCCGGCCGCGGCATCCGTACACAAGGGCACTCCTCCGGTCCTACCCGAATATGACGACGACGAAAGACCTTCAGGGAATCACGGGCCGGATGGAACGGGACGTAGCAGGCTGCCCCTTTCATCCCCGCTGCACACAGGCCATCCCCGTCTGCCAGCAGCAGGTACCGCTTTTCATGGATCATGGTGGGAGGCTGGTAGCATGCCATCGAGGAGGAATCATCGCTGCGCTTTCGGTGCAAGGGCTGAGGAAGTCGTTCGGCTCTCTACTGGCTGTGGGTGGCGTTAATCTCTCGATAGAACACGGGGAGACGCTGGCGCTGGTAGGCCAGAGCGGTTCTGGTAAGACTACGCTGGCCAAGCTGATAACCGGTATGCTTGAAGGAGACGAGGGAGAGGTCTATCTCGAGGGAAACAGAGTCGACCGGCGGCAGAAGGATTTCCACGGGGCTGTCCAGATGGTGTTCCAGAACCCGGGCGAGGCCTTGAGTCATCGGCTTACAGTACTCGAGGCAGTACGCGAGCCACTTGAGATACAGGGCATCGGCACAAAGGAGCAGCGAGACGAAAGAGCCAGGAAGGTGATCAGGGAGGTTGAACTGCCGACCACCGAGTCCTTCCTCGACGAGTACCCCCATCACCTGAGTGGAGGCGAGCTACAGCGAGTGAATATCGCGCGGGCGCTGGTGATGAACCCCAAGGTTCTCATCGCCGACGAACCGACGGCCTTCCTCGATTCCAGCGTACAGGCGAAGATACTTAAGCTGCTGCTGAACCTTCAAGAGCAGCGTGGCTTGAGCATGCTCTTCATCACGCATGACATTGCAGTGGCACGCAAGACCAGCGACCGTATAGCGATCATGCAGGAGGGCGGAATCGTTGAGGAAGGGCCCACTAGCAAGGTCTTGGCCACTCCGTCGCATCCTTACACGCGCAGCCTGCTGGAGGCAGCCGCTGATCTGGGCTCGGAGGTAGAGCAACCGTTGGAAGTGCAAGCTGAGGATATGCCCTCGTAGAACTGGGATCCCCATCGGTCATTCTTCGAATCCGTATTTCCCGCGCATAATGAGCCAATCATATCGCTACAAACGAAGAACGTTACGGGACATATAGAAGCGTACTGGCTGAAGGCCACCGTGGCAGAAGAACCCGTTGACTACAGGCGATATCTTGTACGTTGAGGCTAACGCCATGTTCCCGAGTTATGGAGGCTTCGCGAACTGACTACTCTCATACCGAGGCTGGACTGCCGAGCCCCCAGGGGACTCGCAATCGCGAGTGCTGAATAGGCGACCAGGCCGTTGTCTCACTAGGCGGTCTCCGGGGCAGTTAAATGACTTCCCCGCATTCGTTAATTCGCCCCCGCAGCCTTCAGGCGCCTGTTCATAGGATTAGTCCAGCGCCGAGTCACCTTCGCGAGGAAAGTTGGGTGGGGCTTAACAAAATGAGTAAGTGGTTATTCAAGCGTGACGAAGAGGAATACATGAATCAGTTTGGCCTCCTGCTGAGAGATCTGAGGTTTGCTTATTCAGCCCCGCCTTCACCACTCTTGACTTTCCACATCGTCAGACTGGCGAGAAAAATTATGGACGATATCCAGAAAGCCCTGGAAAAGCGCTTTCCTGATGTTTGAGCATTTTATGACCTTACCCCATTTTTAGTGCCAGTTGCATCTTAGTATTTCCCGGTTAGTTCCACAAATTCCTGGTGCGCAAGGCCGGACTTTCGGGTGTGAGATTGCATGATTTGAGGCATAGCCATGTCACACTAATGTTGAAGGCTGGGATGCATACGAAGATAGTATCGGAAAGGCTGGGTCATGCAAACATAGGGATAACAATTGATACATACAGCCATGTATTGCCCGGTTTGCAGGGAGCTGCTGCGGAAAGATTTGATAAGCTGTTAGAGGATGAAATATCAGAGGGCAACCAGAGGGCCAATGTTTGCAAAATGTTAGCAAATGAGGGTGAGGTTACGAGTGAGCCGTGTGAGATTCGAACTCACGACACCCTGATTAAAAGATACAAGAGAATTGTACCTGAGAATATGGATGGGTAAACCAGAGTACCTCTTAATATGCGATTTAGCTGTGAATTGTACCGCTCAGTAACTCGTGGTTTTTCATGGTGGTTAAAAGTTCGTTAGCAAATCCGTTAGCAGGAGGAAGGCTGCAAGACGCAAGACAGGGCGGCACAAGATTGGCATATATCAAGGTAGGCACGAACACATGTGCAGGGTTTGTCAGTTCTTGGTTCTTGTAGGATTGGGATTGCTTCTGTGCTGACTCAGAGGTTCCTTTAGGTCCTTCACCACTTCCCCGGTTCGCTTGTCAACCACCTTCTTTTCGTATTCATCCTTCTCTCGGTCAATGAGTGTCATCTTGTCTACTCCGTTTGGGTGCTTCGCAGCATCACCGCTGGCGGACCAGCCCGACTTACCTTCGCGTATGGGTCGCTTCCTGCCTGTTCGAATTTGCTTCCATAACGTACTGGCCCTGAATACCACTTTTACTGAAGCGGACCTAACGTAGTTGATTCCCGTACCACCGCAATAGGGGCACGGTCGCTGGACGGGATTCAGTTCTCTGCCGCACTTCTTGCAGTAGTTCTGGCTGGAATCCATACATCCCTCTTTGCACGAACCTACCAGTATTTGCTTTGGGATATTCTATTAAGAAGAGGATTCGTTGTCAAAAGCCTTGGGTAGCTCACTCTTTTCTAGTCTACTTCTAAGTGGACTCCACATTTATCTATTCTCGCAGCTAGGCTGGTATTCACCAGAGAGTAGTCTGAGTAAGTAGCAGTTTCTCCAGATGGGATTACGAAGTTCCAGATGTAGTCGTGGTCTAGTACGAAACCGTCAGAATCGTAGTAGGATACTTCTCCATCTAAGGAGATAGTGTAAGGTTTGTTGTTCATAACAGTTATCTTGTAGCTTATCTTCCACCAAATGTCGTTCTTCTCAGTTATTTTGTATTCGGTATCTACTATTTCCCAAGATGGAGTAGGTTCTGGTGTAGGAGTTGGTTCTGGAGTCGGTTCAGGCGTGGGAGATGGGGTAGGTGTAGGTGAGGGCGTAGGAGATGGGGTGGGCGAAGGTGTGGGTGTAGGTGAGGGTTCTAGTGTTGGAGTTGGGGTAGTTGTAGGTAAAGGTTCTGCAGTGCTGCATCCTACTAGCGCCAAGGCTAGTAGTAGTATTATTGCTATTACTCTCATGATTCCTCTTTTTTACCCCTTCGGTTAAGAATATAACTTTGCAATAGTGTGGTATGGCAAGTTATTTATTGTACGAAAATCGCGGAAGTAATATAACGGAATTTAACTTAGAAGTCAAGATGTATGGCAAAGGGAGTATTGTTTATATTGATGAATCTCAAAAATCATGAATAAATGGCAAGTGGAAGATCATGTTCTTTGAATATTTGACATTTATGATATAATAGGTACTGTAGTACTCGACATGGTACTCTAGTCAGGGATGGAATTATGAGTATACGGTTAGTTTTCGAGCCGGAAAATGGGTGGACTGGCAAAGCAAAGAGCGAGCCTTTAAACGTAAGAGAAACATTCATACTTGCCCTTGCAGCTCAGGGATACAGTAATAAAGAGATCGCGGAGCAACTAGGAATTAAATACCAAACAGTAAAGAACAATTTTCATAAGTTAACGCAAAAGCTGGGAGCGAAAAACAATGTCCATGCTTTGAAGATAGCGATTCAAGCGGGATTGATTAAGATCGAAATGATCTCGGATGAGATTGATGAGTCACTGTCAGTAGAGGAGAGAGAAAGGGCCAGGCTGAGTGTGGAAGCGCACCGGAAGAAGATGGAAGGGATGACGAAAGAGGAAGCTGAAGACTACATGCTGAAACGTAACGCAGAAATGCTGGATGCGGAAGAGTGAATGGGACGCATTCAAGAACTTGAGGATGAGGTTGGCTGGGAGAAAGGGCAAGGGAACATGGAACGAAGCGGTAGGCGAGGGAATGAACAAGCACGGCGAAGCGAAGCTGAGCCGTTTGCTCCTTCTGGCCTCGTCCACTATACGAATAATACATCACAAAGCTACAGTGAGAGTGGCGAAGTGCTAACGCACGATGAGATTATGGCGTGTGAGGCAGAGGAGTTCGCCGAGTACATAGACGAACTGGAAGAGAAGAGAGTCCTGCTAAGGCATAGGGAAGAGCCGGAGAGGGGTTTGATAGTCAAGCCGAGCGATTGCTCAAGGTACTTCGAGCGCGGTAAACGGAAAGCCCAGCGAAATATCAGGACTCGGTTTGGGAGGCACTACAGAGCGCCAGGCACATTTGTTACTCTCACCTATGACCATGAGGAGTACTCACGATGGGAAGCGTGGGAGAGACTGCAGGAAGACCTGAGAAGATTCAAGCACGACATAACGATGAGATACAGAAGGCTAGGTCGCGGCTCACCCAAGTACATCTCGGTAATAGAGGAACAGTCGAAAACCGGATATCCCCACGTGCATTTATTCTATCCCCGGCTGAACTGGCTACTAGAAAAAGAAGACGTGGAAACCTTGTGGGGTGTTGGTCGAACCAGAGTGGAAAAGGCCAAGAACGTAAATATAGGCGGCTATGTTTGCAAGTACATTACCAAGATGGGTGGCTGGTCTGATGAGGCGCTGGCCTTCATCTGGAGGCGTAAGATAAGGCTTTACAGCTATTCAAGGTGCTACAAACTACCAAAGGAAGATAAAGAGACTAGTGAGTGGGCGTACTTAACATCAACCACCAGGCGCATGATAGAAGATAACCTGAGTATGGTCATTAGGGCACTTCCGAACATAGAGAATCTAGAGGACTATCTAGACGATCCGCCGGAGACGTCCGCTAGTCAAGGTCGAGCGCAGCGAGGCCGCAGGCGTGCCTTGACTAACGTATAAGAAGGCATAATCAAACCCTGAGGGGCTAAGAAAGCCCCTCTTACCAAGAAAACGAACAAGCTTTGAGTAAGGATAAACTCGTGAAAGTAATCTGCCCTAAGTGCAAGGCGGAGAACAAGTTGCCTGAAACTCTTGACCGAAAGAGAGAGTATAGATGCCATGTGTGCAAGAAGAGGTTCGATGGTATCTCAAACACGAAATTCGGAATTGTTGCTGCTTTGGCATTGGTGGCATGGTGGGCAACACCTGCGTTGGCCTGGGCTTCGGCTTTAATCGATATAGATAACCCTTATATCAATCAGGAGTTTTCCATAGCTGTTATAGTGTTATTTTTGTCTATAGTTATCGGAGTAATTGCTATAGTTATGACAGCCTATTTCTCTTGGGAAGGCGTAAAGCACAGGAGGTTTACAGGTGTTAGTCCTAGGAGCTTTCGGTGTTTTATATTTATATCTATGCTAGGTGCTTGCACGTGCTTCACGGCAAGCGGGTTGGCCTATGCTTGGTATGAGTGGTGGGCATGAGGATGGGTGAGTCAGAAGGCGCGGGAAAGGGTGGCGGTGGGCATGGCATTGCCAGCCCACGCCCGACAAATGAGGAAAAGCTGTGCTATACAGTGCCTGAAGCGGCGCAGCTGCTGGGGTTTTCTCGTAATTTTGGGTATGAACTTGCAAGGACCGGACAATTACCTATTGTAAGATTTGGACATAGAATGTTAGTGCCTAAAGCGACATTTGACAAAATGCTTGGTATATTGCCAGAAAGCGAGGCGGAAAAATGAAAGGTCATATACGGCAGAGGGCAAAAGGAAGTTGGGAAATATTCTATGATATGCCAGCCGATACGGTAACTGGTAGGCGGCGGCAGAAGTCGCAGACTGTCAAAGGTAAAAAGAGAGACGCGCAGCGTGTACTTCATGAAGTGGTGATATCTCTTGAGCAAGGGGCATACGTAAAGCCTAACAAGGTTACTCTTGGGGATTGGCTAAGGCAGTGGCTCAAGGATTACGCTTCAATGAATACAACTAACAGGACACAGGAAAGCTACTCTTCTATTGTTGAGCGTCACTTGATACCATCACTCGGAAAGGTTATGCTCGCTGATTTACAGCCTCAGCATATACAGAGTTATTATGCAGAGAAGTTGAGCAATGGTAGGGCTGATGGAAAGGGTGGTCTCTCGGCTAGAAGCGTTGTTTATCATCACAGGATATTGTCCAAAGCACTTAATTATGCGGTGAAGATGGGAATGGTGGTGCGCAACGTGGCCGATGTGGTGCAGCCACCCAGAGTGCAAAGGGTTACCATGAGAACGCTATCAACGGAAGAAGTGAAAAGTTTTCTGGATACAGCACAAGAAACGGATTATTACGTTTACTTCGCTACTCTGCTTTACACTGGATTACGGCGTGGTGAACTTCTGGCGTTAAGGTGGCGTAATCTGGATTTAGTAAAAGACACTTTGACAGTAGTTGAAACGGCGTACAAGCTAGGCAATGGTGATTACATTATCAAAGAGCCAAAGACAGCACAGAGCCGGCGCAGTGTTGTTCTTACACCTGCTCTGGTGGAATTGTTCAAGGCATATCGGATTGACCAAGAATTACTGAGGATTCAGCTCGGCGTTAGCCTTAATGCTGATGATTTCGTCTTTATCCGGCCTGATGGCAGCCCGATTAACCCAAATGCGGTAACGCTAGCCTTCCGGCGTATCATCAAAAAAACTGGTCTGAGAAGCCTCAGAATACATGATTTAAGGCATACACATGCCACTTTGATGCTCAAGGCGGGTGTTCATCCAAAGGTCGTCTCAGAGCGTATAGGACATGCCAATATAGGCATTACGCTGGACATTTACAGCCACGTTTTACCCGGAATACAAGAGGAAGCGGCGGAAAAGTTTGACAGAATATTAGAACCGGATGCTGAAGTAAAATCAAAGGGCGATGTTAGCAAAATGTTAGCAAATAGGGGTGGGGCTGAGAGTGAGCCGTGTTGGATTCGAACCAACGACACCCTGATTAAAAGTCAGGTGCTCTAACCCCTGAGCTAACGGCCCCTGTTTCTATTTCGCCGAACGGTTGAATTACTGCTCCGTTTCGTGATACTAGCGTCTCGCCTGTAGCCAAGCTGATTGTAACTATGTGCGCCTCGACTGTCAATGCTCGGGCAATATGCCGGGGAACTAACGCCGATTCGGGGTCAATGTACTTCGCTGCGGTCAAGCTGCTATCGTCAGACTCGAAAAGTTAAGTTGCCTGAGTGAGTTAGTGGCGGTTTTGTTATGCTATTACCATGCTCCCGTCCTGCGGGTATGGGCATCGATTCGGTGGCCGATTACAGCGTGAAGCATGCACCGCATGTGGGAGATTGCTAAGTTGATCGAACTGGAGCACCCAAATTTCAAGAACCCTATTCGGTATCCTGATGTCCCGGTCCATGAAACCGTTTCAGGCTGACTATGGTTCTCTGCGTCAATTCCTTGGTCAGAACTGAGTTACAGCGAGGCGGCACTGTATTGACGTGTTGCTGGGCTTGATTAGAGTGTCCAAACACTCTGCATTTGTTCGAAATCGATTGTACCGCTTTCACCTATGTTTTCGACCTCGACACCCGTTTCTGCAACCGCAGCCACGGGATTCAAACCACCCAGGAGCACTATCCCTATCCTGTTTGTGCCCACTGCGATCTGACAAACAGCCTCGCTTGTGTTTCCTATAACGTAGACCCCGCCTATACCAGCCTCTTTGAGTGCCCTGACTTTCTCCTCGACAATCGACCTTGATGGCGCCGGTATCTCCCGGAAATTGGCCAGTATTCTGCCATTACCGGTCTTGGCGACCTCGCCTACACTTGTCATTTTAGCTCGTATGTATTGCTCGGATGGATCCAGAGATGTGCCTTCATAATTGATTATAGCTACGAAGCGCCTTGGCTTGGGCTCTCTGATTTCGAGGATACCGCCAAATCGCGATTCTATTGGTATACCCGCTTTGAGCAGCACTCCATTTATGGTTACACTGCATACAGTCGCTAAGCCCACCTTCCCCCTTGGTATGACTACGTCTCCCAGCTTTTCGCCCTCCGAGGCTATAGCTACATATTCGCTGACGCAGAGCCCTGCTTTAAATACCTCTCGCATTAGCGGTAGGGCCTGTTTGAAGCTATCTTCAGCAAAGATTGAGGTATTGATTGCGAGCCGGCCGGTTTTTGTGTACGGGTCAAACGTAGTGTAGAAAGCTAGCGTCTCGAGCTTTTCCAGAACGAAGCCGACATTATCAGGCGCTAATGCCAGTCGTAGTTCCTCAAGTCCACGGGGAGTGATCATTCTGCCGTCTCGCCCAAGGGGCTGAGTATGGCCTCTCTCGTCTGTTATTCTTAGGTGGTATCTTACCGCTCTCTCACTTAAGAAGATGCCGTAGCGCTCAAGTTCCCGGGCAATTGTGATTGATCCGAGGGGCTCGGAAGATTCACTAAGGACTTTCAGTATGGATATAATTTTTCTTTCGGCGTCCGAGCTAGCACTTTGTACCATGCCGACCTTTCGGAGCGTTCTGGACCTAACCAGCGTTATTATATCATGACATTAATAGGAATCATACATCTGACGGGTCCGTAGTACTGAAACGGTTCTACAGGTGGTTATATTCGTGTAAGATAGCTACAGAAGCGGTGCGCTTGTTCCAGGGCGGAGATCACCGCGTGAACGTACGGTCAAGAGAGCATGATGCCGTTTGAAGA
Organism: uncultured Dehalococcoidia bacterium; assembly: GCA_964453665.1. GTDB lineage: Bacteria > Chloroflexota > Dehalococcoidia > SZUA-161 > SZUA-161 > DAOUTY01. The sequence goes on along the minus strand of CAYVQT010000027.1, from coordinate 27,185 downwards.
GATGAATTTGGGTAAAAGCGACCGGGGTTACCCCGGGTAGCCTGCATCAACAATTATTCGATTAGTTCAGGAATCCATCAATCAACTTTGTCGATCTGATACGGCGGATGCCAATCGTACGCTTGGCCTATAGGACCTGCCACCTAGAATATCCATGGCCTCTTCTCTGTAGGCATTCATCAGATAGGGTATTCCTGTCACCTTGGCGCATTCTTCAGTAAGGGACATGAGTTCGCGTCTGGTAATCGCTGGTATGCTGAAGCACCTGGCGCCTGCCATCAACTGCTGCAGTCCGACCTTAATCTTCTCGGCGTAGCTGTAGATTCCTACGGCTCCGAGGGGGATATTCGGCATTTCATCTCTGCCAACTATGTTCAGTATGTCTTCATAGTTTATGAAAATCTCCTCGGGAGTTGAGCCAAATTGACTCACTGTACTCGGCAACTTGCCGTCCCTCAGCCATTGCTGGATGTTCTTACCCACCATTCCCGGGATCATCAAAGCGCGCCCCATGCATACAGCCTTGGTAAACGGTGCGCCAAGGGCGAGTGCCTTGAATACGCCGTCCTCGCTGCTGAATCCGCCGGCGAAGGCTATGTCCGGCACTCGCTCGCCTTTATTTGCCAGACTCTCGCAGAATTCATAAGCAGCCGCATGAAGGTAAAGACTTGGCATACCCCACTCTTCCATCATTCGCCAGGGGCTCATACCGGTCCCGCCAGACGCGCCGTCTATGGTGAGGAGGTCGATTCCGGCAATGGAACTCCACTTGATGGCCATCGCCAACTCGCGCAGACCGTAGGCACCGGTCTTCAAGGTTATCCGCTTGAAACCGAGATTCCTCAGGCGCTGGACCTCTGCGTTGAAATCTTCTTCGTCGATGAAACCGAGCCTACTGTGTCGCTCGAATTCTTTTATAGCTCCGTCCTTAAACGCTGCTTGGTTTACCGGACTCGAGGGGTCGGGGGTGACGATGTAGCCGCGTTTCTGGAGTTCCAGTGCGCGTTCCAGACTATTTACCTTGATCTCTCCGCCGATGCACTTCGCCCCCTGTCCCCATTTTAATTCAATGGTCTCGAGGCCGTGCTTTTTATTAACGTATTCCGCAACACCCAGCCTTGTATCTTCTACGTTCAGCTGCACCAGGATTTCGCCATAGCCCTGATGGTAGCGTCGATATATCTCGATTCTACGGTCCATATCAGGTGCTGAAACAACCTTACCGTTTGAATCAAGTTCCAGAAGCGGGTCAATGCCGCAAACGTTTTCGCCACATACCAGTGTAATTCCGCTGATGGCAGCACCGATAGCGAAATGATCCCAGTTCTTGCGTGCGATCTCCGTGGAGCCCAGCGCGCCGGTGAAGATCGGGACCTTCATTTTAACTTTGGTGTTACATCCGTATTCGGTCTCGGTATTTACAGCGGGGAAAACTGCGGTGTCGGGGTCTCCGATTACACCGTCTGGGAGCCCTTCGGCTCCCAGGGCATATCCCTGGATATTGAGATGAGAATAATCAATGGGATAGTCCTTGTCTCCTCCGGCAGTAATATCGCCGAATGGCCCCGGATATATCAGTTCCCGGCCGCGGAAGGTTGCCTTGAATATCTCGCAGTTACCAGTGCAGCCGTCGACGCAGCGTGTGCAGATGCCACTCATCGGCACTACACTCTTGGAACGGTTGGTAGTCCTAGTAGCCTCGTTTGCATTCGGTCTTTGCAGATTCATTCTCTGGGACTCCTTTTCTTAAGTTGTTTTACGAGAGGTCTATCGGCTGGTCTATGTTCGACGGGTCATATAATTCCCCCAAATGTGCTATCCTTCAAATTCGGGTAGTGTATTGCTCGCAGCTTCCGCATTCAGAGCTCCCCGAATATAACCAGGTCCTTGTAGTCGAGTAGAGTACACATAGCATGATTGTCAGCTTCAAAGCCCGCTTCCTCCGCAGCGGCTAGGGGATTCATACCCCCAAGTACAACTGTACCGATTCTGTTAAGTGCTACGTTGGTTTCAAATACTGGGTCGCTGGTGTTTCCCATTGCCAACAGGCCTCCTAAGCGGGTCTCTTGCAGTCTGGCTAGAACCTCGTCTGCTATTTTGCGGCAGACCGCTGGTATTTCGCAGAAGTTGGCCAGTATTTTACCGTCTCCGCTCTTTGCTGCCGCTCTAACGTTTGTCATCTTTGCTCTTATAAACACCTCTGAAGGGTCGAGTGAAGAGCCTGCATACTGTATGAGTTCAATAAAGCGGAGGGGCTTATGATTTCGCACCTGAAGTATGCCGCCGAACTTGGACTCAACAGGGACCCCGGTCTTTAGCAGAGCTCCATTTATCACAATGCTGCTAACGGTAGCTAGACCCATCTTGCCGTCAGGGACAATCAATTCACCAAGACGTTCTCCCTCGGGAGCGACTGCTACCAGATCGCTCACACAAAATCCGTGCTCAAAGGCAGGCTTCATTGCCTGTAGCGCCCTGATGAACTTCTCTTTGGGGAAGAATGAGATATTGACGGGAATCGAACCGCGGAGCTTTTCGTAATCGAAGTCGGTACCAAACGCAAGCACATTAATCTTGGAGATAGCCAATCCTACCTTGTCCTTAACCAGCGCGCTTCTAAGCTCATCCTCCCCCTGGTTTGTGAGCAGCCGGCCGTCTCGGCCTACAAGGCGCGTAAGCCCACGCTCATCCATGAGCTTGAGATGGTATCTGACTGTCCTTTCTCCCAGTTCAATACCGTGATCCTTTAGACGTTGGGCCGTGATTCTGGCACCCACGGGCTCCTGGCATTCACTCAAAACCTTTAGTATTGAGAGCTCTTTCCGTTCGACATCTTGATTTTCAAAGCCCATGGCACAATCCTTTCCTGTTTAATCTAAAACCTCCAAATGACACCTCACGCTTTCTTTGCCTCGATGTCTACAACATATTCCCCGGAGTAGCGGCGGCTAGACTTCGACACGTGAGGAACGCCACTTTACCTTTTACGCTGTTCAGTCATGCGGTTCCCATATAAACGATAAGGAGATAGGAATCCGATTGCCGTATGCCATAATTTACCACATATACCACTGGTTGTCAAGCCTTTATCCGGAAATTTAACTCAAGCTATAGTTCTATTAAACCGAATTGCGATCAACATGAGTGATTTGTAAGGGTCGGCGGAGTCCGGATATAGCGGCCGGCCTCAACGGATGATGGGGTGTTTTGGGTTTCTGAGCAACGAGCTACTCAGATAAGCGGAAATAAAGACCGGTTAAGTTGCCGCCTGATGAGTAATTGACGTGGCCCTTGAAGAGTGTGACTGACGGCCTTTGCCAGCAGGATGGGAAACCTGGCTCTAATATGTTGGAGCCAGGTTTTGTATAATAAAAACTGAATTTTATGGCCAAATAGCCCCTAAAGGCAGTTAGCTGGCTGGTTGTGCTTCTATCCTATTATACGGGCTGCCTCTTCCTTGTCTGCCTCCATAACATAGGCGATGCCTGAGATATTCGCCGCCTCAGGAGTGAGAGCTACTATATCGTTGCGGTCGATGTACTGCAGGGCAAACTTGCGACTCCCGGACATTAGCTGGCGCAGGCCCTGGGCGAGACGCTCGTAGTATGTATACAGCCCGATTGCGGAGGTGGGAATTTTCTCGTAGTCCTTACCGTATTCCCTTTTCAGGTTCTCTGCGGTAATAAATATGGACTCCCTTGTCTTGCCGAAGCGCTGGAGGTAAACGGGAAGCTGCCCGCTTACAATACTCTCTCCAATCGTCTTGCCAACCATTGCAGCAGCGAGCGGAGCTCTTGCCATGCCTATCGCTTTCACATACGGTGAACCTATTGCCAGGCCTTTGAATATCTGGTCTTCCAGGACAAACCCACCGGCAAGTATGACGTCTGGGACGTGTTCGCCTTTCTCCGCCAGACGATTGCAGTATTGATGGAGTAGTGACCACAACTCGATGCCGGGTACGCCCCACTCGTTCATCATACGCCAGGGGCTCATACCGGTGCCGCCGCCCGCGGCATCGACTGTGAGGTAGTCTATTCCGGCCAGGGAACTGAACTTGACCGCCCTGGCGAGATCCGCGGGACGGTAGGCTCCCGTCTTAAGCGACACGTATCTGGCGCCCGCCTTGCGCAACTGGCTGACGGTGTCGAGAAAACCCTCCTTGGTTACCATGCCAACCCTGGAGTGTCTTTCGAACTCAGTGAAGACCCCCTGATTGAACTCATTAACGATGTTGTCATCGAGTGGGTCGGGAAGAACGATATAGCCCCGTTGCTTGAGAAGCCGTGCCTTGTTAAGGTTCTTTATCTTGACCTCACCACCGATATCCTTGGCTCCTTGCCCCCATTTCAACTCCACGACATCAGCCCCGAGCTTATCTATAGCATATTGTAGTACACCGAGACGGCTGTCTTCCACATTTGCCTGCACGACGATAGCCCCGTAACCATCGCGCTGCCAGTCCTTGAAGAGCTTCACCCGCCTCTCAAGGTCGGGGGAATGAGTTACCTTCCCTTTCTCTATCTTCGAGTCGATATCCATTCCACAGACATTCTCACCTATGGTTAGCGCTGTGCCTGACAATGCGGAGCCGATTGCCAGACCATCCCAGTTTTGACCGGCGATGTTGGTGGAACCCAGACCGGGAATGACGATCGGCAGGCGCAGCTTTATTCCCTTATCCTGCCCAAGCGTGGTCTCAAGATCGACGTTGGGGAAAATAGCCTTATCGGAGTCTTCTTCCACGCCTACTGCTCCTACGGCCGTTCCCATTATGTTGAAGTGGGACAGGTCGACGGGGTAATCCTTTTGTGATGCAGTGGTAATGATGCCGAATGGCTGTGGATAGATAACCTCGTGGCCGCGGTACGCGCTCTTGCCTATTTCGCACATGCCGATGCAGCCTTCTACGCAGGTGACGCACATACCGCTAATCGGGCACCAGTCGCCCCCCGTCCTATTCTTAGTTAATGTCGATGCTGTAGCGTTGTACCTTGTCAGTGTCATTTATTACCTCCGTATTCCCTTTTCTAAGTTACACGATTTACCGATCGTGCTGCTAGTAGACCCTGTGGCCGTGGGGGCCGACGCTCTCTGAACACCTCACGCATACCGGGCAAGTCTCTACAGGTACGACGTTCTGGCATCCTCCGCACAGGCCACCTACGAGGTTGTCTGCGGTACAGGCTCGCTCGCAAACCGGGCATATCCACTCACAGCCGCCGCAGTTGCGGCACTCCTCTGGAGTTGTATCAAAAGCGGTTGCCACCTTCCGTGATATGCCGCGGCCAATGAAGCCGATTCCGCCGGACTGCATCTGCTCTTTACAATAGCGCACGCAAAGACCGCAGAGAATGCAGCCCCGGTCCTTTATTTTGAAACGAATGTTATTGATCCCCATATTTGAAGCCATGTCTTGCAGCGTCTTGGAGTTTGGGCAAGAAGATAGCAGCAATTCCATGATGACCCTGCGCGCTTTTCTCACCTTCTCTGAATTTGTTACGATCACTTGTCCCTGTTCAACGGGCAGTGTACAAGAGGCTTCAAGTGATGAGCCATTGCCTTTGACTACCTCAACTATGCATACGCGGCACGCACCATAGGGACTGAGGCCCTCGTGGTAGCATAGCGTTGGAATGATAATGCCCATTTCTCTTGCCGCTTCGAGGACGGTAGTCCCTTCTGAAGCTCTGGTGTTGATTCCATCAATCGTCAATTCAATCATACTTTTTCCTCTTCACGAGACTATGATCGCATCAAACTTGCAGCTATCGCGGCAGAGGCCGCATTTGATGCACTTAACCTGGTCGATTGTATGCGGCAATTTCTTCTCGCCAGATATTGCCTCCTGCGGACACTCTCTGGCGCAAACTCCACAGCCGGTGCACTTGTCCTCATCGATGGTGAAGCTGATGAGCGCCTTGCAAACACCCGCCGGGCAGCGGCCATCCTTTATATGGGCCTCGTATTCATCGCGGAAATATCTGATGGTAGAGAGAACAGGGTTAGGAGCAGTTCCGCCAAGAGCACAGAGTGCAGTCTCCTTTATCACTTCGCCAAGTTCTTGCAGAAGATCAATATCTTCTTCCTTACCCCGCCCTTCTGTGATATCGATCAGGATATCGAGCATCCTGTCCAGGCCTTCCCGGCAGGGAACGCACTTACCACAGGATTCCTCGGTAAGGAATCTGGTAAAGTACTTCGCCAGGTCTACCATGCAGGTGCTTTCGTCCATAACAATCATGCCGCCGGAGCCCATCATTGACCCCGCCTCGGTCAGCTTGTCGAAATCAACCTGCAGGTCAATCAGGCTCTCGGGGATACAGCCACCTGATGGCCCACCCGTTTGCACAGCCTTGAACCTCTTGCCATTGGGTATACCACCTCCGATGTCGTAGATTATCTCTCTCAGGGTAATGCCCATCGGCACTTCAACCAGCCCTGTGTTGTTTATCTTTCCGACCAGTGAGAATATCTTGGTACCTTTGCTCGCCTCGGTGCCGATCTGTGAATACCAGTCGGCGCCATTGTTTATTATCAGAGGCACGTTCGCCCAGGTCTCGACATTGTTGAGATTGGACGGCTTGCCGTTAAGTCCGCTCGTCACAGTATGAACATGCTTGGGCCGTGGCTCGCCTATCTTGCCTTCAAGTGATGCCATGAGCGCGGTCGATTCGCCGCAGATGAAGGCACCTCCACCGCGTGAGATCTTGATGTCAAAGTTGAAGCCAGAGCCCAGGATGTTATCCCCGAGAAGGCTGTATTCACGCGCTTGATCCAGCGCTATACCCAGGTTTGCTACAGCAAGGGGATATTCATGCCTGACATAGACATATCCATCGTGTGACCCGACTGCGTACGCCCCGATTATCATCCCTTCTATGACGCTGTGGGGATTCCCTTCGAGGAGGCTCCTGTCCATATAAGCGCCGGGGTCACCCTCATCGGCGTTGCAGATAACGTAACGCACTTCATCCAGCGACGGGGCGCTGCGACAGGAGTCCAATTTTCTGGCAGTGGGAAAACCTCCGCCGCCGCGACCGCGCAACCCGGATTGTCTTATTTCATCGATTATTCCCATAGGCTCCATATCGAAGAGCGCTTTGGATACTGCGGAGTAACCACCTATGGCGAGGTAGTCGTCTATGTTTGTAGGGTCGATCACACCGTTATTGCCAAAGACAAGTCTCTGCTGCCCCTTATAGAAGGGGACCTCATTTTCCGAACGGGCCACTTTTCCGCTAACAGGGTCAACATAAAGAAGCCTGTCGATTAGATTGCCTTGCAGGACTGTCTCTGTGACTATTGCGGGGGCATCTTCCGGGGTAACGCGCTGATAGAATACCTTTTGGGGGTGCAGCACTACCAGCGGCCCGCGCTCGCAGAAGCCGTGGCATCCCGTAACTTTTAGCTCCACCTGATCGCTCAGAGCTTGTCGCTCTATCTCGCTTCTGAGTGCTTCGGCGACGGCTTTGGAGTTGTATGCATGACAACCGGTGCCACCACATATAGAAATACGAAGCTTCTCAGGCTTCCGCTGTCGCACTATGCTCGCTCGCAGCTCTTCAAGCTCTCCTACTGTATTCAACTTCTTCATGCTTCGATCCCTTGGGACTCCCTCATCTTTACGAGTACTTTCTTGACCTTTCCAGGGCTCATCTGGCCGTGGTACTCGCCATCTACGACCATTATCGGACCGAGAGCACAAGCCCCCAAGCAGTTGACTGCCTCCAGCGAGAACTGCATATCCTCGGTTGTGTCGCCGGGCTCGATGCCAAGTCGTCTAATGAGTTCGTCGAGTAAAGCAGGAGCACCTCGTACATGGCAAGCAGTACCAGCACAGACACTGACCATATGCCTGCCGCGGGGCTTGAGGCTGAATGCCTTGAAAAATGTTGCTACCCCGTAGACTTGCACCAGTGGTAGCCCCAACTGAGTCGACACCGCTCTCAGACTACTCTCAGGCAGGTAGTGATATTCGGACTGGATGTCCTGAAGTATAGAGATTAAGCTGTCGCGGTTATCACTATAGCGCTTGACTATTTCCGTGACTTTCTCGAGGTAGCTTTCCGCCTCAAGGGCAACTGCCTGGTTCCCATCATGTTCTGTGGCGTGCGTTGTCATCTATAACATCTCCTTTACTAGGCCTTCGACGTATTCCGCTATCGCCGGGGCGCTTGTTAGCGCCGGCGATTCGATGCCAATCAAGTTTATCAATCCTGGAAATCCTTTATCCTGCTCGTGTCTGATTACAAAATCCCTGAAGCCTTCGCCTGGCCCTGCTAGCTTGGGTCTGATTCCTGCCATCTCCGGCTCCAGGTCGTCGTGTTCAATGAAAGGGAGAAACGATTTCACCGAGTTATAGAACGCCCCTCTTAGCGACTCATCGACCCTGTAATCTATCTCATCTACATACCGGGCGTTGGGTCCCAGCCTCATCCTTCCTTCAACATCGAAGACATTATGGATTCCCATTCCTCCTGCGCCGGGTACCGGCACCGGATATATCAGTCTTTTGACCAGACCGCTTTTACCGCCACCCACGCTGAAATATTCCCCTTTACAGTAGTGTAGTTTGTATCCCGCCCGGTCTATATCTATTCCCGCAAGCTGAGCGATTCTATCGGAATGCAGTCCGCCGCAGTTTATCAGTGTCTCGGTATTAAAGGTAAAAGTCCCGGAACCGTTCTCCACCATGACTCTATATCCGCCGGTTAATCTTTCTATCCCGATAACCTTTGATTTATAGGCGATCTCGGCACCCTGTTCTTTTGCTCTGTTAAGAAAGAATTTCATCAAAGCATACGAGTCTATGACACCGCTCGAAGGCGATAAAATTGCGGCGATCGCCTCAACATTCGGTTCCAGTGTTTTAACCTCTTTGCTTGAGAGCATTGCCAGGTCTCGGGCCCCATTCTTTTTCCCCTGTTCCAGCAGTGCCTCCAGTGGCCCGATTTCCGCATCTCCGGTTGCGACGACGAGTTTGCCCGTTTTCCGACAGGGTATTCCGTATTGCTGGCAGAGTTCGTAGAGCAGGGCATTGCCTGCAACGCATGTCTCTGCCTTCAGTGAACCTTCACGGTAGTAAATGCCGGCGTGAATGGTCTCGCTGTTCCTGCTGCTTGTTTCTTGTCCGAACCCCTCGTTCTTCTCCAGTATATAAACATCGCCGTATTTTCCTGCCAGTTGAGCAGCCACAGCCAGACCGACTACACCGGCACCAATTATGGTAATCACTGTGGATGTCACATCTCTCCGTTAGATTTCTACAGGAAGCCCTTTATCTTTGAGGTAGCGCTTCGCCTGCGGTATCGATATCTCTCCGAAATGGAAGATAGATGCGGCCAGGACGGCTGACGCTTTACCGATAACCACCCCTTCGTAGAGGTGCTCGAGTGTACCTGCGCCTCCTGAAGCAGTAACGGGGATAGACACAGCTTCGGCAACCGCTTTTGTCATCTCCAGGTCGTAGCCTTCTTTGGTACCGTCTGCGTCCTTGCTGGTGAGCAGTATCTCTCCTGCGCCCAGTTCTTCCACCTTTTTCGCCCAATTAACAATGTCAAGCCCTGTTCCTTCGGTACCGCTCTTAATCACCACCTCCAACCCGGGCAGGCTATTTCCGGGAGAATGCTTTCTCCCGTCTATGGCAATGACGAGTTTTCCCTTTCCAAATTCCCTGGAGGCTTCTCTTATCAGGTCAGGGTTCTTGACTGCGGAGGTGTTGATTGAAACCTTGGTTACCCCCAGTTTAAATAATTCCTTCATGTCGTCGGTACTTGAAATGCCACCACCGACGGCAAATGGGATCGTAACAACGTCACTTACCTTTTTAACCCACTCTAATCTCGTCTTTCTGTTCTCTACAGTGGCGAAAATATCGAGGAAAACCAGCTCATCCGCACCTTCACGGCAATAAGCTTCTGCCGCCTCAACCGGGTCACGGGCGTCCCTCAAATTGACAAAGTTCACACCTTTAACCACTCTACCATCCTTCACATCCAGACAGGGTATAATTCTCACCTTCTCCATCTACAACTCCTCAAATCTAGTAAGTTGCTGATACTCTATTACAGTGCACATGGCATGGTTTTGAGCCTCGATACCGGACTCCTCTGCGGCAGCTACGGGATTCATCCCACCCAGGAGTATCATCCCGATTCGATTAAGCTCCACCGGGATTTCACAAACTGGCTCGCTGGTGTTGCCCATTACCAGCAGGCCTCTCAATCCGGCTTCTCTCAGCCTGGCAACTACCTCCTCTGCCGTCTCGCGGCAGAGGGCTGGAATCTCACGGAAGTTGGCCAGTATTTTACCGTTGCCACTCTTCGTCGCCTCTTTCACAGAGGTCATCCTGGCCCTGATGAATACCTCCGAAGGGTCGAGGGATGATCCGGCATAATGAATAAGTTCCACGAAACGGAGGGGTATGTGATTCCGCATCTGAAGTATTCCACCGAACCTGGAATCCATTGGAACACCGGCCTTGAGCAGGGCGCCGTTCATCGCAATGCTGCATAGAGTAGCGAGTCCTGTCATGCCTTCAGGAACCGCGAAATCACCTATATATTCTCCCTCCTGGGCTATAGCTACCAGATCACTGACGCAAAAACCCTCTTCGAAAGCAGGCCTCATTGCCCGTAGTGCCCTGCTGAACCTATCTTTGGGAAAAAGCGAGATATTTACAGGGATCATACCGCGACGGTTTTCGTAATCAAAGCTGGTGCGAAAAGCAAGCAACTCAATCCGGGATATGGCCAGGCCGACCTTGTCTTTAACCAGAGCACTATCAAGCTCTTCCTCTCCCTGCCCGGTGAGCAGTCGACCATCCCGGCCCACGAGCATGGTCAGCCCGCGCTCATCCATAAGCTTGAGGTGGTATCTTACTGCCCGTTCGCCCAGTTCGACGCCATAATCCTTCAGACGCTGGGCAATAACCCGGGCCCCCAGAGGTTCCTGGCATTCGCTTAAAACCCTCAGTATTGAGAGTACTTTCCTCTCTACGTCCAATGACTCGAAACCCATGAAGCTGTAACCTGTAATATGGTAGGCAGTAGGAAACTGTTTGCCTAATTATAAATGCGACGGGTAGTCTCGTCAATACGTTATTATCTGAAACCTTGCCTGTGGGGCTTATAGAAGGCGAGTCAGTTGGTTCAAGGTGAAGTTGCGTTTTTTGAGATTACGCCGGGATTGATATTCTACAAGAAGAGATGGGCCAGTCTCTTCAGTCTTTGTCTACTTGAGGTTTTGCCTCGATGATCAGGTCCTGGCCGTTCCTGTAAGCCTTAACAAAGGATAATTGCAGGGCGTTATCGACGTCCGTTATCCCCAAATTTCCAACCGCATCGATCCCTGCGCCCATGATCTTGGGTGCCGAGATCACTATGTACTTGTCTACAAGCCCCTGCCGGATAAATGACGTTATGATCTCCTTTCCTCCTTCTACCAGGATCGATGAGATATTCATCTCTCCCATTTTGCTGAGCAAATCCCCTAGGTCCACCTTGCCTTCCGTATCCTCCCTGGCGACTAGAGTCTGGATGCCCATCTTCCGCAGGGAGGAGATTTTCCTCCCATCGGCTTGTGAAGTGGAAACGATAACCGTACGGGCAATGTCCTGCTCCTTCAGAACTTTAGAGCCGGGCGCAATTCTCAGTCTGCTGTCGGCGATGATGCGAATGGGGCTCTTTCCTTTTACCAGGCGTACCGTTAGCCGGGGATCGTCTTTTTCAACGGTCCCTGCACCTACGAGAACCGCGTCATGTAAACTGCGGAGTTTGTGAGAGAACCTCAAAGATTTCTGGGAGCTTATCCAGCGCGAATCGCCCGTTGCGCTGGCGATTCTTCCATCCAGAGTCTGTGCGAACTTCAGGGTAACGAAGGGAATTCCTGTTTGGATGTACTTAAAGTAGGCCTCGTTTAGCCGGTGACATTCCCCGGTTAGCACTCCGACTCTGGTATCGATACCCCGTTTTCTGAGGATTTCAACGCTTCTGCCATTGACCTGTGGATTCGGGTCTTCAGTTCCGATAACAACCCTTTCCAGATTGTACTTGAGCAGGGCATCGAGGCAGGGGGGTGTCTTCTTCCCGTGATGGCAGCAGGGCTCCAGTGTGACATAGAGGGTTGCTCCGTCTATTTCACCCTCGGCATCCGCGATGGCATTGATCTCGGCATGGTTGCCGCCGAACCGACGATGGTAGCCCTGACCAATTATTATGTTGTCCCGCACAAACAATGCGCCTACCATAGGGTTGGGGCTGGTTTTGCCCGATCCCCTGCGGGCAAGGGTCAGAGCTTTTCTCATGAAATATTCGTCATTCAATTTCGGCTTGACCTCGCTTCTCTCTCGAGTGCTCCGGTATTGAACAAGAAATCATTAATCAAGACCTGTGCTCAGTATATACATCTGATACTGAACGTCAACTTTTTAAGGGTTATAGGTCTCTGGTATTAATCGAAGTTGGACGGGTTCGGAGTAAAGAGTACGGCTGAGGAATGCAAGCGGTCGCCTGAATAAATTGACTGGTCAAGGGCAAGTTCAAAGGGAGTTTTTAAGGCTATCGCTCAAGGATTTCTAAGTACAGGATATTCATGGAATGGCTGGAGAAGACAGCGATAGGCAGAGCCCTTTGAAACGAACTGCACCTACGTAACTTATTTAGGGTCCTTGGTCACCTGTTCTTTCCTGCCCTCAAGAGGCAGTTTTAACTGCAGCTTGGGCTTTATAGTGGTCTTGTGGCAGGCTCGACAGTAGTATCTCTGACGGGGGCCTTCTTTGACATATACCTTTCCCGACTTGTGCAGCCTCAGCGAGTTACAGTGGGGGCACCTGCCATTCTCCGGATGCTCATGAGCCATCGTTATCTACTTCTTGACTGGGGAGGCCTCTCTTGACAGCAACGTCGGGATGTGGAACTTCGTTTTAACGTTTGCCCAGTTCTCAGCGGACTCCGGGGGGATTATCCTGTCCGGGACATATTTATAGACTCCGGATATCACAGCGGAAACCTTTCGCGAACTGGCTACAGTGTCCGGGACATACTCATCTGCTGCGGCGATAAGGGAGGAGCGCACCTTCGGGGGGAGCTTGTCCAGACCATTAATAACCCCGTCAATCGCCCTGGATGGAACACGCTTATCCAGAGTATTCAAGTAAAAAAGCAGCAGTCTGTCCGGTACCAATCTGTCCACCATCTTAACTTCGAACGAGATTACCTTATGTGATGCAAACTTAGCCGGTGGCTCAAGGATAGACTTCAGCGACATATCCTTCCCCCTAACAGAATATATTACTGCCTGTAACTCCCCGGCGGTATATCAGTCTTTGGGGCTATTATAGCGTTTATAGCCTGTTTGTCAAGTCCCGGTGTTTCGCTGTCCCGCGGATACACGGCGTCATATCCAATGATGTTCGATTGTACGAACACTATATTAAGAACCAATTAAGGGATTATTAAGAAGAGATTACAAATTGCATACAATAACATTACAGTCTTGATCGGTACGGATCGGTCAGTAGCTCATGGTTGTTCGTCCATCTTCCTGCGGGACCATTTTTTCTTGCTGAACCAGTGGACGTATACCACCTTCTCAGGCACAAAACCCTTGCGCGGGTGTAACTCGGCCCAGATTTCTCGAAGTTCCTCCGGGCTGCCGCATCCTTCCTGGCGAAACAGGTGCTGACTGACGTCTTCAAGTGAGACCCTTGCTACTGCCAGCAGCTCGAACTCCTGGCCAAATGCCCCGAATGTATCACCGGGCTTTCCGTATCGCTTTCCCCTGCTGGTACACACTTTACGGCCATCGAGTACTGCCTCTCGCCAGCGTTCCTGGAACGGGATGTTTATCCTCATAACGGTGTATAACTGTTAATTAAATCAGGTGTCAACATTTTCTGCTTTGTGCTCGACCACGCGCTCTTCCCGGTCTCTTGCTTATCGAGGTATGTCGTGATGTCCCTGTGTGAAGATTATACTAACACATGGAATCAACAGCGCAATACCCCAGGTTGTAATGTAACTGTAAGCGCTTTGTAGCTTCTACTTCATATTCGTAACCTGTTTATTAGTCTCCAATGTTGTAACGTAAGCGTTGGCGCCGTAATTCTACCGAAGTACGACATAGAGATGTGACGGTGTTAACCGGAGGCTGCTTGTCCTGCCCGAGCACTGAGTCCTTTACAGCGCCGCTGGAGAGTGAATATCACACCCGGCATTTCAAGATCGGAGGTGGCCGGTATGTCTAACGAAATGTCTGAAGAGCAACTTCATCACCTGGCTACGAGGAGAGTTGCGGCGAAGAAGAGCTTCTACGGCAACCTCGCATTTTATCTCATCGTTAATGCTCTGCTGGTACTTATTTGGGCGGCCACGGGTAGAGGGTATCCCTGGTTTCTGTGGGTACTTGGTTTCTGGGGGCTTGGCGTTATAAGCCATTTTCTCGGGGTTTTCGTCTTCTCAAAGCAAACCAACTGGGAGAGGGGACAGGTAGAAAAGGAGATAGAAAGGCTGAGAAGAAGCGAAAATTAATACGCCTGTCAGTCTCGGCCGTTGCGGACGCTGTTTGCTCATTGCCCTTCGTTGTGATGCAAACAGACTTTCAATCTCGGGAGGTTTGGAATGTTTAGACATATGATGTCTTTGTTATTAGTACTGGTTGTTGCTCTCGCCGCTCTTGCGGGCTGTGGGGGCTCGACGCCTGCGCTCGAAATAACACTGCAGGCACCGGGGAATGGTGACACAGTTACTTCTCTCACGCCAATACTATCATGGACTTCTACTGTAAGCGATGCTTCGTATAGAGTTCAGGTGGCAACCGATACCAGTTTCCAGAGTCTGGTTATGGATGAAGCAAACCTGGCCAGTCCAAGCTATACTGTGCCGTCGGGCAAGATGGCTGACGACAGCTCTTATTACTGGAGGGTGAATGCCAGCAGAGACAACGAAACCTCAGACTGGGCGAGCTACTGGACTTTCCAAACCCCCGGTAGTGCAGCAACAACCGGAACAATAGTGGTCAATGCTACCCTTGATGGAGCTTCATGGTCGGGTGATGTTAGCTATACTATAACCGGGCCAAAATCAGATACCGGCTCTACTGTTTCGCATAGCTTTGGTGATCTGCCTGCCGGGGCTTATACGTTAGGCTACAGTTCGGGAGGGCCTTCCGGGGCAACGTTGGCCGGAATTGAACCATCATCGACACTGACATTATCTTCCGGGGGCACTGTTACGTTCACTTTAAACTTCAATACGCAGCCTGCCGATGCTATAGTGGTCGGTGCTACTCTTGATGGCTCGCCCTGGTCCGGTGAGGTCACCTACACGCTGCACGGGACACAGGACTATACCGGAACCTCCGTATCACAGACATTCAGTAACTTGTCCGACGGGACTTATACCTTGAGCTATAAGGCTGGTGGCCCTTCGGGGGCAACACTGTCCAGTATCACACCAAAACCGACGAAGACTTTGTCTTCGGGGGGAACTGCAACATTCACATTGAACTTTCATTCGGAAGCTACAGGAGCAATAGTGGTCTACGCCACACTTGATGGTATATCGTGGTCGGGTGCAGTAAGCTACAGTATACACGGGCCAACGTTATATTCGGGGGCTGCTGTATCTCAGAACTTCAGTGGCTTGCCTGCTGGAAGTTATACTGTTACCTACAAGTATGGTGGCCCCACCGGGGCAACGTTATCCAGTATTACACCACAACCGACACAGACTCTATCTGCCGGGGGTACCATAGAATTCAATCTGAACTTTCATTCCCAAACAACCGGTACGATAAATGTTGGTGCTACTCTAAATGGCCCTTCGTGGTCAGGAGATATCAGTTATACCCTGCATGGCCCATACACAGATTATCATTCATCCGTACCTCATGCATTTGGCAGCCTGCCTGCCGGGACGTACACTCTGGTCTATAGCTCTGGCGGCCCTCCCGGGTCACTGTTATCCGGGATTTCGCCCTCGGCGACACAGACTCTGTCTGTTGGCGGCACCCTGACGTTTACCCTGAGCTTCTATACGCCGCCACCGCCTCCTGCTGTTGGCACTATACAGGTCAATGCCACGCTTGACGGGGTATCGTGGCAAACGGCTGTCGGTTCACAGCCAATCAGCTATACCATACATGGGCAGAAGTCGGATTCCGGCACTGAGGTGCCCGCTACGTTTAGCGGTTTTCCTGGCGGTGCTTATACTCTCAGCTATACGTCCGGTGGTCCCGCCGGGGCAGTATTGAGCAGTATAACTCCAGCGCCGAGCCAGTTCCTGTCCACTGGTCACACAATAGTATTTACCATGAACTTCCACTCGCAGGCTGCGGGCACTGTGATGGTTAACGCTACTCTCGACGGCGAAGAGTGGGAAGGGGATGTTGAATATTACGTGCACGGACCATATATGGACACCAGCGCCTCTGTTCCCGATAGCTTCAGCGGCTGCCCCGCGGGAACATATACGGTTACCTACAAATCAGGTGGGCCACCACAATCGGTATTGGACAGCATCAGCCCGTCACCAACTCAGGAATTAGCTTCCGGCGATACGATAACATTTACCTTGAACTTTATTTTCGCGGGAGGTGTGTTGCCACCCTCGCCATCTTCAACCTGAACAGCATCGGTTGCCGGTAGGTGAGGGTGGGTGGATATTGTGGATCGCTGAGAAATTGCGGGGAATGTGGGGTCTGCTAGTGCTTTTTGGAAGGTGCTCGGCCCATCCCTACGGGTGCCGCCAGGTTTATGTCTGAATGCTCGACAGGCTCATACGTAGCCTCGAAAATATCCGGCTTGCAGGGATACCTTTCCCCCTTGATACCTGTGATGATATAGTCACCGGGCTCGATATAGTGGTGGCCTTCGAGCGTATGAATAAAGGGTACCTTTGCATCCGGGGCAATATCGGGGTCGTCGTCTTTTGTCTTGAATCCGTCTTCCATACCGGGAGCATATACGGCAGCTTCAATCACCACCGGCTTCTTTCTGTAGAGCGCCATCGGATAATTCCTCCTCTTAGGTCCTGTTGAATGATCATTCATGCGCAAGCCAGTTGATGATATCGAGCAGAAACGCCTGGTTATCAGCGATACTAATACACCTGTCTCCAAAGGTGAAGGAGTAACGGTCACCTGACCCTGTCACTACGACAATGCGACCTTGCCCGCATTCGGCCGCGGCTGCCAGTGGGGGGTTATGCGTGTAGAATATACTGTAGCAATCCTGCTCGCCTTCAACAATCGTTTCAGCCCTGTCGTCTGTTACTTTGAGAGACGGCAGGCCGTCCACGGTGAAGAATGCCAGTTCGTTCACGTTCTGGGTAGCCGGGTGTTCCTGTATAACCGTGGTGAGGATGCCTTCCTGAAGACCGTAAAGGAATTTATTTGCAGGGTCCTTCACGTTGTCGTTATTGACCTCTATTCCGCAGAGAGGAGACAGCATACTATTGGTGAGGGTTTCACCCTGAATGCCGGGCTCAACCAGGAATAATGCGCCTCCGCCTGCTTGGAGCCATTCCGTCAATACCGGTGCCTCATTCTCGGTCAAATAGCGGCTTCGGATAACCAGAGTCCCATACTGTGCAAGCAGCTCTTCATCCAGCTCCGTCGCACCCTCAAGGGAGTCCACCGTGTAGCCCTTTTCATGCAGCACATCTGTGGCGGTTGTGTAATAGGGAACGCTCAGCTGGAACAGGAGAACATTCTGGTATGGACCGACCGTAGTTCCGACAGAAGCTGGTGTGGCCGCAGGAGTTGGCGTGGACTCAGGCGTTTGTGTTGGTGTAGGGGCAACTGTGGGCGATGGCGTGAGTATAGGTGATTGCGCGGGCGTGGGTATGGGCGCAGGCTCATGCGTAGCTGTTGGTGCTGACGTTGGAGCAGGCGTGTAGATAGGCGTTGGCGTTGGTTCAACGTCATTAACCGTGAGAACAATTGCCGTGAGAATAAGCGCCAAAATGAACAATATTGCCAGCAGGATAAACAATCTTTTCATTGCTGCATCCTCTTACGATCTCTTTCTCTGGATGCTGTGGTATTCAGTCACACTCGGAGATGGCATCAGCCTGAACGAAATTACACGGTTGCAACCACATCGTCCAATCAAACATTAACATGCCTTATATCTGCTGAACAATAGTCATTTATGGTATTCATTTATAGGCAAATGGTACTGTGGTTATCATACAAAACAGAAAACGTAGCGCTTGAATTCGAATTGCTTCATCTGGAGTGTAAAAAGGTGAGGGTCAGATTATTCGGGGGCATGCGCTGCAATAGCCGCCGCCTTCAATCAAGTATTCGATTACGTAGGTCCGCTTAATAACATAGATTGTTTAACTGTGCTCGCAATTAAAGGAGTAGGGGCGTTCAATTGAACGCCCCTACCAATTATAGGGAAGGATCGCAATGACATGAGATGTAAAGGCGTTTCGCGAAACGCCCCTAAAATTCTCGGGATAACCGACCTTCAAAACGCCTGTCTGAGAGGATTGCTCTGCCGTAAGATAAATAGAGGATATGTCTGCGGCGTGGTGCTCAGGTGGTTGACTCAAACTCGTAATCCGTGCTGCATCTTCCTGTCGTCTGCTCGATATCTATGATGCCGATGTAAGCATCGGCGCTCCTGATACGCTCCTCGGGCATAGCCTGTTTTGCGAGGAGTTCAAAGCCCTTCTTTTTTAACTCAAAGTCATCGTGCAGTGAAGCTTTACCGAAACAGATAACGCTTGCCCAGGCCTTTTGCCACTCGTCTATCTCAAAGCAGACTCTATTATTTTTCTTGATAAAATCCAGCTTCTTGCCTCTCTTTGCCGAGTGGAAGTAGATTGCTCCCTCATGGTACCTGTATGCAACCGGCACTACGTAAGGATCGTTCTCTATGCAAAGCCCGAGCCTGCCATGTGAATGCTTTGTGAGAAGATGTTCAGTTTCTTCCTTTGTCAGCTCCCGCCATTGGTGTACGGTTCTCTGGATCATTTTGGCTCTCCTGAGCTATTCACTCATCCAATTTTACCGTACTCCTTGTCCCTCTCCGCTCCTTCGGTAGCTGCCTCGAGTGGAAGCCAGCACCCGGGATCGGCCGCAAGCATGTCGCCGGTTTCTTCATAGGCCCTGCCCCGGCACCCGGAACATGTTAGCTTGTGAGAACATTTCCCACACTCGCCCTTCAGCAATTCCCTGTTTCGCAGTTCAGCCACCGCGGGAGAATGCTCCCAGATAGAAGCAATGCTTTGCTCTCTGATGTTGCCCATTTTAACCTGGAGCAGCATACACGGGTTCACCTCGCCGTTTGCTTGGATCATCACGTAGCCCATGGGCATAGCTGCCGCACAGCCTCTACGGTAATAAGGTATCCTTTGCAGCATCTCAGCGGGGAAATGCTTCGGCTGAATCTGTTTCTCTTGCAGCAGGAGCGGATACATTGGACAGGCCGGAACCCTTATCAGGATGGGGCAGTCCTCCTGAGATTGAGCCAGTTGCTCCATTGCCTGCTTCCTCTCAACAGGGCTCAGTACCTGTTCTTTGCACTCCTGCTTGCCCCTTCGTGTTGCTACCAGGTCGAAGAACTCGGCGGCATTGGCGCCGCGTTCAAGTGCTATGCGGAGCATATCGTCCAGTTGAGATAGAGTGTCCTTCCTGATTACCATGTTGAACTGGAAAGGCAAACCGGCATTCTTGCAGGCCTCCGCGCCGTCAAGTGCCTGCTGAAAAGCACCGCTGAGGCCCCTGAATGAATCGTGAGTCTGCGCATCGGCCCCGTCAACCGAAATAGCTACCGACTTTAACCCGGCATCCAGCATTTTCTCAGCTATTGCTTCAGTGATGAGGGTGCCGTTGCTGCCTAAAGTGGTCCTTAGTTCTTTTGAAGATGCATATTTTACAACCTCTAAGAGGTCGTCCCGACATAACGGTTCTCCTCCGTCAATAACCAGAAGGCCTATCCCCCACTCGGACAAGTCGTCCATGAGGCGGAATGCTTCCTCAGTGCTCAGCTCATCAGGAGCCGCCTGGTCAACCGAATCACTGTAGCAGTGCTTGCACTTCAGATTGCACTTTTTGGTGATGCTGTAGGAAACCATGAACGGCGGTTGTGCGTGCATAGAGGAACCCCCTGATTGCTAATTTGCCATATCTGGCAGGGACGCGATAACTGATGATGGAAGCAGCAGTCGGGACAGAGCTATCCGGTACAACTGTCGATATATTTAACGAAGTCCCCGATAGATGTCATCTCCCTCATCCTTTCAAAGTCGATTTCGATATTGAAATCGCTCTCCACCCGGATAATTATCTGTAGCCAGTGTAGTGAATCGGCCTTTACATCCTTCAGGGCTGTATTCATGCCGATTTCATTCCCATCGCAGCGGGCAACCTTGGTCATTATTGCCCGTAGATGGTCTATAGTGGACATTGACCCTCCTGTTGAATCACTCCTGGATAATGATTATGACTTTACCCGGCTTAGGCGGAGATGAGCGCCTGGGCCCTCTCCAGCTCACCTCGAAGCAAATCGATAAACCCGTTTTCCACGCAGGCCTTGGCCTCCTTAATAGTATAAGCTATCTGGGTAGCCTGGCTGCTTCCGTGAGCGACTGTGACCAGGCCATCCACGCCCCACAAAGGGGCACCGCCCAGCACCGCTCCCGGGCTCATCAATCTCCATAGCTTGTTGGTAACCTGTTCCAGTCTGGCATCCGGGATGCTTCCCTTCAACTCTTGGGTGAGCCAATCGCTGACAGTTTTGCCCAAGCCCTCGCAGAACTTCAGAAGTATGTTCCCTACGAAGCCATCGCAGACAATAACATTTGCTCGACCTTTGGGGATGTCCATACCCTCAACATTGCCGATGAAGTTAAGTCCGCTCTTCTGTAATAATGGGTAGGCCTCCTTGGCCAATTGGTTGCCTTTGCCCTCTTCGGACCCCACGTTTAGCAGCCCTACCGTGGGGTTCTCTATTCCAAGGAAGCTTCTGGCGAAGACACACCCCGCCACGGCGAAATTCACTAAATCATGGGGTTGGCAATACACGTTGACTCCCATATCGAAGACGGATGTCTCGGGGGAGAGCTGAAGGAACGGCCCTCCCGCCATGGGACGGTCTATTCCAGGCAAGCTGCCGAGATATTGCATGGCGCAAACCATGCAGGCTCCTGTTGAACCGGCGCTGACCATGGCATCGGCTTCGCCGCTCTGCACCAGCTTCGTAGCTATTGCGACAGAGCTGTTGGGTTTGCGCATCACGGCAATGACCGGCTGCTCGCCATCCTTAATAACTTCACTTGCATCAACCAGGCGAACTGGCAGACCGGAAGTATCATACTTGTTAACTTCCCGGCTGACCTCTGTCTCTGGGCCTACCAGGACAATCTCGATCTCAAGCTCCCTTGCAGCTTGAATGGCGCCTTTAACTACTTCTTCGGGAGCATAATCACCACCCATAGCATCAACTGCTATCGTTACCATCTGACTCTTATCGCTCGGCTCTTGCATACTACCTCCTCTTAATACTTTCCGCTTTTACCAGCTATGAACTATCGCATCCTTAGGACAAACACTGTGACAGTTAATCTCGTTAATATTACTGCAAGAACGGAATCCAGGGCATAGGAAAGCGAGGCTTTTTCTTGCTTCCTCGGCGACCGCAGCTTTGAGCTGGTCGCTGTCATCCTCGGTTACAGTCAAGACGCCGGCGGGACAAGCGCTTACGCACTCACCACAACCGTCACAGCGGCCGGTGTCGATGGTAATGAAGTAGTCGCCGGTGCCGTCGGTGTAACCGTAATGAACCTTCATTCCCTTTTTGCCGGCGCCGTTGCAGCGCTCCTCGGCGAATAGGGCTGCTCCAAGTGCGCCGACGATCTGTGGGTCATCACAAAGGAGGGGCTCCAATCCGACCTTCTCTCTTAGCTTGGCTACCATCCCGCTGTTCTTGGCAATACCACCTGTGATGCTGAAGTCCTTTTTTATGGAGACTCGCTTTAAAAGATTGAGGCTGCGGGTGGCTATAGCCTCATGCAGACCGGAGAGGATGTCGCTTTTAGCTGTGCCTTTCCTGAAGAGAGCGATAGCCTCTGATTTGGCGAAAACAGCACAGATAGTGTTGAATGGGATAGCGTTCCTGGAGGTAAGCGATAGCTCTCCGATATCTTCCAACGGGGTATTAAGCACCTCTGCTATCATTTCGAGAAACCTGCCGGTGCCTCCGGCACATTTGTCATTCATGATGAAATTGGTTACCAGGCCGTCGCCATCGCAACTGATCGCCTTGCAGTCCTGTCCGCCCATATCCAGTATTGTCCTCACCTCGGGGAAATACCAGTTGATGCCCCGTGCATGACAGCTTATTTCAGAGATATTCTCACTGGCGAAGGGGACGAGCACCCTGCCGTAGCCGGTAGCGACAATATACTCAATGTCCTGAATGGATAATCCCGTTTCCCTGAGAACCTCTGTCATTGTCATCTGGGATGTCTTCACGCTCTCAGGGCCGGTATCGAGGGTTACCGATGAAAGGATTGAGCCGTTTCTCATCACCACGGCCTTGGCCGCACGGGAACCGATATCTATACCGGCGACTATCACCTGGCTAGCCCCTTTTCTATCGTTTCCCGGGCGATGACGGCCGCTCCCAGAGCTGCGGCTATCTGGGGCGTATCCGGCATCAGGACCTTGAAACCTATTTCGTTCTCCAGTATGTTGACCAGTCCGCTATTCAAAGCCACACCACCAACGACGGCCACGTCTCTTTCAATGCCAATCCTCTTACACAGCGTCATTATGCGGCTCACCACGGAAGAGTAGATACCGGCGACGATATCCTCCTTTGGCGTAGGGGGATCGCGGTGGACATGCGATATTACCTCGGACTCGGCGAATACGGCGCAGGTGTTGGTAATCTCGGGAATGGAATGGGCATTGGCAGAGAGCCTAGCCATTTCTTCCAGGGGCATCTGCATTATTTTCGCCATCTGTTGTAAAAATACCCCGGTGCCGGCGGCGCATTTATCGTGGTTGACCCAGTCGTTGATACGGCCTCGCTCATTGACCTTGAGAACGTTGCAGCTTTCAGCACCCATATCAATGGCCATTCGGGCCGAGGGAAACAAGTAGTGGACTCCTCGCGCCAGACAGGTGGTAATAGCTTTTTGCTGATGGGTGAAGGAAACGTATTTCGCCCCGATTCCGGTTGATACAAGATAGAAATCGTGATTGAGGTTAAGCCCGGTCTGTCCTAAGGGCTCCTCCAGGACTGCTTTAGCGCTCGATTCAGGCTCATCGCCTGAGGGTGTAACATTGAGAGAAAGTGAGCCGTTATCATCCAGGATAACTGCTTTAGTTGTCAGGCTGCCTATATCTATACCTATAGCTTTCATATAACCTTACAATCAGCGATCTTCCAGTAGCTCGAAGAACCTTTCCAGTTTCTCGCGCATCTCCTCCTCGGATGTTACTGTTGGGTCCACCACATCGCAGTCAAGGGTCAGCACAGGCACGTCTATTTCGTTCAGGGTGTCCTTGAATAGCTTGACCGTTGCGCAGCTGTGCCGGCAGCCAACATCAGCATAGTAGATTGCGCCGTCAACCTTGTACTGCTCGGCGCAGCTGGTGATGCTCTTCAGTGCTCTGTCATCCAGCGGACCGTACATGCGCATTTCAGGAAGCATGTAAGACTTCTCTGTCACACTCTCCAGTGGCTTACCGGGATCAAGCCTTCCTTCTCCCCAGTAGGTAAAGAAGGGCTCGGTAACGCTTACCGCACCGTACTCCTGTGAAATCCTCTCCATGAATCCTATCAGGTACATCGGTGGTATGAAAAGGCTCATTAGACGGAAACGCTCATCTGATACCGCTCCCTGGCCGACGCGAACCTTCTCCGCCAATTCGTCACGTAGTGTTTCAAGATAATTGATTGCCTCCGGTTGTCCCGGGAACAGGTAATCGATAGTGAGTAGCTCCAGGAACCCCTGGGTATGGAACGGAGACGGCACCGCCTTGCGCAGTTCGCATATCTCTCGGAAGAGCTCAATCTGTTTATCCATGAGACCGACTATCTCTGCGAGACGGGCCCAATCCATCTTACGACCTGATTGCTCTTCGAGAAAACCTATCATGCTTTCAAGTTCCCCGACGAAGTAGCTTTTCTCATCTTCACTGTGCTGGAACGGGTGGTCCAGGAAGAAGCCGGGGCAGTTGTTGACCTCCATGAGCAGTTCACCGCTCTTAGCTGTATTGTCGCAAATCATGTTAGACCACAGCATGACATCGGGACGGGGCAATGCACCTATGGCAAACGCACCGGCCAGGCCCCGGTGTGGAGTACAGATTTCAGAGGCTAGCCCCAGGTCTGTTCCTGCAGAGAGCAGGTCAGAGCACTCACCGGTGAACAGGGATATCATCCATGTAGTCGTCTCGGTGTGCATGGGTACGATATCCATGGCATAGAGAATCTCCGTGGGGAAGAAGACGGTGTGAGCAGCCACGAACTTGCCTTCGTCACTGGCACTCTGGAGGCGAGTGAAGTAGTTGGACAACATCTCGTAATATAGTCTCTCGCTCTTCCTTCCATCGGGGCTAGCCCTGTTCATCCTCAACAGCACGTTGCAGGCTCTGATTAACGAGTCTATTTTATCCTTCTTCTCAACGGAGTCTATCATCTCTTCCTTGCTTTGACCATTTCCAGGAAAGCCTGGACCCTGGTTTGAATTTGTCCCGACCCGGATGTGCCGTATTCCACATCGAGGGCTAGAGTTGGTATTCCTTGTGTTTGCAGTCTCTTTGTAAGTAGGGGCAGGTCGTGGGCATAGGGCACACAGTATCTGATAATCTGGCTGATTACACCGTCCACTCTGAAATCATGTGCGAGTCCAACTATGCGATTGAACCGTTCATCTGAAGGGAACATGCGGGCACAGGGGAAATTGTTCAGGTAGCGACGCGAAATGGCCTCCAGGTGAGGCATGTTTCCATCGAGGACGACAGGGTCAGACCAGTACCTGGTGCTGGTACATAACTCGTCGGTCACCACAAGTGCTCCCTGGCTCTCGATAGATTTAATGAACTCGGGGTTGGTTAAAACACTGCCTGTGACCATCAGACGAGCCTTGCCCCGGTGATTTTGCGCTGAATTGGAAAGGTCACGCAGCAGGTCGCTGAGGTACTTGTTGAACAACTCCTTGGGCATGTGGAAGCTGGCATTGAGTACCTCCATTGTCTCCGCTCCCGTAATGGGCGGATTATCGAGTTTCCGTAATTCATAGAGACTCTTGAGAAGCGCTCTCGATTCATTGTATAGCTCAGTAGATTGACGGAGCTTATCGTCTGTTAACCGGATACCCAGGAATTCTTCCAGATGTTCCTTAAGCCGCAGGACCTGGTGATAATAAAGCGCATGTGCCTCCGGCGTATACTTGCGCGGCACCGTCAGTACATGATGGAACGGCGTTCCAATATAGTTCCGCCACAAATCGAAAAGGCGGCGAGCGCCGTCACAGGTTGAACCGCCGACTACACCATCAAGGAATTCGTATTCTCCTGTAAGACCCATTTGAAGGCAGCTTCGCGAGAAGGAGCAGTTGTTGACATAAAGATAGGCGCTGCCATCCTCAAGCTCTGTCTCCTGGCAGTGGCCTGTAATCCTTATGGGCAGTCCTCCTGCAGCATGTATGATCTCTTCAGGAACATATGTGCAGAGCCAGCCAAATACTCTCCCTCCTTTTTGCTTGTGCTCTAGAATCTCGGATGTCTTAGGGAAAGTGTTGTTGACTTCACAAAATCGCTCAAGCATTTATGGCTCGGAACTATTTCTTTGCGGAAAGTTCATACTTTAAACCATGGGTTTACCGGTTGTAGTCTTACAACGATGGTCAATGGATTCCGGTAATTTAAGACCCCGGTTTTCTTAACCCAAGCCCTATTATATATACCAGACTTAACTATTTCAACAAATCCAAATTGGAATGTGAAGTAAGTATGTTGAAGATGTGGCGGCTCAAGATAGTAAAAATGGAACGTGGGATGTAATATCGCCGGAGTAGGGGACAGGACTCCTCACATTCCGAATATCCCGATAATACGGCGTAAACCTGTTTCTCAATAGTCATTTATATGGAATTGTGGTAGAATCTTCGAACTGTAACTTGAAGGAGTGATGAGATGGAGAAGTGGCTTCTTGTAGTAGAGACTGACTGCAACGACCCTTCGCGCGAGAAAGAGTTCAACGACTGGTATGATAATACACACCTGCCCGATGTCCTGGGTATTCCGGCGATACGGCGTGCCACACGGTATGAAAGCGGCAACCCTGTTGAGGGGCGAGGCAAGTTCATTGCCCTGTACGAGATCGAGACCGATGACGCTTTACAGGTGCTGGCGGAGCTCAGCGAAGGCATGGGCAGGTGGACAGAGCAGGGGCGCATATCTGGGCTTATGAATCTTATCTCGGGGAGTCTATACCGGCAGATAACCGCCCCCGTAGAAAGCAGGTAACGGCTGCTTTATACATTGAGGCTCTGCGCTGAAAGGGTAGATTTGTTGGACCCCGTGACTGTTTTTTACGAAACGGCAAGCTGGCTGAGGACGACCCGACTGACCTAAGTTATTCCCCAGTCTTTGTAGCCCTGACGAATCACTTCTATGTATTCCTGTGAAGGCTTTGTCTCTTCAGATTGTTCCCGCCTTATGTAGGTCACTGCCTCTAGCGCTTCGCCGTCCTCTTTAATCACCAGCACATTGAACCGATCATAGACAGTGGGGTAGTCTTCGTGTCCGTCCAGTATCCTCAAACATCGCTCTGAAATCTCATAGACAGCACCGTAAACCTTCTCGTCTCTGGACGGCTTGATGGTAGCGACACCGCCCCGCCACTTTCTTCTCCATCCTGCGAAAATCAGCTTGTGGTTGGGCAGGATGGCTTTGAATAGGGGCTTGCTGTCGGAACAGCGTTCACGCATCTGCTTCTGATTGAGATTGGAGGCGTAGGCAAAGTAATACATCACCTTTTCCAGATTCTAGTGGTTGTCATTCGTTGGGGCAGTACAGGTATTCAACACATTGCGACTCATTTTCGCTGTGATTGTTGTAGTAAATTTTAGCCAGGCCCGGATCGGCCTTAGCTTTCGAGTCGTAGTCCCAGGGCGGGGCAGCGCATTCCGGACACCAGTGTCCTGCCTGGAGCA
>CAYVQT010000026.1:0-43337 GCA_964453665.1 uncultured Dehalococcoidia bacterium | reverse complement strand
TCGAAACTAAATGCATCTCAAGGTAAAATTGCCTACTTTTTCAGCATTCTCATTTAATAAGAGGATTCCAATATATTTGGGTATAATCTCTCTGTACAGCAGGCAAGCTAAAATGCCTGTTGCTCTAATTGTGCCCGTCAAGCAGGGTGCTATATAAATCCAAATAATCCGAGATAAGCCTCGTTACCAGGAAATCATTATTCACGATCTCCTTACCTTTTCGTCCCATTTGCTCTGCCAAATCGGGGTTCTGGAGGAGTTGTACGACCTTGTCGGCAAATCCCGTTGTATCATATGGTTCTACTAAGAAACCGTTTTCCGCTTCCCGTAATTGTGCAGGAATCCCCCCCACATTCGTGGTCACTACCGGTTTTTCCTTCCAGAGCGCCTCAGTGATAGAAAGGCAGAATCCTTCACTTATAGACTTCTGCACAATTATAGTTGAGAATCGTTGCAGGGCATTTACAAAGAGCTGATTTGTACCGTTAACAAATATGACGTCCCCACTTTGAACAAGCTTCTGAGCTTTGCGAAGTGTTGTAGACAACACCTCTGTCCCTTCTGGGTCATCACTTGCTGGCGAATGGCAATAAACCAACCTGCAATCGAACCTTGCCTTTATCTGTTCGAAGACCTCGAGCAATCCTTCAGGATCTTTCCACTGATCCATTCTTGCAACCTGTGTTATGAGGGGTTTATCAATGGGTATCTCAGCTTTCTGAATATGGTTAATTATCTCCTCTCGAGAGAGCCACATGTTCTTATCAGACAAGGGATCGATAGCTGGGCAGATAATTCTTTGTTCCAGCTGCAAATCTTTCTTTTTATATTTTTCACTGGACATCACAACCAAGTCATATTCGATTATAAACTTCTTAAGGAATTCCCACAGGGTCTGATTTGGATTTGACAAGTCTACATGGCATCTCCAGATCCATGGTTGCTTCTTCTTGTGGAACTTTATCAATGGCAAGGGCTGAGGGTCATGTACGACTACACAGTCGGCATCTATACTGGCGTAGGTGCAAAAGGCTGCGTTAGTTAGCGTATAAAGATGCTCTTTTAATTCATCGAGTTCCACTGAGCCACCCTGAAGCGCGTTGTGAAATCCTTTAGTTAATGTGAAGAAGTCAGAGGTCCCATTAAGTATTTTCCAGTCTGTTTCTACCCCAATATCATTCATAAGCGGAACCACAGAGTTCAGTAGCTCCGCAACACCGCCGCCTTCATTGGTGGAATTAATATGCACAATCCTTCGCCCTCGCAACCCACTGGCCTTTTCGCGGATTTCTGATATAGCTTCTCCACCAACAAGCCTGGCATAATCCTGCAAACACTTCATGCTTCAACCCTTTCTTCCACATTAATTACTTATATTTGGGTAGTTGTAATATCCATTGCTCATAGACACATTTTTCAGTTTGAGCATCGCTCTGCTGCTTTATTCAGAATCAATAAATCGCATTATCGTGTTCCAGAGTCAAGTCGCCATTGTCCTGCAATACAAAGTAAATGCGACAATAATTACTGCCGCACTATCTGTAAATTTTCCATTGCGTTACTGCTATACGTACTTTATTTCCCTCTTTCGTACTTTTTCATAACCTTCCCTGCCCTAGCCACGTTCCTACCTGAAAGCAACAAATCATGATACTCGTTAAATCTGATATTCTTAAACCACTTCTACTGTTTAAAAATATTCTTTTTGCTGCAACCCTCCACAATTTAACTTACAAAGCCAATATTAGTAAGATGTAAGAATGACATTAAAAACAAATTAATAAGCGGCCTTTAGGAGCAGCTTCGATAGAGAGAACACAGCTAGGAAGTGCTCGTTATTACTGCAGCATTTTTATTAAGAGACAGGTGCTTTAAGAGGATTCAGGTTATGCCTGAACCTTGCGCAGCGCCAGCAGAAGGCCGGCGATGCTCTTGGCGTCAATTATCTCGCCCGAGGCAATAAGGTCGGGGACAGAGGCAAGGGGTCTGCGCACTAACTCGATGTCCTCATCGTAATCGGCATCGCGCTTTGCCGGACTGAGCCCGGTGGCCAGATAGAGGTGCATATCCTCGGTACAGAAACCGGGGCTGGTATAGAAGAAACCGAGCTTCTCCCATCTCTCGGCAAAGAAGCCGGTCTCCTCCTCCAGCTCCCTCTGTGCGCAGCCAAGCAACTCCTCTCCCTTTTCCACAAGGCCCGCCGGTATCTCCAGCAGGACCTTCTCCACAGCCTTGCGATACTGCCGCACCAGTAGGACGTTGTCCCCGGAGTCGAGGGCTACAATGCCGGTACAGGCATCGTGCTCTACGATTTCCCGCTTCGCGGTCCTGCCCGAGGGCAGCTCAACGGTATCCACCCTGAGGCCAACTATTTTTCCCAGGTAAATCCGTTCGGAATCCAGAGTTCTTTCCTGGTTCACCTTAATCACTCAACGGCCCCGGGGGGCCGAGATGAAATATCAGCGGCACTTCATCACAATCGGGGAATTTAGGGCACCTATAGCATTCTCCCCAGACCTTGCGGGGAAGCTCGGACTTGTCAACAAGGGTAAAGCCACACTTTTTGAAGAAAGCCGGTTTATAAGTCAGGCAGAAAACATTGGGAATGCCCAGTTCTTCGGCCTCTTCAAGGCACTTCCTGACAAGCCCTCCGCCGATGCCCTGGCCCTGACTGCTTTTAACGACTGCCAGAGATTTAACCTCGGCAAGGTCCACCCAGCTCACGTGAAGAGCTACACAGGCAACCACCTTGTCTCCATCCCTTACTACAAAGTAGTCCCTGATAAGCTCATAAATCTCGCTCAAAGCGCGGGGAAGCATCTCACCCTGATTGGCGAACTTGTTGATAAGCCTGTGCATCTGGGCCGCGTCGGTTATTTTGGCCTTTTCTATCTTCATCTCGGATTACTCTCTTTTCTCCAGCTTCGACATTAACGTCTCGTAGAACTGTACAGAGGTCTGAGCCCTCATCAGCCTGGTTACATAAGGGCTGCGCCTGACTCTGACGACAGCACCGTCCTTCAGCGGTACCTCAACCTGGCCGTCAACGCTGAGCGTTGCCTGATGAGTCGTCCTGACCTCAAGCTCTACTGTTACCTCCGAAGATAGTACCAGCGCAGTGCCCAGGCAGAGATGAGCCGCGATTGACTTCAGCAAAATCTCACGTGCGGAGGGGTGCAGTATAGGCCCACCCGCTGCAAGCGAATAGCTTGTGCTGCCGGTTGCCGTAGCCAGAATCAGCCCATCGCACTTGTAGGTCGTCAATATTTCGCCATCAACGGTCGCCTTTACGCGTATCAGACGGCACCTCGCACCGCGGCCGACTACTACATCATTCAGTGCATGAAACGGAGATAAATCAGCAGAGACAAGCTCCGCCTGAAGCATGGTTCGCTCCTCGACAAAGCCATCACCCTTAATAAAAGCGGGTACACGGCTCAACGCATCCTCAGGCCGCAGCTCCGTCATGAAGCCAAGGCGACCCAAATTCACGCCCAGAATTGGAATCGACAACGGACTGACGACGCGGGCAGCCCTGAGGACTGTGCCGTCACCGCCCAGGCAGATAACGAGCTCGGTCTCGCTTGCCTGTTCTCTCGCTCTATCTTCCTCCCACGCCGAGCAAATCCAGACCGCAGCGCCCAGATCACCCACAACCTTGGCCAGCTTCTGAGCCAAATCCTTAGCGGCAGCAATCTTCGGCTGGTACAGGATTCCAACCTTTTTCTTCAATCCCATCGTCTTTTCCCTGAATCCCATCTAAAAAATACGCTCAAGAACCCTTTAAAACAGGCCCGCCCGAAACATTTGCCCTGTTCACGGTTGGAGCGAATGCTCCAACCTACCCACACAACATGTCCATTCTTGTTTTATAGGGCCTTATGGCTTCCTCAGTAGTACAAAAAATTCGCGGTTCCCGTCGGCGCCAGTAATCCGCGATGCCGCCAACCCCTCCAGACCGAAGCTGCGGTCAACAGCCCAGCAGATGAAGCGTCCCAGAACGTCCGCGTGCACAACAGGGTCCTTGACCAAACCGCCTTTGCTAACCTGACGCCTCCCCGCCTCAAACTGGGGCTTCACCAGCGCTATCAACCGGCCGCCGCTCTTTACCACATCCGCAACCGCGGGCACCACCTTCTCCAGCGAGATGAAAGAAACGTCCAGCGTTGCCAGGTCGACCGGCTCCGGCAGACTGAAAGGGTAGCGTGCGTTAACACGCTCCATTACCACAACCCTCGGGTCCTTCCTCAGGCTATAGTCAAGCTGCCCGTAACCAACGTCTAAGGCATATACTTTGCTGGCCCCGCGCTTCAGTAGACAATCAGTAAAACCGCCGGTGGATGCGCCGACATCTATCACCACCAGCGAACGAACATCCACCTGTAGCTCGTCAAGCGCCCCGGCCAGCTTTATTCCGCCTCTTCCTACAAACGGCCGCCTTTGAATCAGGCGGACTTCGGCATTCTCTCTGACCAGTGTGCTGGGCTTGACAACGGTCATGTCGTCAGCGGCCACAGCGCCTTCCATGACCATGACCCTGGCCTCTTCCCTGCTGTCAACCAGCCCCCTGGCAATGAGCAGAGTATCGATCCTTTTCCTGGCCACGATGATTCTAGCATAGACACGAAGCAATCGAAAGTCAACATCGCCCGATTTGTCTAAATACTTCTCCTCAAGCAGTAGCAGGAGTCTGTAATTCCCCTCGGGGTAGGGAGAATACAACGACCAGCCTCACCTGGCTCTGGAACAAAAGCCCTAATCAGTGTATTATACCAGTAGCCCTATTCGGAGGCATTCGATGACACTGGCACTGGAAGGCATAAAGGTTTTAGACCTGTCCCGCACCGTACCCGGGCCCTTTTGCACTATGGTGCTGGCAGATATGGGAGCAGATGTGATAAAAGTGGAAGCCCCCGGGTATCAGATGGGAATGCTGCCAGACCAGGAGAAACATGCGGCCTATGATTATCTGTCACGTAATAAGAGAAGCATCGCACTTAATTTGAAGTCAGCGGAAGCCAGGGGTATTTTCCTCAAACTGGCCGGCAATGCTGACGTTGTTATGGAAGCCTTTCGTCCGGGGGTTGCAAAAAGGCTGGGCGTGGACTACGATACTATATCTCAACGTAACCCCGGAATCGTCTATTGCAGCCTGACAGGGTTCGGCCAGGACGGACCCTATCGCGACCTCCCCGGACATGATCCGAACTACACCTCTATAGGAGGCGCAGTAGGGCTAACCGGGGACCAGAAAGGTAATCCGGTAATCATTCGAGCTGCCCTGGGAGATATAGGCAGCGCCCTTCATGCCGTTATCGGCATCCTCTGCGCCCTCATGGCGCGCGAAAAGACCGGAAAGGGCCAGCATGTAGATATCTCCATGACCGACAGCGTACTTCCATTCCTTTCTGTCAGCCTGCTGAGATACTTCAGGGACAGCTTCATACCGAAGAGAGGCTGGCCCTCTACGGCAATTAATGTATGGAAGACCAAAGACGGCAAGTTTGTTTCGACAGGCCTGATCGAACCTTATTTCTGGGAGCGCTTCTGCCGCGCCCTGGGCAGGGATGACCTGATACCACACCAGCGGGCAAAAGGGGAAAAGCTGAGAGAGGTGCACGCGGCTATCAGGGAAGCGTTCCTGACCAAGACCAGAGACGAATGGGCCCAGATCATGAAAAATGCAGATACGTGTGTAAGCCCGGTTCTTGAACTGGATGAGGTAGTCAATGACCCCCAGTTGGTCAGCCGCGATATGTTCCCCCGGTTCGAACACCCCACCGAGGGTAAGGTGAGGCAATTAGGAATGCCGATAAAGCTCTCGGATACACCGGCGAGATTCAAGAGCTTTGCGCCGCTGATAGGGCAGCACACTGATGAAATCCTGCGAGATCTGGGATACACCGAACAGCAGATCGAGGAATTTCGCAACGCAGGGGCTATAAAGTAGCGGCACGGCATGCCGTGCCCATATTATGTATCACCTGCCCTGCCTCTATTCTGGATTCCTGCGTAAGCAGGAATCCGTCATGAGCATTGCAATACTCATGACGAAGGATGAAAATGCTGTTTTTAATGTAAGCGCCATTACAAATGCCGTTCGTGGTGAGCCTGTCGAACCATGAACGGCACCACGCATATCGACCTTGACAATTCATCGCCGTACAACCGCCCACACAGGTTTACTTCAATTTGATAACCCAGACATCCCATCCGCCTTCACCATATGACTCCGTCCAGCCAGCCACGATATACCCGCCATCAGAGGTCGGCCTGACACATAGCGCTGCCTCGTTGGCAGCGCCCCCGAAGGTCTCACTCCATTCCTTTTCACCCGTACTGTCTATCTTCACAATCCAGCAATCCTGCCTTCCCTCACCATAAGACTCCGTAGCGCCTGCGACTATATATCCGCCGTCAGCCGTTTGCTGAACAAAGGATGCCCTATCGTTGTTCGAGCCCCCGAATGTTTGGCTCCATTCCTCCTCACCCATATCATTCGTCTTCACTATCAAGAAATCCTCTCCGCCAGCGCCATAGGATTTCGTCCAACCGGCGATAATATATCCGCCATCAGATGTCTGCTGAACCGACAATGCCGCATCATCGTCAACGCCCCCGAATGTCTTGTTCCATTCCTCTCCAGCCCTGTCATCCGTCTTTATAATCCAGCAATCCTCTCCACCAGCGCCATAGGACTCCGTACCCCCGGCAACAACGTATCCTCCATCACATGTTTGCTGTACGCAGAAAGCCCCGTCATCTCCCGCGCCTCCGAATATTTTGCTCCACTCCCTCTCTCCTGCGACATCCGTCTTCACCAGCCAGAAATCCCAAGCCTCTGCGACATATGACATCGTCCACCCGGCCACTATATACCCGCCATCAGTTGTCTGCTGAACAGAAAAGGCTATATCACCGTCAGGGCCCCCGAAGGTCTTTTTCCACTGCTCCTCGCCATTCTCATCGGTCTTCACCACCCAGAAATCCCAGTCTCCCAGTCCATATGAATCAGTGCCCCCGACTACTATATATCCACCGTCAGCCGTCTCCTGAATAGAGGCCGCTCTCTCGTCATTGGGGCCTCCTATCGTTTTACTCCACTCCTCCTCCCCCTCTGCATCGATTTTTAGCAGCCAGAAATCCCAGGCCCCCACACCGGGCAACAGTGTCCACCCGGCCAGGATGTATCCGCCATCAGATGTCTGCTGTATAAAGTTAGCCCCTTCTTCTTCATCAGAGTCACCGAAGGTGTTGCTCCACTCTATTTCCGGTGGATTAGTTGCCGGCTGCCCGTCTCCACCTGACCCACACCCGGTAAATAGACCGAAGGCCATGAGACACGCCAGTAGTATAAATAATATTCTTTTCACTTCACATCTCCTGTTGCTGACAATTCCCCCATATGCTTGTCTACGAATAATTACAATCTTTACACCACAGATTTAAGCAAGGAACGCTTCCGGTCACAGCCCGTGATGGGGATAAACCAGCCTTTTCACACCTTCCACGCTTGCCTCAGCGAATCTTCGCGCTCGCTCCCTGAGCTGACCATCTATACGTGGTTCCTCACTATCCCTGAGTCTCTTCAGGCCGTAGAGTTCCTGATAGTCCACGGGTATTTCGTCAGACCAGTCTCTGCCTATCATTATTCCATATGCCAGCGTCCAGCACCTTATCACCACGCTCGCTTCGTATCCACCACCCCCCAGAGCAACCCACTTCGGCGCCATTCGCTTCATCCTGCTTACCAGACCGCTGTAACCGTCAGTAGTCAGGCTAAGCTGGGTCATGCGATCAAGATAATGGCTGTCAGTCCCGAGCTGGGTTACAAGAATATCCGGCTCAAATTTTTCCACCAGACCGGGTACAATCTGGTCGAAGGCCCACAGATAAACCTCATCATCAGTGAACGGGGCAAGGGGTATATTGACCGAATATCCCTCCCCAGCCCCCGTCCCGATCTCGGAGACCTCACCTGTCCCCGGGAACAGATATCTTCCCGACTCGTGAAATGATATGGTTATCACCCTGTCACTGGAGTAGAAAGCGTTCTGTACTCCGTCAGCATGGTGCGCATCGATATCGACATAGGCTACTCTATAACCCTTTGACAGTAGATGGTTTATGGCTATTACGGCGTCATTGAAAATACAGAAACCAGAGGCGTGGTCCGGAGCGGCATGGTGCTGACCGCCAGCGCAGTTAAAGGCAACCTCGACATCACCTGCGGCTACCAGTTCCGCTGACCGCAGGGAAGCACCTACTACCATAGTGGACAGCTCATACATTCCCGGGTAAACCGGATTGTCGCCGTAGTCGCTGAAATTAAAACTGGCGGGGTTATACTTCTTCTCACCATTACTGAGGCTTCTCACCGCTGCCACGTACTCATCGGTGTGGAAAGACAGCAGATAAGCCACCTTTGCGTCTTCAGGTGCCACCAGCATCGACTCGGGTGATTCAAAGGCACGATAAAACATCAGCAGCTCATATGTGTACTCCAGGCGAGTGGGGCCGAATATCTCATCAACCCTGCTGTCACGCTGCGTCAGTTCCACACCGTAAATAAAAGCTGCTTTCGTCATAAAGTGCCCACTATTCGCTCAAGCTCACCGCACATCCTCTCCCAATGCGTTCCTCGCCAGTAAATTCTCCGGCACCTAGCGCACTGCATATACTGGGTTTGAGTCTGAAACACGTGGGGCGGCACAAGCTCTTCGATCTCCTCTTTTTTCTTGAACTCCAAAGGCTCATTGCATTCTATACAAAGAGAAAAGGGCTTCACCTCGCCAGCCAGATTGAGCGTCATCAACACCTGCCGTAGCTGCTCCCTGACATCATCTGGCTCTATCAATACTGTCTTAAGCCTGCCTCCGCTGACCAGCCGCCTCTTCATTATCTGCCTGTCCCTGGTCAACAACACCCGGTCCTCATCCAGAGCAAGCCTGACCAGTCTGTTATCATCGATATCTTTTACAAACAATGTGTCAAAACCTGCGATTCGAAGCCATCTGGCCAGCCTACCCACATTTGAATCGACGATGAACTTCACCCCAGAATTTTAACATAAAACCTTCTGTAGCGGCGTGACTCCTGTCACGACGAGGAACCTGTTGCCACAGGCGTTTCGCCCTGAGGCTCTCTACGAGCCTGAGCCTCAGAGCCGAGGGCAAGCCCGAAGGGAGTGGTAACGCTACCCCCTATCACACAGATGATATAATCTGAAAGAGGAGTCAATAATGACACGTTTCGAGTTCTTCGACCACACCGCCGATGTCGGCCTGGTTGCCCATGGCAGCGACCTCAAAGAAGCCTATGCTAACGCAGCCTACGGTATGTTCAGCCTGATAGCCGATCTGGAAGAAGTTCAGCAGGATATTCAGCGTGATATTGACATCCAGGCCTTAGACCTGGAATCTCTGGTAGTTGACTGGCTCAACGAGCTCCTCTATATATTTGATGTCGAACATATTCTCTTCAGCAGATTCGAAATAATTGCTCTAGATAAAAATCAGCTTCGAGCTAAAGCCTACGGTGAGAAGATTGACACCTCAAGACACCGATTAAAAACAGAGGTTAAAGCAGCCACCTATCACTCACTCAAAGTAGAGAAGGAGAACGGTTTTAAAATCCAGGTGATTCTGGACATTTAGGGGTGGGGACATGTCGGCAGGTTTGCAGAAAACGCTAGTAAAAATAGACGACTACCGCTGGGAGATACCCAGGACCTATAAGCCGGGAATGAGAGTCCCCGGTCTGGTCTTTTCGGATGAGCAGATGATACGCCATATCCAGGATGAGCAATCGCTGGAGCAGGTAGCCAATGTCGCCTTCCTGCCCGGCATAGTGAGCAGGTCTCTGGCCATGCCCGATATACACTGGGGCTATGGCTTTCCAATTGGCGGAGTTGCTGCTACCAGAGTAGATGACGGCGTGATATCGCCCGGCGGCGTAGGCTTCGACATTAACTGCGGCGTGCGCCTCCTCCGCACGGATTTAACCGAGAACGAGGTCAAACCCGGGATATCGAAGTTGCTCGCTGACCTTTTTATCAACGTACCATCGGGCTTGGGCTCCGAGGGAAAGATAAAACTCAAAGGCAATCAAATAGATAAACTCCTGCTCAAAGGCGCTGCCTGGGCAGTTACAGCCGGATACGGAGAGGCTGAAGACCTGGAGTTCACTGAGGAGCACGGCTGTTTGGAAGGAGCAGACCCTGACAAAGTGAGTGTTAAGGCCAAGACTCGTGGGTCACCTCAATCCGGCACCCTGGGCTCGGGCAATCACTTTCTGGAAGTACAGGTCGTCGATGAGATTTATGACGCCAGGACAGCGCAAGCCTTCGGTATAGCGGAAAAGGGACAAATTTTAGTCCTGATTCATACCGGCTCCAGGGGTTTCGGTCATCAGGTCTGCGACGATTACCTGAAGACAATGGGGGCCGCCGTCAGGAACTATGGCATCGAGCTCCCCGACCGTCAGCTTGCATGCGCCCCTGTAAAGTCACCCGAAGGTCAATCCTACCTGGCAGCGATGGCCTGTGCCGCCAATTATGCGTGGGCAAACCGCCAGTGTATTACCCACTGGACCAGAGAGTCTTTTTCAAGGGTCCTGGGCAAAAGCCCGCGTGAACTGGGAATGAGGATTGTCTACGACGTGGCCCATAACATAGCCAAGATAGAGAGACACCAGGTTGAAGGTAAAAAGCTCACTGTATGCGTACACCGCAAGGGCGCAACAAGGGCATTCTCTGCCGGCCATCCCGATGTACCCAAAGCGTACCGCAAAGTTGGACAGCCGGTTCTTATACCCGGAGATATGGGACGCTACTCATATGTAGCGGTGGGAACCGATAAGGCTATGGAGGAGACCTTCGGCTCCACCTGTCACGGCGCAGGTAGGGTTATGAGTCGCTCTGCGGCTAAGAAAAGCATCAGTGGCGCTGATATCGCCGCCGATTTGGCGGCAAAGGGGATTGCCTTCCAGGTAGCGAGTATGGCCTCTTTAGCCGAGGAGGCTCCGGCAGTCTATAAGGATGTGGCTGAGGTAATACACATAACGGATGCCGCAGGTATATCTCCAAAGGTAATTAAAGCAAGACCGATAGGGGTGATTAAGGGATAGCGCTATCCCGCTCACAGCATAAAACATGGTTGCGGGACGTTATATAGGTCACTATAATAAACAGGACAACGAAACTTGTAACACATTGAACCGGATCAGGGGAAATAACTATGTCTAAGCCGATCAAGAGGCACCTCAAAGTCGGCGGTGCTCCGGAAGACGACGAAGGCACGCTGATTGTGAGAATGCATCCGGACGACCTGCCCAAAGGCATTAAGTGGAACAGATATATATACCTTTCGGTGAAAGACTCGAAAATAGCCTGCCGGGTCAGAAACAACGAACTGGCAGAGGTCCCGCACCCAAGAGTTCACCAGATTAACATTAATAAGAAATTGCGAAATGTCCTTAAAATCAAATCGGGTGCGGTTTACGATTTCTACGTAAGCAAGGCGTCAGTGTGGAAAGCTCCGTCCTACGTCATGAAGTTTCACCCCAACAGTACCGCCAGGCGAAATATGCTTCTGCGAATCATCGGAGCCATAGCTGTAATCCTGATTATCATCGGCGGGGTTTTATACTACTTCTTAGGGTATCAATGATATCAAGTTTGGTTAGGCTCGTAACACGTAAGCACTTTCTACTCTTTCAAACAAAGCAGGTAAGAAAGTCTCCGGATTATTTCCTGGGTTAAAATCCCTCTTAAATTCAGGTTGACAACCTCAGGACACGTACCCTAAAATTGATATAATATGTTGAACCATTTGGCAGTATAACTATTTCGAGTTCGCAATGAAGTTTAATGTCGCCCAGCAGCTAAAAGAGTCCGTAGGCTCGGTTCGCCATATCACTATCGACGAAACAGATAGTGATGGCCTGCCCGTCCAGGGCGAGGTACAATTACTTCGTACCAATCGTAGTATCCTTGTAAGCGGTAAATTGAATATAACCATTAGAGACGTATGCAGCCGCTGCCTCGATGAATTCGAGTACCCATCAACCCTGGATATCGAAGAGGAGTACTTCTTTACAGGAGACCCGACAAGCGGAACTCTGCTCACCCCACCAGCGGAATCGGGCGCTTTCACTGTCGATGAGAATAACATACTGGACCTTAGTGAGGCAGTTCGTCAGTACACGCTTCTGGCTAAGCCTATAAAACCGGTCTGCCGAGAGGACTGTGCTGGATTGTGCAGCCAGTGTGGCTGCAACCTCAACTACGAAACTTGTAACTGCACGCCTATTAGCCATGACTCACCCTGGGCTCCGCTAAAAGGGTTGGTTCCTGGTGATAAGCGAGGGATAGACACCGAAAGGAGTTGACCAAATCATGGCTCTTCCTAAAAGAAAATACGCCAAGGCACGTCAGGGAAAGAGGCGCAGCCATATTAAATTGACCGTACCCTCCCTGGTGCCTTGTACCCAGTGTCACAACATCAAACCTGCTCACCAGGTTTGCCCCTTCTGCGGAACCTATAGGGGAAGAGAAATAATTAAAGAAAGAAAGCCCAAGAGTAGTTAACACTCTATGGAGGCAGTTCTTGCTTGAGCTGGAAACAGCGTCTACATCCAAAGTAGCTTGTGTTTTTCCCGGACAGGGGTCACAGGCAGTAGGTATGGGCTATGACCTGTACCAAAGTTATCGCCAGGCCAGGGATACCTTCGAGGAGGCTGATTCAGCGCTCGAATTCCCTCTTTCGCAACTCTGTTTCGAAGGGCCTGAGGAAGAGCTTCGTGATACCGTCAATGCGCAGCCAGCCATATTGACAACCAGCGTCGCCTGCCTGAGAGCTGCCTCAGAGTGTGGCATTGCATTGAAGCCTGCCCTCGTAGCCGGACACAGTCTCGGGGAGTACACTGCGCTCGTGGCTGCTAACGTGATCGGGTTCTCTGATTCGGTTCGCCTTGTCAGAGAACGAGGGCGACTGATGCAGGAAGCCGGAAAGACTATGCCTGGAGGTATGGCCGCTATCATCGGTATCGACGAAGAATCATTGGAAGAGGTATGCAGAGAAACCGGCTCCCAGATAGCTAACTTCAACTGTTCGGGCCAAATCGTTATCAGCGGCACCAGAGAGTCGCTGGCCCGCTCAATGGACTTGGCCAAAGCTAGAGGAGCGCGGAGGGTGGTGCCCCTCCAGGTCAGCGGTGCGTTTCATTCCATTCTTATGCAGCCTACGGTTGATGGCATGGCACAGGCAATCTCACAGGTTAATTTCGGTCTCCCGCAAGTCCCCATAGTTGCCAACAGCACCGCTCAGCCTATGACCAGTCCTGACGAGGTGAAAGAGGAACTACTAAGGCAACTATGTCACTGTGTTCAGTGGCAGCCGTCAGTGGAATATATGTTAGGCGACGGAGTCTCCACTTTCATTGAAATCGGCCCGGGACAGGTACTCTCAGGACTGATTAAAAGAATCAACAGCGAAGTACAGGTTCTCAATATGAGCAACGCGGAGTCTATCAAAGCCATAGAACTCTGAAGAACATACGACCTTGGCAAATTTCCCAGAAGAGTGCTTGCAATGAAATTATCCACAAGGGTAGCAATAGTCACTGGAAGCGGCCAGGGAATCGGTCGCGAAATAGCATTGGCGCTGGTAGAGCACGGCGCCAGCGTGGTTATCAGCGATATAAACGCCGCCTCCGCAAACGAGGTAGCTGCCGAGATCGCAGCCAATAATGGAAAGAGCATCGCAGTTACCGCCGATATCACTGCTCAAGACGAAGTTGCCAGACTCGCTGATGAGACGATATCCACTTTCGGCCAAATCGATATCCTGGTAAATAACGCCGGTATTACCAGGGATACTCTGCTTATGAGGATGTCCGCCGCTGACTGGGATCAAGTGTTGACTACCAACCTCAAAGGGGCTTTCCTTTGTACACAGGCAGTGGTAAGATACATGATAAAGCAGCGCTGGGGGCGTATCATCAACATCGCAAGCGTTGTTGGTCTGATTGGAAATGCGGGACAGGCTAATTATGCCGCCGCAAAGGCAGGATTAATCGGACTTACCAAGACCACTGCCAGAGAATTCGCTGCTAGAGGAGTGACCGCAAATGCCGTTGCACCCGGATACATCGATACCGAGATGACCAGGAGACTCAGTGATAACGCCAAGCAGGAGTTCCTCAGGCAGGTCCCTCTCGGGTATCCAGGCACACCCAGAGACGTTGCTAATGCGGTTTGTTATCTGGCCTCAGAAGAGGCACGCTACATAACCGGCCACGTTTTAAATGTGGACGGCGGCATGGTTATGTCCTGACCTTTGCAATCGGTTTTTCATCAGCTAATTCATAGCATTGATAGTTGAGGACTCTATGGTACATACCAGGCATAAAGCTAGAATCGCAGCACTCCAGGCGCTCTTTGAGAGCGACGAATCGGGGCACGATGCACAGGTTTCCCTGAGCTTGATAGCGGAAGAACAGGCTTTACCGGAAAGATCGCTGTCGTATGCACAGGAACTGGTCAGGGGTGTGCTCGGCAATAAAGCCCAAATCGACTCCCTTATCAGAACACATGCACCCAACTGGCCGGTGGAGCAACTTTCAGCCATTGATAGAAATATCTTGAGGCTTGCAATTCTTGAAATTTTGATAGAAAATAGAGTACCACTAAAGGCAGCCATAAACGAAGCAGTGGAACTGGCCAAGACATTTGGCAGCTACAACTCATCGAAGTTCATCAACGGGGTATTGGGAGCTATCAGTCAAGAGAAGGCCAATTGTCGATAATCACCAGTGCAGCACGTAATATAGGATAAGGGGGTTACAGCATGGCAACCGTCTTTGAACGGGTAAAGAAGATCGTCGTCGAGCAGTTAGGCGTTGAAGAGTCAGAAGTAAAACCTGAGGCATCCTTCGTCGATGATCTCAACGCTGACTCCCTCGACTTAGTAGAGTTGGTAATGTCCCTCGAAGAGGAGTTCAGCAACGAAGCGAAACGACTGGAAATTCCGGATGAGGATGCCGAGAAGATAAAAACCGTACAGGATTCGGTTGACTATCTCAAAGAACAGGGTGTGGAGGACGAATAGCAGCCTGATTAATACCTCTGCCACCCAAATAAAAGAGCACGGGAAGC
The DNA here is from genome assembly GCA_964453665.1 of uncultured Dehalococcoidia bacterium. Lineage (GTDB taxonomy): Bacteria > Chloroflexota > Dehalococcoidia > SZUA-161 > SZUA-161 > DAOUTY01. Next base: position 28,180 of record CAYVQT010000026.1, on the reverse strand, counting down.
CACGGAGTCATATCCGAACCATTGTTACTATAGTTCAGTTATTTTATTTGCCGTTTTATCAGTAAAGTCCTTAACTAAATAGAAACCTGTTTAACCAGACTACCAGCGTAATCCCCTACGTTATTGTTCGGTTACTACAGCTTAAACCGATTGTTACCACTTTCCCCCTTCCTGCTTATGAAAGCACCTAAGTTCTTCCATATACCACAACCCGTTTACGCTGATAACACTGTTGCGAGAGACACCCACGTTAGTGATTTCACTTCCAACCCCTACATCGGAGAGAAGCTCACAGTTCTAGCCACACCAGATTGCTCACTTAGTATAATCATAAACTACCGGACACAAGGATACGGCAGTATCAATATCATTCACCTTACACCTAGCTTCGTTGACTTGATATAGGTGCTGTGCTATCATCCTCAGATAAGCGGCTATGCGCACAAACATACTCTGGTATCTGACAGCCGGGGCGGGGGCAGGGATGCTGGCAGGACTACTGGGTATTGGAGGCGGAATCATCCTGGTCCCAGTTATGACTGGACTCCTGTGGCTCGAACAGCACAAAGCCCACGGCACTTCTCTCGCCATTATTACCCCCATCGCCGTAGCGGGAACCGTGATATACGCCCTGCGAGGGGATATTAACTGGGCCCTGGTGGCAACGATAGGCTCGGGCAGCGTTGTGGGCGCCGTTATCGGGGCGAAACTAATGATGAAAGTGCCCGCTTACAGGCTGCGGCAGGTCTTTGGAGTATATACAATAGCCGTCGCCGTATTGATACTGCTAAGGTAATAAAAGAGTATATGGATATTGCTATCGGCCTCGCCGTAGGTTTCGTCGCCGGACTACTCGGCGGAATGCTCGGCATAGGCGGCGGCACGATTACAATCCCGGGGATGGTTCTACTCCTGGACGTTGAACAGCATACTGCGCAGGGCGTTGCACTTGGCGCTATGTTACTTGCAGCCCTGGTCGGGTCTTTTATACACAGCCGTCAGAAAAATATAGACGTGAGTGTAGCGATGTGGGTCGCGCCCAGCGCAGTCGCATTTTCACTGCTCGGGGCCTGGGCTGCCGGGGTGATTACAGCCGAATGGTTGGCCAGGGTATTCGCTATCGCCTTGCTGGCCATTGGATGCAGGATGTTACTATTTAGTCAAGGAGGTCGCAGTGTCAGCACTAGCTGAGCTCTACGAGAAGATAGCTGCTTGCCAGGATTGCGAGGAACTGGTCCGAACCCGCAACAAGGTGGTTCCAGGCGAGGGTGCTGAGAATGCACAGATCGTGTTCATCGGGGAGGCCCCGGGCTTTCATGAGGACCAGCAGGGGCTTCCTTTCGTCGGCCAGGCCGGTCAATTTCTGGACCAGTTGCTCAGTTCCATAGGCCTGAAGCGTAGCGATGTCTATATCTGCAACGTTATCAAATGCCGCCCCCCGGGTAATCGCGACCCGCTCCCCATTGAGATAAATAACTGCCAGAAGTGGCTCGACCAGCAGATCGAATTGATTTCCCCGAAGATGATTGTTACACTTGGCCGTTATTCACTGGCAAAATATTTCCCCGGAGAAACCATCAGCAAGATACACGGGAAGGAACGAAAGATAGATAATGTAATCTACTTCCCCATGTACCATCCCGCCGCCGCGCTGCACCAGCAGAGCCTGCGCCAGACCATTGAGGCCGATATGACCAAGATACCCTCCCTGCTAGCTCGAATCGAAGAGGTGAAAGAGGAGGAGAGCAAGCCACAACAGCTATCCATGTTTTAATAAAGGGCAAGGACATGGCAAAAGCAAAGTCTAAAAGTCGCCGCAGCATTTTCAGCTTTCCCAGGAACCTGATGTCCTACCAGTTAATGGTGATCAGGATCGTCGTGATAGCATCATGCGTGGCAGTAATAGTTTTCTTCCGCACCTTCCTCGGCAATATCATCTTCGAAACCATAGGATTCGGACTCGTATTATGGCTCGCGTGGGTAGGAGCTATAATCTTAATACTATGGAAACGAAGGTGGAACACCTTGTTGGCGCGGTGGAACTTTTGGCTGGGCTCGATAATCTTAACCGTTGCGATTTGGGGGGTTCTCGCCCTGTTCCATCCCGCTGGTTATATTATCGGCGACATCGAATTCGCCGATGTAAGCCTCGGCGGAAATGCTGGCAAGTATTTGATTGGCAACCAGGGAGTTGGTATACACCCGGCTGTGCGGCTAACTCTCCTATTCTTAGTGGGCACTGCGTTCGCCGCACCGGGCTACAGTCTCCAATTCCTCAAGTTCTTGGGGCAATCAATAAGAGCTGCGGGACTGGCAGTACTTTCCTGGGCTTCACAGCTTTTCACCGAGCTGGGACACGGGCTGGCCGATTTATACCGGAACTACCCGCCACATAGATTGCTTATATTCCCTGTAACTGCGCTGTACCGCTGGTTCCGCCATCGCACCGCTGCAAAACAAGAGACTCCAATTTTTGGACTGGATGTAAATCAGGCCGAGACCGCACCCGAAACCGTCACGAAAAAGGGTCTGCCCCATCAGGCAGAATTCGTCATCACGGAAAAAACCGAGGCACCACCCAGAACCAGGAGACCGGTGCCCGATGCCTACGCAGCAGGGAAAGGTGAACTGCCCTCTATCGACCTCCTCGATAAAGTGACCGACACGCATTTCACAGAAGCGGATAATGAACAGCGGGCAAGGCTGATCGAGAAGGCTCTGGACAGCTACGGGGTAGAAGCCAAAGTAGTGCAAATAAATCCCGGGCCTACTGTCACCCAGTTCGGTGTTGAGCCCGGTTGGGACCGGAAATTTAAACGGGTTGTTGAGCGGGACCAACAGGGCAAAATTAAGTTGGACAAAGATGGCAGTCCCATAGAGAGGCAAGAAGAGGTTTCGAGAACAAGAGTGAAGGTGGAGCGTATCACGGCCCTGGCTAACAACCTTGCCCTTGCTCTGGCTGTTCACAGCATCAGGATCGAAGCCCCTGTGCCCGGAAAGCCGCTGGTGGGGATCGAGGTTCCAAACGCCGATACCGCTCTGGTACTATTGAAAGGCGTTATTGAAAGTCCGGCCTTCCAGAGGACCAGGGCAAAATCAAATCTCGCCCTGGCACTGGGCAAAGGGGCCGCAGGTGAGGCATTAGCGGCTGACCTTTCGAAGATGCCTCACCTTCTCATCGCCGGCACCACAGGAAGCGGCAAAACGGTGTTCCTTAATTCAATTATAACCTGCCTGCTGATGCACAATCGACCTCAAGACCTTCGACTGTTACTTATCGACCCCAAACGGGTGGAGTTAGTGCAGTTCGAGGATGTGCCTCATCTTATATCTCCGGTGGTCAAAGAGGTTGAAAAAGCAGTCGATTCATTGCGCAGGGTCATCAGGGAAATGGACAACCGTTACAAGGAATTTGCTGCGGTAGGAGTGCGCAATATCGAGGGCTACAATCGCAGCCACCTTATTACCGAGCCCCTGCCTTATCTAGTGGTCATTGTCGATGAACTGAACCAGCTTATGATGAATGCCGCTGAGATAGTAGAAGCATCTATTTGCCGTCTGGCCCAGCTTTCGCGGGCCACCGGCATCCACCTCATAGTCGCCACACAGCGCCCGTCAGTAGACGTTGTCACCGGACTTATCAAAGCCAACTTCCCTACAAGAATAGCTTTCACCGTACCATCATTAATGGACTCTCGAACTATCCTCGACACCGGCGGTGCTGAGAAGTTGCTCGGTGGAGGTGACATGCTTTATCTCCCCTCCGATGCCGCCACTCCGAAGCGGCTTCGGGGCTGCTTCCTATCAGACCAGGAAATAGACAGAATAGTCAGGTTCTGGAAACAGCCCCAGGAGACGTATACGCCCGAGGCAGAGGACTCCATAGCACAAGCCTTCGCCTCCCTGGAGATCAATGAAACAACCGATGACGATACGCTGCTGCCGGCAGCAAGGAGACTGGTCAAGGAGAGTTCTCACGTTTCTACATCCCTCATCCAGCGCCGTCTCCATGTCGGCTATCCACGAGCTGCAAGGATTATGGACTCTCTTGAGAGAGAAGGTCTTATCGTACGTAGTGAACCGGGTGGTCCCGCAGAGGTTATCGAAACAGAAGAGGAGGAGGAATGACCAAGCGCGATGATTCCCTCACCCCGCCCGCACAACAGGACGAGGTCGAGGAACAGCAAGGCATGGAGGAGGAGTTCTGCCTGTTCTGTGGCGTTAATCTCTCCCAATCGGAAATCTATCTTCGTTACCGGGTTTGTCCCGAGTGCAGCTTCCATCACAGCATCCCGGCACGGCAGCGGATAGAGCTCCTTGCCGATTCCGGAAGCTTCAAGGAAGTAAATCGATTCCTAACCTCCATCGATCCCCTCTCGTTTTCAGGAAAAGAACCCTACGAAGAACGCCTTCACGAGGCTCAACGCAGGACCGGTCTGACCGAGGCAGTAATCACGGGTGTCTGCACAATCGGCGGCAATCCTACGGTCATCGCCGTGCTCGACTTTGGTTTTATGGGCGGCAACATGGGTGGTGTCGTCGGCGAGAAGATTGCGTTAGCATTCGAGCTGGCTAATAAGAGAAGGACTCCGATTATAACGGTGGTCTCAAGCGGCGGTGCCAGAGTGCAGGAAGGCATGCTCTCGCTCATGCAAATGGCGAAAACAGCAGCCGCAGCCAAGCACCTCCATTCTCAAAGACTACCTCACATCGCAGTTCTAACCAACCCTACCAGCGGTGAAGTCTACGCAAGCTTCGCAAACCTTGGGGATGTGATACTGGCCGAGCCAAAGGCGCTTATTGGTTTCGCGCCATTACGAGTGGTGGAACAGACATCAGGCAAACCTCTGCCCGAGGGTAGCCACACGGCAGAATATCATATGCTGCACGGTATGATCGATCAAGTAGTTGACCGCACCAAGATGCGCCGGATACTATCTATATTGCTTGATTTGCTCAGCTCCAGATATCGTCTGACTGCCACAAAGAGAGGTAAACCATATTCTGTTACCGAGCATCCGGAAGAGCAGGCCTGGCAAACTGTTCAATTGGCGCGTCACAAACAGCGGCCCACTGCTCTGGATTATATCTCAAGGATAACCTCATCCTTTGTTGAACTCCACGGCGATCGCCATTATGGCGACGATAAATCAATAATATGTGGAGTAGCTGAACTAAGCGGAGAAGCGGTGGTCATAATCGGACAGGAACGGGGCCACAACGAAGGCAGGACATACCCGGAGGGTTTCCGTAAGGCCCAGAGAGTAATGAGGCTGGCTGCTGTTTTTGGGATGCCCGTAATAACCCTGATAGATACTCCCGGAGCTTATCCCGGAATCGATGCTGAAGAGCGTGGCATCGGGAACGCAATCGCAAGTACCTTAGCTCTTATGTCAGACCTCCCAACGCCTATAGTGTCCGTCATAATCGGGGAAGGAGGAAGCGAAGGGGCGCTGGCTCTCGGGGTTGCCGATAAAATCCTGATGATGGAGAACGCAATTTATTCCGTCATCTCACCCGAGGGAGCGGCATCCATCATTTATCGGGACGCTAAGAAAGCAGAAGAGATGGCATCAGCCTTGAAATTAACTGCCCTGGACTGTAAAGAACTCGGCGTTATCGATACAGTAGTGCCCGAGCCGGAGGGCGGCGCCCACGCTGATGCCGATGAAGCTGCACGGCTACTGAAAAATACCATTATCCGTGAACTCCTTGATGCTCAACAGCTTACCCCCGCAAAGCTAATAAAGAACCGCTATAAAAAATTCCGCCGCATGGGCGAATACAGTTCCTACTTCAGGGCAGCTATATCTAAAGAGGTTTCTGATGTCCAGGAACTGATACAGCGCGGTGTATCCAAGATTAAGCAACGATTCTCAACAGCTGAGAAAGGAACCCTCCAACCAGATAAGAGTAAGCGTGACTGAACACCATTCCATACTAATATCGTTGCTTTGCCAGTCTACGCAGCACAGCATTACCTGATAAATGCAAATGTCTTTTAACCATTTAAATTTCCCATAATGCCATAAAGCAACTTCATGCTTTATCCGAACTCCCACACGTCATATATACGAGAACGACATATGGACTATATTTACAGGCTGCTGTATAATATACATCGGTGGGGACTACGGTACTGAACTTGACAACACGTGATAAAATATATTAAAGTCCGCAGTCTGAAATAATAAATAACGTCAATTACGGACTATAGCGAAAAGTCATATTACTACTGAGGATAATGGCAGTCCGGCAGTCCATGCGGAGCGCAGATTGAGCACATAAAGAACAAGAGAACCGGAATTAAACGGACTAATATGAATTGAAACAAGCGTAATGACAGCACGGCGATTACTATCAATAGGTTCTGTGTTAAAAAGAGCTGTAAACGAGTTCCTTGCCGATAACTGCCCCCATCTGGCAGCGGCTATCTCTTATTACCTCTTACTCTCACTCTTCCCCTTGATCCTAGCAGCAATCGCCATATTCGGCTTCATCGTGCAACGGCCCGATGTGGAAGCACAGGTTGTTAAAGCAGTCACCGACTTCATCCCCGGCGCTGAGATAGGGGGCTTTATGGAGGGCGTTATCGACACTGTATCTCAAAACGCAGCAGCGGTAGGAATAGTCGCCACTATAGGACTAATCTGGGCGGGTATGGCCGTTTTCAATGCCATTAGGAAATCTCTCAATACAGCCTGGGGAGTAAGGCGACCCCGCCCCTTCCTCCACGAGAGATTGATGGAGTTCTTAATGATGACAGGGTTTGGCGCGCTCATGCTCATGTCTGTCGGTCTAACTGCCGCATTTAAGGTCATAAGGGAGGCAAACCTTCCCGTCTTCGGGGAACAATTTATGGAAGGCAGCCTGCTCTGGCACTCCGCTATAATCGCGACCAGCGTTTTCCTTTCTTTCCTGACTTTTCTCTTCCTGTACAAGTGGGTCCCCAACACCAAAGTACAGTGGCGGCATGCGGCGATCGGAGCGCTGGCAGCAGCAGTTCTATTCGAGATTTGTAAGAACATATTTGTCTGGGTCGCGGGCCAATCCCCTACATATACGTTTATATACGGTTCTTTGGCCGCTATAATCGCTTTGATAACATGGTCATATGTATCAGCCATCATTTTGCTCTTCTGCGCCAAGATTACGTCGATATACCCACAAATAAGAGCTTCCTTAGCCGCGGAAGCGCTAGCCGCTGAAAGTGCCAGGGAGCAACTTATGAGATTGTCGCCTTCCGCGTCGATGATTTTCGTGAACATGTCGTCGCTAACATCGGGAGGTGTAGGTGCGCTCCGCCGTCTCATGTTAGGTAAGGGTTAGCCCATTAAAAACAAGCGACCCCCAGGGATGATACAAATAAGAGCCTTACTTTTACTTGCCCTGTTAAGTCTATTGCTGGTGCCCGCATGTAACGGGGCATCTGATCAAACAAGCACGCCAACGTCATCTCCAGACTCTACTACACCCCTAACCACTTCTACACAACCAACGACAAGCCCCGGCCAAACCGCGCCATCGCTCCTACCCTCCATTGCTGATATCGTTGAGTGGGTTGAGCCAGCAGTGGTCTACATCTCCGTAGAGTACATGGAGTCATCCTTTTTCTTCGAGTCCTTGAGCACCAAGGCAGGCTCAGGCGTTCTTCTAAGCCCCGACGGATACATCCTGACCAACAATCATGTAGTTGAAGACGCCCGTAATATCGAGGTTCTGCTCCCGGACGATGAGCATACCTATAAGGCCCAGATTATAGGCACCGATACCCTCAGCGACCTGGCAGTTATAAAGATAGAGGGCCAGAACTTCCCCACGATCAGTTTCGCTGATACATCGACATTACGGGTCGGAGACTGGGTAATTGCCCTGGGTAATGCTCTGGGCCTTGAGGGTGGCCCATCGGTTACTATGGGTATTGTGAGCAATCTCGACCGTTCTTTCAGCATCGGTGAGAGCACATTTTATGACGTGATCCAGACAGACGCTGCCATCAACTCCGGTAACAGCGGCGGCCCTTTGGTCGACCTGCAAGGTGACGTGGTAGGGATCAACACTTTCATAATATCAACAGCAGAGAACATCGGCTTCGCTGTCAATGCCAGCACCGCCCAGAGGGTATACGAGGAGTTGGTCCAACACAGGCGAGTTACCAGACCTTTTCTGGGCGTGACACTTCGAACCGTTACCCCATCACTTGCCACTGAACTTGGCCTGTCTAAAAATAAAGGGGTTCTGATATGGTACGTAGAGCTCGATTCCCCGTCAGCAATAGCTGGCCTCGAGGAAAACGATGTTATTACCCACTTCCAGGACCAGGAAGTGGCTGAGGCGTCCGAATTAATCAAGCTCTTATGGCAATATAACGTCGGAGACAGTGTTAAGATAACCTTCTGGAGAGGTGATCAACAGCAGGAAGTCTGGGTCACTCTGGCAGAAAGGCCGGAAGGGGTTTAATTACCCATCCTCTTCACCGCCAGAGTAACCTCATTTCCCTCGAGCATGTGGGTCTTAACAAAGGCTCCGTCCGGCGGATTCGCCCCGGCAAGCGTTCGTGACAGTGTCTCCTGTTTGACATAGGAATCAAAATTTTTCATCGCCCGCTTGACTGCGTCTCCACCTTGATAATACGTCTCGATATAATCGGCGATATCAAAGCCGGCTTGCTTTCGCATCGTCTGGAGGCGATGTACCAGCTCGCGCGCCAAACCTTCGTCAGCAAGCTCCGGGGTAATCTCACTGTCTATCATCACCACCAATCCCCCCTCCTCAACAACAGGCCAATCCCGGTACTCATCCACTGGTACATTCTCAACAATATGAAGTTCCTTAACGTTGAGTTCCTCCAATACCTGAGATGCCATTCGATTTAACCCTTCTCTCTCCTTCTTTGACCTCACCCTGACAAGCACCTTAGCTAAGGGCTGGCGTACCTTCAACCCCGACTTGGCACGGGCAGAACGTCCCATGCTCGACACGGTCATCGCCAGACGAGTATCGGCGGATAGCTCCTCATCAACCGCACTCAGGTCAGCCTGCGGATAGTCGGCCAGGTGAACGCTATCAGGCGCATCACTATCGAATGACCTTACGAGATTTTGATAAAGCTCCTCGGCGACAAAAGGGGTAAACGGAGCCAGCAGCTTCGTCAAGGTGACCAAACACTGGTAAAGCGTTGTATAAGCCGCCAGCTTGTCGGCATCGTTCTCGCTCTTCCAGAAACGCCTTCGGCTCCTTCTCACGTACCAGTTCGATAGGGCTTGAACAAATTCCTCGATTATCCGTCCCGCCCCCGTAGGATCATATTGATCAAGTGCTCGGGTCACCCCGTCAATAAGCTTATTGAGCTCCGAAAGTATCCAGCGGTCGATTTCGGCAGGCTCACCCGAATCAGCAGTTGTACCGGGGTCAAATTTGTCAATATTGGCATACGTCACAAAAAAGGAGTAGGTATTCCACACGGTTAGCAGGAACTTACGTACAACTTCCGCAACCAGCTGGCTGGAGAAGCGGCGCACATTACCCGGCGGAGATGATGTGAACAGATACCAGCGCAGCGCATCAGCACCCGAGGTATCCAGTACTTCCCCGGCGGTAACAACGTTCCCCTTAGACTTGCTCATTTTATCCCCGGTGCTGTCGAGGATGTGGCCCAGACATATCACATTCTTGAAACACGGCTGCTCTTTAAGAAGGATGGATATTGCATGAAGGCTGTAAAACCAGCCGCGCGTCTGGTCTACAGCTTCACATATGAAATCGGCAGGAAAGCGTTCCTCGAAAACAGCCTGGTTCTCGAAGGGATAGTGCCACTGGGCGAAGGGCATGGCCCCCGAGTCGAACCAGCAGTCGATGACCTCCGGCACACGCCGCATCTCTGTACCGCATTCGGGACACGCATATGTCACGCCGTCTATGTAGGGACGGTGTAAATCTGAGAGTTCATCCGCACCTTTGATACCGCGTTTGCCCCTGAGTTCTTCTACGCCGCCAATACATTCCTCGTGACCGCATCCATCGCATCGCCAGACGGGAAGCGGCGTACCCCAGTAACGCTCCCGGGAGAAAGCCCAATCCACATTATTATTCAGCCAGTCGCCGAAGCGCCCGTATTTAATATACTCGGGGTACCAGTTGATCTCCTCATTTCCCGAGATAAGCCTTTCCTTCTTTGCAGTAGTCTTGATATACCACGAGGGCTTAGCATAGTAGAGCAGTGGGGTGTTGCATCGCCAGCAGAAGGGATAGGTATGCCGAACGGTCTCGTGGCGGTATAGAAGCCCCCTCGACTTCAGGTCCTCGAGGATGAGCGGGTCAGCGTCTTTGACGAACAGACCCGCAAAGGGATAGGTGCCCTGTATCACTCCCTGCAAGTCCACATAATCTCGCACGAAGTCAAGTCCGTTGACCTCTCCGGCCTCGAAGTCCACCTCGCCAAAGGCAGGAGCGACATGGACGATACCAGTGCCATCCTCCATAGAAACAAAATCAGCAGCTATAACAGGATATTCAAGGTTGATATCTATATTCAGTAGTAATAGAGTACCTTCTTTAAAACATCTTCGCTCCACCCCGTAACTATGAGGATTGAACAATGGCTTGTATCTCAACCCCTTTTTCATATCGGCTATACCCGAGCCTTTAACTCTATCAACCTCGATATAGCCCTTTAGCCCCACCCTGTTCACTAAAGCGGAAGCCATAATTAGATAGTCGTCCTCCCCTTCCATCACTGAGTACTCAGCATCATATGCCACAGCCAAGGCAGTGTTTCCTGGCAATGTCCATGGCGTAGTAGTCCACGCCAGCAGGTAAGCCGGCCTATTTGAAAAATTGCCAAACAGATGCTCAAGTGATGTATACTCAACTGAATCCGGCTTGAGTTCGAACTTTATGTAAATTGAAGGGTCATCAGTCTCCGCATACCCCAGAGCCACTTCATGGGAACTGAGGCTGGTCACGCAGCGGGGGCAGTGCGGGGTAACCTTGTAGCCCTGGTAAACAAGCCCCTGGTCCCAAAACTGCTTTATTATCCACCAGCATGTCTCGATGTAGCCGTTGTCGAAGGTTATATACGGATGCTCCATGTCTATCCAGAAGCCAATTCGGTCCGTGAGCTCCTTCCATTCCTGAACATACTTGAGCACGTTCTGGCGGCAGCGGCTGTTGAACTCGGCGATACCGAATTCCTCAATATCAGGCTTGCTCTTCAGGTCCAACTCATTCTCGACCTCGAGCTCCACGGGAAGACCGTGGGTATCCCAGCCCGCTTTCCTCTCGGCATAATAGCCCTTCATAGTCTTGTAGCGGGGGAACAGGTCTTTAAAGACCCTCGCCAGCACATGGTGAATCCCCGGGCTGGCATTAGCCGTCGGTGGGCCATCGTAGAGAACATACTTCGGTCCGCCCTTACGCTGCTCTACGCTCTTCTCAAACACACGATTTTCCTGCCAGAAGCTGAGTATGCGCTTCTCGAGCTCATAAAAACTCACCTTACTGGTCACAGGCTCAAACATGGATTCCTCCTGCTGAAACAAAGAGTCCCGTCCTCGAAGGGACGGGACTTCACTCCCGCGGTACCACCCTACTTCCCCAACTTATCGGGACTCTCATCAGGACACTCAATAATGCCCCGTCATGGATAACGGCTGACAAAACCGGCCAATTCTACTCAGGCGATCCTTTTCGATTGACGGCTCGGGAGGGATTTTCGGTCGGGTTGGTCACATCTGCTCTCACCGTACCAGACTCGCTGTGTGATTACCCCGTCTACTCGTCTCCGTCAATGCCTTTTTCTAAATTATATTCATGTTGTATATGTTAATATTGTAGCCCGGTTGTCAACGGCTTTAGCCAGCGTTTATCTCCCCGGGAATGCAGGCGGCCGGCCCTCCAGAAACGACTTCACACCCTCCTCAAAGTCTTCCGTCGTACCATGTGCAGTCATGGCAAGCATTTCCATCTCTAACCCCGCGTCCAGACTGCTTTCCATTCCGCGGTTGACCAACTTCTTCACCGCTTTAAGAGCCATCGGGCTCTTGGATAACAACTTCGCTACCATTTCGCTGGTCGCCTCATCCAGTTTATCGGCAGGAACGACCTTGTTGATCAACCCAAGCCGCTCCGCCTCAGCCGGTGTGATTCGGTCGCCCGTATAAAGAAGCTCTTTTGCCTTTCTTATGCCAATAAGCCGGGGAAGTCTCTGGCTAGCACCACCGCCGGGCGTCAGACCGCGGTTAGCATGCTGGTCAGAGAGCTTAGCCTCTTCCGAAGCGATAGCCAGGTCACAGACCATTACCAGCTCCAGACCTCCTGCGTAGGCCATACCGTTTACTGCCGCTATCACCGGCACACTCACATTCTCTATGGCACTGAATACCTTATTCCAGAGTCTGAGGAAGTAGTCCCGAGGTTTATCGGGAGGAATGGAAGCTATACCAGCCAGATCAGCGCCAGTGCAGAATGCCCTTCCTTTGGCAGTGATCACTACAACCCTAACCGAAATATCATTTTCGATATCCTCCAACGCTTCGCCGATTTCCTCAAGTGTCTTTGGGTCCAGAGCATTGAGCACATCGGGACGGTTAAGGGTTATCCTGGCCAATCCCTCCTTCTTCTCATAAATTATGTTGCTGAACTCCATTGACTGCCTCCTGCTTAGTTAGTAACATACGATACCTTCACCACAATCAATAATTGCTTTGATACTTAAGGCCTCAAACAACACTTTTAAAACTGGACACACAGTGGCGAAGTTAGGGGACTTGTCATCCCTTACCCTTAGAAAGGATAGCTATCTTGCGACCTTCCCCCTGCCCTATGCTTTGAGTGGTAACATAAGGACTATCCCGCAGTTCCAGATGAATGATCCTGCGTTCAGCGGCGGTCATGGGCTCAAGAGTCACCGATCTCCCCGTGGATTTCACTTGATCAGCCAGACGTCGCGCCAGCAGTCGCAAAGACTCATAGCGCCGCTGTCGGTACCCCTCAACGTCAACAACTACTCCGACACGCGATTTAAGATGCCTGCTGATAATTAGATTGACTATATATTGCAGCGAGGAAAGGGTCTCGCCTCGTCTTCCAATAAGGATTCCCAGATCATCGCCCTCTATATCGAGCTTGATCGCAGCTTGCTCTCCGCTGCCTTCTATCTCCAGTGCAACGCTGGCAGGTATCTCCATCAGAGACAGGATATTCTCCAAGATTCCTTTGGACATACCCCCCACATCAACACCCTCACCCGATAACAGTTCCAGCGGCGTCACCCTCACCCTGACCTCCTCAGAGCCTAGACCAAAGAGGCCACTTCTCCCTTTCTTGAGTACAACTACCTCTACCTCAGAACGACCAAGCCCCAGTTCAGCTAGAGCTATATCAACTGCTTCTTCTTCGGACTTTGCGCTTATCTCGACGCTTTCCATGACGAACCTTCTTTCGATGAGAGTCTACATCATCCTCAACGGTGCTCTTGCTTCCGGTAACTGCACTATCTTCGCCGGCTTCCCCACCATTCTCACCCCCTCCTGAAGTCACCGCAGTACCTGCCGGAGGGCCAAATGGCTGCTGGAACCTCCCTTTAATAGAGTCTATGGAGGGCATTGACAGGCCTCCCCATCCAGTCATGCGATACTGTATCACTATGCTTATGAGGTTAGTGAGTACCCAGTACAGAGAAAGTCCACTGGGGAATGTTAAGGCAAAGAAGCCAAACATCAAGGGCATCAGCCACAGCATGATTTTACCCATTTGTTGCTGCGACGCATCAATAGATGGCTGCTGGGACATCTTCTGTAAGACCCACATACTGGCCGCTACCAGGATAGCCATGAAGATATCCCCGGTACCAAGATCAAGCCAGAGGAAGTGCCTGCTCAATGGCACTACCTCCTGAATGAACGGTACTGAATAGAGCTGCTTTGATAGGCCAAGAAGATTTTCAGGAGCAAAAGCTACACCTTGTATAACCGCCTGGTATAGTGCAATCCATATAGGGAACTGAACCAGCATCGGGAAAGCACATCCGAGGGGATTTACTCCCTGTTCCTTATAGAGCTTCATCGTCTCCTGATTAAGTCGCTCTTTATCCTTGGCATATTTCTTCTGCAATTCTTTCAGCTTGGGCTGTAGCTCCTGCATCGCCCTGGTGGAACGCAGTTGTCTCGTGTAAAGTGGCCATGTAAATAAACGGATGACTACCGTCAGTACGACAATGGCCAGCCCGAAGCTGCTGAAGAGATACTTGGACAGGATAGCCAGGAGGTTGAGCATCGGCCGTAGAAGCACGGTGTCAAATAATTCCACTGGGGAGATAACCCCGGTTATAAAGAGGAAAATCAGCAATAATAGAAGAAAGATAAGGATATTCCTAAAATTAAGCCCGATTTTAGGCATACTCCTAGGATTAATTTCAGACATAGCTTTAACCTATATCACTCGACTAGCGATACACTCCAGTCCTGTTTACCCGTCAAACCATCGAAGGTGTATAGCCGGTTATCCTGAGCGTTCAGATAGACCGTAGTCCCGGAGGCACACAGAGAAGCAAGAACTGTTGCCTCAATATCAAACTGTGGCCACTTCTCCTCTCCGGTATCCAGGTCAATTCCATAGACCTTTCCATCATTGGAGACTACTATCAATACATCACCTACGATAACTGGAGAAGACTTGATTTGATCGCCCGCATCAAAAGGTTCAGACCATGCCATCTCTCCACTCACAGCGTCGATGGCATAGACATGGTGGTCCAGAGAGCAAGCATAGATGACGCTCTCTTTATAAAGAGCTTCCGACCAGAACCAGTTTCCCGCCTGGTCAAATGCCCACTTCTCTTCACCGTTACCAGCATCAATAGCATAGAACCTGCTATCGAATGACCCAACATAGATTACACCGTCCACCAATAGAGACGTCGAAGCAATTCCCCCACCGGTTTCGAAATCCCATTTTGACTCGCCTGTTACGGCATCCACGGCATACAATTTGTGATCCAGGGAGCCAAAATAGACAATTCCATCCCGAACTACAGGTGTTGCCCAGATCTTTTCCTCAGTATGAAAAGGAAAGCCCTGTTTAGATAACCCACTGGTTACATCAATAGCATGAAGCTCCCCATCCGAGGTGCCAACGAAGAGGGTGTCGCCTACAACGGCAACGCCTCCGGCGATAGAGCTGTCAGTGTCATAGTTCCACACATCAGCCCCGCTTTCCGCCTCGATAGCGTAGACTTTACCATCATACGCACCGAAATAGACCGTACCATCCTCAACTACCGGTATGCCATAGCTCATCCCCGCCCTGAACTGTCCCTGACTAGTACAGTCGAACATACTGCCAGCTTCCTCTTCCTCCGGCTTCCACTGCCATATCCTGCTGCCACTATCAGGGTTTAAAGCGATAACCCTGCCATCCATGGTACCAACATAAAGAGTGTCCCCATCGGAAGCGACCCCGGGCCATCCCCTGGCACCCACGCATCCAGAAAGAACCAGAGCAGCAATGGATATAGCGACGATAATAGCTTTCATTGGTATAACACGCTTGGCGTCAAACATTTAAATAATGTTAACAGATGAGCAGAATCTGACTATACAACAGAAACAGTCAAGGTACAGGGTCCACACCACCCCTGCCCAATGGATGGCAGCGGCAGATACGCCTTGCGGTCAGCCATCCACCCTTTACCACCCCATACTTTTCAATTGCTTCGTAGCCATATTGGGAACAAGAGGGTACAAACCGACACGACTTGGGCATGTTTGTAGAAATCGCCAGCTGATAAAG
This sequence comes from uncultured Dehalococcoidia bacterium, assembly GCA_964453665.1. GTDB lineage: Bacteria > Chloroflexota > Dehalococcoidia > SZUA-161 > SZUA-161 > DAOUTY01. The sequence goes on along the minus strand of CAYVQT010000026.1, from coordinate 12,391 downwards.
CCTTATCAGGCTTAACGCAAACCTCTTCATCCCTATGCCTTACCTGCCCTCTCTGCCTCACCCATACCTGTTAAAATCCGGGCCTTTCGCAGTAACTTAGCTACTGCCGCCTCCAACTGTTGATAATTCGCCGTTTTTACTCCGTTGCGGGCAATAAAGACCATATCCCACCCTTTTTCAGTGGGAGTCAATCTTACTACCTCTCGAAATAACCTCTTCACTCGATTGCGGGCCACCGCGTTACCCAAACGCTTGCTAACCACAAAGCCGTAGCGATTCAATCCAAGCCCGTTCGGCATCGCCCTCAGTACTACTAATTCACATACCCATGTTCGCCCATGCTCACGAACATCGTCAAACTGTGATTTTTTTCTAAGCCTCTCCCCTTTACCCATTCCACCACAACCCCAATCCTATACCGCAAGACGGTAGCGACCTTTCAGCCGTCTCCGCCTTAAAACCATACGCCCCCCTCGAGTCGCCATTCGAGCGCGAAAACCATGCTTTCGTTTCCTGGGAATCTTCTTTGGCTGCCAGGTTCGCTTAGGCATCTTTTATCACCTTACTCGTGCGCTATTATACTTTATCACGTTTCATACTGTCAATTTGATAATATATGTTTAGAGAGCATGCCTCAGCACCACAATCTCAGCCTCTTCTGGAAGCTGCTCCAACTTCAACTCCACCTCACTGGAATCCAACCTCCTGATACCGGACTTCCCTTTAAGAAATTCATCCACCCCAGAAATAGGAAAAGCGCACTTATCATTCTTATAGTGCATGGGGATTATCACTCTAGGCCTGATGATATCACAAACACCGGTTGCTGTGTCTGCATCTATTGTATAGACCCCACCCACAGGAACCATCAGGATATCAATGTGTCCTATCTCATTTATTTCCGACTCTGATAGCTGATGCCCCAGGTCACCCAGGTGACAGACTCTCAACCCATCAACAGTGAAGCAAAAAACTGTATTGGCCCCTCTCTCACTACCCTTCGAAGTATCGTGGTATGTTTCCAGCCCCTTGAATTCAATTCCCCGCACCTCCTTCTTACCGCTTCCCGTAACCGTCTTGGGATCACCCTTGATTTTAGCACCAAAGTGATCGCCATGTTCGTGACTGACGACAACTATGTCGGCAGCTTCATCAATGGGCTTATAGCTAAGTCCAGGGTATTCCCCGTAGGGATCGGTTATAATCCTGGTACCGTCATCGGCAGTGATCAAGAAAGATGCGTGACCCAGCCACTTTACCTTCATGATAGAACCCCCGTTAAAATCTTGTTATTTTTGTGGCTCTTCGGCAAGAGCCAAAGCAATATTAACCAGCGTTCTTACCGCAACCCCCGTTGCCCCCTTGATCAGATAATTTTGCTCCTTTTTAATGAACGAAGGTCCGGCAATGTCCAAATGGACCCATGGGGTATCCTCACTGAACTCAGCCAGGAACTGGGCAGCGGTGATAGCCCCTGCATACCTTCCACCCGTGTTCTTAACGTCAGCGACCTCGCTCTTATTCTGTTCTTTGTACTCCTCATACATCGGTAGCTGCCAGATTTTCTCGCCCGCTTCATCACCAGCTTTGATTACCTTATCTATAAGCTTCTGATCATTGCCCATGGCTCCGGTACAGATATCCCCCAAAGCAACACGGCAAGCACCGGTCAGCGTCGCCACATCTACCAGGGGCGCAAGACCGAGTTTCTTTGCATAACATATGGCATCTGCCAGAATCAACCTCCCCTCAGCATCCGTATTCGCCACTTCTATTGTCTTGCCATTCATCGCCTTGAGGACATCACCCGGTTTGAGCGCAGCCCCTCCCGGGAGGTTCTCAGTCGCCGGGATAAGGCCCGTAACATTTATCCCGGGCTTGAGCTCAGCTATAGCAGCAATAGCAGCAATGACCGCGGCACCGCCGGCCATGTCGCCCTTCATCTCGTCCATACCCTCGGATGGTTTTATCGAAATGCCTCCCGAATCAAAGGTTATACCTTTGCCAATAAAGCCCAGTGGTGTAGCTGTGGAATCGTTATTGCGATAGCTCATAACGATTAATTTGGGGGGCTGTTTGCTGCCCTGGGCGACCCCCAGTAGCGCCCCCATCCCCAACTTGTCCATATCCTCTCGCTCAAGTACATTGAACTCCAGTCCTCTCTCGACTGCAACCTTCCGCGCCACCTCAACCAAATCAGAAGGAGTCATGTAATTGGCGGGCTCGTTTGTCATATCTCTGGTAAAATTAGTGGCTTCGGCCATCACTATACCGCGTTTAACACTGCTCTCAAGCATAGGTAGATTGCTTTCATCACGCGATACCACAATCAGCTCTTCGATCTCATCATGCCCGTGCTCCTTGGTGACATGCTTACGGAAGATATAAAGGCCAATAATGCTACCCTCCACCAGAGCCTGAACCGTTCCCTCCATACTTAAGCCGCCGGCACCCGCTCCATGAATTATAGTCGCTACCCGCTTAGCGCCTATTTTTCTCAAGAAACGACACGCCGCTGCCGTCACCGCACGAACAGTGTCATAGGTGAACTTCTCCTGTTTACCCAGCCCCACTACCACCACACGCTCCGCCTCCATCTTACCCATGGTATGGATAAGCGTAACTTCGTTCAGTTTGCCCTTGATCTCACCTTCGTTAATAAGCTGACCTATAATTCCACCCAGCGCCTGATCAACAGCACCGGTGGCACCTCCGGGTTTCTCGACCCCCTCAAAGAGATTGACTATCGCAGCGTCAACCTTAATCCGTGTTATATCACCGGAAACAACCTTTACCTCCACTTATCCCTCCTTACTGGATATAAAAACAACCGCCTTGCTATTACACGCCGGTCAGCCCCACTTTAAAAGGCGACAGAATTGTAACACACTGCAGGGGAAGATTGCCATCATCCGGAACCTGGGTTGTACTTTCAAACAATAGGCTGTTTGAGATTTGTGGGTCCGTCCTCTAATGTGCTCGCTGTGGATGTTATCATCCGCAGCCTCTCCATGTTTTGCTTGTCTCTAAAATCCTTGTATTCCAAGTTCCGACCAGCCCAGGCACTAACGTGGATGACGGAAACGCACCCGGAGCAAGCCCTTTACATCCTCATAGGCAGTACTGGTAATGTTGACTCTGGTGTCTTCATCCTCGACCCACTCCACAGGCACATCCTTAATACGATAACCCTTCATTCCTGCCAGGAGGAGTAGCTCGGTATCGAAAAACCAGGCCTGGTCCTTGATTAAGGGTACAAGCGCCTGCGCCACATCCCGTTTGACCGCCTTAAATCCACACTGGGCATCACTGAAACTTGAACAGAACATGACTTTAATCAGCAGATTATAGCCCCTCGACGTAATCTCGCGCTTTAAGCTTCGCTTGACATTAGAGCCTTTCATCAGCCGCGAACCGACAGCGATATCGTAGCCTTCTTCCAGAGCCCGCAGCAACTCCGGAAAAGCGTCAAGTTTGGTTGAGAGATCGACATCCATGTATGACACTATATCCGCGTCGCTCTCCAACCACGCCTTCCTCAAGGCACGGCCGCGACCCCTCTGCTCTAATCTCAGACAGCCCACCTCAGGATATTTCCAGGCTAACTCCCCGGCAACCTCGAATGTTCTATCAGTAGAGCCATTATCAGCAACTACAATCCGCCAGCGGCACGACAGGTTCTTGGTAAGGAAATCCTGTAGTATAGCCACACTGCTAGCCAGGACAGCCTCTTCGTTCAAAACAGGGACTACAACGTCAACGCTGTTCATCAGATTATCCCAATGCCTCCTTCACCACTCGTGCAACTTCAAACGGGTCACCGGAGATGACGCTCGAGGCATAAAGCTCCATGGCGCCGATGTCCGATGCCTTGCTTTCGGCACTTCCCCGATCGACGACACGGGCAATTGTCGGAAAGTCACTCCAATCCTCCTCTGCCCGAGTAAGGGGAGGCATGAAAAGGGCAACGTTGAAAAATGTTACCCCCATCCGGTCGCGAAAACAAGCCAATACTTCATAAAGAGTCTCACTAAATGATTCGCCGAGCTCATGCGCCATCAAAACGACTTCCTTCTCCTTAACGGGTGTCAGATAAGCCAGAACCCTTATCCCACCCGTCTCGATACCGCAGCCTACAGCGTGGTGAGCCCGGTACAGATCATCAAAATAATCCACACCGTATTGATTCCTATAGGAAAGAGCGGCACAACGAAGCTGTTCTACCCTGGCATAAGGCCTCCGCTTCCCCAGCGTGACCTGTGCATGCCCGTGCGGTAAGGAAGCGCCCGCTCGCCCGCCACAGTTCCACATGAAGAAATAGTACCTGGCTTCGGGATCGATAAAATGCGCCTTCCGTGCCCACCTCCATCCCGTATCGATATAGTCGATCACCTGTTCGCGTGTGAACCGAAGAGGGTCCGGCTCCTTGAATATTATTACTCCGTGAAAGCCCTCGTACTTCGCGATATTGCTTGCGGTAATACAGTATCTCCCCTCGATACGACCGAAGGTATCTTCCGGTGTATTAGCCAGCGGGTCGGAGAATATGTCAGTCTGCCGGTTATCTATCTCCGCTGCCGAAACCTCATCCCCAGCATGCTCCTCCACAGGCCGGCTTGCCCGCAGTGGATTGAAAAGCGCTTCCTCAAAAGTTACCAGGTTCGTAACTCTGACAATATTCTGCTCCAGTGCCCTGTCTACCGAGCCAAACTGCTCCTCGATCCAAGGCCTCATACCTTGAGGGGGATATAACCGCCCCTTTGTTACCACGATATCGAAGATACGTTTAAAAAGCTCCTTTTCGGACATGGAAAGGGAGCCGACAATAGCCTCCAGATTGCCTATCTCAGCTTGAATTCCGGACATCCCCAATCCTAATGCCTGAAATGGCGGACGCCTGTGAAGACCATCGCAACTTTATACTTGTTCGCGGTTGCTATGACTTCTTCATCTCTGACGGAGCCCCCCGGCTGAATGATAGCCGTAGCCCCGCCTTTTGCCGCCAGTTCTACCCCGTCGGGGAAGGGAAAGAAGGCATCAGAACCGACTACGCTCCCCCGGCTTCGCTCTCCGGCCTTTTCCAGGGAGATCTTCACGCTTGTCACCCTGTTCGGCTGCCCTGCCCCCATCCCCAGAATCATAGAGTCCTTCACTAAAACGATAGCGTTCGACTTGACATGCTTGACCGCCTTCCAGGCAAACATCAAGTCCTTTAACTCCTCGTCAGTAGGCTCACGCTCAGTCACCGTTCTCAGGCTCAAGCCGCTGTCGGACAGATTATCCGCCGTCTGGACCAGCAATCCTCCTCCAACCCGGCGAAAGTCCATTGCAGGTGAACCCTCTCCACCCGAACTGCCCTGCTGCGAGCCCATGACCAGGATGCGAACGTCACGTTTCTGCTTAAGCAATTCCAGCGCCTCTTTTTCATAATCGGGAGCAATAATCACCTCGTAGAAATTTCTCGAGACCTCCCGTGCAGTGTCCGTATCCACCGGCCTGTTAAAAGCCACAATTCCCCCAAAAGCTGAAACGGTATCTCCCGAGAAGGCATGCTTGTAGGCCTCAGCCAGGTTCTGATGTGAAGCCAGGCCGCAGGGATTGGTATGCTTTATGACGGATACCGTAGGGGCCTCGAAATCGTTAGCCGCATTCCAGGCGGCATCGGAATCAAGGATATTATTGAAGGAAAGCTCCTTTCCCCAAAGCTGCTTCGCCGCGCTGATACCACTAACCGGACCGCCGGGTATCTCCTCTACATAAAAAGCAGCCTTTTGATGAGGGTTTTCACCGTACCTCAAATCATACCTTTTCTTAAGTGCAACGGTAATCTCATCGCCGAAACCGTCTTCACCCTGACGGAGGTATTGAGCGATAGCCGTATCATAAGCGGCAACATGCTGGAAAGCCTTCTGCGCCAGCTTCTTTCGCTCTTCCAGCCCTACCTCTCCCGCCCGCAGCAATTCCAGAAGCGATTCATAGTCCGCAGGGTCAACAATCACCAGCACATCAGGAAAGTTCTTGGCCGCAGCCCGAATCATTGTGGGCCCGCCGATATCGATATTCTCCAGTGCCTCATCCAGAGCCACTCCCTGCCTGGCAACAGTCTCTCGAAAAGGGTACAGATTGACCGCTACCAGGTCGATAAACCCCATTCTATTCTTTTCGAGTTCTTCCACATGTGCGGCGAGCTTCCTCTTGGCCAGTATCCCGCCGTGAACAGCAGGGTGAAGCGTCTTCACCCGACCATCCAGTATTTCAGGGAAACCGGTTAAATCACTAACACTAAGAACCGATACTCCGGCCTCGACCAGAGCCTTCTTGGTCCCGCCGGTGCTGAATAATTCGCAGCCAAGCCCCTCAAGTCCACGGGCTAAATCGACCAGGCCCGTTTTATCGGAGACACTTAATATTGCACGCATAAACCCTCCTATCCTATTCTATCAACCCGGGAGACATCTCTAAGGCCCGAGCAATTCTAAGAAATGATCACTCGTTCCTTCCCTTTGCCCTCTACCACCTCACCTATTAGTATAGCCTCCGGAACCGAAGCGACGATCTCATCAACGCGGCTCAGCGAGCAGATGATGACCATCCCGATCCCCATGTTGAACACCCGGTACATTTCTTCCCGCCCGACATTGCCCCGTTCCTGAATTAACCTGAATACCGGCAGAACAGGCCACGTATCCGAGCGAAACAGAGCCGCAGCTCCACGCGGTATGATACGGGCCACATTATCGATGAGCCCTCCCCCTGTAATATGCGCAATACCCTTGATTGCCGGCTCTTCCCGCTCCTCTCCCTCCACCCCTGCTCCACAAGATAATACCGGCTTCAGCATTGGGAAATAGCAGCGATGAGGTTCGAGCAGTTCCTCTCCCAGGGTACGGCCAAGCTCAGGATAGAACACATCCAGCGCAGCGGAGCCTCCTCTGTCCACGTCAAAAATGCTGCGTACCAGCGAATACCCGTTGGTATGCATCCCGCTTGAAGGGAGCCCTAAGATTGCATCACCTGCTTCAATCGAGCTATTGTCGAGAATCTTTCCCTTCTCCACAACACCCACTATGAACCCCGCCAGGTCGTAATCACCGGCGGCATAAAGACCGGGCATCTCAGCAGTCTCACCACCGATAAGCGCACAGCCAACGTTACTACAGGCGCGAGCTAACCCGCTGACCACACTCTCCACCATCTCAGGCACGAGTTTCCCCATTGCTAAATAATCGAGGAAGAAGAGAGGCTCGGCGCCGCAGGTGAATATATCGTTCACACAATGGTTAACAAGGTCAATGCCAATCGTGTCATGCCGGTGGAGGGCAATAGCTATCTTAACCTTGGTCCCCACCCCATCGACGCTGGAGACAAGAACCGGCTCTTTGTAGCCCGAAAGCTGAAAAAGCCCGGCAAAAGCCCCAATTTCCGTTAAAACCTCGGGACGGAAAGTAGCAGCGGCCTTACCCTTTATAAGCTCCACTGACCTGCTAGCCGCATCTATATCCACACCGGATGCGGCATAGGTAATACCTCGAGATTTTTTGGTTTCCCGTCCCACTTAAGCGTACCTTCCCACGAAGTAAAAACCTGCCTGGCCAGCTTATGGAAGCGTCTCAAGTGCCAGCTTATCCATCTCAAGCTGAACGGGTACCGGATAGTCTCCGGTGAAGCAAGCGAGGCAGAAACCCTCTTTGGGTAGACCCACCGCCTTTATCAAACCGTCAACGCTGAGATAGCCCAGAGAATCGGCTCCGATTGACTTTGCGATCTCCGGTATAGTCATTTGAGCTGCGATGAGCTCCCGTCTCGTGGCCATGTCCACACCAAAGAAACAGGGATAACGGATCGAAGGAGCACAGATACGTAAATGTATCTCACTGGCGCCCGCCCTCCGCAGAAGGCCAATAACTTGAGGTGTGGTAGTGCCGCGAACAATACTGTCGTCGACAACGATCACCCTTTTCCCCGAGAGCACCTCAGGCATAGGATTAAACTTCAGCTTGACACCTAAATCTCTCAGCCGCTGCTCCGGCTCAATGAAAGTTCGCCCGACATAGCGGTTCTTGAGCAAGCCCTCAGAAAACGGGATGCCGGAGGCGAAAGAGTAGCCGATACCGGCTGCGGTAGCCGAGTCGGGAACGCCTATAACCAGGTCGGCATCCACCGGGTGTTCACTGGCCAACTGCATACCCATAGCCTGCCGTGCCGGGTATAGACGACGGCCGCCGATCACGCTATCAGGGCGAGCGAAGTAGATATATTCAAATATACAGAGCGCCTTTTTTCTTACCTTCCTCACCACAAAACTGTTTACCCCGGACTCATCAATAAGAACCACCTCTCCAGGCTCAACCTCGCGGATGAACTGCGCCCCGAGATGGTCCAGAGCACAGCTCTCGGATGCCAGCACCCAGCCTCCATTAATAGAGCCCAGACAAAGAGGTCGCACCCCCATTGGATCTCGAACGCCGATCAGTTTATCCTGGGTCATAACCGTCAGGCTGTACGCACCCAGGAGCCTGCCCATAGCATGCTTTATCTTCTGGACCAGGTCCTTCCCCGGAGATGAAACAATAAGATGAGCGACTACCTCGGAGTCCGAAGTCGTAGAGAACTTGTAACCGCTTTCCTCTAACTCCATGCGCAGATGCTCAGCATTGACAATGTTGCCATTATGCGCCAGCGCAACATCGCCTGAGGGGCCGGACACAAGTATCGGCTGTGCATTGAAGACGCGGCTCGACCCTCTTGTGGAATACCGATTATGACCGATGGCTATGCTGCCTTTCAATTGGCCCAGGGTCGCCTCATTGAACACCTGGCTAACAAGCCCCATTGCCGCATGCAGTCGAATTCGGCCGCCATCGGCAGCGGCTATTCCCGAACTCTCCTGTCCACGGTGCTGCAGAGCGTAGAGACCAAAATAAGCGAGTCCAGCTACTTCCTCACCTTGAGCATAGACCCCAAGGATACCGCAAGACTCGTGCAATGTAGCTCCCTTCACCTTAAAAGGTGCCTGTCATATCGAGACTTCCAACCTGATTATATCCCCAATAAATTCAAGGGTCAATCAAATCAGCTACTAACTTTTTATCGATTCCTCCTTTATAAGAGAAGCAGACCTGTCCTGCTTTTGTGGAAAAACTGGGCGTGACATTACAATTCCCTCTCCCTTGATGGGAGAAGGCAAGGCGAGGGTGACGTAATGAGGGCAGAGGCATTGCTCTGCCCCTACATTAACCGTTCGTGGTGAGCCTGCCCGTTCATGGTGAGCCTGCCCGTTCGTGGTGAGCCTGTCGAACCATGAACGGTCGGATGGCAAACGTATAACAATCCTGTCCAAAGGCAAGGGTAATTTCCCGACCCCCTCTCCCTCGGCGGGAGAGGTCAGGGTGACCGTGTAAAACCGTTCACCCTGAGCTTGCCGAAGGGAGCTTGTCGAAGGGAGCTTGTCGAAGGGAACCATTCGATAAACTCAATGATAGGCTTACCGAAGTATTAGGGCGACATTCCAATCCCCTCTCCCGTCAAGGGAGAGGGGAGGGTGATTTCTCTTTCTACTGACAACCCGCTATTTCTGCTTAACAAGCCTTCTGCGGGCAAAATAGGCTATCGCGGCCGCTCCGAAAGCCGCGAGTATACCGATATATATACTCGGGAATACCGGGGCGCTGGTCCCACCCGGCACCCATACCCACTGGCCGCCGATGAAGAACCATGAAAGCGAGTCTACCCGACCATATACAATATTATTTGTGGTATCCACCGAGGTTGTACGATCAATCCATGTCCCGGCTTCACAGTGAAAGAGCCTTAAGCTGTTTTCATCTATATTAGGTACCTCATTATATCGTATGCCTACAGTCACACCAGGGTCACAGATCGCTGTCGTAGAGACATCCGTATATATTCCTACCACCTGATAACCGGAGGGCGTTGCACCACACTGATTAACTGATGTTGTGCCAGTATATGTAACGCCTGCTGTGCCCACATTGTCGAAAGTGACCTCCACAGTTCCTAAGTCTACGACGACATCCGGGCCTGTTGGGGTATTATCAGCAGTCGGCGTAGCGCTTACAACGTTTGAAAGCCCAGACCAGTTTGGAACCTCATCGGCTGTCTTCAGGGCAAAGTAGTAAGTTGTACCCTCGGTCAACTGCGTGACCTGTACGGCCTCACTACTACCGGCGTGATTTGGCGACGGCTCACCGGTTAATTGCGTTGCCGAGTCCCAGTTTGCCTCGGTTATCATCGATTCTGACATCCGGATGTCGTACTGTGAAGCAATGCCCGAATTCCCATCATCACCAGGCGCTGTCCATGTTAGTGTCACCGTATCAACTGTCACTTCACTGACAGTCAGGTCTATTACAGAATCCGGAGATGTCGTATCACCGGGAGCATCCCCTGTCGTGAACAATGTCTCTATAGAATAGTCAGACCAGGCACCATGGTTGTCTAAATGACGAACATGCCAGTAGTAAGTTGTATTGTAGTTCAAGTAGCCTGCAGTAATAGAAACGCTTGTAAGGTTATTGGGGTCTGTATAGCTTTCAAAAACAGTGCTTGAATAGTCACCCGGAGTAGTTGTTATTTGCCACTTAGATGCTGCGTGAGTGTCCCCAGGGTCGCTATCTAAAAAGTTTGAGCAAGCCAGTGTAGGTGTAATTGTAATACCCGTTGCCCCCGTCGACGGTGATATGTTAGCTGGCTGGTTGGGAATGTTGTTTGCAGGAGATCTTGATATATTTGAAATCCTTACCTCGTCAATAATGCCATCGAAATTGTGGCTCCATTCGTCCCTACTGATCCAGACAGGTTGCGAGGTGTCTTGTAAAGTTTGTGTGTTAAAACCAACATTATTAGGGTAATGAATGGTATAAGGGATGCCTGTACTCTCCACATCGTCTATGAACAGTCGAATTCCTTCTCCTTCTGTCCATGTCGCTTTAACCAGCGTCCACTGATTCAAGGGCACCATATCGGTAGAATAAACCAACGATATGTCACTGTCGCCGGGCCCAGTTCCGTCGCTTACCTCGAGCAAGAGTTGGCCGGTGTTTAATATGAAGAGTTTGTATGAGTCATCGGATTTGTAACCCGTTCCCCATTTGCTAAGAATGGGCATGTAAGGATTGATACCATCCGGGGGATACGACCTCAGATATAACCACGACTCTATTGTGAGTTGTTCCATGCCGTCCAGCCCTGTGCCGTCAGGAATCTCGACATATGCACTAGAGCCAAAATCAAGAGCGCTTCCTCCCAAGCCTTCGCTTACCCATGTAGCACCATGTATGGTACCGTCATGTTCATGAACTGTAGCATCCGATACTGTCGGCCCACTGCCCTCGTTAAAGTGCCACAGAGCCACTGTATTATCATCTGCAGTGAATTCTTCACCTATTTTTGTGGTAAACGATGTCTCTATTGAATAGTCAGACCAAGCTCCTTGATTATCCTGGTGCCTCACGTGCCAGTAGTAGGTAGTATTGTAGTCCAAGTTACCCGAGGGTACGATAATGCTTGTCAAGTTATTATTATCTGTACCGCTATCAAATACAGGACTAGAGTAGTCTCCAGACGTTGTGGTTATTTGCCACTGCGATGCAGCATGGGTATCGCCAACATCAGGATCGGAGAAAGCAGAAGAGGTCAATGTGGGTGTGAGGCTGACGTTAGTTTCTCCATTTGAAGGAGATATATTAGTAGGTAAATCGGGGGGTGCTTGTTCTTGTAGGTCTAAATCTTTAACAAAACCAGAGGCTCTATAAAGTTGCCCATTATTATCCGTATTTAGTGCATAAATGTAGCGGAAGTCCTCTTTCTCACGTAGATCAAGTTGTAGTGTTTCCAAAAGGTTGGTTCTTCCCGAATCAGAATAGATATAGCAGTAGAGCCTGCCATAGCTACCAACACTTTCATCCCTTAAGATCTTAACGTAGTAAGTGGTTCCCACAGAGGTTCCAGTCCATACATCCTCGTATTCTATACCGTTCACACATTCCTGAATTCTAAATTGAAAACCTGAGTCCCCTCTATAGAATTCTAAAAGCAAGAAATCTTCATTACTCGATAGCATTCCATGTTTATCGTCGACCGTGTTAGCAAGCATCCACACAATAGGTAAAGCATAAGTATCAATAGAGGATACTTGAGCCGTAAGGAGATGTTCGAAGTCTCCGTCAAAATGGTCAACTCCCTTGTCGCTGTAGACATATGTATCTGTACCCCTGAAGTTAACATCAGAGAAACTAATTTCTTGAGAAGTGACAGTCACTCTATTTTCGGGGTCTATTTCTGTATATGTGGTAAAGTCTTCGACTGTTTGCGCATAGGTGCGTATTTCGGTGAAATCGGACACCGGTTTCGCTCCAAACCGGCCATCTTC
>CAYVQT010000025.1:0-43536 GCA_964453665.1 uncultured Dehalococcoidia bacterium | reverse complement strand
AAAACTTCATCCCTCGACCTTACGGTCGGGGATTTAAGTTTTGTACATTAAACTGGATTACCTGTCGACCTTTGGGCTTTGCTCGAGGCGTTCGTACCATATTTGTGCGTCTTCATGGGGTTGAGCAGCCTGGAAAAGATTGCCGCCCAATTTTTTGGGCAGACAACGTATAATATATAATCATATCTCGATAATTTTGTCAAAGTTTGAGAGACTTCGCTACCCAAGCGGGGAATCCCTATCGGCCAACCACTAAACTTGAGGTCGAGGTAATAATCCCGCTTGTTCTACGATTTCGTGAACTGCCTCCTCCCATTCAATAGCCATTAAATGGATTCCAGCAACTCCCTTGATCTCGCGTACCTGGTTAATAATATCCACGCAAACCTTAATTCCTTCTTTTGAAACATTTTCCTTGGGTACGCTCTTAAGTCGCTCGATAGTCTCCTCTGGGACATCCATGCCGGGGACCTTCCTCTGCATATAACGGGCTGCGCCAATGGATTTTATTGGAGCTACACCCGCAAGGATTTTAACCTTTTCATGCAGTCCTTTCTCCCTGACCGCTTCCATCCACTTGGAAAATTTGTCCACATTATAGATAATCTGGGTCTGAATGAAATCGGCACCTGCGGCTACTTTGTTAGCCAGTCGAAGAACTCTGAATTCGAAAGGGTCTGCAAACGGGTTGGCCGCAGCCCCGATGAAGAGCCTTGGTTCTATATCCATCTCATCACCGCACTGGAATTTCTTCTCATCCCTCATCTCCTTAACCATCTTGATGAACTGGATAGAATCGAGGTCATAGACCCCCTTGGAAGTGGGGTGGTTGCCAAATATCTGGTGGTCACCGGTAAGACAGAGCAAGTTGTTTATACCTAGAGCGGAAATACCTAGTATATCCATCTGGAGGGCGATACGATTTCGATCACGACATGTCATCTGCACGGTTGGTTCTAACCCTTCCTCTTTTCCCAGAAGGCAAGCCGCCCAGCTTGACATCCGGACCACGGCCGTCTGGCCATCGGTGACATTGACAGCGTCAACATTGCCCTTTAAATACTTCGCTTTTTGTTTGATTACATCGGTATTGGCGCTTGCAGGAGGGCCTAGCTCTCCAGTGACCGCAAATTGACCGCTTTCCAATATTTTTTCCAGCTTGCTCTTCGTTTTCATGGTATTCCCTCTCTAGAGATTGCTTGCCGAGCCTGCTATTAGGCTGACACTCCAGTCCTTAGGCTCCACAATTCTTTCGAGCTTGTCCAACTGGCCGAGTTTGGTCAGTCGCTCGATTATTAGCTGCCATGCGCAGGGAACATCGGGCGAGACCTCACACTTCCCATTTTGTGACCCTCCACAGGGACCATTCATAAGCATCTTGGCACATCGGGCAACCGGGCAGATGCCGCCAGTATATTCCAGGACGCAATCTCCACACTCCATACAACGTTCGCCATCTCGCCATTCACCGTGCCGGCCGCCCATAGATAATGTATTGCATCCAGGGTGAACAATCTTGTCGACCACCGCTGACGTGGCTTGTACGCCTATTCCACAACATAGTGCCAACAAAGAGTCCGCTGCTACGATATTTTCTTCGTGCGCCTGTAGAGTCATTCTGACCAGATTCTCGTTGCACATGAAGTCAATCAAACACGTTCCGATAATAGTTTTACCTGCTTCTTCGAGATTCTGCTTCATATCCAGGACCTCTTGCTCGCCTCCAGTATGGCAGCCCTCGGCGCATCCTCTGCAACCTATCAGGAAAATGCTTTTCTCCCTATCCAGGTATTGCAGGATTTGTTCCAACGGTTTCTGCTTAGTTGTCAGCATTTTCACACCCTCGTTTCGTTCATAATTTCGTTTTCACAGTGGGTCAGCCCTATCTCCTCCAGCACAGTCTGGATTATCTTTGGCATTTGCGTTCTTATATCTTGAGACAGTTCCAGACCAATCTCGATATCCGCGGGCTCTACCCCGATAATGATGGTCTGTCTCGGCCCGCATCCGGTTAGCTCTGTCATTCTAAGGTTCTCCAGGATGCCCATTTGATGCAACGAGGTAGTGACTTTCAGTTCACTATCTATTTTGTCTGCGTTGAAGCGGTATATAGTACCCGGCTTGTAGCCGCCTTTCACAGCGTCTACTATTATAATCTTGCCGGCTCCTTCAATAAGATGGCCGAAATCCGGCGATGTACCAATGTCGATTAGCTCGACAGAGCTATTTAAACGCGGCAACTCTGCCTCTAAAGCACGTATGGCGTGAACCCCTACCCCCTCGTCTTTCATTAACTCGTTGCCGGCGCCAAGAACTACGGTCTTTTCCATTTAGCTTAGGCCTTTCTCGCAGAGCTGAGCTTATGCCACTCGGTACTCACCGAGCGTCCTTCCTTTGGGAGTAATGAGGTGTACGGCACAGGCGAGGCAGGGGTCGAATGAACGGACAATGCGAACAATCTCGAAGGGGTTCTCCTCGTCCTTGATCGTCGTACCTGTAAGCGCCTGCTCCAGCGGGCCGGGTTGTCCCTTGTCATCTCGCGGTGACATGTTCCATGTGCTGGGGACAACACACTGGTAGTTGGCAATCCTTTTATCCTTAATCTCGATAAAGTGAGCCAATGCTCCTCTCGCGGCATCTACAAGTCCTACGCCGGTTGACTCTTCTGGAATATCGTACTCTTGATATACCGGCTCGCCTGGCTTAAGCTCGAGAAGCCAGTTTGGCATCGTGTCTGCCACCACTTTACAGCTCACCGCTCGCGCCAGGTGGCGTCCCAGGACCGAGAACATTACATCCGGGCTCGCCTTGAATTTAGCCAGAGCAGGGTCTACCATAGCTTTGACCTTTTCGTCTCCAGCCAGGTATGTAGCCATTATCCTGGCAAGTGGACCCACCTCGTAAACATCTCCGTTATACCGCGGGGACTTAATCCAGGAATAGGCGCCGTTCTTGCCCTCTTTGGGTATAGTCTCCCCCTGAGTGGGTTTAAGTCCGCTGGTAGAGTCATCGTACCAGGAGTGTTTTACATCCTCAGTGATGGCACTTATGTCAAGCGCTCCCAGCTTGAGGTCGGCACTGACAGTACCCTGCTTGAATAACCTCTTTCTTTTAGTAAGGTCGGGGTCTTTGCCGTCAAGCTCATAACCGCCGTATGATAGCAGGTTGCGGCAGCCTGCTCCGATCTCAAAGTAATCGCTGTATACCCCGGCTGCCGCCAGAACATCCGGCAGGTAGACTTGATCGATGAACGTTTTAATCTCATTAAGCCTCCACAGGAATGATGCGATCTTGTCTATGGTTGGCACCTCAGTTACCCCACCGGGGACGATGCTCATGTTATGAGGCATCTTACCGCCGAATATGGCGCACATCTCCTGGGCCTTGCGCCTCATTCTAAGGGCTTCTATATAGTGTCCTACCAGCTCTTGATCGACCTCTGCGGGAAAGCGATAGTCGCCTTCATAACGTGGCACGAATGGGCCAAGCTCGCCGCGTTGGATGAAGTCCTTTACTGAATTGAGTTCAGCATTGTTGCCTTCGTATTTAGCTACCTTAGTAACGTCCACATAGTCAAGCGCGGTCAGATGGTAGAAGTGAAGAATGTGGTCAGCGATATGAGCTGCGCCCAGGATCAGGTTGCGAATGAGACGACCGTTGTCAGGTATCGACGCTCCGAGGCCAAATGCGCTGTCGAGACAGAGAGCCGAGGCCGTGGAATGACTTGTGGGGCATACTCCGCATATGCGCTGAGTAATACGGTTGGCGTCACGAGGATCCCTGTCCTTGAGGATAATTTCGAAGCCACGAAACAGTGTTCCCGAACTCCTGGCTTCCTTTACCTTGCCGTTCTCGACTGTAGCCTCGACTTTTAAATGCCCTTCTATACGTGTTAACGGGTCTATTATGATTTTGCCCATTTTACTGAACCACCCTTTGACCGATATTTGGCAATATGACATCTGGTGTCTTCTCATATATCGGAGAAACAAGGTCAGGGAAACCTGGCGCAGCACAGCCGATACAGAGCCCTCCACAAGCGACACACCAATTAACGCCGTTGTTCCACATCCTTACTGCGCAGTCGGCGTGTGTTACTGGCCCTTTACAACCCAGTTCATAGAGACAACCAGGATCACTGAGCTTTTTAGCAAACTTCTGCTCATCGTAATAGGCGCGTCGGGGACAATTCTCGTGGATCAATTGCCCGTAAAAGGCCTTGGGGCGGTTTAACTCGTCCAACTCACCATCCTTAGGCAAACCCTGAAGTAACACGCTTGCTACCGTGCCTACGAACCAGTCGGGGTGTGGTGGACAACCGGGGATGTTTATCAATGGAGTAGCAATGCTTTTAGCCCTAAAGAGCTGTGATACGCTAACGCACGCGGATGGGTTGGGTTTAGCCGCTGGGATGCCACCCCAGGAGGCACAGGTACCAAGGGCGATCACAGCTAGCGCGTCACGCCCCAGCATTTCAACTCTGGAAGCTATGGATACTGGCTTGCCTTCTTCATCCTCTCCTAACGAGCCGTAGGCTCCGTCTCCCTTCGTGGGTATTGCTCCCTCCATTACCAGAATGTAGCCGCCCTTTTTTGCTTTCCATGTATCCTCTAATGCTTTGATAACCAGTTCTCCTGCGCCTGCCATCACAGTAGCCTGAAATCTAAGATTAACGTGCCTGCCGGGAATTACTTCGTCGACAAGCACGTTCTTGACGGTGGGGCTAACCGAATTGAGAACTGATACCGAACAACCTGTGCAAGTAGCACCTTGTAACCAGATCACAGGATATTCTTCGGTTTTTTGATTTGCCATAATCCCTCCAGCTTTTTAAATAGCGCGGTAAATCCAACAGGTCTTTTTACTATTAACCAACAGGCAAAAAAAGAGAGTATCCTCGCTTAGGTTCATTTAAACCAGCTAAAATCTAGTATATGGTAATTGTTCGCAGTTGTCTAGATTCTGACGCGAGTATTTGTGAAAAAAGTCACAAATTATCGCGTCTGCTGCTTCTTTTATGGGTATGCTGAATCGCATCTGGATATTGACTACTCAAGTATGCAAGTGGACGGCATGGTGTCTGGATGCTGATCTGCATTCGCCAGATTAGACAAGGCAATGCGGATTCTTCTTAGTTACCTATATTCATCAGAGCTTGAACGTTTAAACTATTGCTCACCCGGGGCTGAAGAATCTGGACGTAAGTGCAGGTCATCCTTGCCTGATATGGATAGTAGTCGGTTAACTTGAGCTGATTTCTTCCAGAACAAGGCCTGCTGCCCTGGGAACAGCTTCTCTAACTTCCCTGGTCATTTCTTCTGTAACTGAGGTCGCCTCTTCAGCACTGATAGCGTAGAGTATCACTTCTCCAGGCATCGCGCCTGGAAACAACTCCTTCCCTATCTCAATCGTAGTAGCCAGATTAAAATGATGCGGCGAGATAGCAGACCGCGACGGGTCACAGACGCGCTCGGGCTTAAGTCTGTATATTTCACCCGCTCTTCCATCCTCGGTTACAATTGCATCGACTACGACCAGCCTGTCATAACCCAAAATGTGATCAAACAAATTCAAACCGTCTACATTGACATCCCTAACGTCAATGTTCGCGTCATTAACTCTGGTGGCCACCTCCCGAGCGACACGAACCCCCACACCATCATCGCCCAGAATCGAATTACCTATGCCCAAAACAAGAGTCCTCATGCTAGCTTCTCAACACCTGCGATATATTTCCATCTGGGCCAAGAATTGTGACTTCAAGAGGCATATGCCCCAGCGCGTGCGAGGAGCAGGAAAGACACGGGTCGTAGCAGCGAATGGCAACTTCAATGCGATTGAGAATCCCTTCTGTAACATTCCCGCCTTTGATAAATTCGCGAGCCACCTCGGATACCGCGCGATTCATCGCCAGATTGTTGTTACCTGTGGCTACAATCAAGTTGGCCTTGACTATTCTGCCGCTGCCGTCCACCCAATAATGGTGGAATAGCGTACCCCTCGGCGCTTCAATAACTCCTATTCCCTCCTCGTTAATCTGGGCGGAATTTACCCATATATCCTTTCCGCATATGAACTCATCCTCGACAAGCGACTTTATCTCCTCGGCGCAGTTGAGCATTTCGATCAATCGGGCATAGTGGTAATATAATGAGGCCTGTACAATGCCGTTATCACCCAGTTTTTTATAGTTCTTGAACTCCTTATTAGCCAGAGGAGTAGTACACCCGTCGGCAACGTTAAGCCGCCCTAAAGGCCCCACGCGATACATGCCGCCAGGGTACCCCAGCTTCTTGTAGTAAGGGAACTTGAGATAAGACCAGTCTTCGACCATTTCCTCGATAATTGAAAGGTAACTCTCGGGCGCCACATTGTCTTCTAAAATAGAGCCATTGCTGTCCTTCAATCTGAGCTTCCCGTCATAGTACTCAACGTTGCCCTTTCCATCTATCAGCCCCATATATGAACTGGTGAAATCAGCGAAGCTGGCAACCACCTCACTATTTTGAGCGCTGTAGTCGGTGAAGAGTTTTATGGCGAACTGGCAGTCGGCGATGACCTCATCAACCTGCCCTCTAATATCGTCACGCTGCTCCGGACTAAGAGCTCGGTTCATTCCCCCGGGGATTGCAGCGTTGGGATGAACTCGCTTGTTCCCCATCATCTCGATTATCTTCTGGCCAAAGGCGCGAAGCTTCACCCCCTTCACAGCAATATCCGGCTTTTCGGCAATAAGCCCCATTACGTTTCTCTTGGTCGGGTCTGCATCCATACCGAAAAGTAAATCCGGACTGGCCAGGTGGAAGAAATGAAGTGCATGAGACTGCACAAGCTGCGCCATATGAATCAGCCTGCGCAGCTTCTCCGCCGTAGGCGTCAACGTCACCCCCAGAATGGCGTCCCCAGCTTTTGCTGAAGCGAGGTGGTGACTTACCGGGCAAATACCACAGATACGGGCAGTTATAAGCGGCATCTCCCAGAACAGCCGCCCCTCACAGAACTTCTCGAATCCCCGCACCTGGGTAATGTGGAACCTGGCCTGGTCCACATTACCCCTGTCGTTAAGGAGGATAGTTACCTTTCCGTGTCCCTCGACCCGGGTAACTGGCTCGATAACAATCTTCTTAGTCATGATATCTCCCTCTGTCTGAAACCTCAGTCAAACCTCATTATTTCGCTTGGGATTATCGGAATTCTTTCCTCCAATAGCTCGGCCAGTGCATAGTGAATAGCTTTTGCACTCGGTGGACATCCCGGAACATAGCAGTCAACTTTAACCACCTGATTGACCGGCCTGACCTTCGTTAGCGGTGGCAAGTCTTCAGAACTGGGGATCCTGTCACCAACGCTGCTCTCGGTATGATAGTATCTGTCCAGGACCTCCTCTATACTGAACAGGTTGCGCATGGCACATATTCCGCCGAAGCAGGCACAATCGCCCCAAACCATAAGAATCTTGCAGTTGGCGCGCAGGTCCTTGGCCACCTCTTCATCGTGCTCGTTACTTACAGCCCCTTCGATAATGCCCAAATCAACCGGTGTGAACTCCTTAATATCGGTTACGGGGGTAGCGGTGAGTTCTATAGCCTGCGCCAGATCGACAAGCGCCTCATCCAGGTCCAGAAAAGACATATGGCACCCGGAGCAACAGTCTAACCATGCAGTAGCGACCTTAACCTTTGCCACCATTGACCTCCTAGCTTGTAATCAACTCACGTCCCAGTTTCTTCGAAAGTTTCACCAATATCTCCTGATCCTGAAGCATCCCCTCTCGCGGCTTCAGCGCGCGTCTTATTTCAAGCTCATTGCCATCCATGCTCACGTATTTACCCTCACGCTCTGCCCAGATGGGAGAAGGCAGCACCACATCGGCCATAGCAGTAACCGGCGATTGATAGCTCGCCTGAACCACCAGGAAACCGATTCCCTTGAGCCGGTCGATCAGGCCATCGTTCACCTGGTCATCACCAAGTAGCAAATACAGCCCCTTCAGCCCATTGCGCTCTACACCCCGTTTTGCCAGACCCAGCTCCCAGGCACCACGGCTGTTAGCCCCTGGCTTGAGCGAGATAACCCTCAGGCTTTCCCCTTCCACATTTCCCGTTAAGGCAGCCAGGTTTAGAATGCAGGTAATAAGGCTTGGATCTTCACTATTCAGCAAGCCTTCGCCATATATGATCACGCCATGCGCTGCCTGACCATACATCTCTGCTGCCATCTCCAATCTCCCCTTATCAATGCCGGTTTCACTGCAGACCTTGACCATATCATATTTCTTCAGAGATTGAATGAGTTCTGTCCCCGCCTTTTCAAGTATGAGCAGGCCCTTGTCGACAAGGGCCTTGCCCAGGCCAGCAAGAAGAGCGCCTTCACTTCCAGCCTTCGGCTTCAGCCAGAGATCGGTCCATAGCGGGAAAACATTCCTTGACGGGTCTACGACAATGAGCTTTGCCCCCTTTTGCCTTCGAGCCCGCTGCACGAGATTACCAATAATGGGGTTGGTATTCTTAGGATCAGCCCCTACTATGAGGATACAATCAGCGTCCAGTATCTCTTCAATAGGGCACTCAATGGCCAATCCATTTCCGTTATTTTGAAACCGCTTGATCCCCTCGCTGATTACCCTACAGATGTCTCCATCAAGGGTATCGAGCAAACCGCTGCCCACAGCCTCATTGATAAACCTATTAAATATGGATAGCGTTTCGTTTGGCAGCCTTGAGGATATCATGCCGGCGAAGCTATCTTTTGAGCCGTTGACTTTCCCGGCGATGATTTCCATCGCCCTATCCCAACCACATTCCTCTAATTCACCTTGCTTGCCTCGCACCAGTGGCGAGGTAAGCCGTGGACGTGTCTCTCGGAGCAACTCAAAGCGGCCTTCTTTGCATAGCGGACCTTTAATCCCGGACAGTTCCGGCGCTTCTATACGCACTATATTATTGTCCTTTACCAACACATCCAGTTGACAGCCGACGGCGCAACCGGGACAGACAGTAGTAATACGCTGGCACTCGTCAGTTATGCCCCGGTAAAGGCTGAGCTTGCTGAAGATGGCGCCAGTAGGACAGGCCTGCACGCAAGCGCCACACGTAGTGCACGTGGATTCGCTCACCGGTTGCGCCAGGTCGGCGGATACCAGCGTTTTTACACCACGCCCGCTGAAGTCTAGAGCATAGTTCGCTGCTATCTCGCTGCATACACGAACGCATCTGCCACAAAGGACACAACGGTTGTGCTCAATCACTAGATAATCGCTTAACGCGTCCATAGTTTGAGAAGGAAATTGATAAGGGTAGCGTACGTTGTCCATCTGATATCGGTATGCCAGTTTCTGGAGTTCGCAGTCCCCGCTCTGCTCGCAGAACATACAGAAATGGTTGCGCTCGGCGAACATTAGCTCCAGTATCTGACGGCGATATTTCTCCAGCCGCTCGGTGTCGGTTTTAACCACCAGCCCGTCTCTGGCGGGATAGGTGCAGGATGGGACCGGTTTCCTTTCACCTTCAATTTCCACCACACACATGCGGCAGGCTCCGACGTCGCTCAGTCCATCAAGGTGACAGAGGGTGGGCACATCGATGCCATTAGCCTGACATATTTCCAGTACCGTGCTACCTTCCTTACCGCTTAATTGCTTATCGTTGACGGTCAGGGTTATCTCTTTCATCTCTCACTCCTATTGAACCTCAAGGTCGCATCTGAGGCATCTTGAGGCCTCTTCTCTGGCCTCCTCCGGGCTGTACGAAAGAACCACTTCTTTAAAAGAGCTTCCTCTATCGGGCAAGGCTATCTCGGCAGCTCTAACCCTGGCCCTCTCCCGAGTTTCCTCGTCGGTTGGCGGCACGGAGGAGATGCCAATAGGTTTGTAGCCGTCGCGCTCCACCAAAGGTGAAAGCTCTTTCCCTTCAAGATATCTCCTGATAGATGAGGCCGCCCTCTGCCCGGCAGCAATAGCTTCGATCACTGTCGCAGGACCGGTTGCTGCATCTCCTCCCGCAAAGATACCATTACGACTTGTAGCCAGTGTCCTGGGGTCAGTAAATACGGTCCCACCCCTACCGACTTGAATTTCTCCATCTTTGATGAACGAGGTGTCTGGTCTTTGGCCTATGGCCTCTATGACCGTATCGACATCTACCACATATTCGGAACCTTCGATAGGATAGGGCGTTTTTCTGCCGCTTCGGTCGAACTCTTTCAGCTCCATTCGAATACACTCTATCCCTTTAACTTTCCCGTTATCGCCCAGGAGCCTGGTAGGAGTTGTCAGGAAGTGAAACTGGACTCCTTCCTTCTCGGTGTCTTCTATTTCCTCGGCCATGGCCGGCATATCTTTTTTCTCACGCCTGTAGAAGATATGGACCTCCTTAGCCCCTTTCCGTAAAGCCACCCTGGCGGCATCGACTGCCGAGTTGCCACCACCGACAATCGCTACTTTCCTCCCGATTTTTACTTTCTTTCCTAAATTGACCTGCCTCAGAAAATCAATAGCGTCGTAGATACCCGCCAGGTCTTCGCCGGGAATTCCCATCTTATCTCCCTTGTGGGCACCGGTGGCAATAAACACAGCCCGGTAGCCGTCCTCAAGGAGGGATTCAATATCGTCGATTCGTGTATTCAGCCTCAGGCGTACACCAAGCCTGGTGACTGATTCCACCTCCCTCTTGAGGATATCCTTGGGGAGGCGGTATTCAGGTATACCCACGGCCAGCATCCCTCCAGCAACGGGCAGGGCTTCAAACACCGTAACCTGGTATCCCTCCAGTGCAAGGTCCCAGGCTGCCGACAGCCCTGCAGGCCCAGCCCCGATAATTGCGACCTTCTCCTCTCTTCTTTCCTTCACCGGCGGGTTGTAATCAATTCCCAACTCGAACGCGTAGTCGGCGGCAAATCTCTTCAGATCCCTGATCGCCACAGGTTCATCTACCTGACCGCGTTGACATTTAGCCTCACAGGGGTGATGACACACCCGGCCGCAAATCGATGGGAAAGGATTGCGCTGCTTTATCAAACAGTAGGACTCAATAAAATTACCATCCTTAATCAGACTGACATATCCTGGGACGTCAAGTCCGACAGGGCAGGTATGCTGGCACGGAGCCCTGAATAAGGCCTGGCAAACAGCTGCGGGGCATCTCTTGTCGATGATATGCGCCTCATACTCCTCACGGAAATGGCGAATGGTTGTGAGCACCGGATTAGGTGAAGTCTGACCAAGACCACACAGCGCAGCGGATACCACCATCTCCCCCAACTCCTCCAGTGTATCCAGGTCTTCCATCTTGCCTTCACCACGACTTATCCTGCTAAGGATCTCCAGCATCGCCGGGATTCCGGCACGGCATGGAACGCATTTGCCACAAGATTCGTCCCTGGTAAATTGCAGGAAATACTTGGCCACATCTACCATACAGCTGTCTTCGTCCATAACCACTAGCCCACCGGAGCCCATAATGGCCCCCAGGGCAGTGACAGCTTCATAGTCAACCGGGGTATTTATATGTTCAATTGGGATGACGCCGCCAGAGGGCCCCCCTATCTGCACCGCCTTATATTTCTTGCCATCCGGTATGCCGCCGCCGATGTCGAAAACAATTTCCCCCAGCGGCGTCCCCAGGGGAACCTCGACCAGGCCGGTGTTGTTTATCTTACCCACTAGGCACAGGGTCTTTGTCCCTTTGCTTTTCTCTGTGCCAACGCTGGCGAACCAATCGGCACCCCGCAGAATGATCTGCGGGACATCTGACCATGTTTCCACGTTGTTGAGGGTGGTCGGCTTGCCAAAAAGCCCCTTGACAGCGGGGAATGGCGGCCTCTGCCTGGGGTTTCCCCGCTTTCCTTCGATAGAACCCAGGAGAGCCGTTTCCTCTCCGCAGACAAAGGCGCCGGCGCCCGGGAATATGTCCAGAGAGAACTCGAAGTCCGTACCCAATATGCTCTTGCCGAGGAGTCCATATCCCCGGGCTTGGGCAATGGCATGACTCAGCGTTTTAATGGCGAGCGGATATTCGGCGCGGAGATAGGTGTAGCCCTGGCGTACATTTCCTATAGCATAGGCGCCGATGGCCATACCTTCAATTATGGAATGGGGATTACCCTCGAGGACAGCTCGGTTCATGTAAGCGCCGGGGTCACCCTCGTCGCCATTGCAGACCACATATTTCTCGTCACCCGGGGCACCGCGAACGAAGCCCCACTTCCTTGCAGTGGGGAAACCCGCGCCTCCCCTTCCCCGCAGCCCCGATTTACTGATCTCCTCGATAACCTCCTCAGGGCTCATCTGGGATAAAGCTTTGGCAAGAGCTTGATAGCCGCCTCTGGCAATATACTCATCGATATTCATCGGGTTAAGGTCCTGGTTGTGCATCACCCTTATCTCTTGAAGCTTTAACAAGGGGTCATTCTCATCCAGGACCCATTCCTGAATTACCTTACCTCTCACAAGGTGCTCCTCCACAATCCGGGGGACCTTATCCTCTGTAACCTCAATGTAAATCACCTTATTCTGGCCTGGTTTGATGACCGTGACCACCGGCTCGACGCCGCATAATCCAATACAGGCCGCCTGGAGTACCACAACATCGTATATCTTGCGAGCTACAACCTCCTGCAGGAATGCATCCAAGACCTTGGTAGCCCCCGAAGAAATGCCACATGTTCCCAGGTGAACCTTAACCTGGATATTCTCCTCACGTTCAGCCAGTTTATTTAGAGCTTGATCCCTCAGATTATTCAGCTCCTCTACAGAAGCCAGTGGCTTCATAACTACCTCCTATTCATAGGAACTAAGTACGTCCCTAATCTCGCCGGGTTTCACCCTCCGGTAAACCTGATCCCCGATAGCAATTACCGGAGATAACCCGCAACAGCCAAGGCAGCGAACCGTCTCCAAGGAGAATTTACCATCCTCGGTAATGCCTCCCGGCACAAGTCCGACTTCCTTCTTCAATGTATCGAGAATCTTCTGCCCTCCCTTAACATAGCAACTGGTGCCCATACAGACCTGTATGACATGTTTACCCTTGGGCACCATAGTGAAGAAGTGGTAGAAGCTGACTATTCCATATACCTCACTCAGGGGTATCCCCAGGTCCCGCGAGATAGTCTTCAACATCGGGACAGGGAGGTATCCGATCAGCCCTTGCGCCTGTTGTAAAACTCTAATGAGAGCGCCCGCCTGTCCTCCCGTATCGTCAATCACCCCTTGAATTTCGCTGAAAATCCTCCCCGCATAACCCGCACCAGCGCTACCTGCCGGACGCATATCATTGCCAATTGCTTCCATTCTCTGCCTCCTGATCTAGTGTTGCTATCAAATCCATTGGCTGTTTTCATCCTACTCACTCGACGCAGCCTAAAATGAGAGCACAGCTTAATAATTCCTGATTTTTCTACCAATGCAATTGTTATCAGCTTTAATCAATTCCCGAGATACCCGGCAACCGGACCGCAGGGAGGGCTTGCGCCTTGGAGCAATCAGGAACGGCCATTTTTTCAAGCCAGCCCTCCCTGCATCACGTAGACAGAGCAACTCTCTCTTTTCTGCACCTCCCACTCATATCTATCGTAACCTCCAGTGCCTTAAACCACATCCGCCAAAGCATTCATTTATAATACAGAAAGGCAGCCACCAGAATTGCCCCGCTCATGCAAATGCACTAAGTATTTCATGCATATTGCATAGGCACGTCAGGATATGGGAAATTGCAGACGAAAAGGGCATCCAGCAGGGCTTTATATCCTCCGCCCTTTGCTGCATGCCCTCTCAGTTAAGGCCTTCGCCTTTTCTATTTCGGCATTCTCAAGCTACTGATACTATCTCCAGTTCACGTTCCCAGAAGCCACAGGTCCTGCCCTTGCCCTCGCCAGTCGTTATCTTTACCCATATAGGACGTACACTGTACTCTTCGTACGCCTGGGTTTGCATCTGCACTATCTCACCCCGCGCATCTACCAGCTCCGGTCTTGCTTCGCATTCCTTAATCCGTACCGTATCTCCCAGTCTCAGTGTCTCGGTTCTTATCTTAGTCTCAACCTGAATCCTCTCGCCTCCTTCTGTGATAACTTTGCTGACCGGGTTGAAACCCTTGCCGTGGAGCTTTATCTGTATCGGCTCCGCACGACCCCACTTTTTGTAGACCCGGCAGCTTTCACAGATCTCAGTGCCGTCACCTTTCGTCCCGTAGTCGAAAAGCTTGCAGTAGGTACCTTCGATTTGCCAGCAGGGAAGTTCCCGATACTTATACGCTGGACACTCATCCCTGACCTCCTGAGGGCAGCGGAACATCTCCCAACAGGTAGTCTTGCCTTCCCAGAAGCCCATATCCCGCTCCGCCAACCGGAGCTTTCCTTTCGCCTCTTCTATGATGCTGCTTATCTCTGCGATCTCCTGTTCAGTCGTAGCCCCTTTGAGCATCTCTTTAACCTGAGCCAACACATCCGCTTTCATTGTCTTACTCCTTTCTTTCCCTTCTCTATCTCAGCCTCCAATAATATTTAACAACACCGTGAATGTTATGCCATCCGCCCACGTGCCTATTTCCTGCTTTGCCTTAACGCAGTATGACCTAACGTATGTTAAGTTGTTATAACTAGGCATTTATACTTAGAAAACTGCACTTATAATCACTATAGCCCGCACAGTAAATACGCTTGATGGCACTGGTATCGAGGATTATAATGGTCGCACGGACCTACGTCATGGATATTGTCAGAATACTGCTTGTCGATGATCACGTTGTATTACGACAAGGTACGCGCCAGCTTATAGGTCATGAGAAAGATATGGAGGTTGTTGGTGAGGCCGGTGACGGGGAAGAGGCAGTGCGCCTGGCAACCGAACTTAAGCCTGACGTGGTTGTTATGGATGTCGCTATGCCTAAACTGAGCGGCATCGAGGCTACGAAGCATATAAAAGAACGTTTACCCTCAACTACAGTGCTGGTCCTAACCGGCTACGATTACGATGAATATATTCTCAGCCTTCTTGAAGCGGGCGCAGCTGGCTACCTGTTGAAAGACGTTAGTGGCGATGATTTGATCAGTGCTATCCGCGCGGTGTACGCGGGAGAGCCTGTGCTCCACCCTGCGGTAATCAGCAAGCTGGTGTCCCGGTTCAAATCGCAGGGCACCGGGCTCTCGGAGACCCGAGCTGAAAATGACCTGACGGACCGCGAAATGGAAGTGCTGCGACTGGCAGCAAAAGGCATGAGCAACAAAAAGCTCGGAGAAGAGCTTTTCATCAGCGTGCGAACTGTTCAAGCTCACATGAGAAGCATCTTCAACAAGCTCGGCGTGGGCTCTCGCTCCGAGGCTGTAATATATGGGTTAAGAAAGGGTTGGTTTACCCTGGATGATATCTCCTGATAAATTGCCTGCCCTCAAGGATCGGTCGACGAAGATTCTGCGAAACCCCCATTTCTGGGCTATCCTGCTCCTGTTTGTGCTTATTAGTATTCACCACTATATTCAACAGATAGGTATAGCAGACTCAGAAACCCAGGGGCTCTTTGGGACAAGCCGCCATGCCTTCGATCGTATTATATTCCTTATACCTATAATTTACGCTGGCTTCGTATTCGGGCTGTATGCAGGGATAGTTGTCGCCTTTGCCGCTTTGCTCGTTATGGTGCCCAGAGCAATCATTATTTCCCCGGTTCCGCAAGACGCCCTGCTTGAAACGGGAGGAGTCCTGATAGTAGGCTTGCTGGCGTGTTTGTGGCTCTGGACTAGATCTAGAGAGAGGGCCAGAACTGAGGCGGCTTTAGATGCACTGCGATCGACGCATGGTATTCTTCAGCAATATGTTCAGTCCATGAGGAAGAATGAAAGAAGGCTGACCATACTTAACTCTATATCTACTATATTGTGGGGATCATTAGAGCTCGAGGGGCTTCTCCGCAAAGCCACTACCCTGGTGTCAGAGTTGATGGAGGTGGAGGTTACTCTGTTATTCCGCTTAAATGATGAAGCCCAAATCCTGGAACTGGTTGGCCACGAAGGCGTATCCGATGAATTCGCACAAGCTGTCAACGGCAAAATGATTGGTGAAGGCCCTTATGGGGAGGTGGCCAAGACGGGCGAACCTGTGGTAATCGAAGATCTGGCACTAGATTCCGAGCTAACCGGACCTGAGTTCAAGAAAATGCAAATTAGGGTACAGCTAATCGTACCTTTGATTCTCAGAGAATCTGTCAGCGGCGTAGCTTGCGTGGCTATGCGCCGCCCCCGGCAGTTTTCTATCGATGATATCGAACTGCTTACTGCCGTTGGCGGACAGATAGCCATCGCCATGGAGAATGCTCAACTCTATGAGAAAGAACGTCTGGTAGCACAAAGACTGGCTATCTCGGAAAGGAACTATCGGCGTCTTTTTGAAAACGCAAGCGATGCAATCTGGACTCACGACCTCGAAGGTAATATTATGGTCGCTAACAAAGCTGGCGAGAAGATCACCGGGTACAGCGTCGAAGAATTGATGAAAATGAATGTAAGTCATTTTATGTCCGCTGAAAGCCTTAATACAGCCAGTCGGGTCAGCCGCAAGCTATTCCTGAAAGAGCCTGTAGAGCAGCCTTACGAGCAGCATATAATAAGGAGAGACGGGACGGAAGCAATACTAATGCTGACGACCAGTCTGCTCACTGAAGACGAAAGAGCAATTGGCTTCCAGCACATGGCCAGAGATGTTACTGAAGAGAAACGAATGCAGGATAACCTGCGCTATTATCTACAGCAGATCACCACCGCACAGGAAGAGGAACGTACTCGCATCGCCCGCGAACTTCATGATGACACAGCCCAGGACCTCTACGCCCTCAACCGCCAGGTTGACAATTTTATTCGAAGCAATAGCAACTTGCCCGTGGAAAATATTGCCTTTTTAAAGGATTTAGGCGAGCACATCAGAACGGTTTTGCAGGGGTTACGCCGCTTTGGCCAAGATTTGAGGCCACCTATGCTGGATGATCTGGGGCTGGTAGCAACACTGCGTTGGTTGCAAGATGAGTTGAAGGAACGAAGTGGTATAGAGACGAATTTGGTAATGGACGGCTCGGAGCAGCGCTTGGCGCCAGATATTGAGCTAATGCTCTTTCGTATTGTTCAGGAGGCTCTAAGGAATATTGAGAAGCATTCCAGCGCCTCAAAGGCTGAGGTCTCGATTCGATTTGAGGACAGGAAGATATCTATAACCGTAAGCGATAATGGCATAGGGTTCGAACTGCCCGATGAGATCGGTGATTTATCTCGTAGCAGCAAGCTTGGTCTGCTTGGGATGGAAGAAAGAGTGCGATTGCTGGGCGGTCGTTTGGATATAAGCTCAGAGCTGGGTAATGGGACTACGGTAAGTATTGAGGCGCCCATATCGCAATAGGTGGCCGCACTTAGGCTTTCCGCACAGCCGATTGCGGCACTATCAGTGGCGAAGAGAATACCTCCGCGTTGCTTTTAAAAAGGTATACGAATTGATGTGCGCACTACCCTCTAAGGATTGCTATCGACAAAACTTCATTTTTTCAGTATCATTCGTACTAGGGAGCCGAGTGGCGAACACTGCTCGGGCCGCATTATGGAGAAGATAAGGGTTCTGGTTGCTGATGATCACCCGGTATTTCGGGAGGGCCTGGTCAGTCTACTGATACAGGAAGAGGACATAGAGGTTATCGCGCAGGCAAGCAATGGCGTGGAAGCCGTCGAAAAGGCACATCAGCTTTCGCCTGACGTCGCCGTACTGGATGTGTCGATGCCAGAACTCAACGGCATTGAGACCACGAAAAAAATCAAAGCAGCCTCTCCCACCACGGCCATACTCGTACTGACCGCCTACGACTATGATTCGTATGTTCTTGGCGCTATTGAGGCAGGAGCGGCAGGCTACCTACTTAAAAGTGTGCGTGTTCGGGACCTGGTTCGGGCAATTAGAGCGCTACATTCCGGGGAAACAGTCTTGGGGCCCCACGCTACGCGAAAACTCCTTAGTCGGCTGGTATCAACCAAAGGAGAAGGGGTGGAAGTATCTCAGCCGCTGCACTCACGTGAACTTGAAGTATTGAAGACCGCAGCCAAGGGTCTGAGTAATAAGGAGATCGCACAGGCGCTCGGCATCAGCGTACGTACATGTCAGACTCATCTGGCGAACATCTTTGCCAAACTGTCGGTCGGCTCCCGCACCGAGGCCGTTCTCCGTGCTCTCAGAGAGGGCTGGCTCACACTCGACGATATCCCCTAAGTAAATTCATCAGGTTACCAAAAATAAGTTATTGAATGTACAAAATACGGATTGATGTCTAGATTGACCTCAGCAGTTACCCTACTGCGCAATCCCCACCTCTGGGCTATCGCTTTTATAACCATTCTTCTGACAATCGTCTATTACGCTGACTGGTTCGGCATTGTCAGTATCATCCCTTTTGGCGACACCTTTTTTTCTGAGGAGTATCTACACGAAATACACCGGACCCTCCTTATAATCCCCATGCTCTATGCTGCACTGGTGTACCAGTCAAAGGGAGCAATCATTATGTCAGCCGCTTGCTTGTGTATTGTGTTACCACGAGCCATATTAGTGTCACCCCATCCCGATGCCCTGGCCAGAGCATTGATTTTCATCATCCTAGCCAGCTTAGCGACCATACTGCTTGGTATGGAGCAGAATAGGCGGAAGAGACTGCAAAAGGCTTATGTTAAGCTAGGCACAGCGCACTCGGACCTTGAGAACGGCGCAGAGCAGTTAAAAGCATCTGAGGAGCGCTACAAAGACTTGTTTGAGAGCGCAAGTGAGGCTATCATCGTAAGCGACCCTGAGGGCGATATCGTCGAGGCTAATCGGGCAATGGTAGCACTTGTCGGCTACTCCGTCGATGAACTTCAAAATATGAATATCAAGCAATTGCTTGCACGAGAGAATATCGCGACTGCCGATGGAACCCGGCAAATATGGCTCAGGGGAGAAGCTGCTGATAAGCGCCAGGAAGAGCGATTGTTGAGAAAGGATGGGACTGAGGTAATAGTGGAATTGGCAGTCCGGGCGATTACTGCAAATGACCAGCTGGTAGCTATCCAGACTATCGCCAGGGACGTAACCGAGGAACGGCGTTTGCGTGACAACATGCAATTCTACATTCGCGAGATCACACAGGCCCAGGAAGAGGAACGAAAACGCATCGCCCGTGAGCTACATGATGAAACCGCTCAGGACCTTGCTGCTCTGGCCTTGCACATTGAGGGTATAACCAGATACAGCAATCGGTTGCCCGGTGAGGTTGTCGAGCGTCTGGAGCAACTATTAAGAGAAACGCAGTCCCTAATGGATGGTGTTCGTCGCTTCAGCCATGAGTTGCGACCAGGGTTGCTAGACCACCTGGGTTTGGTACCCGCACTGGAATGGTTGACAACAGATACAAGCGTAAACAGTGGAATTGATGCCTTCCTGGGAATTGTTGGAAAGGAGCGCCGTCTGTCGCCTCAAATCGAGCTGGTGCTATTCCGCATCGCCCAGGAGGCATTGAGCAACGCTAGAAGGCATTCGGAAGCAACTAAGGTTGAGGCTCAGATCGAGTTTACCTCGGAGAAAGTAAAGCTGCAGGTCTCCGATAATGGTAAGGGCTTCGAATTGCCGAAAATCCTGGGGGATCTGGCCTCCAGGAGAAAATTGGGCATACTCGGAATGCAGGAGAGAGCCCGCATAATCGACGGCAGCCTGTCAGTGAAGTCTGAAATAAGCAGGGGGACTACTGTATCGATTGAAGTGGCAACATGATCTCTCCTGATAATTCAACCCCCGCGTACCCATTTCCTCGGCAGACTCGGTTTTTTCTCCACAGGACGGAAAATATGGAACAGTCAGCGCCGGTGCAGATTCGCCTTTTTTATATGCTATCAGCTTAGTATGGCTTCCGGATTTAACTGCAGAGAAGCCGCTCCGGCTTTAGAGGCTATATCGCTGCAAACGAGCACCACGCTTTCTAGCCTCTTATCGCGTCCACCATTCTTCGCCCGGTCAAGTAAAAAACCGGCGCACCTATCGCAGTACCCGCGCACGAATAGTGTCTGAGGGTAGGGGCCATCTCGACCGGTATCAACCGTCCTGCTGCAACGCTGACAGACCAGATACATTTTTTCCATAGACGCCTTGCCTGTATCTTCCTCTGATACTTCACCCCACCGCCGGGCATCTTCCATCGCTTTCCTGCGAAAAGCCCGCATCTCCCTGGCGTCCTTAACGATCGAATAGACACCGCCGATGGTCAGGAACAACACATATGCCGCTGCGAAGAATATGATGGGTATCGAAAACACCAGCACTAGTACGATATACCACGCCATTTCAATCCTCCTTTCCGGCGCTTCTTGCCGGAAACGCCGGGGCAGTAATTTCGTAGTTGAATGCCTTCGTTACGGCATGCAACAGATGGACTTCGTTGATACTCGCCATCACTCGTGCCTTCACTATCAATTTACCACCTCGGCAGTAAAACCGACTTCCGCCATTATGCCTGTTTATACCTGCACAAAATTACTATGATGCGACGCATTGCTAAGCATTTATGCACATTAAGAGGAAGTCACCAGGCGACAGCTATGGTATAATATTGGACGTGGATTGGAGTGCCACTTGGACAGGATTAAAGTTCTGATTGCTGATGATCATGCCGTGCTGAGAGAGGGCACACGCCAGATCCTGGAGCAGGAACAGGACATAGAGGTGGTAGCTGAGGCAGGAGACGGGGAGGAGGCAGTCAGCCTGGCTGCCAGGTTCAGGCCTGACGTTGCGATTATCGACATCTCTATGCCCATACTCGACGGCATCGAGGCCACCAAACAAATCAAAGAGCTTTACCCCGGTATATCTGTGTTGATACTCACTGCTTATGACGATGATCAGTTCATTTTCAGCCTGCTGGAAGCAGGAGCCGCCGGTTATCTCTTGAAGAGCGTCCGCGGGCAGGAACTTATTGATGCCGTTAGAGCGGTCCATGCCGGGGAGTCAGTGCTCCATCCCTCGGTTGCCCGCAAGGTTCTGAACCATTTTGTGCCCCATTCTGACAAGGCTGAGTCGGTACAGCCAGAGAACACTCTAAGCGATAGGGAGATGGAAGTTCTCCGGCTGGTTACCAGGGGCCTGAGTAATAAGGATATTGCCGAAGAGCTTTGTCTAAGCATGCGTACTGTTCAGGCACATTTGGGACGCATCTTTGACAAGCTGCAGGTTAGCTCACGGACAGAGGCCATGGTGCGAGCCCTTAAAGAAGGATGGGTCACTATCAAGGACCTGCCTTGATTTGATTATTAACGCGAGGGCACCCAAAGACGGTAAATATCAAGTCGATCTGCTTCGTAGCTAGATACGCCAAGCCCGGGCACAGCTTTATTAATAGCAGCTATATTGCATCTTGTCTAAATTGCCCCCTCTCAATGTTATCTTAGTCCAGTCATAATCGCATCATACCTCGTCTTAGCTAACTTCCGGCCATATCGCTCTATAAGCAGTTACAACTCCCCAACACGGTTCGACAGGAGCTAGGCATAAATGCGTGCCAGTGCCTCATTTTGTAAGCGATTTTAGCCATCAGTAAACAGGCATTATGGCGGAAGTCGATTTTACGGCGAGGTGATAGTGTAATGGTGGAGGCTAGGGGGGACCGGAGTGAAATAAGACAGCTAGCAAGCGCAGAAACTCCCGACGGTTTGGTCCCGCATCCGGCCCCCCGTCTCCGTTTAGCAGATAGTCGGCATCGGTCATTTAGACCAGGGCAGGTGTCCAGAGAAAGGAGGTCGTGAGTGATGCAGTGGGAATTCATAGTAGCGCTAGCGCTGGGCATACCTGTCATTCTCTTTCCAGTGGTCTTTGTGTGGTACTTGAACATCGGCGGTATCTACGAAGCCATAAAGGGGACCCGGAGGAATAAGGCTATCCGCGTAAAGGGAGCCCCGGGGGTGATTAGAAAACCCGGCTAGGATAATAAACTGGTTAGTGCCATACACTGATTAGCCAGCCTGCTTCGGGCAGGCATTGGTGGAAAGGGGGGGATTGAAATGGAGTGGTATGTAATACTGATTCTGGTACTCGGTATACCAGTTATCCTCTTTCCGGCTGCTTATGTATGGTACCTGAACGTCGGTGGTATCTACGCGGCAATAAAGGAAGCTCGCGAGAAAAAGGCCGCCCGTAAAGAGGAGCCTAAGGGCGCGGCCGATGAAGCTGTGCGATGACAAAGCGGACATCCATATAGCACCTCGGTCGGAAGAAACTCATCTGTGCCAGACATAAGGACAGGTGACCTGATTCAAAAAGGCAACAAACGAAAGGAGGTTTTGACATGGAGTGGTGGGCAATATTAGCGCTTGTTCTGGGAATACCCCTGATTCTTCTACCTGTCGCTTTAGTATGGTATCTGAACATCAGCGGTATCTATCAGGTCATACGAGCTACACGCGCACGGGAGAAGAAGAGAACCAAGACGTTGAAGGAGGCACAGAAGGTTATCCAGAGCAGCTAAGGCGTTATAGGCACGACGTAGAGAGGCCAAGAGCAATTGCCTCAATTATAAAGTATCCCAGTAATAATAATTAGCTATAAGGTGCCGTCGCATCAATTGGTTGCTTCAGATAACGCTTAATGCACCACACGCAACTTGACAATCCAGGCTGCACCTGTCGACATCGAGACACCGCGCAGTCAATCTCGAACACCTGGGCGTCGATAGGTGCAGCGTTTGCTAATTAGCTTCTATCACTTTCAAATCCTTAGCTTAAGATGCAGCCTAAAGGTACCGGGCTCGCTATCCAGTCCCCTGATTACAACTCCGCAAGGACACACTGCCATCAGCAAACAGGACGCTTTTCTTATAAAATAAAAATCACTTTTCCAAGTCAATGCCGCTATACCGCGATAGTATGCTCCTGCCCGGTTCCAAGCCACAATGCTCTTCAGATCGGGCTCAAACGCTTATTGCTGTCATCCAGGAATTAGGCATAAATGCCTAGTGCGTATGATACTTTAGGCTTTTCCAGCAATCGAAAACAGGCATTAAAGCTCTAGTTGATTTGCTGACTCGTGGAATAGACTGGGGGCAGAGGTAAGAAACTTGCGCGGTATTAAATTACCCATCGATAGTTGGAAATTCCTCATAGCTCACCATACATTAGCATCGATTCTTACCAAAATTACCTGACATAGGTTGGTGTACTATGGAAACAAAGGTAAAAGGCACTGACACTCTTATTGAGGAGATCAGCAGCTTGCCCGGAGGCGAACGGATTCGCCTGTGTATTCAATGCGGCACCTGCTCTGCCTCATGTCCCAATGCCAACAGGATGGACTACACACCCAGAAAGCTCATCGCTATGGCACGAGCGGGCATGCGCGAGGAGGTTTTATCCAGCAATTCGATGTGGCTTTGCGCTTCGTGTTATCTCTGCACGGTACGCTGTCCCAGGGAAATCAAAATAACGGATATCATGCATGCCCTGGAGTGCCTATCTGTCCGTGAGAACATGAGTAGCGCACGAACATTAACACCAACTATGTATAGAAGCTTCAGCGACTTCGTGTATAGCATCGGCAGCGTCCCAGAGCCAAGCTTTATGATCTTGTTCTACCTCTTAACTAACCCGTTGCGTGCCCTGAGGATGATCCCCATGGCGCTCAGTTTGCTAACACACGGACGCCTGTCTATCAAAGCCAAAAGGTTGAAGCCGGAAGCAGAGAAGCAGCTAAAAGCCATCCTGGACAAGGCTGACGAGTTGGGAGGTATATGATGAGATATTATACTTACTTCCCCGGTTGTTCTTCATCACACGGTGGGGCCAAGGCATACGGCATGTCAATACAGGCTGTAGCTAAGGTACTGGACGTAGAACTCATCGAGCTTGAAAATTGGAACTGCTGCGGGTCTACACCCTACACCTCCGTTGACGAGTTGGCTTCGTTGTGCAGTTCAGGTCGCAACCTGGCTCTAGCTGAGGAAAAGGGTCTTGATCTGGTGACACCCTGTAGTGCCTGCTATGTCATCTTAAGCAGGACCAATTCATACCTCAAGGAGTACCCTGAGCTGAGAGCCAAGGTGGATGAGGCTCTGGCGGCTGGCGGACTTGAGTACTATGGCACTGTTAAGGTGCGGCACTTGCTTGATGTTTTTGTAAATGATATAGGCTTTGACGAAATCTCAGCGAAGGTTATAAAGAAACTTGACGACCTCAGCGTAGCTCCCTACTACGGCTGCCAGGTTGTGCGGCCCGGGCCAACCTTTGATGACCCGGAAGCACCGCAATCCCTTGACCGCCTGATAGAGAGCCTGGGAGCTAAGGCTACTGATTTCCCTTTGAAGGCTCGTTGCTGCGGGGGGTCTCTGATTATATCTGAGGAGGACCTTGCCCTGGGGCTGATACGTAAACTCCTCGACAGCGCCGCAAGTAACGGGGCTGAGTGCATCGCCACCGTCTGTCCGCTATGCCAAACAAATCTAGATGTCTATCAGGGCAATGTTAACAAGAAATTTAAAACAAATTTCAAACTCCCTATCTTGTTCTTTACGCAGCTTATGGGCCTGGCCTTCGGAATCGACGGCAAGACCCTGGGGTTAGAGAAATGCATAGTCCCGGCCGATAGAGTTCTAGCCAAGTATGTTGAGATCTGACAAGGGGGATACAATGGAGCGAAGAATCGGTGTCTATGTCTGTCACTGCGGGGCCAATATTGCCGCAACAGTTGATGTCGAACAGGTAGCAGAGTTCGTCAGGGGCCTGGAAGGTGTGGTGTTAGCCAAGGACTACAAGTTCGTCTGCTCAGACCCGGGGCAGGATCTCATCAAGAACGACATCAAGGAGCATAACCTGAATCGTGTAGTGATAGCGTCCTGTTCGCCACGGCTCCACGAGTTGACCTTCAGGCGCACACTGGCCAGTGCCGACTTGAACCCGTATCTGATGGAGATGGCTAATATTCGCGAGCAGTGTGCCTGGGTTACCGATGATCACGAGCTTGCAACTGAGAAAGCCAAGGCATTGGTTAGCGCAGCGGTCAAGAAGGTATACCATCACCAACCGTTGGAGACTAGAGAGGTACCCATTAACCCCAACACCCTGGTCGTAGGGGCCGGCATCGCCGGCATCCAGGCGGCACTTGAGATTGCCAACTCGGGTAACCATGTTTACCTGGTAGAGAGAGAGCCATCCATTGGCGGCCACATGGCCCAGCTTGACAAGACCTTCCCCACACTCGACTGTTCAGCCTGAATACTGACACCGAAAATGGCCTCGGTGAGGTCAGACGAAAACATAGAGCTGATGACATACAGCGAGGTGATGGATGTTTCGGGCTATGTTGGCAACTTCAAGGTCAAAATCAGGAGGAAGCCGCGTTATGTCGATGAGAGCAAGTGCACCGGCTGCGGCGTCTGTCAGGAGAAATGTCCTTTTAAGGCAGACAACGAGTTCGATGTCGGGATGGGCCAGAGGAAAGCTATATACACGCCCTTCCCGCAAGCTGTGCCCAACGTGCCTGTCATAGACCGCGATGTTTGCGCTTATTTCCTGAAGGGCAAATGCCGTGCTTGCGAGAAATTCTGCGAGGCCAATGCCATAGACTTCGAGCAAACGGAGAGTTTTGTCGAGGTGGATGTCGGCTCTATCATTATTACCACAGGCTTCGATTCTTTCGACCCTTCAGTCATTACTCAGTATGGTTACGGGCGTTATGACAATGTTTACACGGGACTCCAGTTCGAGAGAATGAGCAATGCGTCAGGCCCTACTGGGGGCAAGCTCCAGCTCAAAGACGGTTCGCAGCCAAAAAGCGTGGCTATTCTGCACTGTGTCGGCAGCCGGGATATAAACTACCACGAGTATTGCTCACGGGTCTGCTGTATGTACTCGCTGAAGTTCTCCCATATAATAGGGGAGAAGATCCCCGATGCTGAGATCTACCAGCTCTACATTGACCTTCGCTGCTTCGGTAAGGGATATGAGGAGTTCTATAATCGCCTTCAGGAAGAAGGCGTTAACTTTGTAAGGGGACGCGCCGCTGAGGTCACTGATCTGTCTGAGAATGCAAATGAAGAAGGCAAGCTAATTGTCCTGTGCGAAGATACCCTTATCGGCCGCCAGCGGCGCATCCCCGTCGACATGGTTGTTTTAAGCACCGGCTTGGAACCACGCGCTGATGCGGGGGAAACAGCTAAAATGTTCTCTTTGAGCAGGAGCGCCGATGGCTTCTTACTCGAAAAGCATCCCAAGCTGGACCCGGTGGCTACCACAACGGATGGCATCTTCGTCGCTGGATGCTGCCAGGGCCCGAAGGATATCCCGGATACGGTTGCCCAGGCGTCTGCGGCAGCAGCGAGAGTCCTGTCTATGATCAGCAAGGGCGAGGTCGAGATCGAGGCAGCAACATCGGTTGTTGATGAGGAGATATGCTCCGGCTGTAAGACATGCATAGAGCTTTGCCCTTATGGTGCCATCACCTTTGATGAGGAAAAGGGCGTTGCTTCCATCAATGAGGCTCTGTGTAAAGGTTGCGGCACCTGCGCTGCTGCCTGCCCCAGCGGCGCAATAGTAAGCAAACATTTCACCACAGAGCAAATACTGGCACAGATCGAAGGTGTCCTGGTATGAACTTTGAGCCAAATATTGTTGGTTTCTTCTGTAACTGGTGCTCCTATGCTGGCGCTGATCTGGCCGGGACATCGAGAGCAAAATATGAGCCAAGCTTGAGGATAATAAGGGTGATGTGCTCTGGTAGAGTGAATGAATCCCTAATATTAAAGGCATTTGCGGCTGGCGCCGATGGCGTTCTTGTCTGCG
This sequence comes from uncultured Dehalococcoidia bacterium, assembly GCA_964453665.1. Taxonomy (GTDB): domain Bacteria; phylum Chloroflexota; class Dehalococcoidia; order SZUA-161; family SZUA-161; genus DAOUTY01. The sequence goes on along the minus strand of CAYVQT010000025.1, from coordinate 16,731 downwards.
GCTGTCACCCCGGAGACTGCCACTACCTGAAGGGCAACCTTAGTGCCCGGAGAAGGATTGCCGGGCTAAAGCCCCTCCTGGAGGCTGTTGGGATTGGCAGCGATCGCATCAGGCTGGAATGGATATCAGCCTCCGAGGGGCCCAAAGTACCTGAAACGGTCAAGTCGTTTACATCGGAGATAAAGAAGCTGGGGCCCAGCCCGCTCAATGGGAGGCATAATGGGTCTTGAATACGTACCCACTATATGTCCTTACTGCAGTTGTGGTTGCGGTATATATCTCGTAGTTAAAGACGGCAGGATCATAGGGCAGGAGCCGTGGAAGGAGCACCCGATAAACGAAGGAACAAATTGCCCTAAAGGCAAGAACGCCTACGAGTACATATATAGTGCTGACAGGCTCAAGATGCCTCTGGTGAGAAAGAACGGTGAGCTTAAGGAGACCTCATGGGACGAAGCATTTGATATTGTTACCTCTAGATTGAGTGAAGCCACCCCGGATAACTTCGGTTTTATCGCCTCGTGCAGGAACAGCAACGAGGATTGCTACGTTATGCAAAAGTTCACCCGGGCAGTTATGGGAACCAATAACATAGAGTACTGCGGTAGGTTGTGCCATTCATCGGCAGTAGGTGGTTTGGTTCCTGCTATGGGCTCAGGAGTTATGCAGATCTCTCAACCTGAAATTGAGCTTGCCGATTGTATCTTTCTCGCCGGCGTTAATATTCAGGAAACATTCCCCATCGTGGCCCGGAGGGTGCTCCGGGCTAAAGCAAAGGGGGCTACGGTCATCCACACCGACCCTAGAAAGACAGCCACCGCGAAACACCTGGCCGATATCCACCTGCAACTGAGGTCAGGTACGGATGTAGCCCTGATAAACGCTATGATGAGCATCATCCTGGCTGAGGGACTGGAGGATAAAGAGTTCTTAGCGTCAAGAACTGCAGGGATTGACGAATTACGTGAGTTCCTATCCACAATAAATCTGAAGCAGGCAGAGGAGATCACAGGCGTACCGCTGGAGAAAATCAAAGAGGCAGCTATAACCTATGCCAAAGCCAATAGGGGTTGCATACTCTATGATCAAGGTATATGCCAGCACTCCGTCGGTGCTGACAATGTAAAGGTCCACTCCAACCTAGCCCTCCTTTGTGGTCATGCTGGCAAACAGGGTAGTGGAGTGAATTCAATGAGAGGGCAGATAAACGGAGAGGGTGGCGGGGATATGGGTTGTCTTTGTGTTTTCTACCCCGGGTTCAAGCGCGTTGGCGAAGAAACAGCGAAGTTCTTCGAGGATTGCTGGGGAGTAAATAACCTGCCTGCTAAGCCAGGCATCACCTACATGGATATGCTGTATAACCTCTCTTACCTCTATATAGTGGGCGGGGACCCCATGATGGTAGTACCAGATGTCAACAATTTGAAAAAAGCTCTGGAGAAGCTCGACTTCTTAGTAGTTCAGGAGATATTCCCCACTGAGATAACGAAGCTTGCCCACGTAGTGCTGCCGGCAGCGACCTGGGTGGAACGGGAGGCAACACATACCTGGATGGACAGGCGGATACAGAAGATAAATAAAGTCGTCGAGCCTCCTGGAGAAGCCAAACCTGACTGGTGGATTATCTGCCAACTCGCTGACCGGATGGGCCACAAGGATAAGTTTGACTTCAAATCCTCAGAAGATATCTTCGAGGAGATAAGAAGATGTGTCCCACAGTACAAGGGGATAACATACGAAAGGCTTGAGAAGACGGTTGGTGGCATTCACTGGCCATGCCCTTCAGAGGATCATCCCGGCACACCGACCATGTTCTTAGAAAAATTTAATACCCCCGATGGTTTAGGGCACTTCCAGTCGGTGGAATACAAACCTCCGGCAGAAGTACCAGATGAAGAATATCCGTTCTTCTTAACTACGGGGAGAAGCATATTTCACTATCACACCGGTGCGATGACCCGGAGAACGCCAAAGCTGGCAAGTGAGGTTCCCCGGGGCTACGTCGAGGTCAACCCCGAAGATGCCCTCAAGGCAGAAATTGAGGGGAAGGGTATCGTTATTGTAGAGACAAGGCGTGGCAGCATTGAGGCCGAAGCCAGAGTGACCGATCAAGTACAGCCAGGGCTTCTGTTCGTGCCATTTCACTTTCCCAATTCTGAGGCCAATGTACTGACCAACGCAGCACTTGACCCTGCCTGTAAATGTGCTGAAACCAAAGTATGCGCAGCGAGGATAAAGTCGAAACGATGAAGAACGATATGTATCTTGCATGTTGCTCAGATAGTGACATAGCAGAAAAAGCTGAAAATGGCGGTGCCGTTACGTCTCTGCTAAAGTTCGCTCTGGAGAAAAAATGGGTTGATGCAGTGGTCGCTGTAAAAGCCAGGGACGGGAATAGATACGATGGCGTACCCGTCCTTATCACTGAACCTGAAAAGGTGATGGGATGCGCTGGGTCATTGCATTGTGCCTCGCCCAATATCGCACAGTTCCTCAAGGAGTACCTGGATGGTGTTACCGACCAAAAGATAGCTGTAACTTGCAAGCCATGCGACGCCAGAGCCATTATAGAGCTCGCCAAAAGGAACCAGATCTACTTGGATAACCTGATCCTAATAGGTTTAAATTGCACAGGTACCATGCCACCGGCAAGAGCAAAGAGGATGATAGAGGAGGAATTTGGCATCAACCCGTCCGACGTTGTAGGTGAAGACATTGATGAAAATAAACTAATCCTCAGATTAAAAGATGGCAGTGAAAAAGAAAGGGATTTAAAGGAGTTAGAGGAGAAAGGATATGGGAGGAGGGACAACTGCCGCAGATGCGACATCAATATCCCGACGATGTCTGATCTCGCCTGCGGCAAGTGGGGGGCCAAGCCGAACACAACATTCATAGAGGTTTGTTCTGAGAGAGGAAGTGATTTTATAGCTGAAGCAATTAAAGCTGGCTACATAAAAGTTGAGCGACCTGATGACAAAGCGGTTGCAGCAAGGCTAGCCATGTACCAGGCAGCAGTCAAGTCAGCACAGCAGTGTCAGGAAGAGGACTTCGCCGATTTCAAGCAGATGAGTATCGAGGAAAGATTTGATTATTGGTTTGGGATGTTCGGCAAATGTATTAAATGCTTTGGGTGCCGGGATGCGTGTCCAATATGTTATTGCAAGGATTGCACACTGGAGGCAGACAGAGGGGTGGTAGGCGGAGGAGATATTCCTCCTGACGTAATGTTTCCCATGATAAGGATCAGCCATGTCATGGACTCCTGCGTCAACTGTGGCCAATGCCAGGACGTCTGCCCCATGGAATTACCCCTGTCACGATTGATTTCTATGCTCAATAAGGAACTATGCAGTATTTTCAAACACGAGCCTGGAATGGATGTGAACGCTCTTCCACCGATGAGGACAACTACAGACAAGGAATTAACCATGGAAAGCGCCGGTCTTGTCCTATAACTGCGTCAATCGCTAAGCATTATTGGGCATGCCTAGCTAATTTCGTAATGAGGGGGTATTAGAATGAGCTTTGAACCTAAGATTGTGGGATTCCTCTGCAACTGGTGTTCCTACGCTGGCGCTGACCTGGCAGGCACCTCGCGAAAAAAGTATGCCCCCAATGTGCGGGTGGTAAGGGTAATGTGTAGCGGCAGAGTGGACCCAACCTTCGTAATCAAGGCATTCCAATCAGGGGCCGACGGCGTGCTGGTTTGCGGGTGACGCCTCGGAGAATGCCATTACCTGGAAGGTAATGAAAAGGCAGCAAGGCGCATTCCATTGCTGAAGAAGATGCTTACTCAACTGGGGATCGAAGAGGAAAGGGTAAGACTGGACTGGGTCTCTGCTTCGGAAGGCGAGCGCTTTGCCTCCATCGTTGACGAGATGACGGGGCAAATAAGAAGTCTCGGACCTTTTAACCGCAGCAATGGAGGGAATCATGGCTAAGCTCAAAATGGGTCTCTACTGGTCTGCTTCTTGTGGTGGCTGTGATGTTGCCGTTCTCGACGTGAACGAGAAAATACTTGATGTCGCCCAGATAGCGGATATAGTGTTCTGGCCGATAGCGCTTGACTTCAAATACCACCACGTTGAGGCCATGCCGGATAAGGATATCGATATCTGCCTGTTCAATGGGGCGGTAAGAAGCTCAGAGCAAGAAAGCGTAGCCAAATTGCTGCGCGCCAAGTCCAAGACAATGGTGGCTTTCGGCTCCTGTGCCTGTTTCGGTGGTATACCGGCGCTGGCCAATTTTGCCACTCGCGCCGACGTGATGGAGAGAGCATATATAGAAGCTCCTTCTAATGATAATCCGGATAAAGTCCTCCCTCAAATTAAAACGAAGGTCGCCGAGGGTGAGCTGGAGCTGCCCGAGCTATATGATACCGTGCTGACCCTGGCCCAGGTAGTGGATGTCGAGTATTTTGTGCCGGGCTGCCCGCCACCGGTGCCGCTTATCTTGAAAGTTGTGGAGGCTATTGCCACCAACAACCTGCCGCCTCCCGGTGCGGTGATTGCTTCGGACAAGACTTTATGCGATGAGTGCGACCGGAAGAAGGAGGAGAAGAATATCTCGAAAATATATCGTCCTCACGAGATAATACCCGACCCGGAAAGGTGCCTGCTGGAGCAGGGGATACTGTGTATGGGCCCTGCTACCAGAGGCGGCTGCGGCGCGCTATGCATCAATGTCAATATGCCCTGTCGCGGCTGCTTCGGACCGCCGGCCGGCGTTGCCGACCAGGGGGCCAAGCTGACTAGCGCCATAGCCTCTATCTATCAGGCAAACGGTGAGGAGAGTATCGCCCAAATGGTAAAAGAGGTGGTAGATCCCGCAGGCACCTTTTACAGGTTCGGGCTGGCAGACTCAATGTTGAAAAGAAAACGCCTCCAGCGGCGCTAGAGGGGAGCGCGGGATGAGAAAAGTCACGATTGATCCTATAACCAGGTTGGAGGGGCACGGCAAGATAGAGATTTTCCTCAATGACGACGGCGATGTCGCCAACGCCTACCTTCAAATACCCGAGCTTCGCGGCTTCGAGAAGTTCTGTGAGGGAAGGCCTGTCGAGGAAGTGCCCCGGATAACCCCCAGAATCTGCGGCGTCTGTCCCGGAGCCCATCATATGGCCTCCTGTAAGGCCACAGATGCTGTGTACCATGTTGAGCCGCCATCGGCCGGGAAAAAGCTTAGGGAGCTGTTCTACTGTGCCCATATGCTTCATTCACACATTGCGCATTTCTACGCCCTGGCTGCTCCCGATTTCGTTGTGGGCCCCACCGCCGACCCCGCCCAGAGGAACATCCTGGGACTGATAGACAAGGTTGGTCTTGAGGTTGGTGGCGAGGTGATAAAACACCGTGCCTATTCTCAGGATATTCAGGCAGTTATCGGCGGCAAGGCGACCCATCCCGTCTGCGGCCTGCCGGGAGGAATGAGTAAGGCGATCACTGAGGAGGAACGTCAGGACTTTGAGGGGAAAGCTAAGAGCCTCGTCGAGTTCGGCAAGTTTGGGCTGAAGCTGTTCGATGACCTGGTACTGGCCAACAAGGAATATCTTGATTTGATCACGGGCGACATATATACCATGAATAGCTACTACATGGGCCTTGTGGATGCCAACAACAAGGTGAACTTCTACGAGGGCGATATCAGGGTAGTTGACCCCGAGGGGAAGGAGACTGCCAGATTCAAGCCTGCTGACTACCTGGAGCATATATCGGAACATACCGAGCCCTGGTCCTACCTGAAATTTCCCTTCCTGAAAAAGGTGGGATGGAAGGGACTGGTTGATGGCAAGGAGAGCGGAGTCTACCGGGTGAACTCGCTGGCTCGTCTTAATGTGGCTGATGGCATGGCAACTCCCCTTGCTCAGGCCGAGTATGATAGGATGTACCAGACCCTTGGTGGCAAGCCGGTCCACGCTACTCTGGCCTTTCATTGGGCGAGGCTAATAGAAATAGTATACGCTGCCGAGCGGCTTCTTGAGCTCTGCCAGGACAGTGAGATAACCGATCCCAATGTTCGCACCGTCCCCACAGCCACTCCGGACGAGGGGGTTGGGGTTGTTGAGGCCCCCCGCGGTACCCTGATTCACCACTACCAGACCGATGAAAATGGCATCGTCACAAAAGTGAACCTGATTGTGGCCACAGTGCAAAACAACCCGGCCATGAACATGTCGATTAAAAGAGCGGCTGAGCATTTGATTCATAAGGGGGAAGAAGCGACCGAAGGGCTGTTGAACATGGTCGAGATGGCATTTCGCGCCTATGACCCGTGCATGGCCTGCGCAACCCATACCCTGCCGGGACAGATGCCCTTAGAGGTAGTGATCTATAACAGCAGGGGAGAGGTAGCCCGGAGGCTGAGCCGGCATGTGTGCTGAGAGCCTTCTGTAATAAGAGCAGCCACAGAGTTATTGCGAAAAAGGACGTGAGTGTGAAAACACTGGTATTGGGGCTGGGCAATCCGATCCTCAGCGATGATGGGGTAGGCATTCGTGTGGCAGAAGAACTCGAAGGCAAGGTTAACCCTCAAGAGGTAACCGTGATGGAGGCCGGTGTGGCCGGCCTGGACCTGCTTAACTTGCTGTCTGGTTATGATAGAGCCATCATAATTGACGCTATTCAGACTGTGGCAGGACAGGCTGGCGACATTTATCAGCTTGAACTGGGAGATCTTGATTTCACGAGGCACGCCGCATCTCCCCATGACGTCAACCTCGCCACTGCTCTCGAGCTCGGCAAAAGGCTGGGCTTGCCTTTGCCACGACAAATCGTTATCTTTGCCATCGAAGTGGCGGACGCAAGCACATTCAGCGAGAAATGTACGTCGGAGGTGCGTGGGGCAGTCCCTGACTGTGTTGAAATGATTATTCGGGAACTAGAGGGAGCCCTCGCTGTATAGCTTGTCGATGGCTGGATGAATTCTGTAATTGGCTTACCGGGAAAATCAAGAGGTGCGAGGGTAATATACATAAAAGACACTGGGGTGAAAACAGGCGACGATGCCATTGAGATGGTCTACTTAACTCATAAGCTAGCTCAGCCAGCGATACCCTGAAGCAGTTAGAGCTCATTTCAAAGAGTAGACAAATGGAGGAGGTGGCCGTGAAATGATGGCAACAGACCAGCAAATGCAGCTAAATCATGAAAAGATCAAGATTCTAATTGCTGACGATCACGCCGTAGTACGCGAGGGCACACGCCAGATTCTAGAGCACGAAGCAGACCTGGAGGTGGTGGCTGAGGCGGCCGATGGTGAAGAGACAGTAAGCCTGGCTACCAAGTTCAAGCCCGATATCGCCATAGTCGACATCGCCATGCCTAAACTCGACGGCATCGGAGCTACCAGGCAGATTAAGGAGCTATACCCTTCCATAGCCGTGCTCATACTTACCGCCTACGATGATGACCAGTTCATATTCAGCCTGCTGGAAGCAGGTGCCGCCGGTTACCTGCTTAAGAGCGTCCGCGGTCGTGAGCTGGTTGACGCCGTTCGAGCGGTGTACGCCGGGGAGTCTGTGCTCCACCCTTTGATTGCCCGCAAGGTCCTGAATCGCTTCGCGCCACCTGCTGATAAGGCCGGAGAAGAGTCCATGCAGCAGGAGCTCAGCGAGCGAGAGATGGAGGTACTCAGGCTGGCGACCAGGGGACTGAGCAACAAGGATATTGCCGAGGAGCTTAGCCTCAGCTCACGGACGGTTCAGGGGCACCTCGGACATATTTTCAATAAGCTAAACGTCAGTTCACGAACCGAGGCTGTGGTATGCGCCCTCAAGAAAGGCTGGGTCACTTTAAAGGACCTGCCTTGAGGATTATTACTCATGGGCGCTCTAGGTGCAAAGGTGAGAGAACAGCTGTCGGCAACTTGTCTGACGAGGGTGATTCGTAGGCCGGGTTTCTGGCTTATAGTAATCACACTGGCTCTTATCACAATCCTCCATTATGGAGAGAGCCTCAATCAGCCTTCCTTCCTCATCGACCTTACGGAAGACCTGGGCCTGGACAGGCATGCCTTTGAGAGGATTTTCTATCTGGCACCCATTATCTGGGCCGGTTTCCTCTTCGGACGCAGGGGAGCTGTCACCACTTCTTTGGCTGCCCTCGCCTGCATGCTGCCCCGCGCCATATTCGTCTCGCCATACCCCAGCGATGCTCTCTTCGAAACAGGTGCGGTTTTCGTTGTGGGTAATCTGGTAGCATTTACATTCAGTCTGTTACACAAAGAGCGGGTGCGGCGCGTCCAGCTTGACGCCCTCAATCAGATCTCAAGCGTGGCTTCACAGTCTCTGGAGTTGGAACAGGTCTTGAGCAGCAGCATTGATAGCATAACAGATATGATGAAAGCCGATGCCGCATTGGTATTCCTTGTAGACGAAGAGGCTGGCGACCTGGCGCTTGTCGCTTACCAGGGAGTATCAGAGGATTTCGCCCGGAGCGTGGGCAGGGTCAAAGTGGGAGAAGGCTTTAACGGAAGGGTAGCTGAGACCGGGGAGCCGCTATCGGTAGAGGATGTCACTCATGACCCTTGCCTTATCAGAATAGCGGCGAGCAAGGAAGGGATACGATCTCAGTTGATCGTGCCTCTGAAATCCAAAGGGAAGGTCATGGGCACTCTTTGCGTCGCCATGCGTAACCATCGCCAATTCCATAAGGATGAAATAGAGCTGCTCACCGCCATAGGCAATCAGATTGGCGTTGCTGTAGAGAACGCGCATCTCTATGAACATGAGCGAGAATCCGCCGAGCAACTTCGGGCGTCTGAAGAAAGGTATCGAGAGCTATTTGAGAGCGCCAATGATGCCATCTGGGTCCACGACCTGGCAGGCAATATTGTGGCTGCCAACAAGGCAAGCGAACAACTGCTTGGCTACACATTACAGGAGCTGCTCCGGATGAAAGCTGTGAACGTAACAGCTTTCCTGTCAGACGAAGGTCTTGAACTAGCCAGAGAAATCAGGCGTAAGCTGTTAGAGAAACAGCCTGTGGCTCAACCTTATGAGCAGCACATTATCAGGAAGGATGGCACAGAAGCAATTCTTATGATGACCACCAATCTGGTGGCAGATAAAGGAGAGCCCGTGGCCTTCCAGCATATCGGCAGAGATATCACCGAAGAGAAGCGAATGCGGGAGAACCTGCGCTACTACTTACAGCAGGTAACAATGGCTCAAGAGGAGGAAAGAAGGCGCATCGCCAGAGAACTTCACGACGATACTATCCAGGCTTTGATTGTGCTATCCCGTCAGTTAGACGACCTTGCATGTAGAGCCAAGGATCAGTCAAAGGAAGACAAATTACAGTTAGAGGAACTATGGCAGCAGACCAACAGCATAATGGAAGGCCTGAGGCGCTTGAGCCAGGACCTGCGTCCTGCCACACTGGATAGGCTGGGACTGTTGCCGGCTTTGGAATGGTTGGCCTCTGATATAGGAAAACACTCAGGGATAATGATCGAGGTCAAGAAGCAGGGCGCTGAAAGGAGAGTTGTTCCTGAGGCAGAGCTGGTGCTGTTTCGCATCGTTCAGGAGGCACTAAATAATGTCTGGCGACATTCCCAAGCAACCAGTGCCGAGGTTATAGTTGATTTCGACGATAGTAGAACCAGGATGACCGTCAAAGACAATGGCAAAGGTTTCCTCATACAAAATGCGATGGGTGATCTAACAAAAGACGGCAGGCTTGGCTTAGCCGGTATGCGAGAGAGGGCCAGGTTGCTGGGCGGCAGCCTGGAGTTGGAGTCTGAGCCCGGCAATGGCACTACTGTAACAATCGAAGCGCCGGTATAACCCTCCAAAGACGTCCACGCTATTGCCCCCGCTTTAGCGCGCTCAAAATGACAATGAACGTCGACCTCAAGGCCCTCGCTAAGGGAGCCGAAGGCATGGCCGGCTCTGATATAGAAGCCATCGCAAGGAGACTTCAATGTTGGCGATAAGGGAGTTCGTAAACCAGGAGAAAGAGGACCTTAATATATTTCAGATTGAGAACCGGATATTTCAAGGAGGCACTTGAAACGACAAGGGTGGCAGAAGCCTAGCTATGAGAAAACTCCTTGAAATAACCCTCGGCCAGCCTGATACTCGTCGAAGTTGGCGGGAAGTTCTAGGTATCGTTACCTTTGGTGGAGCTGAGGGGATTCGAACCCCTGACCTCCTCCGTGCAAGGGAGGCGCTCTCCCAGTTGAGCTACAGCCCCACTTCAGCCGCTAAACGCGTGTGGTTTATTGACGAGCGGATTGTTGGTTGAATACTAAGCCTGTTTCCTTTCCCTCTCCACATCTTCGATGGAATCGTACCCTGTCTGCTGAAAAATAAAAGTGTATCGTTCTTCCGTCAGGTTTCTGCCCTCTTCAACAGCCCTTGAGATATCCTTGAAATATAAATCTAAGGTCTCATTGGAATAGGTCTCAAGCTCGCTGCGTAGATAGACGCCCGCTGAATATTCAGCGCGCCCTTTGAATGTCAGGGGGTATTTTTCAGAGAGTTCCTTTATCCAGCGAGCCTCGACCTCTACAATCTTGTCGATGACTGGGTTACTATTGAGGCAGGGGATCAGATTGTCAATCCTGGCATATTTCAGCTCCATCAGGTTTCTGTCCTCCTCCAAAGCCTCCTTTACATCCGTTAGATAAGATTCCAGTGTCTCGTTTGACAGGACGTGGAAGCCGCCTTTTCGCATCAGCTTCAAAGTCTCTGGCTGCTCCTGGCATGCCGAAGGAATGGCAGTCTGAACAGATAAAAACATGCGTAGCTCTATATCAACTATTTCCTTCAGCAACTCCTCGCGGTCTTTCCGCTCTGCCATGATAATGCCCCCAAATTCACTAATGGCAATTCTAATGTATCACGCCACTATGGTCAACTGCTGAATGCAAACGTCTGCTTTTAAGGGGTACTTGTTGGCATAGTCAATAGCGGGGCTCGCCAATACTGGTGCTGTTGTATTAACCGCCTTGAGAGATAATGGCTTTCACCTTACGCTCGAAAACTTTTCGTTCAAGAAGAACACGCCTGTTGCATCCCTGACACTTGATACCGATGTCGGCCCCTAATCTTACCACCTGCCAGTCATAGCTGCCGCAGGGGTGCTTCTTTCTGAGGCGCACTATATCCCCGAGCTTTGGCTCCATGAGTTCACCGCATGGTTTCTAAATGATGATTAATAAGATCGCGTAGCTTCAGCGCCTCACGGCGCGCGGCCAGCGCGGAATCACTTTCCTTCGAGGCGTAAATTATCTGTCTGGAACTGTTTATAATTGCCTTTTCTCTATTAGCGTCGACCCCGTATCTCACCGTTGCCGCTACATCGCCGCCTTGAGTCCCGATTCCGGGGATAATCAACGGCATCTCCGGGCAAAGCTCGCGAATCCTTCTCAATTGGCGAGGATAGGTTGCTCCAACTACAAGTCCAATATTGCCGCGAGTATTCCACGCAACGGCCTTCAGCGCGACTCTCTCGAAAAGGGGTATGGTGCCGGTACCTGGAGCCGGTTCGAGAGAAGGTAATTCCTGGAAATCGGAGGCGCTCGGGTTGGAGGTTTTGCACAGAATGAATATCCCTTTGTCGGTGTAATCAATGAAGGGGGCGATGGAGTCATAGCCCATGTACGGGTTGAGGGTAACAGCGTCAAAGCCGAAGGTATCGAAAAGAGCTCTGGCATAGGCCTTAGAGCTGGAAGCGATGTCGCCTCTCTTGGCATCTCCGATGACAGGTATACTGTCAGGGATATGGGCTATAGTCTTACTCATCGCTTTAAGTCCATCGATACCCAGTGCTTCGTAGAAGGCAAGGTTGGGCTTATAAGCGCATACGAGGTCGGAAGTTGCGTCGATAATCTCTTTATTAAACTGGAAGACGTCTATTCCCGGCATTAACTCTGGATCAGGGTCGAGTCCGATACATAGTAGGCTCTGATTACTTCGTGATGCGGTTAACAGTTTTTCCACGAAATTCATGGCGGTTTCCATGGTGCTAGGTGACTGGGGTGATAATAGCAGTCGTATCGCGAAGCGTCAAGGATTGAACTTTGAAGTGTCGGCTGTGACTGATTATTAGTATAGGGCGTTGACAACCCTGAGCGTCAAAACTATAATATCGCTGATAGTCGCAATCTGAAAGGTGGTGCAAATATGGCCAACGAGATGGGGAAGAGGTATCGATGTGCCAAGTGTGGCACGGAATTGATTGTCACCCGAGCTGGCGACGGCGCAGTTACTTGTTGCGGGCAACCTATGGAGAAGAAGACCTAGCCCCTGATGTTTACGAATATAGCACGATATCTATTCAGATTATAGAAGCGTGAAGGGAGTCTAAGGTAAAATGCCGAATCTTTTAGGCAGAAGATTTCGTTGCGAAGTTTGCAACACTGAAGTACTGATCACCAAAGCGGGTGATGGGGAAGTGGAGTGCTGTGGTCAGCCGATGACTGCACAGCAGCCCAGACCCCTTCCGTCCTCCGATTAAACGGCCATAATATTCCGGTAAATATAAGCTGTAAGGCTTTCTTTATAGCCGTTGTCCTCTCAATTCTCAGGCTGTGGGTGATGTCCGTCCTTAAACCTACAATTCCAGCAATAGATTCGTTTATCCCGGCCGCTATTAGTGGTTCGTTATTTTGTCGAGCTGCTCGTTTTGGCTTCTGTTACTGCTTTAGGGTTATACTACGGCTTCCTGGCTTGATACTCGGGTGATGCCCGGATAATCACTTTGCAGCATCATGACTCCTGTCATAATAAAAATGCGTTGCTACTTCTATGACAACGCTTCAATCACCGCTGTTATCCGTGCTACGGCTACCTCTGGGGTTCAATGATGACCTTGATGGAATTGTGTTCCCGGGGATGGGTTACCATGTGGAATCCCAGGCCTGCCTCTGCAAGGCTCAGCTTGTGTGTAATCATATCTCTCACGCGCAGATTGCCGGCCCGGATCAATTCCAGCGCTGTGGCGTAGTCCGCAGGACTGCCTGCATAGGATGTGGTGAGAGTAATGTCGTTGCGCCAGAATAGATCATTCAGTGATATCGGGAAGGTTTCCCCTGGATCCGAGGGGGCAAAGAAAAGGACGGTTCCACCGCGTTCTACCGAATTCAGCGCCTGCGTGATGGCTCCACTTGCCCCGGTACATACTATCACTGAATCTGCCAGTCGTCCGTTATTAAAGTCGTGCAGATGGGCTGGCACATCGTCATTGGCGTGGATAGAGGCGTGTGCTCCGAACCGTTGCGCAGCGCTTAAACGGTAGTCCAGGATATCTGTTGCTATCACCGTACCTGCTCCCAGCATACGGGCCAGATGAACGTGCAGCAAACCCGCGATGCCGCTGCCGATTACGAGCACGGTACATCCCGGCTTCAAGCCTGCCCGCCTCTGGCCACGTAGGACACATGCCACCGGCTCGACGAAGGTCGCCTCTTCAAAAGATACCTCTTCGGGCAGAGGAAATACGCCTCGGTCCACGTTGATCGCGGGTAACCTGACGTATTCTGCGAAGCCGCCCGGGTCGAAGTTTGTCCGACGCAGGGTGTCGCACACGGTGTGGTTGCCGTTGAGACAGTAATGGCACGTGTTGCAGGGTACATGGTGTGCTACGGTGATCCGGTCACCCACTTTACAATTTTTGACCCTGTCCCCCAGCGCTGCTATTGTGCCTGCGACCTCGTGACCAAGCACCAGGGGCACCTTGTGGATTCGATACCATTCCATCACGTCACTGCCGCAGATGCCACTGGCCTCTACGCGCAGCAGTAGCTCACCCGGGCCCGGCTCAGGAGTTGGCATTTCCTCAAGACGCACGTCATCATTGCTATAGTACATCGCCACACGCATTGAATTTTCTCCTCAATAGCGCACTTCATGACTGTTCGGGGTTGGCGCTTTCCCGTGGTTGAGTGGTTTCAGTTTACCACATAGAATTGGGAATGGACAATGATAGGAATTCGGAGAAGCTTATCTGCCGGTAGACTCTATCCGGGAAAGGATAGTGTAAACAGGGCTACTGCCTAGAAGGGGAAATCAGGACGGTAAATAGGCGGATTATGAGTTAGGGGGTGATTGCGCCTAGCCTTGTACTGTGGTCTGCAGCTACTCTGAGACTTCGTCCTCCTCCTCAGCACCGTAGGCTTCTACGTATACTTCCTCATCTTCGTAATCTTCCAGTGGTTTCGGGCGGGTGTTGATCACAACAGTGCCGGCGATCCGATCATGAAGACCGCGCTTTTCCCTGCTTAGGGCTATTAATAAGAAGGCAAAGATGAAAATGATAACCGGGACAAACCAGCCACCATAATTCACGCCCAGGGTGCTAGCGAATAAATATATGGAGTACCCGATATATCGAAAAAAGGCTCGCCATATGCTGACAGGGCTGCCGTCGACTTTGACAACCTTGGCACCAACGGCCATCTTGCCCGGTGTCTGTCCTCGCCATGTCCAGAAGCCTACAAAAAAACCTACACCAATAATCGGCATCACGTAGGTGGATACAACAGATTCACTGCCAATTATCTTCTGTACTATGAAGGTGATAATTAGCAGGATTATAAAATCCAGGATGAACGCTGCCAGTCTGATCCAGGCGCCCCGGTACTGAAGTCCCTCGGTTTCCGCCACAGTCTCGAATTCGCGGATTTCAGCGGGAGCTTCTTCTAAGTGTTCTTCGCGTGCTATCTCAACGGGCAGGTCATCTCTAATAGGTTGCTCTGCCGCCTCGACCCAGGCCAGCTTGTCTCGGTCCCAGACATATCTGGCTCTTGGCTTGTCCAGTTCATTGTTATCCTTATCTTCCACAACGATATCTCCTGTTCGAGCTTTGAACTTATCTCAGTGATTATACCAGCAGGTAATACACTTGGCAAAAATCATGAAGGTGAATCTGATTGAGTTATAGCAAGGATAACTACTTTGGAACCGGGCACAGAACGATAGACCACCTCAAGACCGCCCCCGGATTCGAATTCGCCGTTGAGGCTGCGGAGGATAAGCGAATCTGGTGGGAATCCGTCAAATCCCTTGAACTTCTCATCCAGCTCGGCCCATTCCAGGATAGCCCCTGCGATTTCCAGGTCAAGCTCTGAGAAAACGAGGAAGTCTGCGCTGTATTTATCCATGATCTCCACAGCCTCCGAAGGATCATTGGTGGCGTAGGCTATACCTATGTCGTGCAGAACCTCCTCGCTCCATCCGTAATATCCATTATCCACTAACGGTCTCCGCTGCCCCAGGTCAAGGATCCAGAAGCCGGTGCTCCATTGGGTCATTACCCTTGCATTTTTAGGGGTTTTCTCACTTATATAGGCTAGGGAGTCTTGCCATTCTTCATCAGGCGCGATAAAAGCGCCTGACCCCAGATTATAAGCACCGCCGAAGGAATAAAAGAGCATTAGAAAGAGCATAACCACCACACAAACCTTTTTCAAAGAATGGAACTGTCCGTGTCTCTGCCAGTTCCACAGGAAGGCCAGACCTATACCTGAAAGCAGGCAGGCGGCCGGCAGGGCATAGTATAGAATCCTCATGGCGAAGAGGCTGAGAATCAATATGCAGAGGAACCAACAGGCGAAGAAGATACTGCCTTCGTCCCGTTTCTTCCAGGCAAGGTAGAGGCCGATTATCATTGGGATGATAAAGAATCGATAGGCAATCAGTTGCGAAAGGCTTAACCCTCTCATTTCAGCAATGTTGCTTTGCCCCTCTGTGTTCAATATCCCTTTAACTATGTCGAGCCAGGACTTTGCCAGATCAGAATTCAGAGCCAGCGCTATACCAGCTACGACGATATTGACAGCGATGATGACAGTAAAGGTTCGCCAGTTGAGCTCGCTTAGAGCAGTTTTTAGCCTGCGCATCGTGCTTGGCTCTGTCTGAAGGCGGTCGATGTACCCCAGGATGGTTCTAACTACGAAATACGCAATTAGAATGGCCAGAAGAAGCACTGGCCCGGGAAAATCCCACTCCGCATACAGCAGGCCTTCCACACCGAGTATCAAGAGCCCTGATACAAGCCATCCAACATCTCTTCTCCCTATATGCAAGTGCCAGCCTCTGGACTGGTAGTACAGGAAGGCACCTGTCATCAGCAGCAGCAAGCTGAACCCATCGCGATCGACGAAACCTGCCGCGGTGATGAAGACAGCGTGAATTAAAGCAGCCCATGTAAAGGCGGAGAACAATCCTACCATCCTGCCGTAGATTCTGGCGGCGGCTACATATATTGCCAGCATACTGACCAGGCCGAGTAGAGGGGACGCGAACTTGCATACGATGTTTAGCGCATCAGCAGATGATAGATTGAATATAGAACTAAAGGCCTTGGCGATGTAGGCCAGGGGGTAAGCCAATCCACTATGCAGATAATAGGGATCTGAGGTCCACCACGGGTAGGGGGGTGCGCCTTCACCAGCTGTGATCTTGCTCGATACCCAGTGGAAGAAATAGGAGTCCGGGCTTATCATATAATAGTGGTCTGGATTCAGAAGGTGTAGACAGCGAAGCAGAGAAGCATATATCGTCAGACAGATTAAAGCCAGCAGTATGATGTGTGTGCTAGGTAAGCTTGAAACTCTGTTTTGGAAGGCATCCCAGTGTGTGACTGTTCCTAACCATGATTTTAAGGCTAGCCATTCCGCTTCATAAGGCATGAGAGTAATTTTAGCTTGGGATATGTTCACTGTCAACCGTACGAATTGACTCATAATAAAAGTTACTGAATGCATTATAGTTGCGTCATAAAG
>CAYVQT010000024.1:0-43706 GCA_964453665.1 uncultured Dehalococcoidia bacterium | reverse complement strand
ATAGCGGGCGGCATTTAACCGCCAGGTTGTAGGTTCTAATCCTGCTTGGTTCACCGTATAAAATGAAAGGTAAAACTTTCGATAAGACATTTACATTAGTCTATTGATAGAGCAATCAAGTTCTCTTTAGTATCATTTTGCAATCCACTATTTGGAATGCTGTTGATTAGCCAATATATCCCCCGGGCACTACATGAGATCAAGTTCTGGAAGTCTTCGAGTAAGTCTATCACCTGGTTTAGGTGTGTATATTGGAGTGCCCATTGGACGATACCGAAGCCGGCCCTCATAAGCAGCAATTAATCTTTCTCTAGCTATATGAACGTATTCTGCATAGTTTTCTGCTCCAGCAGCACGTCGCCCATGCAGAATAGCCGCACAAAGTGCACTACCAACACCTGCGTATGGATCTACCACTAGATCACCGCCACTTGTCATGGAAAGTACTAATCTTTCGATCAATTCGATAGGAAACTGACAAGGATGAATTGTTTTTTCGGGGTGTGCGCTTTTTACATTGGGAATTTCCCACACATCTTCAGGGTTTTTCCCAAGAGGATTGCCTGAATATCGCCCTTTTCTAGGCCCCCTATAATGCCTCTTCCCTGGATATTTCTGCGGTATACGAACGGCGTCCAGGTTGAAGACATAATTATCGGATTTCGTGAACCACATAATGGTCTCATACCTAGGAGAAAAACGTTTTGATAAATGCATACCATGGCCAAAACGCCATATTATACGGTTTCTTAATTTAAAACCAAGTTCTTTGAAGATCGGGTAAAGCCAAACATCAATAGGAAAAATCTCTCCATTTTTTGTAACGTAATTGCCTACTTGCCAACAAATACTTCCGTCATCCGCAAGTACACGATGACACTCTTCGATTGTAAATCTCTGCTCACTTAGATAATCCTTTAAATGTAAACGCCGTTCATATTTCTTCCCAATATTGTAAGGCGGCGATGTAACAACGAGTCTAGCTTCACCGGTTGGTATAGTCCGTAGTAAATGGATTCTATCTCCTGGGTGAAGTGTGATAATCGACTTCGCTGAATATTCCTCATCCAACAAAGTACAATCCGTTGAGAAATTGAGTAGGCTCAATGGTAGTTCGTTCGCATGAGGATTATTCATTGCTTTTTCTTTGTCCAGTGCAACCTGCCCCGATTATGCACCCTTATATTATCATATGTGTTCCATTATTGGAACACAATTTAGTTTTTTATTATTTATAATCCATTTAAATTGTTCCAAGATTGGAACGACATTATACCTATGAAGAACACAGCTGGTCGGGAAATTAGGAAACTGCGAAGTGTCAAACAACCACGAATGACGCAAGCAGAGCTTGCTCGTGCCCTTCAGCTTAAAGGTTTTAATATTGATCGATCTGGAGTAGCCAAGATAGAAGGCGGATTCCGTAAAATTTCCGATATAGAGTTAATTACTATCGCTGATATCCTTGGTGTGCCAGCTGGTGATCTTTTGCAGGAACCTAATAACATGCCTAATCAAACTGAGAAAGGTATTGAATCTTGAGAATAATGAATATTGAATACCTTATCGATAAAGGCGACTTTAGGCATTCAGCCGATTGGATAAAGATTTTATCCGACATTAAAGCGTCGATAGATAAAGTTGTATGGCCCGCTGGGAATAAACTCTTTATACTCAACCCAAGCAAAGGGAGAGGACGTGGCGAAGGTAATGGAGTTAAGCCAATCAAGGATGCGTGTATGGTAATGTTAAAATCCAGGGGATGGGAAACAGAAGAAAGAAAAAATCCCTACAGGCTCGATGCAATCAAACATCTATCCATTAAGAACTATTTCGGGCTTGAGTGGGAAACTGGTAACATTTCTTCAACTCACAGAGCAATTAACCGTATCCTTCTGGCTCACCAAGAGGATTCCCTAGCAGGCGGCGCTGTAATAGTGCCAACACGTTCTCTATATCGATTCTTAACCGATCGTGTAGGCAATTTTGAAGAACTCAAACCATACTTTCCTTTATGGCGATCTCAAAATTGGGAAAATGGCATTCTGGCGATATTTGCCGTCGAGCATGACGGCACTGATAAATCAATACCTCGGATCAGCAAGGGTACTGATGGAAGAGCTTTAGTATAAGCACGTTGTTGATAACCAAGCTAGCATTTTACACTAGAAGCTCACCATAAGCCGGTAAAAATCTGTAGATCTCTCTATAGGACACAATATATCCCTGCGGTAGTTTAAAATCATCGGGGTGCCAGTCCTCTTGACAAGGCATCTCAGAATCTAAGAAATGTCTCTCCTTGCGCGTCAACACAGGAACCACTATTTCATAGGGATCCGATAACAGGTCGGTGCGTAAATAGAATGCCATACGTTTATCTAAGGCATTTATACGCTGCTTCTCATCATCCGAGCCAATAATACCACCCACAGTTACCATCTTGTGCCCATCTGCATATTTAAAGTGAAAAATGGGTAGGAAATCTATATCTACCCTTCCAGATAGGCCATCTTCTAAAGCATTTTTGATTATTCTTACACTGGTTTTTGGAATCATTGACTTAGCGAAGTCTTCGACCGTAAATAAACCCAGGTAGTTGCCAGACTCCCTTTTAAAATAATTCATGGTATCGCATGGATCATCCGATCCTCTTTCTGGAGGCTCCACATCAACTGTAACAATAAATATAGATCCCCTAGAAAGCTGAGTTCCCGCAAGATATATCTCATCCAACATTTCACTGGTTATGGGGAAATCATAATCAAGCCACAAAATGTGATGGAGATCACGCGATAATTTAGGGATTACATCTATGGCAGAGCCCATTTCGATTCCAACGCAATTGAAAGGACAATTGAATTTAACTCTATCTTCGAGAGTCATGTCATGTTCAATTGAAAGCATTTTGTGGATTCCCAATAATTTATGAAAAACAAGAAAATCTACAAAATGTATTGAACCAAAACCAGTGTATTGATACTCTCTAATAGGAAAACCAATCTGTGCTAGTCGTTGAAACGCATCTACGAACATACGACGCTCAACTTGTTTGGCTGGACGTAAATCATATTGAACATTGAGAGCGCTCTTACTTGCCACACTCATTCTGGGCACTCCGTCTTAAGGAAGTGATTAAAAGTATACATACCTATTTTTTTTGCTGGCCAACTGGCTTTCCGTAAATGTCGCCTTATTCGATCGAGTTCACTATTTTTCACATCATATTGCACACTAGTTGTGGCTTCCACAGAAGGTCGTGGCTTAGGTGTAAACACATCTTGTGGCATTCTAGTTAGTAAGCGTACGTCCACTGGTTTAACGTCCTCTGCAAGTAGACGTTGAGGATCCCGCACTATTTCTTTAGGAATATACATTTCGTCAAAGAAGCGAAGTACAGGCCTAGCTAGAACAGCCATCCTGCCACGTGCTTCCTGATAGACTAATGATTCCTGATTAAGCCCTCGCTTCGTTGTAGTCCATGGTAGTAAAAAAGGATTTTTAGAATAGAAGAAAGCAATGCCAATAAAACCCCGATACTTTGGATGAAAAATAGGACCGCGACCACTACCCCAACCGGTGAGTTCTGTTTTGTCCGCAGATACGACTAATCTACCATTGCAGGCAGCATACCATCCAGCATCAGGTGTACGCCATTCCCCATCGCTATCTCTAGATGCTAGACCTGCATAAAGCGTAACCTTGACTTCTTCGTGCATAAACTCGTCTTTGGCCACATTTACCGCACCTGACGAGCCTAATGGAATAGGGTTTGTATTTACTTCATAACTATTTAAAGTAACTTTCACATATCGGTTAAGAAAAAGGCAATAAGTCCGCCCTATTGAATCGTGCAACTGTTTCCAGAAAAAGTCAGATCGAAAACGATTTGCTACTTCCTCTCTAAAGCTTACGATAGTAATGATCGTCCCTGCGGAATTTGGATCGGAAGTTCCCTCAATAACTTCAAATGGTAGCTCCCATTTGGGATCTCGTGCCCATTCAGGAACGTTGATTTCCATTCGGAATCCTTCGGTTGGGGTTTTAGATTCAATAGTAATGTGGTTGCCGATTTTGAAAATGGCTCGTTTTAAACCAACTCCATACACCCCAAGTTGCCCTAGAGTTGCTTCCGAGCTATGACCAAAACGGAACACTTCATCTTTTGCCTCCCGGACTGAAATACCACCACACGTATCAACAATTCTGAAACTATTACCGTCATAATCGATTTTTATAGACGCAAACCCAGAGTCTCCGTTTGAATCGTTAGTACAGTCATCCTCTGCCTGAAAAGGAAACAATGCATCTGAAACATCAATATCACGAGACGAAATTAATGAGTCAATCGAGTTGTCCATTAAATCAAGAACACAATCATCCAAGGAAATATCCCTAATAAACATCTCTAAAAATAGATGTTTTTCTGGGCTTGCATCTGCTTTCATCATTGTCATCATTCATACTCCGTAAACTATTTTACACAAACTGGGGACAATAAATACTGAAATAGTTCTAAACCAACTGGTAAAGACATTAATAACCAATACTTTATCGTTATTTTATCGCTATAGATATTCTAGTAAGTTGATAAAACGTTACCACAGACATGAGTCACAGTCAACGGCGCTAAGATTATTTTAATTTTGTATTCTTCACTATACAAACGCAAACGATTATTAAGGGGCATAAAAGGGGGGAGGAGGCCTGGGCGGTGCCAGACCCCCCTATTCCCCCTACATGCAGGAACGAAGCGGTTAGAAGACGTTATAAAGGATATATGACTACTTAGTAGATCAAGCGCCTTTTTTATTAGGCTTCCACTTTTACCAGGAGCCGTCGTGGTTCATTGACGGTCAATAGTATTCCTACCAGCCTACTCTGGACTTGATAATCTCAGCCGAACTTGTTAAAGTCTGGCACACGGAGACGGGCAGAGACGACCTGACCGCATTCCCTGACCCGCTCATCTGACGCCGTCTCCCTGGAGAGGAGCCGTCAGCATGGAGCATACCGAGGACAGTTTCAAAGGTTACAGGGGCCTTGATATCTACTACCAGCACTGGCTGCCGGAGGGAAACGCAAAGGCCGTACTGCTGGTTGTTCACGGCTGGGCTGAGCACAGCGGGCGCTATAAAAACCTGGTCGACTATTTCGTGCCCGGAGGCTATGCCATCTGCGCTCTCGACCACCGGGGACACGGCAGGTCGGAGGGACGGAGGGGCTACGTCGACCGGTTCTCGGATTATCTCCTCGACCTCAAGACGTTTTTCGACCTGATAAGGAGTCAGCACGGCGACGCTAAGATTTTCATGGTCGGCCACAGCATGGGGGGAACGATATCCACCGCATATGTCATCGAGCACCAGCACGAGCTTGCCGGTCTACTGCTCTCCGGCGCAAGCCTGGTGGTGGGCTCCGGCCTGCCGTCGGCGCTGATACCGTTAGCCCGTATATGCTCCGTGCTGATGCCCGGGATGGGGGTCTTCGTCCTCGATGCCAACGACATCAGCCGGGACAAAGCCGTGGTGGATGCCTACGTTAACGACCCACTCGTCTACCGCGGCAAGATTACATGCCGGTTCGCCGCAGAGATGCTCAAGACGCTGCGGAGGCTGCCAACGCAAATGCCGCAGATCAACCTGCCTCTCTTAATTATGCACGGGACGGCTGACCGTTTAGGCGCGCCTGAGGGCAGCCGTCTGCTGTACGACCGGGCTGGCTCGGAGGACAAGACGCTGAAGCTCTACGAGGGTTTCTACCACGAGGTCTTCAACGAGCCGGAGCATGAGCAGGTGCTGTCCGACATGGAAGGCTGGCTGGCAGCCCGGCTCTGAGCAGGTATTTACCATGTTGATTGCAATCTGCGCCATGAATGATGAAAATGCTGTTTTTGGAATATTCAAATTCATGACCCTGTTCGTTGTAGTAGGGGCACGGCATGCCGTGCCCCTACAGGCTCAGGGCGAACGGTTTAAATCCTATTTTCAAAGAGATGTAGAACAGAGGGCACAAAGGACGCAGATAATATGACGAAGCAATACGTCCTTGCCATAGACCAGGGCACCACGGGCACCCATGCCCTTCTGGTCGACCGTGACGGCAGCGTGCGGGGACGCGGCTACGCGCGAACCGAGCAGTATTTCCCGCATCCGGGGTGGGTCGAGCAGGACCCCGACGATATATGGCGGAAGACCCTACAGGCGATAGAGCAGGCGAAGCGCAGCGCAGGCGTCAGCGACGCAGATATAGCAGCTATCGGCGTCACCAACCAGCGGGAGACCACACTTGTGATCGATAGGGAAACAGGCGAGGCGTTGAGCCGCGCTATCGTATGGCAGTGCCGCCGGACAGCGCCCAGATGCGACGAGCTAAAAAGCCAGGGGCTCTCCGGGACGATATATGCCAAAACGGGGCTGGTGGTAGACGCATACTTCTCGGCAACAAAGCTGGAGTGGATATTAAACAACGTCCCTGGCGTGCGCACGCTCGCCGAACAGGGCAGGGCGCTGTTCGCCAACATCGACACTTGGCTCATGTGGAAGCTCACCGGCGGGGCGGTTCATGCCACCGATGTCTCCAATGCGTCGCGCACCATGCTGTTCAACATCCACACCCTGGACTGGGATGATGAATTGCTCCGGATATTCGGGGTCCCGCGGGTCATGCTGCCCGGGGTCCAGCCTTCAAGCGGTATTTTTGGCCACACCGCCAGCGGCATCCCGATTGCCGGCGTGGCCGGTGACCAGCAGGCGGCCCTCTTCGGCCAGGCGTGCTTCAAACCCGGCATGGTCAAGGCTACACTGGGCACCGGCGCTTTTGTGCTGATGAACACCGGGAAGACGCCGACGGCTTCGAAACACGGCCTGATAACTACAATCGCCTGGGGTATCGGAGATTCAGTGGAGTACGCGCTGGAGGGCAGCGTCTTCATCGCCGGAGCGGTTATTCAGTGGCTGCGCGATGAACTGGGTCTGATTACCGATGCCGCGGAATCCGAGCGGCTGGCCCTCGAAGTAGAGGACACGGAGGGCGTCTACTTCGTACCGGCGTTCGTGGGGCTGGGCGCACCGCACTGGGATATGTATGCCAGGGGCACCATCGTCGGCCTGACCCGGGGCACAAAAAAGAGCCACCTGGTCAGAGCAGCCCTCGAGGCGATAGCGTACCAGGTATGCGACGTTGTTAAGGCTATGAAAGCCGCATCGGGGATTCGGCCGACCGAGATACGGGCAGACGGAGGCGCCGCCGCCAACAACTTCCTGGCACAGTTCCAGGCCGACATGCTTGGTGCGAAAGTGTCGCGCCCTCAAATAGTTGAGACTACGTCCCTAGGGGCGGCATATCTCGCGGGGCTGGCGGTGGGTTTCTGGAAGGACCGCGCGGAGATAGCATCTCTCTGGAAAGAGGACCGGGCCTTTGTGCCTTCGGGGGACAGGGACAGGCAGCGCGCCCTTTACCGTGGCTGGCGCAGGGCTCTAACGCGGTCCAGACGCTGGCTGACAACAGACGCAGGACCATAACGCCGGGCGAACCAGCGTCCGGAATCCGGTCTCAGCAGGAGGGGTCATGAAAAGAGACTTCGGCAGCATCGCGGCAGAGACGTTCGACCTCATAGTGGTTGGCGGGGGTATCGTCGGGGCGGGAATCGCCCGCGACGCGACCCTCCGCGGGCTGCATACACTGCTCCTGGAGAAGGATGACTTCGGCTGCGGCACGACCTCCCGCTCCTCGCGCCTGATTCACGGCGGGCTGCGCTATCTGCGGCAGATGCAACTCGGTATCGTGCGGCAGGACCTCAGGGAACGGGACATCCTCCTAAATATCGCACCCCACCTGGTGCATCCGCTGCCGTTCGTTATCCCCCTGGCCCGCGGGAACGTCCTGACCCGGTTGATGCTGCCGTTCGGCCTGCGCCTGTACGATTACCTCTACCGGGACAAGAGTCTGCCGTCGAACCGTCGCCTCTCCCGCCGGGAGACACTGGAGCTTGAGCCCGATCTGGAGATCGACGGTCTGGTCGGTTCCTATCTCTACTACGACTGCCAGGCGCCCTTTGTTGAGCGGCTCTGCCTGGAAAACGTCCTCTGCGCTGCCGAGCACGGCGCCTCCACCATGAACCATGCCAAAGTAACCGGGTTCCTGAGAGACGGTAACACTGTGTCCGGCGTTGAGGTACACGACGTTATATCCGGCGAAGTCTACCAGGCCAGAGCCCGCATCGTAGTGAACGCAGCCGGACACTGGGTAGACTCCGTGTACGGCACAATTGACACTGGCCACAGGCCCATGGTGCGCAGGACAAAGGGTATCCATCTGCTGATCCCCAAGATTTCCTCCAATGCCATGGTCATGTTCGCTCTCTCCGACCACCGTCTTTTCTTTGTGATACCCTGGCAGGGCTACTCCCTCATCGGCACCACAGATACCGACTACTACGGTGACCTGGACGCAGTCAGAGCCGAAGCGGAGGATGTGGACTATCTGCTGGCAGAGGTACAGAGCGTCTTCCCCGGCATGCGCCGGGAGGATATCTTTTACGCGTCAGCCGGGCTGAGAGCCCTGGCCCGCTCCAGGGCCAGGAAGCCCAGTAACGTCTCGCGTCAGCACAGGCTGGTAGACCACGGGCAAAAGGACGGCATAGGCGGCTTAGTCTCCGTGGTGGGAGGCAAGATAACCGCCTACCGCGCTGTGGCCGAGCAGGCCGTCGACCTGGTGTGCCGCAAACTCGCCAGTAAAGCATCATGCGCCACGGCGGAGACCCCGCTGCCGGGAGCACCTGCCGTGCCGAAGCAGTCGGTGGAGGAAACCGCCCGGGAAAACGGGCTTCCCGTAGACACAGTGGCGCACCTCGCTGCCCTCTACGGCTCACGGCTGCGCCGTGTCATTGAGCTCGTGCGCGGTGATGCCCGGGGCGGACAGCCCATCTGTCCCCATGGCAAGGATATCACCGCCCAGGTGTGGTACGCTGTCGAGGAGGGCGCGCTCACCGCGGGCGACTTCCTTCTGCGCCGCAGCGCTGTCGGCCTGGGCTCATGTCAGGGGCTCGACGCTGTGGAGACCGTGGCGACCGAGATGGGGCGCATCCTGGGGTGGAGCGCCGCCGAGCAGCAGCGCCAGGTGGAGGCGTACCGGGCCTTCGCGGCAATGGGGCAGAACTTCAGGGCGGAGGCCGGTTAGCGTTCGCAGTATATCAACTAAGCCCGGGCCTCCACGAACTTGTAGACCTCGATTGCGAAGCGGGGGCACATCCAGGCGCAAATCCCACAGGCGTTGCACTTCTCGGGATGGGCGAAGACGGGCAGGAGATACCCCTTGGGCGTGACTCTGTCACCCGGCACTTCGATGCATCCCCTGGCACAGAATTCGGCGCAGTAGCCACACCCCTTGCAGATGGATTCGTCGATTACTATCTCACCCTTGGTCATGATTCCCCCTGATACTAGCTCAAGATTTCAACGCTGTCCTGCGGTAGTCATGGTACATGCCCGCAATCGGCTCTACTCTATTGCCTCCACCAAGAAAGACTCGCTTTCACCTTCGTCTGCACCCAAGCCCAACCCTCTCCCGTCAAGGGAGAGGGCTTCCGGCCCCGTCCTCTGCGTCATTGCAATCCTTCAGGGGAGAAGGGCTCACCTGTTCCACTTACTAAGGTACTTCTCCTTGACCCGGGGGTCGATCAGCCCCACGGGCCACTCTCCCCTGACCACCTTTATTATCTCCTCACCGGGCCGCCGTGCCAGCCCCGGGTTTGCCGCTGAGTTGGCATGGGCAGAGTGAGCGGTGACGATAAAGTTGTCAAGTTTCAACAGGGGATTATCGGGATTGATGGGCTCAGGTTCGGTAACATCGAAACCGGCAGCGGCGATATAACCCTCGGTCAGGGCCGTATACAGCGCCTGGTGGTCTACTATTGGCCCGCGTGCAGTGTTCACAAGACAGGCGGTAGGCTTCATCTTCTTCAACTGTTCCAGCCCCAGCATGTGCCTCGTCTCCGAATTAAAGGGGGCGTGTACCGAGACTACGTCCGATTCGGCCAGAAGCCCGTCCAGTTCCACACGCTCCACGCCGAGCTCGCGAAATACATTGTCATCCAGATAGCTATCATAGGCGACAATCCTCATACCGAACCCCTTAGCCTTGGGCACCAGGGCCCGTGGAATTCGCCCGAATGATATCAGCCCGAGTGTCAGCCCTCTCAATTTCGTCATCTTGCCCCAGACCTCACCCCCGATATAGCGGTCCGGCTGTTCCTTCCAGCCTACCGTTTTCACCATATGGTCCAACTGGACAATCCTTCTGGTGCAGGCCAGAATCAGGGCCATTGCATGGTCCGATACCTCGTCCAGGCAGAAATCCGGAACGTTGGCAGCCAGTATGCCCAGATCGGTTGCTGCATCCACATCCATTTTGTCGTAGCCAACGCCGACGCTGATAACGAATTTGAGGTTGCTCAGGCCGGACAGCACCCTGCGGGAAAATGGCTGATAGGTAGCCTGCGTAATCGCCGCATCGGCGTCACCCACCGCCGTGATAATCTCGTCCTCGGTGGCTTCCAGCGGGCAGAAGTTACCCACAAGCTCCACCTCGACACCGGCCTCGTTGAACATTCCCGCGTAATCAACCACGAGAGACATCCCCAGAAGATCGACAACTTTAAAGGCCATCGTTACCTCCTTTCACCCAACCTCCTTCCATCAAGGGAGAGGTCTTTCGGCTACATTTACATGGTCACTACGAATGAAGCAAGCTCAAGGCAGTCTATACGGTGCTCTTTACCAGCTCGACCCCGCGCCTGAAGGCAGCCAGATTGCGGGTCAACACCTTATCGTTGTCCTGATACCGCTTCTGGAGCTCATGCTCGACAAGCTCGGGGGAGATGGCACTTGTAATAGCAATGTAGGCGCCAAGCATTATCAGGTTCTTGCCCAGGATAGAGCCCATATCGGTGGCGGTCTCCAAAAAGGGCAGCGCGTAGAGTTTGTAGTCTTCTCTCCGCCTCTCGGCGGTCAGCCCGGCCGTATCAGCGATTATGAAACCCTGTGGGCGTACCCGGTGCTCGAAGGACGGGAACTGCGAGCTGTCGAGCAGCATCACGACCTCCGCCTGGTCCAGCAGCGGAGACGCTATCTTTTCATCGGAGATGATAACCGTACACTCGCAGAGGCCGCCGCGCCTGGCAAAACCATAGGACGAAACATAGGATACGTGCTCATAACGCTGGAAAGCTGCCTCCAGCAGGACCTGCCCTGACACCAGTACCCCCATGCCCCCGATTCCCGCCATGAGAACCTCATTCCTTGCTTTACCGTTCTGTCCCATGCCTCTGCTCCTTCAATCTATATACGTCACGTTTCTGAACTCGCCCAACGGGAATTCGGGTATGACGTTATCCCGTATCCACGCCAGGCTCTGCACGGGGGTTAAATGCCAGTTAGTAGGACAGGCCGTTATAACCTCGACAAAGCCCGTGCCAACGTTATCCAACTGTCTCTGGAAGGCGGTCTTTATGTAACCCTTAGTCCGCCGGTAGTCAGCCGGGGTCAGGAGAGCCCCCCGGGCGCTATAGGCTACACCCTTGAACGTAGCTGCCATCTCGGCTGTATGCACCGGGTAACCCTCTTCACCGGGGTTTCTTCCCTGGGGAGAGGTAGTTGTTACCTGCCCTACGATTGTAGTAGGGCCTAACTGGCCGCCGGTGGTGCCGAAGTTGGTGTTGTTCACCATTATGATGGTTATCTTCTCCGACCTGCTAAGGGCTCCGATAAAAGAACTGGCCCCGATGGCAATACAATCCCCGTCTCCCTGCACGGTGAATACGATGTTATCTGGGTAGATCCGCTTGATCGCCGTCGCCACATCGGGTCCACGGCCGTGAGCGGGAGAAACCCGGTCAAGGTCGAAACCTCCGATCAAGATGCCGGAGCAGCCGACACAACCAACCATGATGGCCTCGTCTCCAATGCCCAGTTCCTCGAGTGCCTCGGCGATCATGCGCGCTACGACGGGAGTCTGGCAGCCGGGGCAGAACAAGTCCCACAGGTAATCAGCAAACCACTCCCGTACAAATATCTCCGGCCTTCCGCTGACCCTCTCCTTCACCATCTCTCTTGCTTCTTCGCTCATAGCAATCTCCTTATCTCCTCAAGGACCTTTGCCGGCATTATCATTCCATCTTCCGAAGCAAGATGGCGGAATGTCGCGTCCACAAGGTGGACCTCGGCTTTCCCTTCTACCGCGATTTTAACATCATCTACCATCTGGCCCATGCTGTCCTCAACAACGAGGAACCTGCAACCTTTGGCCGCCTTATCACGAATCGCTTGATTCGGGAAAGGCCAGAGAGTTATGGGACGCAGCAGTCCCGCCTTGAGTCCCTCGGCCCGGGCCATGTCTACCGCCTCCTCAGCTACCCGCGCGCAGTATCCATAGGCCACAAGCACCAGAGCGGCATCCTCTGTCCTGTACTCTTCGTACCTCACCTCGGAGGCTTCGATCTCCTGGTAAGTCTCCCTCATGTCAACCAGATAAGATACAAAGCTTTCGCCCTTCAGTGGATTATAGCTGGCGCCAATTGCACGGTGTTTTCCGTCTTCGTGCTTGCCGCGATCGGCCACCGCCCAGTCCTTCTCCGGCAGCGGGCCGAACTCCACCGTTTTCAATTCGAGTGGCTCGACCACATGGCCCATAAGGCCATCGCTCAGTACAACTACGGGGTTACGGTACTTATCGGCAAGGTAAAATGCCAGCTGCATCAGGTCATGGGTCTCCTGCACCGTTGCCGGGGCAAGAACAATAGTCCTGTAGCCGCCGCCGCCGCCACCCCTGGTAGCGGAGTTGTAATCCTGCTGACTATGCGTGAGCCGCTGGACGCCGGGTCCCACTCTTTGCACGAGGACAACCACGCAGGGAAGACGTGCGGCAGCGAGGTTCGACATGCCCTCCTGCATTAATCCCCAGCCCGGGCTAGATGTAGATGTCATGGCGCGAACCCCGGCGGCAGCAGCGCCGAAGAGCATATTTATCGTCGCCGTCTCGCACTGGGACTGAAGGAATATCCCGCCCCTCTTGGGCATCTCGCGGGATAGGAATTCTATTATCTCGTTCTGGGGCGTTATCGGGTAGCCGAAAAAGCACTGACAGCCTGCGGTGATCGCTCCCCAGCCTACAGCCTCATTTCCTTCGGTTAGAATCCTCTCTGCCATTAATACACTCCCTCATCCCTTAGTTTGGCCAAATCGTCCCAGGTGTAGCCGCAGATTTCCATCAGCACCTCCTCGGTGTGCTGACCCAGCTCATTGGCAAGTCTCTCCACCTTGCCGGGTGTCTCACTTAGTTTGACCGGTATCCCGGGCACCTTAACCTTACCGTGGATAGGATCATCTACTTCCACGACGTACTCGTTTGCTATCACCTGAGGGTCAGCCGCCAGGTCTGCGAAATCGTTAACCGGCGCCGCAGGAATTCCCGCCTCATCGAGCGCCTTCAGCCATTCGTCTCTGGGCTTCATGCTAATGATTTCCAGCAGCCTAGGCTTGAGCTCATCGAATTTCTGCCCTCTAATTGTCTGATTTTCAAACCTCGGGTCCTTTTCCAACTCCTCGATGCCGAGCACCTTGCAGAACTGAGGCCAGAACCTGTCCGCCTGCAGAGCAGCGACGGCGAACCATTTGCCGTCCCTGTCCTGATAAACGTAGTACAGCGGGTTTCGTGCGGCCGCCATGACCGACCCCGGAGGGACGATACCCATCATAAAATACATCTGGAACTGGAGTCTGCCCATTTCGATCTGGCCTCCCAGCAGTGAAGCATCAACCCTCTGGCCGATACCAAACCGCTCGCGTACGAGCAGTGCCAGCAGCACCCCGTATGCCGTCATGACGCCGCCAACCTCGTCGGCGAAGCCAGCGCCGATGGGCGTCGGCACCAGGTCCTCCGATTGACTAATGCTCAACATGCCTCCCCTCGCCTGCCCCGCGAAGTCGGCGGACATCTTGTCCGCATCCGGGCCCTTTGGGCCGAAGCTCGAACTCAGGGCATAGATGAGCCTGGGATTGTATTGCTTCAGAGTCTCGTAATCCAGCTTCAATCTCCTGGCAGCGCTCTCGCGGTAGTTGGTCACAAAAACATCCGATTTCTCCACCATTTTATATAAGACCTCTCTCGCCTTATCCTTTGCCAGGTCCAGCACGATCCCCTTCTTGCCCCGGTTCTGGTTCTGGTAGTAGAAATTCAGCGGCAATTCCGCTCCGTACATGCTCAGCAGACCCCGACCGGGTTCGCCTTCGGGAGGCTCTATCTTTATGACCTCGGCGCCCATGTCAGCCAGCAGTGCGGTAGCGACCGGCCCCTGCTGCCACGCCGTCCAGTCAAGTACTCTGATCCCTTGCAGCGGTTTGGTCATTTGTGCCTCCCCTGTCAGGTTTGTTCGAACAGCAATTCGCTTGCTGCCCTATCCAGCCGATTTCTTGTAAGCCTCCACCATTTCCATGAAAGTTTCTATCCGGTTCCTGGTCTCCGCCTCAGAATAGGTATCCAGATCTACGATATCGCTTTCCATGAACATCACAGGCATTTTGGGATAATAATCCCGGATAACGTTTCTTACCAGAATCTGGCCCATAGTGGAAGCCCTGCAGGAGCGCGTGATATGCATCACCACCCCATCGATGCTGAAGTCTTTTATCCGCTCCAGATGCGCCTGGGCCAACGGGGGTACTCCGCCAGCCTGCTGGCCTCGCCACTGTAAAGCGCTGTTTCGTTCGAAAGCCCGCTCGGCGATAAGCTGCACCGGATCGCTGGCATCGGGCGGTATCTCAAAGGGCTCGGGGATCATGTAGGCTGTCTCGGCAGCGAATACCGCCCCGAAGTTGAGAAAATAGTCCAGTATGTTCATCGTGTGCCAGGGAGGCAGCCCGACGCCCCACAGCAGGCGGTACTTCTCGTCATCGATTACCCCTGTCCTGTTGTCCACCCTCTCCTTGAGTTCCTGGTAGAGTCCCTTGTAGAACTCCAGCGTAAACGAATCAGTCAGCATCATGTGATGTGGTACAAACAGGACGAAGTGGTCCTGTGTTGACATCGGACAGGGGATAGCCTTCCTCAACTCGTAGGCCTCGCGCCACCACCATCGGGTCTCCTCCACGTGCCTCACAATAGCCATCAGACGGTCGTAGTCCATCTTAGTGCCAGTCTGCTCTTCCAGAAAGGCGATCAGCCCTCTTAATTCCTCAGCCATGTAGCGAACTGAGTGCTCCCTTATAGCTTCCATATCGGCATCACTGGGAGGCATGAGAACTTCAATATTGTATATCGGGGTATCTTTGTAACGGCCCAGAGCTTGAAACCACTTCCAGCGCGGGTCGCAACCCATGCTACACCCCAGGAGTATGTCCGGCTCAGGCATTCCACCGTCCGGGGCATCCGGCGGCATTTCTCCCAGTTCATGCCGTAATGCATCGAATCCTATGCCAACCTGAGCGTAGCCACATAGCAGGTCAGAGTACCCCTCGGCACGTGCCTTGTCCATATAGGGTTCAGCTTGCCGCTTGACAGCGCAGAGACCGGCGTAGTTCTCAGTATATACCTGCACAATATCCATTGCTTCCAGAATTTCCTCGTAGTTGCACATGACCATACAGTAAGCTACTTTTCGCTTCTCTTCTTTAGCCTGCTGTGCCTGCTGGTACATGCGTTTTACTACAGTGCGGATCTTCCCCGCAGACTCCGTAGATTTGCGAGAACTGGTCTTTTCTTTCGCCTCTTGTGTCATGCCCTCTATTCCTCTCTTCGCGCCTCGATAGTCTCTAAAAAAGCCTCGATTCTGGTCTTCCACTGCCCCAGGGGAGGCATAATATAGTCATCCTCCAGATACAGTACCGGTAGCCCCAATCTTTCCAGATAGCCCTTTATCTCAGGGGCATCAAGCTGATATGTGTCACAGTAGCGGATTGTGTAGAGCAAGGCCCCCTGAACGTTCCATTCACGAACGTAATTGCTCAGATAGCCGAAGCGTTCAGGGACTTTCCCCTCCCGGTAAGTACAGGGACAGGTGACCCCACCCAGATAGCATTCCGCAAGCCCGCTGAGCGCTCCTTTCGAAGCATCCACATCCTCCCAGAAGGAACGGCTGCCGGTGCACAAATCATCCATAACCACAGCGGCCCCGCAGTCCTCCACCAACCTAATCACGGCCACATCGTCCACTTCGCTGCCCGAAATGATCAGCCGGGGCCTGCCATCAGGGCCCGGCTTTCGCCCGCGCACCTCAGCGATCACATTCTCCAGAAGCTCATTAAACTCCTCAACCGGAATGGTCATACCCGCTACCAGCACCCAGGTGATTTCGGTGCCAGAGATAAGCGGCGGCTCCTGCTTTCGCAGCTCATAGAGCTCTCGAAGGAAAGCGCGGCAGCGATTATGAAGGTTAATAGCCCTGATAATATCCTCTTCAGAAACAGAGCGTCCGACAAAACGCTCTAGGCTGCGCTGGAAATCTTCCAACTCTTTCCGGAAGTACTCGAAGGACGCCCGATGGGTCATATGAGGAACAGTAATACAGTGGCTGTAGGGCGGTTTCATATAATATTTCCAGATATCATAGACGCGGTGCATGGCATCGCAGGTGTGGGGGATGACTACGCCTGAGAGGAAATCGTACTCCCCGCTCATTGCAAGGTCAAAACAACTGCGTACATAGGGGCACATGATGGTTTCCAGATACTGGTCAGCCTGCTTCAGCGGTTTACCCACCCCGCCCTGGATGCGGTAAGGCACCAAATCCAGGGCTGTCAGCAACTCTGCCGGGGTATAGCAACACAAATAACCTACGACCTTCTTCCCCTGGGCTGCCAGCTCCCGCGCCCTCAACCCCCTATTCTCATACAGCTCCCGCGCCCTATTCATCGCCCCTCGAGCTACACTCGCCATAAAGCCCCCTCCATCTTTCACGGATAGAACATCTCTCTGGCCGCTTTCCTAAGATCAGTCCGGAAATCGGGATGAGCGACGGCGATAAGCTCATTGGCCCTCTCCCGGTGGCTCTTCCCCGCCAGGCTGGCTATACCGTACTCCGTTACCACGTAATCGGCAAATTGACGGGGTATGGTGACCAGAGAGCCTTCAGCCATTTGTGAGACGATAGTGGAACTGCCGCCGAAGGCAAGGGAGCGCAACATACTGATAGCACGCCCGCCCTTAGCCATAAAAGCGCCCAGATGGAAGTCAAGCTGTCCTCCCGGACCGTTAATCATACGTGGGCCAAACTGTGTCTCACAGGTTATCTGGCCTGTGAGGTCAACCTGAAGAGCACTGTTAATAGCAACCATATTCTCATTCTGGGCGATGACCGTGGGGTTATGAACATATTCACAGTCATACATTTCAATAAGAGGATTATCGCTCATCCAGATGTATCCGTCCCACCCGGCACCATCCAGTGCCGTAAAGATTGCTTTTCCGGGATGAAGGGTCTTTCGTTTCCCGGTAAATACCCCCTGCCTTATCAGCTCGGGCTGGCCCCAGGCAGACATCTCGGAGTGAATCCCCAGGTCTTCATACCCATCGAAGAGCCCGACCCTTGGTAGCCATGTGGTCGGCCTGCCGGCACCGATCTCGATGGTATCGCCGTCCCTGATCAACTCTCTTACATATCCGGCCATGACCTCTGCCTCGGGATAAGGCTCTTCCATCCCCATAACCCCGGTGAAAAAGTCGGTATTCAGCACATCCATCAGAGGCCCCATTAAAGGAAAGGCTCGCCCCGTGTACTCCGGCTCATGTCTGTTGCTCTTCGTCAGGACCTCTATCCACTCTTGCTGCTTACTCTCATCCTTGACATTCTTCGAGACGAAGTCTCTAACCTCCTCATCAGTTACCCGGTGAGTTGGCGCGTCCACGAAATAGTCGACCTCCGACACATGAATAAGATTTGTTGCCGTAGTAAGGGTAGACCATATTCTCATCCACTTCGGCGATGACAACCTTAGCCCTCCTGGCATGGCTCTTCTTGTTCCACAAATGGGGCCCGAAGCTGCAGAAGCCGTTCTTGTCCGGGGGGGAAACATTGGTCATGAAAACGTCGATATCCCTCCTGTCACGCCTCATCTCCTCATCACAGAACTTGGGCCTGAGGGACATAAGGCACGGTATGAAGGAGGTTACCTTGGCATCATGAGAAGGGCGCCCCATTGGCCCGAGGAAGTTGATGGCGCCGATAAAGAAGTTCTCCTCCCAGCCGGGCTGAAGCCAGCCGGGGTCAACCGAGGGGGCGTTTATCTCAAGATAAACGTTTTTCAGTTCATCCTTGCGCTTACCTAAGGCCAGAGGCACCTGTGTGGGATGCGCAAAAGGTAAAACAACCCTGTCACCCGACTTAACAACCCTGGCCGCCTCTTCAGCTGAGACCAGTTTCCTCTTGTAATCCTCTCTCCAGTCTCTGCCATATTCCCTGGACTCAGTGATATAGGGAAACCTCATGGCTCACCTCTTCCCGGCACCGGTCCTAAATGTCAGAAGCTTTCGTCAACGATATGTAACGAAACAAGTAAGTAGTTGGGTTGGAACTATTTCTCAATGCCCGATTGACCGAGTAATTCAGGTGCCGTATCTCATCAAACGGTTTCTATCCCTGCACACAGGTCTGCTCTCTCTACAATAACAAAGCAAAAAAAAGAGGTTAATGGCCTGCCTTAGATTCGGCGCTGCTTCTCCTGAGCTACTTCGCATTTGCTGTACCTTTTACAGCATCCAGTCTGAATTGTCAAGGTATTCGTAGTAGCAATGACTTATATCGAATTCAGTATCCTGCAGCAACATCCCGAAACGATTGACAAATCGTTTATAATCGCGTATAAAAGCTACGATTAAAATTAAGCATCAGCCGTTGATAGCCTGCCCTCAGACATGCGGCGAAATGCCAGTTTAAAGTGAAAAGGAGAGGAAATGAGAAAGCTGTCAGTCATACTAGCCCCCCTGCTGATACTGGCGATTGCCCTCACCGTCATTAGCTGCGGTGGAGAGGAAGCGCCCACCCCAACCCCCTCCCCGGAACCCTCACCCACCGCTACTGCGGAGCCCACGCCCGTACCTACGGTTGCACCTACACCTTCCCCCACACCCGTACGCACCCCCGTGCCGACGTTGAGCACAGAGCCCCCCTGTCGCTACCACGGCACAGCGAAACTGAACGGCGCTAATGTGGCCGACGGCACCGTAATAAAGGCCATAATAGACGGTGATGAATATACCACTACCACACCGGCAGTTTACGGCCCCTCGACATACGCCTTAAAGATAGTCCCCGCAGCCGGCTATGCCGAAGGGGCAGCCGTCACATTCATGATAGGCGCCTATACCGCAACCCAGACAGGAGGTTGGGAAACGGGAGGCAACATAGAGTTGAACCTCACCGCTTCCACAACATGAATCAATAATCGTGCGGAATTTGATGGTGAAACCTATTGACATACGTACGATAGTCTGCTACTCTGCTTCGCAGTAAACCTAAAGGAAAGGAGAGCTAAAATGCAAGCCTACTGTATGAAGTGCCGGGGCAAGGTAGAAATCAAGAATCCCAAAGCGATCACAATGAAGAATGGCAAGCCGGCCACGCAGGGTGTATGCCCGAAATGCGGCACCAAAGTATTCAGAATCGGCAAGGCATAGTAGTCGAACTCAGTAATAATAACCGCACCCACCGCGAGAAAGATCTCCATTCCGGTGGGTGCAGTTGTTATGTTCGGGATTATACATGCACGCTAGCCTGAATAGTCATGGCATGTCAATTCCTCCTGAATAAAGCAATAGTCAATCGGGTTATCGAGTCCTATGTCACCCAACTCACCATCCATCTAAGTGCATCCCAGTAACTCTCTGTCATGGGCAACCCCGAGATAACGGGGAAGAACAGGTTGAAGCACACGACGTTGAGGGCAAGATAGCAGGCGACAACCCATTTGCCCCACTTATACCGGTTCCATAACCACTGTATCCAGAGAGTAACTGCGAGGATAATGAACAGCACATTGGGGTAGAAGTGGTAGATAAATAGACAGCGGCCGATCAGGGCGAATATCAGCCACTGCGCCAGGAACGGGATTAGTATGAAGAGGGCAGTCCTGTTCCGGTGCCTGACCGCGAGCCAGAGGACGCCCAGCATGGCGGGAATTGCCGCCCACCAGAGAGCGGGGTTACCCAGAGTGGCAATATAAGACGTGGTACCATTGAAGTATCCCACATACATCCACAGCGGACGGAGCATCAGGGGCCAGGACCACCACTCTGAACTGAACGGATGCTCCGCTGTCAGACCCGAATGGAACTCAAACATGAACCACTGATGGTCCCACCAAGCCCCCAGGTCGTACCCTGCCAGGAAGTAGGGAATGTAGGAGAGCATGTAGATGGCCACAGCTACTCCCATTCCTCCTACGAACCAGCAGACCTCAGTCCTGTAGATCGGCTTGCGCCATTTCAGCAGAAGCAGCAGCAGTATCAGTCCAATGAAACCCCACATGATGACCCACTTAGTTGAGAACCCCAGCCCGAAGAACACGAGACATATGAAGAGGTCCCTTCCCCTGTGTTC
Source organism: uncultured Dehalococcoidia bacterium (assembly GCA_964453665.1). Classification (GTDB taxonomy): domain Bacteria; phylum Chloroflexota; class Dehalococcoidia; order SZUA-161; family SZUA-161; genus DAOUTY01. The sequence goes on along the minus strand of CAYVQT010000024.1, from coordinate 23,122 downwards.
CGGGTCCTGCCAGTACCTGTAGAAGAAATAGAACATGGCCATTACAAAGAACAGCACGAAGGTCTCGGGGGTTGCAATCCGGGCTTCGGCAAAGTGCATGCAACAAAATGTGAGAAGGAAGGCGGCGATGAGCCCGGCGCGGGATGAACTAAACATGCGCCTGGCGAAGAGATATATAAGAGGAATCATCAGGGTGGCGAAGAGCACACCCGCAATGCGCCAGGCAAAGGGGTTGTGGCCGAAGACCCATATACCGGCGGAGATGATGAGCTTGCTCATAGGCGGATGAGTCCGCTCCCCGTACGGGTCCTCTAGCTTTAACTGCTCCTCTGCCGCGCGGACGTAATATATCTCATCGAAATACGTGCCCGATTTGTGACTGTCCGGCTGATCAATGAGGTCCTGCTCGTCTTTAAGAGGCTCGCCAACGCTCTCACCGCGATCCGAGACCACCGCGGTTATATCCAGCTTCTGGCCTCCGGAGAACACGGCCACCTCCCCGATCCGCCCCGACCTCCCCGCGAATATCAGCCGAATATATCTGGTGTCCTGCCCCAGAGAGACATTTTCCCACTTCTGCCAGCTCCCGGACCTGGACAATTCGGTCTGGAGCGTCCACTCTTCAGGTGAGCCCCAGTAGACCTCTACGTCCACGCCGCTGGCATCCTGTAGAAGAAAGTAGACTTTATCGACATGCCTGATTTCCCCGAGGTCGAGATAGACCTCCTCGGGGTCCTCCGCCGGAACAAAGTCCGAACTGGGGACACGCAGGTCTCCCAGATTCCAGAACGACACACAGAAGAATATAATAGCCAGAGCCGCTACGCCGACAGGAGCGCTGCGGAACTTGAGTCCCCTGCGGACGGGTGGCGGACGCTCTCCCCCAATTCCCTCAGGGGCCGGCAATGGAAGTGGTGGTCGTGCCTCGGCCCCGGCCGGCTTAGACCGCTGCATTCTATAGAAAGTCCATATGGACAGGCCAAACAGGATGATATTCACAGGAGCCAGAACGTAAATAGACCAGTGGCCGTCGGGAATGAAAACCCCGTTGTTGAGCGTCGACATCACATAGACCAGGTTAGATAAGTAAGTTGCTGTCAACCCGATATATATCCAGATTGTGAAACGTGTGTACCAGCCCAGTACCAGAAGAGCTAAGACGGGGAAGAGGTAACGTTCGTGCATCCTGGTCATCAGCATGAAGAAGCCAAACATAATCAGGAAGACAGCGAAAATAGCCGATCTTGGCTCATACCTGCGGTGGAGCTGCCACATGACAAAGGCCAGAAATCCCAAAAAGGCGAGAATCCCCCACACCTGATAGGTCAGGCCGGCATGTGAAACTGTGTCATGCTTCCAAAAACCGAGCAGAGCCCAAATGTTATAGGCATTGAGACTGTTATAGGGATACATGCTGTATCCCGTGTAGCGGTCAATAAGAAACGCTATCGGGTTGTCCCAGTTGAATGGCAGGATAACCAGAAAGGCGACGGCTGCGAAAACCGTGCTGGTTGATATGACCCGCCGCCATTCACCGTTTCTCCACAGCACATAGGCTATGACAGGCAGCAGTACAATGCTTTGCGGCTTGGTGAGTATGGCGAGGGCGAGCAGGCCGCCCGAAAGTTCGTACTTTGAACGCAGAAGTGTGTACAGAGAGGCAACCATGAAGAAAGTGTAGATGGAATCCATCTGGCCCCACACCGCCAGGTCGTATATGGCTGCAGGGTTGAAGGCGTAGAGGGCCATGACTGCCAGGGACACCCTGAAAGAGAACCTGCCGCGCAGAAACCTGAAGATGAGGTAGGCTGTGGCTAGGTCGAACAGGTTCGAAGGGAGCCTGATAAAGAAGTCGAGGTTATCAGGGTTTATGGCGTGGGCGAGCTTCCCGAAAATCCAGAAGATATAGATATTCAGGGGCGGATAATCGGACCAGTTGTTATCATAGAAGTGACGTATCCCGCCGTCGGCGGCACCGTTGAACCACCATCTGAACAGGCCCAGATCACAGTTGCAGCCCTGCACCCGGAACAGGACGAGGCGCACAATAAGGGAAACGACCAATACTGCTACTACAAGGGCGATCTGCCAGCGCCGCTCGGACAGCTTCTGCTGTAGCATTATTAAGACTACTGTATGCATGCCGACCTTTCACAGTATATAGCTATTGAGCTATCACTCTATATATACACACGCCCTCATTTTCGTAGACCAGCTCATATCTATCCGGCCGGGTGGCGAATTTCTGCAACCCTTCCTCTCCATATTTTTCTCTCTCCAGGCTTCCCACATAGATATATTCGACATCATATCTCTCTAGAAGTTCCCTTGCCTCGTCCCTATCCGTGGTCTGGTAAATCGTATCGGCATCTGAATCCCTTCCCGCCACTTTGTCCCACCCGCCATGCCACATCACCTCGTGAGTCAACCAGCCAACTACTGTGGGCAGGCCTGTCATCGTGGATATGCGGGATGTAAAGTTGTACGCACCACCGGGCACCTCTAATATAACAGGAGAACCTTCAATGGCAGCATCTATCCATAGAATCGCTTCATAGTCGCCCTTATCCAAGGTTTCCACATAGGCTAATCCGTCCAGTGTCCCCCGGCCGAACCCGAAAGCAGTCTGCCTGCCGCTTGTCCACCCTGCCGTGAGTCCTATGGGTTGAATTATGGATGCTATAACGAAAAGTATCAATAGGGCAATCCAAAGGGTCTTCAGCTTTCCACCGATATTTTGAAGCACCCAGAAGACTGCGAATGCCGACGCCACACCCAGGAAAACCCAAACCTGCAGGTAGAACTTCATGACTGTGTTGAATCTCTCGTAAGGTATATAGTATGCATCGTTTACATAAATAACCTCGCAGATAAATGCAATTAGCGCCCCCATTAGCACGAGGAGCAGCATGAAATCTGCCGTGTTCATCCGTCGTATCCTTCGTGACCTGTATATGTAGTATAAAGCCGCAAAAATCAGGGGGATTAGTACAAGAATAAGCTGGAAGTTCCACAGGAAGCAGAGTAAAGCAGCGACAATAGTAATGATCAGAGCGATAACGAGGGCCCTTTCTCTTAACAACCTGCGCCTGGATAAGACACAGAAGTATGCGAGAACAGCGAACAAGAAGAGGGCAAAAAGCTCCACAAAATCTATTAAATCCGTCCTGACATCTACAAGGCCGATCCCTTCAACGCCACTCATGCCCCTTGAAATGTAATAAGGCAGGTACAGCAGAACACTGAGACCAATAACTCCGATAATACCCTTCTTACTGAGGCCTATCCTCAGTAACAGGAACGCCAGTAGTGTGAACGCTATATAGGCCGGGTAGTCCCACGTATTTACGAACGCAAAGAAGCCTAGACTGATGCCGAGGATAAAAATAATCAGCAGAGAATTCCATTTCGACTCAACACGACCAGCACCACTCCCGCGGAACAGTGCAAACATCAGCGAGATGAACATCAACTGAAACGGTATGCTCATCATATGCGGGTGCAGTTCTCCCTGCAGAAAGGTGTAGTAAGGATAGGAGTTGCCTGTATTCGGTATAACCTGAGCACCCAGATCGAAGGTAAACAGCCATTCTACGAAATTAGGAGCTTCCCTGACGCTGTGTCCCAGCACCTCGCCATCCGTAAGATAGGCGAAAAGCTGAAATGCCCCGGAGATGAATCCCAACAGGCAAACGAAGGCGGCAGTAACAAAACCATAAAGCTTTCTCTCCGTGGCGTTGTAGCCCAGTCCATAGGCAGCGCTTACAGCCAGAGCAAAGAACATCGCCATCCCAAGGTTATAGGCTATACCAGAAGGCACCTTGGACATCAGCGTAAGTATTGCAACGAGGAGATGTCCGCCGTAGTAGTAAGATAGGCTCTCGCCAGCCAGCCAGGGGTCGTGAGGTGGAAAGTAGTCGCTGCGCAGGATCGACTGAAGAAACCCGAAGTCCATGAAGTCCTCGGAATATGCATAGAATATATCCGGCTTGTACATCAGGAAGATCAGGAAGAGCACAAATGCAGCCGAAAATATCGCTTCGCTCACTGCCATTGCCCTCAACGGCATAAGCCTCGGGTTCAAGTGCTTTCTGCCCAGGAAAAGTGAGATTGCCAGAAGTAAAAGAAGCGATATGGTGATGCTGACGTATCCGAAGCTGACCAATCTAATGCTGGCGAGGAGCCAGGTAAAGTATGTCACGAGGAGCAGGCCAAGGAGTTTGGAGATGAAATAGCCCCTGTCCGGCAGCCCTTTGCATACCCTTGATACCAGGGGAAACGTGATAAAGCCAATAACTACAAGAAGCAGCCACCAGACTATGGCATACCCGACTTGTATCACTTATACAGCCTCTACAATTCGATACGATCCTACTGTATCCAGCCTTTATGCAGCCGGCGGGAACGCACCTCATACCATCCAGTCAAACTTATGGAAAGACAGCGTGCCCCATAGATTGATGGCGCAGCTCAAGATAATTACTGCGATTTTTAAGCGGTCCAGGCGATAGCGCATGCCGGACGCCACGAGGATAGCCATAAACGGGAGAAAATCAATACTGAAACGATATCCAAACTGCAGCCATCCGGTCGCCCCGTAGGTTACTATGGGAATATATACGAGCAAGAGAGCGGCCAGAGCCGCCAGGGTCATTCGCTCTTTCAAACGAGCCCTGAACATGTAGAGCAAAGCGGGCGTTGTGAGAAACAGCCCCAGCCCCATGAACGATGGCTTGAAATAGGGAAACTGGTCCGTGAATACAGGAGTATAGAAGAGTATGGCGTTCAACTGACGGGGGATGTAGCTTATGTCGAGGAGACCCTCTGAGAACCAGGGTTCATCTATAAACTGGCCGCGTTCATACCCAAAAGTGAAACTACCGTACTCGCCATAAGTATAGAGAAGGTACAGTCCTCCCATTGCCATTAGAGCAAGCCCGAAAACTATCAGGCGGCGGATTACGACGCGGCGGTCATCAACTCCACGAGCTGTAGTATAAGCAAAGAAGGGGAAGGCGAGAAACGTGGGCAGACGCGAAAGTCCGGCCAATCCCACCAGAATACCAATAAGCCAGGGGCGGTTTTTGCCCGTGGTCTCAACCAGGGCAGCCATCAGGAAGAAAAACGCCGACACGTGGGCAAATGTCCATACGCTGCCCTCCGTAGCAGACCACCAGAAATTCGTCCCAAAAGCGAGCAGCACGGCCATTGCAGCTTTGAAGGGCAAACTCCAGCGGAGTTGAGTGGCAGCTACCCAGAACAAACCTATAGCCCCCCCTCCCACCATCATGGATACGATAGCCTGATTGGTGCTGAGACCCCAGATGGCAACCCAGGGGAGGAGGAACAGGGTCGGGGCGGGGGGATTAATGACAAATGCCTTATCTCCATACCTGGCAAGCTCCAGCCAGGGAGGAGCATCTACGAGATAAAGGCGACCGTGGAAGAAGGCATCGACCAGACGAACATAGTGATCATAAGGGGTCGAACCCTTGCTTGTGACAAAATAGATGACAAAAACCAGAATGGCTACGCAAACAGCCTGGAACCATTTATTATAGAGCGCTTGATCTTTGACAAATCCAGCCGCTTGCCTCAAATCCATACCGCCCTTCAGCTTAAACCAAAGCGATACCGGCTTGCAAGGTTACTATACTTCGTACTATAGCACGTCTGGCATCGCACAACACTTACAGCATTCTAACAGAACTTCACTGACACAGGAAGCAGGAGAGTGAGCAACGGCCTGCAGGGGTATTTCTCTAAGATGAAGCGTTTCAGAAGATAATCGACGCGCAGGGCTGCACTGGAGGAGGGCACATTATCTGGATACGGTGTCCGCAATATGCCCTGCATCTTTCCTGCCAGATTTCCGGATATTGAACTCAATATGAAAGAGGCTGCTGTTTGAAATAAAAAGGTGCGTTTTCGTATAACAATAACCTTGATTTATAAAACTAAGGTCCACACGTGAGAATGTGCGGACCTTTTTTACCTGCAAGCTAAGGAACAAAATCAGGTTGGATTAGAGAAAGGAACTTTTCTTATTGTATACACTACAAGGGCAAAACTTTACGATTGTGGACATAGTTTGAAAAACGAAGCGTGACAAGATTATATGCTAGCTCTCAACAGGGCTTAGAATATCACCTTGTCGTCCACCAGACGCGCTATCTCTTCACCCGACAGCCCCAGGAGTTCGCCGAAGACGTAGTCGTTGCTCTCGCCCATAATAGGGGAGGCCTTTTGGACTTTCACCGGAGTCTTTGAATAGCGCCAGGGAACCTCGAAGATCACCTGCTTCCCCATAACAGGATGTTCCACGGTAGTGGACATGCCCCTGTGCTTGAAATGGGGATCGTGGACAATCTCCTCGTTGCTTAGCGAAGGCATTGCGGCCACACCAGCCTTCTGCATCGTGTCAGTTATCTCGTAATGGGTATAATTCAGCGTCCACTCTGTCACCAGCCTGTCCATCTCATCCTGATTTTCCCAGCGCTTATAAGCGTCGGAGAACCGCTCCTCGTTAGTCCATTCGGGATTACCCAGAACTGTGCAGAAGGCATCCCACTCCCCGGGTGTGGAGACGGCGATGCTGACCCATTTCTGCTCACCCCTGCAGCGATAGCAGTTATGGGGCGCCATGATCTGGTCGCGGTTTCCCTCACGGTTACGGACTCTGCCGTTTATTAGGTAGTCCATGAGCGCATTTCCGGCAAGGGAAGACTGGCTCTCGACCGATGACACGTCTATGTGCTGCCCCTTCCCTGTGCGCTGCTTGTAATTGAGCGCTGCGACTATGGCGAACGCCCCCGAGATGGCGGCCATAAGGTCGGTCGAGCCAGTCATCGGATTAGGAATATCGTCGCTGTAACCCGTCAGGTTAGCCAGGCCGCTCGCGCAGGTGAAGTTGGGGGCATAGCCTCCATAGGTACGGAAAGGTCCTCTCGCGCCGAATGCTGAGGACGAGAGCATGATGATATCGGGTTTGATTTCCCTGAGTACGTCGTAGCCGAGGCCGAGTTTCTCCATAGCACCGGGGCGCATGTTCTCGGCCGCCACGTCGCTGATCTGTACTATCCTTCTCGCCAGCTCGACTGCACGCGGCTGTTTCAGATTGAGCTTTACGGACAGCTTGTTCAAGTTGATCGTGTTGAAGACTGGGGATTCCTCCACCCCCTTGAATGCTTTTCCAATGGTGAAGGTCATAGTCCGGGTCTGATCGACGCGGTTCATGCTCTCGATCTTAATCACCTCAGCACCGAGCATGGCCAGCAGGCCGGTGGCATAAGCACCTGCCCAAAGCCAGGTGAAGTCGGCTACCCTGATTCCCTGAAAAGGAGCGCTGCTCATCTTATAAATGAATCTTCTTTCCTATATAATGCCGGCCGTGGCCAGCTTTGTGAGTTCCTGCCTGCTGTAGCCGAGCCGCTCGCAATAGATAAGTTCGTTATGCTGCCCCAAAAGCGGCGCCGGACTGCCCCGCCACGGAGTTTCAGAGAACTGATACGATACCGTTGGATATCTCAGACTGCCTGCCTCGGGATGCGCGATCTCGGCGAAAAATCCCCGCTCCTTAAGCTGGGGCGACTTCGCCAGGTCCTCGGAAGTCATGACGGGTACCGCCGCAACCCCGGCGGCCTGAAGCCTGTGAAAGAGCTCATCCTTCGTGTATTGGCTGACCCACTCGCTTATCCTGGGATTGATCTCTGTCCCCGCCCACCAGTGACGTCCGGCCCACGAAGCGAAACGCTCGTCCTGAGCCCATTCCGGGTTCCCCATACACTCGACAAGGCTCTGCCATTCACGGTCTGTGACTATGGTCATCATGATATAGCCGTCCCTGCACGCCATAGGTAAAACGGTGAGGAAGCCTTTCCGCAGGCGGTCGTGAACCTCACCTAAGTTTGCGTAGGTACACACGTGGTTCTGCACCAGTGTCATCAGCACATCCTGCTTCGACACATCTATGTGCTGCCCGATACCGGTGGCAGTAGCAAAATAGGCAGCCGTAAGCGTCGCCAGACAGGCGGTCAGGCCGCAGATGCTGTCGCCGACGATGTCACTTACTTTGACCGGCTCCCGGTCAGGCTCTGAGGAGTGTATAGGCAGCAGAAATCCCTCACCGCCGGCGTGATGCGAATTAAGCTCATATGCTTTGTAGTCGCGGTACGGTCCTGTTTTCCCGAACGGTGTGATCGACGTCATCACCAGACGGGGATTGAGTGCTTCAACGTATTCATAGGTGAGGCCCTGTTTTTCCGCGATTCCGGGAGGGGTATCTTCGACGAAAATATCTGCCTGGGCCAGAAGTTTCTCCAGTATCTCCCGCCCTGTCGCGGTCGTAACATCGAGGGTTATTCCGAGCTTACTGGTGTTGAGGTGAAGGAAGAGCCCGCTCAGCTCCGGATTGCCCATATCTCCTACGAAAGGCCCTTTCTTTCTGGCCTCGTCTCCGATTCCCGGAGGCTCGATCTTTACGACCTCCGCACCCAGGTCAGCCATCAGTTTCGTACAGTACGGCCCGGATACGAGGTTACACAGCTCAACGACTTTTAGATGGGACAGCGCCTGCTCTGACATAGATACTCTGTTTCTCCCAAACCAGCAGTCGGCGAGGACTGATGAGGAATTGCTGCGGGAAGCCCACGGAAATCTATTGTAGCAGATTTCGAGGCATTATTGTACCGTTTATGCACCGAATTAAAGCTTCAGCACATAGCTGGCAGTATTGTATTACTTTTTTACAACCATTAGGTTCGATGAGTGGTAAAGGTGACAATAAACGAAAGTACGCAGTATGTGCCCATTGCACGTTCACTCAGGTTATGCGGCTTGAACAAAGATTAGTTCGTTTTTCGTGTAAAGCAGCCAAGCAAGTCAAATATTGATATGAAAAAAGGTCCGCGTGCAATCGAGCGCGGACCTTCAATTATTATTGTATAAGCTTTCGACTTCCTCACACCTTTTTATATCAGGGCTGAAAACCGCCGCAAAGCCATTTTAATGGCTTCGTTTTCCTCTTTAACCAGCCGTGGAAAAGAGCGCTTCGGCGAAACTCCCGGGAGAAAAGGGGGCTAAATCCTCCAGTTCCTGCCCCGTGCCGATGTAGAGGATAGGTATATTGAGCTCATCGCAAATGGCGAGGACAATACCGCCCTTAGCAGTACTGTCCAGCTTGGCCAGTAAAATGCCGTTGACCTTCACTGCCTCGGCGAAATATCGAGCCTGACTCAGCCCATTCTGCCCCGTAGTGGCATCGAGGACAAGCAGCATCTGGGGCTCGATACCGGACTTGGCCACCACTCGTCTAATCTTTTTCAGCTCTTCCATAAGGTTGGATTTGGTATGTATGCGCCCCGCGGTATCGACGATAACATAGTCAGCGTTTTTTCGTGCAGTCTCCAGCGCGTCGTAAACCACCGCAGCAGGGTCTCCTCCGGGCTGGTGAGCTATTACCGGAATACCTACTCGATCCCCCCAGACCTTTATCTGGTCAATCGCTGCCGCCCGAAATGTATCGCTTGCCGCCAGTATAACCCTCTTCCCCTGCTCTTTAAGTCCGTAGGCCAGCTTGGCGATGCTCGTGGTCTTGCCCACGCCGTTGACCCCAACCACCAGTATTACACCCGGGCTTCCATTCTCCGAAGCTAAAGGCTCCGCCTCCGCCACTGTTAGAATAGATATAATCTCGTCCTTCAAGGCCGTCCTTATTCGGGCAGGTTGATTAATACCCTCTCTCTCGACTCTGAGTTTTAGCCGCTCAATAAGCCTGGCGGTAGTGCTAACACCAACGTCAGCAGAGATAAGAAGCTCCTCCAGCTCATCCCAGAGTTCGTCATCCATAGTAGAGCTGTCGAAGAGGTGAGTTACCTTGCCCCACCAGGCCTCACGGGTACGCTTTACGCCCTGTTCGGTCTTTTTTTCAGATTTCTTGAATAAGCCCAGCATGTCCAGTCATTCCCCGGCCAAGCTCTCCAGCGCCTTGCGCGCTGCTTCCATCTCCGCTGCCCGCTTGCTTCGGCCCCTACCCCGACCCATTATCGAATGGCCGGCCAGCACCTCCACAGTGAAAACCTTATCGTGGTCGGGGCCTAATTCTTCAATAGTGCGATAAACAGGCGTTATCTTCTGCTCGGATTGAACAACCTGCTGCAGCCGCGACTTGTAATCGGCAACAAGCTTATCTTCGACTGCTCGTTCCAGCTCGCCGCCCAACATCTTTAAGATAAAACCTTTAGCAACATCCAACCCGCCATCCACCAGGACAGCCCCGATAACTGCCTCCAGGGCACAGCTCAGGTTCCTTGGACGACGCCGACCTCCGCTCTCCTCTTCGCCATGCCCCAAATACAGATATTCTCCGAGGTTCAAGGACAGGGCAACACGGCTCAGAGTCTCACCACGCACCAGCGCAGACCTGAGCTTTGTCAGGTCCCCCTCTGACAGATCAGGGAACCGATTATATATTTCCTCAGCTACGACTAAGCCGAGCACAGCATCTCCCAGGAACTCAAGCCTCTCATTGGAGGACAGGGATTGATCGGCGTTCTCGTTGAGATATGAGCGATGTACGAGAGATTGCTGCAGAACGGAGAGATCCTTGAAGCTAACCCCCAGGGCAGCTTGAAGGGCAACGATATCTGTCAAAGCGACCGAACCCATTACATATTTAATTTTATAATAAGCTGCTAGCTTCACCTTGTCAAGAAAAGCAACACCACCGCAATACGTGGATTCCAGTTCTGCCGCGTCACTACGAGCCATTCGGTTTCTATCATTGTGAGGAGCCTTAATTGAAGCGAACGTGGCTGAAATATCCCCTCTCCCTTGATAGGAGAGGGCCAGGGTGAGGGTGGTCCTTAGAACCGTTCGCCCTGAGCTTGTCGAAGAGAAACTTTTATCATGTCATTTAGCGTCCTTTGATACGAATTGGTGGGTTCCGCTGCCGCTTCTCGTAACGGGCATAAGTAAAAATGGGTATACTTCGCGATCGCTATCTGCTGATGTCTATCGGTATAACCGTATTGCTGGAGATGGCTGTGGTTTATGCTCCCTTTATGCAGGTGGCGTTTCACACCGTGCCTATCGGCGCGGCCCGGTGGGGCATAGCCATAGGGGTAGCCGGCGCCCTTTTTACGGCGGAGGAATTGCGCAAGGTAATTGCGCCCAAGCTCTTCAGCCGTGGCAAGTGGCTTCCTGCGTAGACCGTTCCTCGTCCTGATTTGACTGAAGGACGGTTTAGTGATATAAAAACTACCGGGCTTGTAGAGAGCGGGCGCAGGTCCTCTGACAGAGGATTGCAGGAGGTTACCTGATTAACCTGATCGGGAGGAACCCGTGAAACGTCCGGCAGCTTTGGTTTTAAGTCGCTTCAAGCTCCTTCGCTAATCATCGTTCTTAACCGAATCTTCCTTAATTCAACCCTTTCGCTGAACCAGAGGGGGGAAGCCATGCCTCAAGGTGAAAACGGCCAGGTGAGGATCTCCTGTCACAACGTGTGGAAGATATTTGGCCCCAATCCAGAGCATGCGCTTGAGACTATAGATGAAGGCATGACCAAGGAGGAGGCACAGGAGAGGACAGGACACGTGGTAGCGGTGAAGAACGTTTCCTTCGATGTCCATGAGGGCGAGGTCTTCGTTATTATGGGCTTATCGGGCAGTGGTAAGTCTACCATCATCCGCTGCCTCAACCGTATTATCGAGCCCACCCGGGGGCAGGTCTTTCTTGACGGCGTCGACCTGAGTACGCTGAGCAAGACGGAGTTGATAATGCTGCGGCGCCATAAGATGTGTATGGTGTTTCAGCACTTCGCCCTGCTGCCCCACCGAACGGTGCTGGATAACGTGGCCTATGGCCTTGAGGTGCAGGGTGTTGATAAATCGCAGCGGCATGAAAAGGGGCTCGAGGTACTCGAAATGGTGGGGCTCAAGGGCTGGGAGAGCAACTATCCCGATGAGCTCAGCGGAGGCATGCAGCAGCGCGTGGGCCTGGCACGGGCACTATCCATAGACCCCGAGGTAATGCTCCTGGATGAGGCGTTCAGCGCTTTGGACCCCTTGATACGCCGCCAGATGCAGGATGAATTCATCAACCTTATGTCAGTCGTACAGAAGACCATCGTATTCATCACCCACGATCTCAATGAGGCGCTGAAGATGGGCGACCGGATTGCCATCATGAAGGACGGCGAAATCGTACAGATAGGCAGTCCCGAAGAGATTGTAGCTGCCCCGGCTGATGATTATGTTACTGAGTTCGTCCGAGATGTGCCCCTGAGCAAGGTCGTCTCGGTTAAGAGCGTTATGAGGTGGCCGCAGGCGATATTGTACAACTGGCAGGGGCCAAGGGTAGCATCGCGAGCGATGAAGGAAGTAGACGTCGATCATGCTCTTGTGATCGATTCCAAGGGCCACTTCAAGGGAGCTGTCATGCTCGATGAGGTGACACGGGCAATTGCGCGCAATTTATCCAGGATGGATGAATTTGTGCAGGCGAGCGAGCTTCAGATCGGGCCTGATGAACCCATCGAGGAGTTGATACCGCTGGCAGCCTCCAGCGGCAACCCCGTAGCCGTGGTTGATGAGGAGGGGAGGCTTGTCGGTGAGGTGCCTCACGCCGCCCTGCTGCTGGGGATGATGGGGGAGGAGGACGAGGAAGCAATCGTTAAAGAGAATAACTATAGTGGCGCTTAGTCACTATCAGCGACCTCTACAGGTCATAACTTGCGGAAGAAGAGCAGCGTCTGGGGCACCAGGTAAGCGATTTCCCCGCTGCCGAAGGACTCTTTGAGCCTCCTCCTGAAACCTTTGAGCCCTCGCTCGAATTCTATATTCGATAACAGCATGTATGAAGACCAGGGCTTGCAGCCTACCCATTCCGCCAGGGCATCGGCGGAACGGGCTTTGAAGGTCGTGGCGAATTCAACCGCGTTGTAGAGTTCATACCCGTGTACCTCGAAGAGGCGCCTGATCTCAGCGATAGAGGGGATTCTGGCGATCTCTTTTCTCAGCAGCGCGGGAAAGAAGCTCAGGTCTATCTGACTTCTGAGCTGGGGGTGAGAGGTGGTAATCACCAATAGGCGGGCTTCGGGGCTGCTGACCCTGCGAACCTCAGCTGCCGCCCGGGGCTTGTCGGTGAAGAAATGGACCACCTGGGACAAGAGGACAAAGTCAAAGGTGCCTTTCTCAAACGGCAGCGAGTGGCCATCCGCCAGGGCCAGGTAGCAGTTGGTGATGCCCTTTTTCCGGGCTTTGGCTCTGGCCTGTACCAGCATGGCGTCCGAGGGCTCGATGCCGCAGCAGCACACTCCGGGCAAGCGTTGAGCGAGAGGTACCAGATGGAAACCTGTGCCGCATCCAATCTCGAGAAAACGTCCCTTTACATCGTCATGCTTTAATATCAGCCTGTACAATCTTTCAGAGTCGGCTGGGGCCATCCGGCGCTTCTCGTCATACCCTTCCGCGAGTTTTTCAAGCGCAATACCAGCTTCTGCTTTCATTTTAACGTATAAGATTTCGCAGCTTGGATATGAATTCTTTTATCCTGCTGAATATACCACGTTTTTTCTCAGGCGATCTCTGGCCGATATGCTGGCCAATGCGATCTAGTATTATAGCCAGGATAACGATGCTGAGCCCGGATACAAATGCTCTTCCCACATCCCGTGTTTCCAGACCTCTTAATACTTCCAGTCCCAGGCCTCCGGCGCCGATCATTGAGGCAATAACTACCATAGCCAGGGCCAGCATGATAGTCTGGGTGATACCAGCCATAATAGTGGGCAACGACAGAGGCAACTGGATTTTTAATAATATCTGCATGGGAGTGCTGCCAAAGGCTTTGCCTGCCTCGACCACCTCTTCAGATACCTGTCTAATACCGAGGTTGGTGAGACGGATACACGGAGGAATGGCATAGATAAATGTTGCCAGCACCGCAGGCACCTTTCCCAGACTGAAAATCATTACTGCCGGTATTAGGTAAACGAAACTGGGCATGGTCTGCATTGCGTCCAGTACCGGCCGTATTACTGCCTCGAAGCGGTCGCTTCTACCGGCTATGATCCCGATAGGTATACCAATTATTATGGAGGCTAATACGGCAACGAGCATGACCGTCAGTGTTTCCTGAGCTGCATCCCAATAGTTGGATGTGGCGTGAGTAGCCCGCCCTAGCGTACCAATAAAGAAAAGACCTATGATAACTAAAATAGCGACTTTTCGCCCGGCAATTAACCAGGCTGCTATAGTGAAAAGAAGTAAAACCGCCCACCAGGGGAGCCACTTAACCAGTATGTTTCCTATTAATACCAGCGTTTCCCTTATCAACCACTCAAAGAAATCAAACAGTGGTTCCAGACTGGTTGTAATCCATGATATAGCGCTATCGACCCAATCTCTTAGAGGTATATAGATATCTCCGGGAAACTCGGTAAAGTTCCACTCGAGGCGTGAGAAGAGCCATATGGAAGCAAGAATAAGCCCGGCAACGCTGAGCCACAACAGATATTTAGTTATAACCAACTGTCTACCCTTGCGCCATAGCGGGGTAAGCGGGATAACAACGGCGGTAATAATGAGAATAAGAGCAATGGTTGGAATATATGTTTCCCCTTCCTCTTCTTCTGCGGTGAGGTTAAGTGTGAAGTTACCCCCCGGTTCGTAGATCCCAGTCTCGTTCGCTTCGATTACACCTATTACGAAAGTTACAGCGTCTCCCACTTCATATACTTTATCTTCGGGGGGCACTATGTTCAGTGAATAGATAGAAGTGCCATTCGCCGCTAGTGCCGTCTTCGCTATATGGTCTTCCAGTCCGTAGATAGCTTTTATTACTGTGCCCGTATCTACAGGTTCGCCATCTAAGAGCACCGTGCCATGAAAAACACACGGTCGCTGCGCTTCGGTAGCCGTGAGGTCCAGGGCAAGTTCATATCCCGGGGCGTAACTACCTGTCTCAGCTGCGGTAAGGTTGCCTATCATAAAGGTTATTGGGGTGCAGATTGCATATTCCGTCCCTAAAGGTGGGGCTATCTCTAAGCGGTAGGTAGAGTTGCCGCCAGGTGTAACGATCGCCGTAGTACTGTATTTGTCCCCTTCTATAAACGCATTTATCTCGGTGCCTTCCTCCACAGCCTGTCCATTAACCTGTACAATGCCTTGGAAAGTACATAGGGATTGGGCATCCTGTGCAGAAGCCGTGTAGGGTATCAGGACAATTACCGACAGGATCAGCAGTAATATCGTGAATCTTAACATGCCCATATTATTATGAGTTCTCTTAGACACTTATGCGGGCTGTATTTATCAAAGTGATTTTTAATCACCGCGCTCATTTAAGTAGAAATCATTTATTTGGGGTGATGGGAGAAAGATATAAGGGGCTCCCCCTGGAGTATTCATAGTCCAGCTTGGAAGCCCCGATATCCTTTATTTGAATGGGACGCAAGTATAGGGGGATGTCCCTATAGTTCGGCCACTGCATCCTTTATTTTGTCCGCGACATCCGACGGAACGAATTCGGTCCAGGTGCTTTCTCTGTTTTTCAGGAACCATACTGCCGCATCGTAAGGCTCACCACCTGTTGCGTCCATGTATGCCAGAGCTTCGCCAAGGGTTTCTGTGTTCATAACCCATTTCTCTAACATTTCTGCCACATCTGGTGCCGTGTTTTCAAAATCCACACTGGCACCAACGAGTAGCTGGACCGATGGATAGGCACAACCCTTATTATCCGCCCATACTACCTCGTCATATGGAGGTTCCTCAAGCAGCGTCAAATCGAGCGCGCCTGAAATAACAGTCGGACCCCACATATAGCCAAGCCAGGGATCGCCCTTTTCGTATGCACCTTCTAGCGAAGCAAATAGGGCGTCTTGGCTACCGGGGACTAAGATATTATAATCATCATCTAGGCCGTATGCTACCAGCTTTTGTGCGTTTATGTTCTCACACTCCCAGCCGGCTACGCAGGTTACTATCGAGCCCTTGCCCGGATCCTCTGGGTCAGCGAACAGGGATATATACTCTGCCTGACTGAGGTCGGAAACACTGCTTAAATTGGGAGCCATAGGATCTATGCCTAGCTCAGCGTCGCCCTCAATGACATAGGTGGGAACGACAAAGCAGCTCTGCCAGTTATCGTCATTCAATGTACCCAGATTAACGACCAGGCCAGAGGCTACGGCGTCATCCCATGCTTGTTGCTGGTTTTCATACCAGATTTCGAGTATTACATCGATGTCACCGGCGCGCATGGCCTCTAGCGTTGGAATAGTTGCTGCCGGAGAAAACTCGACTGGATAGCCATAACCTTCTTCAATCATTATCTGGGCGACTTCAGATTGGAATTGTGAGCTTCCCCAGTTAAGATAGGATAGCGTGAGAGTTGGCGCAACTGTAGGTTCCGGCGTTTCAGTTGCGCCTGGAGTCGCCTCTTCCTCCTCCCCGCATCCAACCGCTACTACCGATACGGCCAGCACAACTGCAAGCAACAGGAACAACCATCTGTATTTCATGATATCAATACCCCCCTTGATTAACTTTATCGAACTCCACTTCAATTAACTTCTGTTTCCTTTGTTATACTAAACCCCCCTTCTTTTTTAGTCTCGCCCATGCTAGTATACTTCTACATGGATGTCAACCCTTCCGGGGGCGCATCGCAGCTTCGGGCGCGCTGATAATTACTGATTTTACGCGGCAGTTGAGAGAGGTTTTACCTCACAAGACGTTCGCACAATAAGATGGGCAAGTATCTCTTAATCTGGTGTTCGATTATCGGAGCATGGTATCGTGCTGCTCAATATTCCTGCCGTGCTGCGATCGTCGAGGACGTGGTCGACGTTGGCCGGACTGGGCCCGCGTTATACTGCCGCGATTTCAGGCTGAAAAGGCTCGATCACTAAGCCTTCTAACTCCGAAAAGACCTCTCATGGTCTAATGGGAAGCCCTCTTTCTGCCAGGTACTCTTTCGCCTCGCGAATACTGAAGGTTCGGTAGTGGAAGATACTGGCTGCAAGAACGGCGTCAGCCTTACCGGTGACAAGCGCTTCGTAGAGATGCTCCAGATTGCCGGCGCCACCGCTGGCGATGACTGGCACCGTTACAGCTTCGCTGACAATGCGGGTCAGTTCGAGATCGTAGCCCGTTTGTTGTCCATCTTCATCCCAGCTGGTTAGAAGTATCTCCCCGGCACCGAAGTCAACAGCCTGTTTTGCCCATTCGACGGCATCCATCTCCGTCGGTTTCCGCCCCCCGTGGGTACAGACCACCCACTTCGGGCCCGAAAAATCTTCGACGCGCCTTGCGTCGATAGCGATAACTATGCACTGCGAGCCGAACTTTTTTGCCCCTTCCGTGATGATCCTGTGATCGTTTACTGCGGCGGTATTAATGGATGTCTTATCGGCCCCGGCCTCCAGCATCCTTCGCACGTCTTCTATACTGCGCAGACCACCGCCGACGGTAAGTGGTATAAAGACCTGTTCCGATACGCGCTCTACTATATCTGCCATGGTATCGCGGCCTTCCGGAGTTGCGCCGATATCGAGAAAGACCAGTTCGTCGGCCCCCTGCTGGTAATAGAAGGCAGCCTGCTCAACGGGATCGCCGGCGTCGCGGAGTTCAGTGAAGCTGGTGCCCTTAACCACACGGCCTCCGGTCACGTCGAGACAGGGAATAATCCGCTTGGTTAACATCTATCCCTCTATGCCGGCCAGTTTCAGAAAATTACGATACATCCTGAGGCCGGGCTCACCGCTTTTCTCGGGGTGGAACTGCGTTGCTATAAGGTTGTCCTTGATAAGTACGCTGCAGAACGTGACGCCGTATTCAGTAGCCCCGGCTATGACACCGGTATCGTCAGGTTCAACGTAATAGCTGTGGACGAAATAGAAATTCGATTCATCCGGGATGCCGTTGAAGATAGCGTGCGCCGTCACCTGCTTTATCTGATTCCAGCCCATGTGAGGCACCTTGAGCCCTGAAGGCAACCTTTTCACTGCTCCGGGAATGATGCCCAAACACTCGCAGGGCCCGTCTTCTTCGGTAAGCGACAGCAAGACTTGCATACCCACGCAGATTGCAAACAGAGGGCGACCCTCGTCTATTACCTGCCGGACGGCTTCGTCCAGTCCGGATTTCTTCAGGTTGCGCACTGTATCCGGCGCAGCGCCGACGCCGGGGAATATAACCGCGCTGGCGCTCAGCACGTCGCTTGATTCCCCCGTCACCCTGGGCTGGTAGCCGAGCTTAACCAGCGCGTTAGTGACACTGCGCAGGTTCCCTGCCCCATAGTCGATTACGGCAATCATTAGTCTTCCCTGGTTCGAGCGGTTAGAAAGTGAGTACGTTGCTTGGTGGCACCGGTTTGCTTCCGTGTAATTCTACTATTTATCACTGCGTTTGCCAAACTCCTGGAACAATTTTATTCCGAATAACGACAGATGGCTAATCTGGAGGGATCGTAATCATATTGCCTGACCTGATGGAGTGTTTTCTCCAGTAAGGTATAATAGATATTAGGAGGACTTGTCCTTGTGGTATCTTGGTAATGATACCGCTTTACTCTGGAGGTGATGGAAAGTGAAGGAAGAGGAAATTAGGAAAAATGTGCGGGAGGGCTATGCCAGAATTGCCAGGCAGGACAGTAAAACCTGCTGTGCTCGCACAACTTCATGCTGTGGAAGCACTGATCTGGCACGCAATATCAGCAGGAATGTAGGATATACCGAGGAGGAACTGAAAGCGGTCCCCGAAGGCGCTAATCTGGGACTTGGCTGTGGCAACCCCGTTGCACTGGCCTCATTGAAAAAAGGGGATACGGTTCTTGATCTCGGTTCAGGTGCGGGATTCGATTGTTTTCTCGCCGCCAATGAAGTTGGTGCGGATGGCAGGGTTATCGGTGTTGATATGACGCCGGAGATGGTCGAAAAAGCGCGAGAGAATGCCGGGAAAGGTGACTATGGAAATGTGGAGTTCCGGCTCGGGGAGATTGAGAATCTACCCGCGGCTGATAATTCTGTTGACGTGGTCATCTCGAACTGCGTCATCAATCTTTCGCCCGACAAGAGGAGGGTCTTTGGGGAAACTTTCAGGGTGCTGAGACCGGGGGGCAGACTGATGGTCTCCGATATCGTGCTGTTGAAGGAGCTCCCGGCTTCGATAAAGAGCTCGGTTGAGGCCTATATTGGCTGTCTTTCAGGGGCGATGATGAAGGAGCAGTACATAGGGTGCATAAGGGAAGCGGGATTTCAGGACATCAGGATAGTTGATGAGACGTTTTTCCCTGTCGAGTTTATGGCGAATGATCCTACTGGAGGGGCGGTCATAGAAAAGCAGGGGATAACTCCAGAAGAAGCGAAGGGCGTTGCCAGTTCCGTCCTGAGCATGAAAGTTCATGCAGTTAAGCCTGATGGCTCGGCCTGACAAAGAACAATTACTGCTCAGGGTCAGGTTTCTCCCGCAGACTGCGGCCAGCGTTTCAGCAGCACACGAAGGATGATCGGTGAAATAAGGGCGGTCACTGCGACGACCACTACCATCCCTGAGAAGACTTGACCGGGGACAGCCCATTCGCCCAGGTTTAGGCCTCTCTGCATTATTACCAGTGCTATTTCAGCCCTTGGGACCATGCTGATGCTGAGTAGCAGCGATCCGGTTCGTCCTGTTGTCAGCCTGGCTGGTCCTCCTGTTCCGACCAGCTTGCCGATAATTGCGACGGCCAGCAGCGCACCTCCAATTCCAATCCCCGTTATCAGCGTCCCGGGATCGATATTCAGGCCAATGCCAATAAAGAAGAAAGGTGTGAAGAAGTCGTAGAGAATTCCAAGGGGTGTGTCCAGCTTGACTGTCTCCGGGTCACGGCTGAAAATTAACCCGGCGAAGAATGCTCCGATCGCAACCGAAAAACCAAGCAACTCGGCCAGGGCAGCTATAATCAACCCGAATCCTGCAATCATGAGAAGTTTGGCGGGCGTTTCCCCGATCCTCCTGAAAAAGTGGGTGATGGGGTGCTCAAGGTAACGGGAGAAAATAACGCAAAAGACCCCGAAGCCCATCAGCTTGAACGAGAGCCATCCCAATGTCTCAAATAGTACACCTACTACAGTGGAGTCAAGACCCTCTCTTAACATCGGGGCAATGGCAAAAAGTAACGCCATAAAGACCATGCCGGAGATGTCGTCCATCTCGGCAACGTCGACCAGCAACTCGCCGGTGGGTGAATTGGTGGCTTTCGCCTCTTGCCAGACTGCCACGGATATGGCAACACTGGTGGCCGTTAATGCAATCGCAACGAACAGGCTGGGAATCAACTCCAGCCCGAGTGCAAAATACGACATTACGTAACCGAGAATGCCGCTGAAGAGGATATTACCTGCCCAAATGATGCTCGCAGGTTTGAGCTGGCGCTTCAGTCCGGGGAGGTTGCTTTCCAGGCCAACCCGGAATAACAGAAAGATTATGCCAACGGTTGCCAGGAAGTCGAAGATACGGATTGCCTCTTCTGAAAGAAATGCCCAGTGAGAATCTGTTACCCGGAGAAGTAAGCCCAGTATCATGAATCCTATCAGGGATGGCACTCCTACGCGCTTCAGCCCTGACCCGACGAGGATTGTGAGGAGTATTACCCCGCCCAAAACCATGATTATGTGCGGAACTGCGAATTCTGGCTCAACCAAGTTAGTTCTTCATCCTTGCTTCAATTAGTTGCATGTCGTATTTTGGGACAGAGATCTGAGCAGGCGAATCGTTGTCACTGGTCCCTGTAAAATACGAATATAGGTAATATACACTTGCATGGAGGTCGGTTTCAAGAGTCGGGCATTGTGGTTTACGGGCCGTCTGGCGTTCCGGGAATGATACTGGCAAATGAGTTAGAGAGAGGGCCCGCTTTTGTCTGTGGATTTAAGAAACCGCTGACCATGCTCGTAAAAGATGTAACAGTATTAGGCGAGTAATCGTTATTATTTTTGGAAGTAAGTTAATATTTGGCGATTAGGGAAATGGTAAAGCGAGATACTTTTCAAATAGACGGCAGGGAGACTGGTATTTTGCAAAGAAAGAGTTTCAGGCCGGCATATATGATAATCGCCGGGGGATTCAAGGAACACGAGGAAAGTCACAGAGGTATATTCTGGGACGATAGAGATCCGGATTACGCCGGTAAAGAGGGATTTGTTTGTGGTTATATCTTCAGGAAGGTTTGTCCCTGCGATGTTGACCTGAAGCATCTGAAGGTAGAAGGTAATGGTGATACATTCTACCTTATTGATAATAATGTCCCGGTCAGTATTGCAATTGTGAGCTTTTTTTGCAAAAGATATGCGGATGTCTATATCGAGACCCTGGAATCCTTCCGTCACCGTGGCTATGCGACCAGGCTGCTCGGCTGGGTCAGTGACTGGTTGACGGATAATGGTTATATTCATGAAAGCGGGTGTGCTGTAGACAACCGTGCCAGTCTGGGTTTGCATTTAAAGCTTGGATTTGAGGTGGATGGGCACATACGCTGGTCAGAAAATTCCAGCGTGTAGCGCCCTGGCTTTTCATTACACTACCGCTTCTGGAATTTTTAACCCTTCTAAAACGCTGGAACGCTGAGCGTTCAGCTAAGTTTGCTCCACAACATGGAGATGGTGCAGGGGAATAGACTGGTCTTCGGCAGTGTCATCTCTAACCGTGGACATTTCGAACGCGCCATTGCACTGCTTGCTGAAGTTAAGCAAAAATGGCCAGGATGGTTGTCACGACTCGTTACCCGGCGTCTGCCCCTGGCGGACTTCGCGGATGCCCTCCGACCTGCTCCTGATGTGATCAAAACTGTGTTCTAGATGTCATAGCAGAAGAAATCGCCCCCACTTCCCTCCTGGCACTGCTGCGCTATCGCCCCATCCGGGCTGTATGAGCGGCCACCGAATTCACAGCACATTTGATGTTGTTTGAGTTCCCTGCACTGGTTTTTCAATCAGCAGGCAGTGTCCAACCAATTCTTAGCGTTTGTAGCACTATTCTACCTCCAATAATACCTAAAATGACTATTGAATCATTAAGCGAAGTTATGATAATGTAATAGAAGGAATGACTAGCTATGATTAGGATAGTCGTGGCTTACATCTAATGGTAATTGAATAGCGATAATCGTTAATAGGATGGGCCAGAGAGTAATAATAATTAAGGTAAGGGTAAAGCTGGAAAAGCGGCGTGCCGGTAACCGGGCAAGTAATGAATTTATTGGGTTCATCAGGGCTATGTTAAGAAATTGCATGGGATTTCGAGGGCGGATAAAGAAGGTGATTGAAGCTAAAAGATAGGTTTACATAGACTCAGGGACTATGGTCCCCGTTGCTCGGGACGGTTTTGACTCTCCTTTCGCGTCCCTTGCGAGCGGGGACCTTTTTAATACTCATTCAGGCCTCCTGTTTTAAAAGTGACCTTCGACTGGAGCTTGCCCCTGGCTCTCGAACCATTCCTTAGTTGACTCTTATAGCATCGGACGGTAGAATGCCTTCGCATCGATACGAAAAACGCTAAAGACATCAGTTCTGATATGAGGTTGTTGTGATGAAGATAGCTGTTTTGAACGGAAGCCCTAAGGGAAACATAAGCGTCACCATGCAGTATGTTCACTATATCCAGAAGAAGTACCCCCAGAATGAACTAAAAGTTTTCAACATCTCTCAGGAGATCAGGAAGATTGAGCGAGATGAGAAGGCTTTTCAGGGGATTATCGATGAGGTAATGTTGTCAGACGGAGTTTTGTGGGCTTTCCCTCTTTACTATCTTGTCGTCCCTTCTCAATATAAAAGATTCATTGAGCTTGTTTCAGAAAGGGGAGCGCAAGACGCTTTCAAAGACAAATACACAGCCTCTCTGAGCACATCGATTCACTTCTACGACCATACGGCTCACAACTATATAAATGCTGTTTGCGACGACCTGGATATGAGATATGTAGGCTCATTCTCTCCTTACATGTATGATTTATTGAAAGAAGAGGGAAGGGCGAAACTGCTTCTTTTTGCCAAGCACTTCTTCGAAGCGATTGAGAATAGTGCTCCCACTGCGTATTTCGGACCAAATCGGCCGCCTTCACGGAGCAAACCGGCCACCCTGTC
>CAYVQT010000023.1:0-44053 GCA_964453665.1 uncultured Dehalococcoidia bacterium | reverse complement strand
TAACTCGAAACTAAATGCATCTCAAGGTAAAATTGCCTACTTTTTCAGCATTCTCCCTAAGTATTACACATCAATTGTGTTAGCCAGGAATCGCGACGTTCTCGATTCCTGGCTCCTTTATTTTGGCCTCCTCTGGCACTCCGTCTCTGTTCCACCCTCTTAGGTCGTAGTACTCGTCAAGTGCTTTTTCGAGGGCCTCGCCTTTCGGGGTGTAGCCCCTGGTCATCGGTACGGGTGCCATTTCAGGTATGGTGTCATCCTTTCTGCGAACACCGTACCTGCAATTGAACAAACGCTTCAGGTTAAACATCCTTTCTCCTGTTCTCAGCAACTCTTCGGAGTCAATTGGCCATCCTGTCAGCGCGGACAGCCATGATGCCTGCGTTCCAAATGATACAAGTGCCATCAAAGTGAACTTACATTGGATCAAGGCATCTGATACGTCTGCCATATCCTGTGATACTTTTGCGTTAAGCGGGTGGCCATCCAGAGAGTATTTCTTCGCTTCTTGGCCACCAATATGAAATGGGGTGAAGCCGAGTCCACATGCCTCTGCCCATCCCATTCCATGCAAATGGCATGCACCACGTTCCGAAGTCCCGTAGGACAGCGCCAGTCCCGGGAATGCCCTTGGATCGTGCATGGGGAATGCCTGTCCCTTACTATGCATGACTATCTGAATAGAGTTATGTCCGATCTTCTGCGCTGCTGACAGTAATCCATCTGCCAGTATGTCGCCGAAACCTTCCCTCATGCCTATTTTCTCTACCATTGTGACCATGGCATCCGCGTTGCCAAACTCGAGCGGTATGCCATCCGTATCCGCTTTCGTTATCCAGCCTTTCTCGAAACAACTCATTGCGAAGGCAATGAGGCTGCCTGTCTCGATTGTATCCATACCATATCGGTTGCATACATAATTTGCTTTTGCGATCGCGGCTATATCGTCCACCATGCATAATGGACCAAGAGCGACACTGGTTTCATGCTCAGGTCCATGTCCTTCAACTGCATACTTTGCTGGCGACGTTACTTTTACAATTCTGCCGCAGCCAAGCGGACACGCGTAGCAATGGTAGTTATTAGTGAGAATTTCTCGATACATACTACCGCCGCCGATTTGAGGGAAATGGGCGTCCAGAGGTTGGGAGTTTCCCACTGTACGGGCTTCTACGCTTCAGCATGGTTGTCTCAAGAGCTTGGAGATGTTTTCTTCCTTAACAACGCCGGTACCAGGGTGAACCTGTAGCCCCTGCCAAATAAAGGTTCCGGTGATGCCCCTGTGTAGAATCGAGCTTTTTGTGGACTGTTCGCCAGTTACTGTCTGTGCTATCATCTCTCTCACAGTACTGCGACGGCGAAAATTCAGCGCAAATTGAATCGAAGGGATTTGGGGGTTCCATGAGGTGTTCTAAGTGCAACCAGGATGCCCCTGAGGATCAGACATATGTCCATCTGGGCGAAACGCTCTGCGAGGACTGCTATCTGGAGGCAATTAGCAGGGTCAAAGCCTGCGACCCCTGGGCAGTTTACCATGCCACACGCGCATGTGAGAATATGGGGCTCGAGGGCACTGAGGGGCTCACTGAGTTGCAGAAAGCGATCTATAATTTCATCAAAAGCCGGGGCAGGGTCACAGGGGAAGAGGTCATGGAGAATTTCAGGCTGTCCCGGCAGGATATAGAGACTAACTTTGCTATCCTGAGACACTGCAACCTGGTCAGGGGCTACAAGGAAAACGGCAATATTTATCTGACCACACTTTAGGACAGGCAATGAGGGAGCTGAATAATGGCATACTTAGATATGTTGGCTGAGGTTCTTCTCAAAGGGTAATTAGTGCAGATAGAGATAGTCGGTGCTGAATCCTTGGGCGTTCGTAGCCTGTGCACGGTGGTCAGGACAAAAGACCGCAAGGTAGTTGTTGACCCGGGGGTTGCGCTGGGGTTCAGGCGGCACGGCTTACTGCCACATCCAATTCAAGTAGTAGCTTCTGAAAGAACCAGGAGACTAATCGCAAAGGCATTACGGGATACCACCGACGTAGTGATTAGCCACTACCACGGGGACCATCAGCCACTGGTCGATGCCAATCCATACCAGCTTCCTGTACGGGAAGTGGCCGGATTCTGTGTCCGCCCCAGATTTTGGACCAAAGGGTCAAAAGACCTCCCTCATAACCAGGCTCACCGGGCTAGGACTCTGGCTGATAGCCTGGGCCGGACTCTGCCAGATGCTGAAGGAATAAGCGATGGCCCGCTGACCTTTTCTCTTCCTGTTCCTCATGGTGAACTACATGGACGTAATGGCACCGTTATGATGACCCGGGTCGAAGAGGGCGGAGAAGTGTTTGTGCACGCCTCAGATATCCAGATGCTCAATGACGAGGCAATCGAGCAGATCCTTGCCTGGCAGCCAAATATAGTGCTTGCCTCCGGACCGCCCGTCTATTTGCCAGGCTTCACCGCAGAAATGCGTGAAGGCGCTTTAAGAAGGTCTTTGCTCCTGGCGGGTGAGGTCGAAACCGTGATTCTTGATCATCACCTGATGCGCTCCAGGAAAGGGGAGGAGTGGCTGGACTATGTCGCTTCTCTTACCATGCATAAGGTCGTTTGTGCCGCCGACTTCATGGGGCGACGGCGTAACCTGCTTGAGGCCGAGCGGGTTTCTTGGTATAAGAGGCTTCCCGTTCCTCAGGGTTGGCACGAAGCCTATGCCCGGGGTGAAGTCGATGGGTTATCCGAATGGACTGACAGGGTGGCACAGGTTGGAATGTGATGAAGCTTATCAGCGCCTGTCTCCTAGGGATAAGGTGCTCTTACAGCGGTGACGACAGGTATAGGAATGACCAGGCCGTTAAACTTTCGGGGATTGAGACTCTGATCCCTGTCTGTCCTGAGCAATTAGGAGGGCTGCCGACTCCCAGGCCGCCTCAAGAAATTCAGGATGGTGAAGGGAAAGACGTGCTTCTCCAAATTCCGCTTCCTGCCCGCTCGGATAAAAGAACAGTTGCAGCGGAAGGGTCTGTGGGATGACCTGGTGCAGGAGACCTACCTCACCGCCTGGGAGGCATAGCAGAAAGGGCTGAGCAACAGAGAGACCTACCGGCTCATGAGGAGGCGGGTCCACGCTTTCCTCAAGAGCTACGGCTACCGGGTATACGGACACCACTACTACAAGGAGGAAAGGCCTCTTGCCTATGTAGCCCAGGACCAGCAACAGGAAGATAAAATCCTTGAGGGATCCAGGGACAGCCCATCACCAGGCTTTGTCGGGTGCAAGGACAGCCTCGTTAAGGCTATTCTGGCTCTTGTCAGGAGAAAAGGCGGTCTGAGCAAGTGACAAATCTACACCCGTTTCCAGATATCTGCCCGTGAGTTGGACTGGCACTGCGCCCCTTTTATAAAGCAGGGCTTGATCGTAGAGGTGGTGATACCCTGATTCGGTGAATAAATCGGGGTGGTTTGCAGAAATTTAGCTTCAAATGCGGATTAGTTAATTGCTGCACCAAAGCCCTGACCGCTAATCATGGTATCGTGAGTTCGAATCTCACACGGCTCACTCGTAACCTCACCCTCATTTGCTAACATTTTGCTAACATCACATTTTGATTTTATGTCATAATACGTTTCAAATATTATGTCAAACTTCTCCGCCGCTTCCTCTTGCAGTCCGGGTAAAACATGGCTGTATATGTCCAGCGTAATGCCAATATTGGCATGCCTTACTTGCTCTGCTACGAGCTTTGTATACTTACTCTCCTTGAGCATTAACTTGGCATGAGTATGCCTTAAATCATGTATTCTGAGGTTTCTCAGGCCAGCTGTTTTGATAATACGCCGGAAGGCCAGCGTTACCGCATTCGGGTTTATCGGACTTCCATCAGACCTGATAAATACGAAATCATCAGCATCAAGGCTTACGCCAACCTGAATCCCCGGTAATTTTTAGTCAATCCAGTACGCCTTGTGGAATGAACCCCAGAAACTGGATAGAAAAGGTTAGGAAGGGTAGGCAAGGCAGAGCAAAATAGAGGAGAGAAAAGACCCTGCCATTAGAAATCAGAGGACTTTCAGCCTGGAATTCAAACGTCAGATAGTTGAAGAGTTGCTCAGTGGTGAAAGCCGCCCAGCGCAACTGTGCCGGAGAAACAATATAGCCCCAAGCCTTCTGTATCACTGGAAGAAACAGTACAGCAGGTGCAAGTTCGACGATGAGGGAAAGCGATCTCCTCTGCCGGGTCAAACGGAGGCGGGTGAAAACGACGAACTCGAGGCATCCTTTCCCAATATATCCCAATCTTATCAAGGGGATGGACATTAGTTGCCTGAACCAAGTCTGGCTTTCGGATATCACCTGTGTCCGTATCCGGACAGGTTTTGTCTACCCGGCAGCGGTCCTGGACGCTTATTCACGCCGTGTAATCGGTTATGCCATCTCCACTGGTCTGGATACCGCGCTGACACGGGAGGCTTTGAGAATGGCTGTAGTTGAGCGTCAGGCCGGTCCCGGTGTTATTCACCACTCCGACCGGGGCATGCAGTATGTCTCGAGTGCATACATAGAGTGGCTCAGGAGCCACGGCTTTGAGATCAGCACGGCACAGAAGGGAAACCCCTATGAGAACGCCAGGATGGAGAGCTTTTTCAAAACGCTGAAATACGAAGATGTGTACCTGTGTGAGTATGAGACATTTGATGACGTGATAGCCAGGTTGCCGTATTTCATTGAGGAAGTCTATAAATTGAACCTTGGATATCTCCGTGGCTTTGTCAGTAAAGCCTTTGGCTTCATTTACGTAATCACTAAACTTAAGCCCACAGCGGACTGAGAAAACCGAACTAGACTTCGTCTTTCACAATCACCCTGCTAATATCGGTGTCAAGAAAACCTCAGTTTTGGGAAAGTCATCTATCACCAAAACGATTAGCTACAGCAGCCCAGCGTCAGCGGTCAACCCGCCGCATACATAAATGCATTGCCCTGTGATATACGAAGACTCGTTGCTGACTAGAAACAGCACCGTATCAGCTATATCGCGTGGCATTCCGACGCGCCGCAGAGGTATCTTCTGTTCCTCAAACAGCTTCTTAGTTTCCGGAGTCATATCGTGACGTGACAAAGGTGTGTCAATATACCCAGGCCCCACAGCGTTCACATTGATCTTGTAAGGTCCCAACTCCAGCGCCAGCCCTTGGGTAAACGCGATCACGCCCGCCTTGGTCGCACTATAGTGTGCATAATACGGGCAGCCGCGAGGCGCCAGATACGAAGCTATATTCACAATCTTCCCGTACTTTCGCTTTTTCAGTTGAGGAACCACTGCGCGACAGCACAGGAAAACGCCCTTCAGGTTTACACCATTCACCTTGTCCCAGGTCTCCTCTGACATCTTGACCACCTCGGAGGCTATAGTCACACCAGCATCATTGACCAGTATGTCCACCTTACCGAACTTCGAGATGACCTCTTTGACGGCATTATCTACTTCAGACGCTTTTGCTACATCCACCTTGAACTCCTGAGCCTCGCCGCCTGACTTCACAATCTTTTTGGCAACCTTTTTAGCTCCGTCACTCGCAACATCAAAAATGGCAACCTTAGCGCCTTTATCGGCAAGGAGGAAGCAGATGCCCTCACCGATGCCACTGGCGCCGCCTGTTACAATGGCTACTCTGTCCTTTAATGGTTTATCACTCATTTCTCTATTCCTCCGTGATTCCTGTCACTAGTGTGAAATGCTATCATGCCAATATCTATTTGTCAATTAAATGTAAGGTAAGTGGCTGTACACTGTCTAGTGTGCAAAGAGTAATTCAAAGCACCCGTTGACCTCTGCAGCCTTTAGATAGTGAAAACTCAAAGCAAAGGACGCGAAGACAGGTGCAAGATGATTTTATCGAAGTAACCTTGGGATTACCAGCGCTGGATTGGCCGATTCAATAACCTGATAGCCCGCTTTGCGGCGTAAGCCCGTGATCTGTGTCAATTCATCCATCATCTTGCCCTTATATTCTCTCGATGAGCGAGAATATCGGAGCCTCAATGCCTGCACATATTCCAGTATGCTGCGCCGTGTCACTTCACCTCTCGCAGTAACACTAATTTTGACGCAACTACCCACTTTCAGTAACTTTTATCATGAGGCAATTCGCAAGATTGACAAATCATTTTGCCTATGCTATTTTGCCTATGCCAGCATGCCCGACACTGTTTGCGGACATTAAAATTAAGCCTCATAAAAATTTATCGAAATGTACTGTTTGAACTAGATGCGCATACATATGTGGCCGCGTGCCGAAATCCTTGGTGTGGACTCCGTTACCATTTAAAGCAACTCTCATGTTTCTACTGCAATATCATAGATTAGATAAGGATGATTGCATGGGGTGAAACTTCACGGGAAGGTGGCAATAGTAACTGGTGCGGCCCGTGGTATGGGTAAGCAACACTGCCTATCCATGGCAAGAGAAGGTGCCAATATAGCTGCTGTGGATATAGGCAAGGGTATCCCTGCAATAAAAAACCCTCTGGGAACAAAGGAGGAGTTGAACGCTACAGTGGAAGAAGTGAAGAGGTTGGGTAGAAGCGCAATAGGAGTAAACTGCGATGTGAGTAAGAGCGATGAAGTACAGGCCGCAGTCCAAAAAGTCCTTGCTGAATTTGGGAGGATAGACATATTAGTCAACAACGCAGGAATTGTGACTACTAATCGCATCGTAGACATGACTGAAGAAGAGTGGGACAAGGTCATTGATGTGAATCTCAAAGGGACTTGGCTTTTCTGCAAGTATGTTCTTCCCCATATGATTGCTCAGAGAAGTGGCAAGATCGTCAACATAGGCTCAACTGCTGGGAGAGAAGGTAATGCGCTGTTTTCCTCTTACTCGGCTTCCAAGGGCGGGGTTCATAGCCTTACTCTCGCTGTAGCTAGAGAGGTGGGTACCTATAATATTAATGTCAATGCCATTGGCCCTGGCATAATCAATACTCCCTTACAGCAATATTTGGCTCCACACCATGCTAGATACATGAATGTGAAGATAGAGGAAGTAATTCCAACAAGGCTTAAGTTCAACATCTTTGCGAGAGAGGTGACTATAGAAGACGTTTCAAACGCAGTAGTTTTCCTCGCTTCCGAAGATTCGCGCAGTATTACCGGGCAGGTTATTTACGTCGATGGAGGTCATCGCTAGAGCCAAGTCAAGGTTCGTGGATCACCGGTCATTTTGACAGTGAGGAGTTCAGAGAGGCACAACGCACGTTCCTGGAAAATATAAGAATGCTCCCGGGGGAGTTGCGAGTTTAGGATTCCGCTATAAAAATAAGAAGGATAGAGGGTATGTCATGACCAAAGAAACGGAACAACTTAAGAATTTAGAACAAAGAATGAGAGTGTTGGAGGATGTTGAAGCTATTAGGAAGCTGAAGGCAAGATACGCTTATGCCATAGACTCCCAAGTCTTAAAGGATATCATGAATAACTTTGCATTGGAATGCTCCGCAGATTACGGACCCTTTGGAAACTACAAGACTAGAAGCGAGGTTGAACACTTTTTCGGGGTGACGATCCCACCGGATTTGCCATTCACGCTTCACTGGCTTCATAACGGCATAATAGATGTGAACAGTGAGATAACTGCCACAGGTCAATGGTACTTCACAGCAGCAGGCACTCATAAACCAACGAACAGGGCGATATGGATGGCAGGAAAATATAATGACGACTTTATCAAAGAGAACGATGAATGGAAAATTAAGAAAATGTTATGCACATTTTTCTATATAACTGCGTACGAGGAGGGCTGGGTCAAGGAAAAAATGACACTAAAGTGAAGTGTACTGTTTTCAAACATAGGTAACACTTTTTTAAAGTGGCGGTGATACCCTGGTATTGTGGGTGAGAACATAATTTTTCTAGCGGCGTCATCCAACGCAGGGCTGAATGAGACCGACGGTTATTGTAGAACTCCAGGAAGCCATACAATCTCTACCATTACTAAACAATTGCCCTTTTAACTAAAGGAAGGAAAGGAAATGATAGGTTCCTATCTGGTTTCCGCTAATAGGACGGGTTAGGAGAAAAGGAAACATGGGTGCAACAAGAGAATTGGTGAAGTGGATCTTAGAAGCGCATTATACAGACCTCCCCGGGGAGACAGTGGAGTTTACTAAAGGGCTTCTTCTAAAGACAGCTACTTCTATGATCATAGGAGCTAGAGAGCCTTTTGGGAAGATGGTGATAAGGTATCTTTCAGGAGTGGGTGGCACAGCTGAGGTGGGAGTTGTTGGTGCTGGGTTCCGTACTTCTGTTGAAAATGCCTCATTTGCTAACGGCATCCTTGCGCACGGTACCGAGACGGAAGATGCTCACTTCTTTCCGAACAATGATGCTATTGCAGGTTGTTGGATATTCCCTGCTATGCTCACTTTGGGAGAGAAGCTATTATCCAGCGGAAAGGAGATCATAGCGGCAAGCGCTTTTTCCTGGGAAGCTGCTGCGAGAATGGTGCAGGCAGCTCCTGGCATGAGCATACCAGGAGGGATTAACTGTGCGACATACTTTGGCACGGCTGCGGTGGCAATCGGGGCGGCTAGGTTGCTGCGGCTAAGTCCAGAGCATACCGAGAACGCCTTAAGTATTGCTACCACTCAGGCCTCAGGGTTGGTCGTTCAGGTGGGATACGATGCTCATACGCTTGAGGCAGGACACAGTTGTCGGGCCGGTTTGCTATCAGCTTTCCTGGCTGAAGCGGGTGCAACGGGCATTCCCGATATACTTGAAAGAAAGAACGGTTTTTTTGCTCCAATTTGGAAGGATGGAGTGGTAGACCTTACAAAGATAACCGAAGGCTTGGGCAGACCGCCTTTCGATGTTCACAATATCGAGTTCAAGAAATATCAGGGGTGTGGCTTTATGCACCCTTCAGTAGATGCACTGATGATGTTAATGAATGAACAAAGTATAAGCTATGAAGAAGTGGAACGGGTTGAGGCAGAGGTACCTCCCTATTATGCTCAACTTTGTGACAGACCTTTTCCAGAGTCAATCGCTTTGGCCAGGTTCAGCTTTCAATTTATTCTGGGCCAGGTTTTGTTAGCAGGTAAAATTGACTACGAGACTTTCAAAGAGGAAAAGCTTTTCGAGCCGAAGTCCAGGGAGGCTCAGTCGAAGGTCAAACTAATTATCAATCCCAGCTTACCAAAAGCAGACAAGGGCGGTCGGGTAACCATCTTTAAAAAGGATGGGCAGAAACTCGACAAATACCTCGAGGCATTTTGGGGCCACCCCCAGAATCCAATAACTCCTGAACAAATAAGGGACGTATTGAGACCTTATTTGGATGCAATGTTAATAGAAAAGCAGCGCAAACGGTTGGAAGACTTGATGCTAAATTTGGAGGATCTAGCGGACGTCAGGGAATTGATGAATTTACTTACCTTCTTCAGAAACCCCGGGCTCTGCATAGGCTGAGATTATTCTCTTCAAAGTAGAGTGAAGATGTAATTCTCTGAGGTAGCCGTTGGCATTTAAACAGGACGGTAAATGTACTTACGAAGGCTATTCGCAGAAAGTCAAAGGGGCGTATTTCCAGGTTATTTCCTGCTTTAACATAACATACAGGATGCCCCCTTCTCATGAGTCTGCAAGAGCTCCATTTTCATCTCACTTACTACGCTAAGTCACGAATAAAACGCCCCTATTACCCGATTGAAGCACACGTCGGACACCGTGGCCATATATAGCACCCCCAGATAGCACCTCGCTTAATAGGAGCTCTTGGACTGTCACTGACTCAATGACTTTGAGGAATTACTGCTTATTCATGAGAATAGCGGGCTATTCAATGTTCTAGCATCCAAAAACCGGGCCAGAATGTGGCGCTCTGTATCCTCGCTGTACACGGGCACTGGCCTTCCCGGGGTACAGCAGTTCTTCAAGACGCGACTTGGCAAAGCGCTTACGTCAACTGCGCCACCATGACACGCCAAACAGCCCTACCTGCATAGCTATCGCCTTATTGGCCATCCCTTACCCAGCAGGATGAGTCGTGCTCGTTGAACCGCACGGTACGTAGCAGTGCGCATATGGCTTGTTTCCTCCAGCTTTTGTCTTTCTTCCGTCGTCAACGCGATTATTGCACTCGGCCTGCGCATGTTCTCTTTACACCATATTACCGCAACTCATATATAAATTTATACTACTATGCACTAGCCGACTCATCACCCCGGGGGGCATTTGCGAGAATACCGGCTTTGTATCTCAATAGAAACAGCCCTAAAATTGCTGCGACCGTGCATCCTGCTGCTATGGTTATAAAAGCCAGATGGTAGCTTCCAGTAGTATCGAAAATATACCCAGCGACGGGCGGTCCGCCAGCACCACCAATAGTTTGGAAGAATAAAAAAATGCCGATTATTACACCCAGCGACTTCACGCCAAAGAGTTCGGATGGCACAAGCGTTACCAGAGGCATTAGCCCGCCGTAGGCAAGCCCAAAGAATATGGCCCATATATATAATGCCCATATTTCTTGGGCAAATAAGAGCCACCACAGTGCCAGTGTTCCTAGTAACAGACATAAATTAAGTGATCGCCTTACGCCGAGCACATTCGATACAAAGCCGATTGATAATCGGCCAAAAACACTAATTGCAGACATGGTAGAGAGTATGCTGGCTGCAACCATGTCCGTGATTCCAATATCATTTGCGCGCGGGATAATATGAATAACGATTCCCTGTAGGCAGAAAAACCACAAAAAGTTTACTGCGCCGAAAATCCAAAAGGGGGTGGTCCTCAGTGTCCGGAGGAGAGTAAGCCCCTTATCGTAATCCCAAATCTTTGTCTTATCTTCCATATCCTCAAGTTCCCCGTATATTCTCTGGTCTACTCGGTCAGGGCTTTGCCTGATAAATTGTGCTAGAGGAATAATGAATGCCCAAGCGACTACAGCAAGAATAAGAAATGACGTTTTCAAGCCGCTAGCAGATATTAGCGCCTGCGCCAAAATAGGCGAGACCATTGCCCCCAGGCCAAAGCCAGCAGTCACAATGCCGACAGCAATTGATCTATTGTGAACAAACCACCTCGGTATTGTAGAAATTATCGGGACAACGGAACAACCGATAGCCAACCCAATGCATATTCCCCATATTATATATACCTGAATCAGCGAGCCAATTTGGGACATCAGCATGAATCCGGCACCCATCATTATGCCACTAAAGGTAACTAAAATCCGAGGACCATACTTATCACAAAGTTTTCCAGTGACTATAGATGAGAACCCTGTCACTATAGAAGCTATTGAAGGTGCTAATGAAAGCGCCCCTCTTTCCCATCCGAACTCCACTGCCAATGGTCTCAGGAAAACACCGAAGGTGAAACTGCCGAGCGAGCAGGCAGCCAATATGCCAGCACCAACCAGTACTATAACCCAACCGTATTGAATACGTTTCAAGGCCATGGCTGCACAGAGTCTTTAGGTGGACCCCATCATTAGGACAGGATAGGGGCTATATTAAGAGCGGGTCCCGCTATTCCCAAGGTATTGGATATCAAGGATTCTACCATACCTCCATTTGTTATTTCTACCGGCACTAAGTTGAATACCTCGGCTGGCGTCCGGTAACCCAGGGCCTGGTGGGGGCGCTCGGTGTTGTAGAAGCGGGAGTAGTTGCCGAGCCCGATCCTGGCATCCCTGCCATCCTGATATGCTTTCAGATACACTTCTTCGTACTTCACTGACCGCCACAGCCTATCAATGAACAGGTTATCATTGTAGCTTCCTTTACCGTCCATACTGATTCTGATATGGTGCTGCAGATGTCCGGTCGGCCTTTTCTGAGCGCCTCTTCCAGGGCTTCAATACAGGAGCCGGCATCCAGGGTGTTGGAGAGCCTCCAGGAGAGCACGTAACAGCTGTACCATTCCATGATGACCACAAGGGTAGAGAACCCCCCGTGCGATGGGGATGCAGGTTATGTCCGCCGCCCACACGTGGTTCGTCCGTGTTATCTCCATGCCATCTAGCAGATACGGGTATATTTTGTGGCCCGGTGCTGGTGTGCTCGTCCTTGGGCGCCGGTAGATGGCTTTGATGCCCATGAGACGCATCGGTCTTGTTATTCTATCCGACTTTGGTGTCCATTATTTCCATCTTACCTCAAGAGTCCCCCATGTGATAAAATAGACACAAGGTAAGCACTCCATGAAAGCAAGGAGGTACACAGAGGAGCAGATCATCGCTGTGCTATTAGAGAGGGAGGACGTAGAGGGGCCACTGTTGATGACCTCATAGCTAGACCAACTCCTGCAGGCCACAACGAGAAGTGGTCTATGGACTTTGTAACGGATAGCTTCATTACAGGTCGGCGTTTCCGCGCTCTGGTCATAGTGGATTATTACTCTCGCGAGTACCTACTCATCAAGGTGGACACACCTCCTGGCGGAGCCGGGTCGCAGCTGTTTTAGATCCTCTTACTGAGCTCAGATAGAAAATGCGTATATCGAGAGCTTTATAGGCAAGTTGCGAGATGAGTGCTTGAACTAGAACTTGTTTATTAGCCTGAAGCATGCCAAGGATATTATCGGAAGGTGGCGGATAGATTATAATAAGGGCAGACCTCACACATCACTCTGGGCTGACTCCCTTGAAGTATTTTAAGAACATGATCTGTTCCCCAAAAACAGGGTCAAAGATATAGAATATAATCATCCAGTAGAATAGTGTACTAAGGAAAATATGGAACAAAATGTTATAGTCCAGGTGCTTATTAACGGTCTAACCACAGGCCTAATATATGTATTGATGGCACTCGGTTTTAGCCTGATATTCAGCATACTCAGAGTCTTCAATTTCGCCCACGGTGAATTCTACATGCTAGGTGCCGTTCTCACATATTATATCGTTTCTATTGCTGGATTGCCTTTCTATGTTGGCGTGCTGGCGGCTATGTTGGCGATGGGACTACTAGGGCTAGTAGTTGAGAGGATCATGTTTCGGCCGTTGGCTGATCAGGCACTTCCAAGCTTTATAGTGGCCCTGGGATTGAGTATGGGTCTATCGGCTCTCATGGCTGTCATCATCGGGTCTCGTGGAAAGTACATTTCGGAACCGATTTCTGGTGTAATAAAGTTTCTGGGTGCCAGTATTTCGTGGTACACGCTTACTGTGATCATAGCTAGCATTTTTCTTGTTTTAGGTCTTCACATCCTAATCAACTATACCAAGTTTGGGCGCACTATACGCGCCGTCGCTTCAAACCCGAAGGCCGCACTCTTAGTTGGAGTTAAAACTAAAAGCATACGCAGTCAAACTTTTGCCATAGCGACTGGCTTGGCGGCCGCCGCCGGAGCTCTGATGGCACCCCTCTACTATATTACCCCTTATATTGGTAATCAGGTGATATTTAAAGTCATGGTCGTAGTGATACTTGGCGGCTTGGGCAGTATCCCCGGTGCAGTATTTGGCGGCTTGATCTTGGGCTTTATCGAGAGCGTTGGCCTTACCTATATTGGTGGTATCGCTAATATCTTTGGATGGCTATTTATAATAGTACTGCTTCTGGTTAGACCGCAAGGGTTGATGGGCAAGAAATGAGAATAAAGACCTATACGATACGGGGAAATATTATCTTGCTTATAGCAATGATAGCATTGCTTATAAGCTGGCCGGTTATGATTCACAATGACTATTATTTACTCGTAGGGATCATGGTGCTTTTTCAGATTATTTTGGCTGTCTCGGTCTTTCCTCTGATAAGAATGGGACTTCTGTTTGTCGCCCAAGGAGGATTCCTGGCTATCGGAGCCTATACTACTGCTTTGCTCGTTACGAGGGCTGGTTTCAACACATGGCTTGCCATGCTTATTTCCGGCATAGTGGCCGCTATAGCCTCTATCCTGATAATTTACCCTAGTCTTCGAGCAAAAGGTCTATATTTTTTACTGGTTACATTAAGCCTTAATCAGGTTATCACCATAGGAATATCGAATTGGTCGTGGGCCGGGGGGCCCGCAGGTATACTATATATCCCCCCTCCGAATAGTATACCCTTGCCCTGGGGTGCCACTATTGAGTTCTCCAGTGTTGCGGACTTTTACTATTTAGTGCTGGCGTTAGCTTCGTTAATTGTCTTTATATTGTATCGATTGTGGAAAGGGTACCTAGGGAAGCTAATAAAGGCTATCAACACCGCTGAGGACCTGGCCTCTAGCTTAGGCGTACCCACACTGAGATACAAAATGCTCATAGTCATAATATGTTGCTTTGTATGCGGCATAATGGGGAGTTTCAGTGCCCTATTTTATGGCCTGGCTTCACCCGGTCAATTTGGGCTATTTACGTCATTTTACCCCATAGTGTTCGGCATCGTCGGAGGAATAGGTTACTTTGCCGGTCCTATCGTGGGGACTATTTTCCTGGTGACCCTCCCTGAATTTTTCAGGTTCACTCTTGAGTACCAGCCATTAATTTATGCCACGGCAGTTATTCTGGTAATGCTATTATTCCGCGGTGGACTCATTGGCCTTTTTGCCAAGCTTGTTGAACTTGCTCAAACGAAAAGCAAGGGAAAATTTTTCATGAACAATCTTAAGGAGAACTAGAAGCGGAGATAGCACTAGGGTAGTGTAATAATCGTGTTGACGAAATCTAGTGCATCCCGATCATCTTAAACATAAGTATAGTCAATTATGCAACTGGGCACTAGATGAATTGCATTCTAGAGTGAGGCGCATAAAATGGATTCGGACATGCCGGAAATAGAGGTAATCCTCGAAACGAGAGAGTTGAAAAAGAACTTTGCCGGCCTTGTCGCTGTAGATGCAATAAGCTTCAAGGTGTACAGAGGCGAGATACTGGGTATTATAGGACCTAACGGTGCAGGCAAGAGCACATTATTTAACCTTATCACCGGCTTTCTCAGTGTTAGTGGTGGAAAGATAATATACCAGGGCCGCGATATCACCGGTTGTAGTCCACATAGTTTAGCCCGTCAGGGAATAATTCGGACTTTTCAGATGGATACCACTTTTAAAGATATGACCGTGATGGAGAATATGTTAATTAGTGATTATCTCCAAGGAAAGATCAGTATTGTGGGGCAAATAATAGGTTTAAAAGATAATACAAAGGCGCTCGAAGATAAAGCAGCCGACTTGCTTAGTTCGTTGGGAATGATGTCTGTATGCAATAGCTTTGCTGATACGCTGTCACATGGCTTTCAGAGATACCTGAGTCTGGCTATGGCTATGATGACAAACCCCGAAATCCTTCTGCTGGACGAACCGCTAACCGGCTTAAACAATGCCGAAATTGAGATCATGCTGCAGACAATAGCTAAATTAAACGATGCTGGAACCACCGTCCTCCTCATCGAACATAATGTCAAGTCAATCATGAACAATTGCGACCGGATCATGGTGATGAGCTTTGGAAAGAAGATTGCCGAGGGGAAACCATCGGATGTAGGACAAGATCCCGAAGTCATCAAAGTTTATCTGGGGGCTGAATATGCTGCTTAGTGTCGAATCGTTAGTTGTCTGCTATGGGAAAGCTGTAGCTTTGAAAGAGGTCTCTATACAGATTAGCGATGGCGAAGTGGTGTCAATAGTAGGTAACAATGGTGCTGGAAAAACCACGTTGTTCCATACTATATCAGGATTGATCAGGCCAAAATCAGGGCAAATATTATTCAAGCAGAATATGATTAATAGATTAGAACCGGATGAAGTAACTCGGTTAGGCATAGCACACGTCCCTGAAAGAAAGGAGTTATTTAACGAGCTGTCAGTCAAAGACAATCTTCTGATGGGCGCATATTTGATAAAGGATAAACAAACGATAGCCAAAACTCTCGAGCAGATATTTACCTACTTCCCTATCTTGAAAGATAGACAAAATCAACTAGCGCAGAGTCTTAGTGGCGGAGAGCAACAGATGCTAGCTATGGCGCGGGCTCTGATGTGCCAACCCAAACTTCTAATGCTCGATGAACCCACACTCGGACTCGCACCGATGGTTGTCGGTGAAATAGGTCGGTTAATTACACAACTTAGTCAGGGTGGGATAGCTATACTGCTGGTTGAACAGAATGCTCGCTTTGCTTTCGCACTGGCAAGTCGAGCCTATGTACTTCACACGGGGTCCGTGGTTCATCAAGGTTGTGTGGCAGATTTGTGCGAAGACAGGGTAATCAAACAAGTATACTTGGGTACCTAAGTACATCATACTTAAGCTTAATTCTCTCATGCCCCCCTCGCTGGTGCCCCCCAACAGCGAGGGGGACAACTTATGGGATCCTTTTGACCCTCACCTAAAAACCAGGTCAGTTGCTATTAAAGTTCCCGTATAATAGAAGGCTCATAATGGGAAACTCCGTGAAGGCAAGGAGGTACGCAGAGCGGATCATCGCCATGCTAAGAAGGGGAGACAGAGGCCACGTTTGTGGATTTCTGCCGGAAGTATGGCATAAGCAATGTCATTTATTACAACTGGAAAGCTAAATGACCTGACCCGGCCGAGGTGTTTACCCCAATCACGGTGGAATCTGCCTATGGAGGTATTGTAGAATCCTTAATACCAATTACCTGGGGGGACAGCGGGACCCGCTCTTAATATAGCTCCTATCCTGTCCTAATGATCGGGTACCCCCCGGGTTCCTGCGAAGTCTCCGAGGTGAAAGGACGTTAGACTTGTCCTGAAGCCACACTGTATGCAATAAACTTCATCACCCTCTTTAAATAAAGAGCCATGACAGTTATGGCGAGGGCATCTTAACTTTAAAGTATTTCCTTCCTGGAAAAGCCGCTGTACTGCAATGTTATAATGATCCGCATTTTCCTCATAGCCAAGGGCATGGCAGCCTTCCCGCGTCGCAGCTATAAGGAATTCTCCGGTGTGAGCAAATGGATCGAGTACAGTCGCGTTTGGAGAAGAAAAAATACGCATCAGATACCTTGCCGAGGGTAAACATGACAACCTATTAAATTTCCCTTTCGATTTATCCAATAGTAAATCTTTCCAATCTCCAAGTGCTGCAGTTTTAGGCTCACCCTTGGTGAATATCAGTATCGGCATCCAATATGTGAATACATTTTGAGGTTCTTCTATTTTACGTCTAGCGCTGGGTAGTGTAAACGCGATCATCCAGAAATAGTCGAGGTCTTGTATTAGTGCTGAAATAGCATCCACTATGAAAAATTTGGATACATAGGTAATTAGAATACCACCATCAACTAAAACACGAGAGCCAATCGACGATAGTCTTTTCCATCTGTCAATACATGAGACTTTAAAGGCTGGATTGGTTAATATTATTTCTATGGAATTATCTGGAATTTCACAGGAGAGTTTTTCAAAGGAACCAAATCTCATTATTGCTGATCCCTTTTCTCTCTCCACTGTTATCGTTCTGGGCAAATTATTTGCTATTTCATTCTTTTTCGTTATTTCATAAGCTTTATTTATTGTAAGCCCGGATGACCCTATTTGCTCCATTAGCTGTGGGTTATTACGTGCTATAAAAGTAAGCCTTCGCCATTGCTCTCCTGAACCTAGCCCGATGGCTTTAGCTATGAGATAGCGTGTTTTGCGTTTTTCACTAGGTTGTGCTAAATATTGCAGAACCTTATGTTTACCTCCCCTTACCTGCCTTTGCCTTGCTTTCAATCGTTCTATTTTTTCTAAGGCCATTCCCTCCCTATAAATTTGAAGGACTGTTTTCTGCCGGTAGCGGTTGTACTCGAGTATTGCCTCCTGTTCCTGTGTTAATGACGCATACTGTTGATGTATACAAGGTACGGATTCCAAACCGATGTCCAGCGCAGCCCGTAGTCTTCGGTGGCCACTTATTACATCATTACCGTGAATAACTAGTGGTACAAGAATTCCATGTTCCTTAATACTTCCAGTTATATCGCCTTGATTATCTCTGCCGTAAATACTTATCGAGAAAGGATGTTCCTTAAGGCACTTGGGATCTATAAATTCGATCTTATCGTTATTCATCAATACCGCTCCGATCGATATTGCCTAGTACCTTTGCAGAAATATTTACTTGAACCACATTATCATGTACGGGTCGATCTCTATGCGCTTTCTGGGTGGAATGACGACGGTGGTCATGGGGTGTTCTATTATTGCTGGTCCTATAATATGGTTTCCTGCTTTCAATGGATCCATTTCCCATACATCCCAATCCGACCACTCGCCTTCAAAAAACACTGCCCTTTTGCCTTTATGCGCTTCTTTAGATGGTTCCTTATCAGAAAGCTCGTGTATTCTAACTGTTGGCTTTCTTTTGTCAGCATACGATTGTACCACTGCAACGGTGACTGCGTAACCTGATTCAGGCATGCGAGCTGCAAGAGGATAGATCGAAGTATAAGCCTGCTCAAAGCTGTCAATTATAACTTTGTCCATATCCTCAATCGAGCCTATCCTTCCCGAAGGGACCGGAGCATACCAGCTAGCCATCTGTCCGATATACCTGGCATATATGCCGTAGCGGAAGCTAACATTGTCACGTGAAAAACCCTCTGCCTCCATCTCAACATATGCCTTTTCTTCAAGTTCCTGCCAGGCTTGGTTCAGCGCTTCGCACTCCTTAAGTTTAGCGTCGTCACTCATTGCTGCCGCAAGCACACATAAAACACTTTTTTGATAGTTATGGAAGTAGTCCGCAGCGGCAACGCCAAAGGCGGAAAAAGCAGCAGCCCAAGGAACTGTACATGTTGCGCGTACATTCAAACCTTCTGATACTCCCCACATATGAAGTGGGCCACTACCCCCGTAAGCAAACAGGGTAAAATCATTGATATTACCCCCCCTTGCAATCATTGTGCCACTGATGTGATCCCTCATTTTACTATGTAGCGTATCCAGAACTCTGCTTGATGCTTCGTAGACATCTTGCCCAAGTGGTTTTGCCAAGCGTTCCGTTACTTCGAATAAAGCCCTTTCTTTGTCAAGCTTAATTGCCCCACCTAAGAAATACTCGGGATTGAGGTATCCAAGAATGAGGTCTAGATCGCCAATAGTTATATCTGGATATTTGTAGCAAGTACCAACCATGGATCCCGCACTTTCAGGCCCCAGCTCGACACGTTTCAGCACGGTATCTACGTGAATTAGTGTACCTGTACCTGCACCGATAGAGTCAATTGCCAGCATGGGCAAATTCATCTTGTGGCCAGCAAACACAGGCTCTGCCTCAATGTTAGTCAACCCTTTAGTAATCACCCCTACGTCGTAGCTGGTACCGCCTAAGTCAGTACAGATTATGCTATCTATATTATTTATTTCATTCAGGAAATACTGGGCGCCAATCAAACCTCCAGCAGGCCCTGAAATCAGGCTCTCATACATACGGTGATAGCGAACATTGACTGAAGCTCCGTATGATAAAAAAGTTGTCAGTTCGTAGGCGAAGCCATCACTCTTAGCTGCTTGCTCCACCTTTAAAAGTTGTGCCTGTGCTGGCAACGCAGCAAAGCACTGGACCATAAGACTCTTGGCCCTCTGGGATTCCATGCTTACAGGGCATACCTCGTAAGATAGAACTACTCGAACATCCGCGCCACGCTGCTGGATAATCTCTCGGGCGATTTCTGCTGCTCTAGATTCATGCGCTGGATTCACGTAAGAGTGTATAAATAAGATGCCTATCACTTGTACACCGGCATCAATCAGTTCTTCGACTCCCTTCCTAACATCCTCCTCTCTAAGCGGAACCAAGACAGAACCAGCTGGTATATGAGCGCCAGGATAGTAGGAAGGCCCTTTGATTCGCTCGGCAACTGGCTTAACATTCCTCACATCGACAACTGATGGCGTGTGCTCATGTAAACTCTGGCGCATTTGTTCATCGTAAGATAGGTGCAACCATGTCAATGCCCTTTCCATATACAGCACATGCTCAAAACCCTTTGTCGTTAACAAACCCACTTTCTGTCCGGTGAGAGTAAGCAGAATATTGAGCATAGTTGTACCTGCATAAGTACAAATTGCTGTTCCTTCATGAACTTCCGAACTAGCGGTATTTATGTATTCGGAAGCATTTGCTACGGATTCCATGTAGCTCTCAGCTTCATTCACTTTGTTACTCAACGCTTTCCCCACAACGATTTCCCCATCTTTATCCACCAGAACACAATCAGTCATTGTTCCGCCTGCATCTATAGCTATTTGGTATCGCTTCGACTGACTAGTTGTCATTGTTATTCCTCCAACTTCAAATTCTAAACCCCTGTAACTTCTTGTGAGTCTAAGATTCCATTTCGCTGCTACCCTGGTCTATCCATCATTCAACCAACGGGCTGTTTGCTCAACCGTCTTGTCCTGATACCACTCCTCTCCTTCATCCTCTAATGGCTGTTTCAACCATTCCCTGTAGAATGTATCCAGATCAGGAAGCATTTCAAACATAAGTGGATATCCTGCCGGTACAACTTCCACACCGAGCAAGGCCAAGCATCCCGGGCAATAAAACTCCCTGATCTCGTTAAATTGTACATCAGGAAATTGCGGTTGAATTGAATAAACCTCGGCGAATTCCTCAGATGTTTTTCTAACATAAACCAAGCAACTTAGTTTCCAATTTATTCGATAATCACCGAGCTCGTACCCACATTCACACTTGACTATCCTGCTTTTATCCGACTTCCGAACTATGTAAAGTCGATCCGAAATGCGCATTAATATCTTATCTTTCCATGGTACTTTTTCTTGGAGAATTTCTAAATACTTCCAAAATCTGTCTTCTTCCTTTGGATACTCACGAATTAATTCTTTGACTTGTTCCCAAGGAAGCTTCCCTTCGATTAATAGACGTAAATTTTCTTTTGAGGAAACTTTTCCTTTTTCGGTCGCCATTTCACCTCCCATATTTTCAGTGCATCCATCATAATTTTACAGTTATAGCTCATAGTCTTTGGGTAACTGCCAGAACTTTGTAAACTTTTCCCGCGACTTGTTCCAATCTAGAATATTGGCATACATATCATAAACCAACTCAGTAAATTGCTTATTGACCACTTTGTCTCTTTCCTGGGTCCACCATTCGCGTGCGGGAACGGCGCGCTTCTTTCTCCTTTCATACATCTCGCGTCTGGTGTTCTTGGTGCCCTCTTCATCCACGCTTTCATCTCCCGGAATCAATCTCAGCACCACTCCATAGACATCTCGGGCAACATCCGGGGTCACCCACCCCTCTTCAACGTCTTTTATCACCAGTTTGGGATCTCTATCTAACGGATCCCCCCAACCAGACTCGTGAAAGCTCTGAATAATGACCAAATCGCCGTCCTTCAAAGGCACTTGC
This sequence comes from uncultured Dehalococcoidia bacterium, assembly GCA_964453665.1. Lineage (GTDB taxonomy): Bacteria > Chloroflexota > Dehalococcoidia > SZUA-161 > SZUA-161 > DAOUTY01. Next base: position 22,723 of record CAYVQT010000023.1, on the reverse strand, counting down.
GCTGCACTGCTACCCATTATCCGTACATTCCCAGCCTTGAGCTTGCCTTCTTCGATCCATTGTTTGGCCTCTTTGTAGCTGCTCGGATAGCCCATGCCCGCACCTATCAATTCCGGCAAATTCGTGTCGTGTATAACGACCATTAATGCACCGATTCCCGGATAGCCTCCGGCCATGCCCCTGGTAATAGAGCAAAAGGTAGCCCCCCCCGGTGTTGACCAATTTAGTGACAGTCGCCCCGGTTTTACAACCATTTGGGTGAGGTTCAAGCCCATTCCACCCCTGTACTTGCCATGCGCACACCCGTTAACAACCACGTTCTTTCCCAAAGTAACAATGGGCGGCTCATATGTTTCCCATTCTTCTGCCTCGCCAATATCCGACTGAGGGTTGACCGTGCTCGTGGATGCAGCATCCCCGTCCCTGTAAGGCCGCGCTCCCGAGCTCATACCACCCCAAAAAGTAAAATCAGAGTAAGCCCAGGGGATACCTCCCTCCAATACTCCGCCAAGGTCAACATGCAGACCGCTGTGTATCATTTGAAAGACATCCTCTACGGATCCCCGCGCCAGAAATGCCTCGCTAGTTGTAAATTCCAACATACGAGCTACCAGACATGCTGAAGCCAGACCAAAAGTTACACCTAGCTGATTATTTGTAGGGTTAAACATAGATCCAAGAGGTCTTCCTAGTTCCACTTCATAGTCTGCAGCTGTATTGACGCATGTACTATGTATTAATTGCGGGAGATACCACAGAGGAAGCGCCCAGCGTAAAGTGCCTTCCCAGACATTGTGCCCCCAGTAGTCTTCTTTCGAAGACCCTTCAAGGTCTATATTTACAGAGCCATCGGGCAAGAATTCTGCTTCAACCGGGATGTATTTTAATACATCTTTATCCGCTTCAGGAAACAATTTGCCTCCCATCCCTTTCTGAGCAGACAGATCAATATTAGCTATCTCGAATTTCGCAGGTATCGCCTGCGTAAAAATCGATTGCACGAAACGCCTACGCTCACGTTCCATCATCTCTCTCATAGCGGAAACCACGTAATCTACTCCATATTCCTTAACAACTTCCAGAACTTTATCGTGGATCATTAAGGCCCCCGTCACCCGCGCCCTATCATCCAATACATTCATCATGGCCATCCTAGTGCGCCTTTCCCAGAATAAGTCCCACCACTTAAATGTCTTAAACTTCTCTCCTGTCTTCATAGGTGGATAAAGGCACCCATCAGTAAATACGTATGGGGTGAAGGTCGGCATACTGCCTGCAGTTATTCCACCCACTTCCATGATGTGATTCATACCACACGCCCAAGCAATCAATTGCCCCTCATAAAAAACAGGTATAAACACGTAATTATCCGCAGCGTGCGGAGCCCCATAATATGGATCATTGCAACAGAAAATATCACCTTCAGCAATGCCAGGGTTGTCTTCAAAATTGAGGTCGGCCATTGAACGGATGATCTTGGGAGCACTGCCAATATGAGCAATTAGACCTAGGGAGCCCGTTACACAATCTCCATCATTGGCGAGCAGCATGAAAATGCATTCGCCAAAGGTGCGTATAGTAGGCGAGGCTGCCACTAACTTGGCCGACTCCCGAGCATTTATGCAACCATACGTCAAGCTCCAATTAAGGCGTGTTAATTTTGCCGGATCTTCCTCGTGCAACTCGAGTCTCTCCAGCCCATGGAGATGCCCTGTTCTCTTAAAAGCGTCATCACTTTCCTTAATGGATTGTTTCAGCGTCTTACCACCATACACTATACCCATATTACAACCTCCTTCGTGTTATTAAACTGTCCAGCTTTCTAAATATAAAACCGTTCCGGTCTCTTGTGAGTTTAAGAATTCCGTACTATATCTTGGGGTAGCTTTCATGGATTTTTATGAAAAAGCTACGGTACCCCCAAAGTCGAACAGCAAGAGGATACCGCAGCCTGGATTAACATCCGATATGATACCATATTAAGAAACCTTCGATACTGGCAGATATCAGCAAATCAGTAGCAATTATCCCAACGCAACTGTTACAGTATGACCGAAAAAGCTACTCCTCTTTTCTGAAAAACCCACCAGAGGTTTCTCAAATTACAGTCTCTCTCCTCTTCAGTGAACTTGCGGCAAGTAACACATTCGACGCCACAGATAAACCGCTTTGTCTCTTCGCTTCCAGGCTTCAGCCCCTCAGAGCCTATCTGTAACTTCCGTACTTACTAAGGGTCGCTCCTTTCTTCCTTGCTTGTCCGGTGAGCTAGAGCAAGACCGAAAGTTTTTGTTAATTATGCTCCTTTATGGAATCATTTAGGGTGGCCACAATTACGGGACCTGTACCGCAGGTTGGATGACAGTATACCAATTATCTGCGGAATCGATAAGGGTTAAACTCGACGGCCCCTCAGCAATATGATTCCAACCGGTTGTCTCCAAGCCACCCCAGCTGAATGTGCCGTGATGTGCTTCCCAGCTCGGCCATGATTCCAATACCTGAGCAATCTTCAGGGTATCAAAGCTATTAGCCTCCTCGATAGCCCGCAAAATATCAGGGATTTGGCTGATCTCATAAGCAACATTGGCCCCAGGCAGGTGCCCATACCGGTCTATAAACCTGTCTTTATAGTCAGCCAAAATATCCGGAGGATTCTCCCAGTATGTCATTCCTCCAATTTGTATTCCATAGATGTATTCAGCAGGCATCACTGCCTCGATTTCCTCTGGTGTGAAAGCATACAAAGTTTGAAACTTACCAGTATAACCAAGCTCGCGCGCCTGCTTTATCATAAGTAATACTTCATCAGTTGGAGCCTGCAATACATTAATGATGTCTGGATCTTCCTGGAGAAGGCTGATCAGTAGCGGCCTAAAATCAGTAGTCCCAGGCTCGTAAAAGGTCGCAGGTATAATCTCAAACCTATCTCCCAGTACTGTATCATTCAAATTGATGATGTTGTCTGCCGTGGAGCGACCTACAACATTGTTTTGCCCCATCATACCAAAGTTCACTACGTCTGGATAATTCTCCGCTGCGTACACGACCGTCGCCAAATTAACTGCCGTCCCGCCAACGTGTATACAGAAGGTTAGCTGTCCGTAATCCCCATAAATGCCGTATGAACCGGAAAAGTCAAAATGGAGGAGCCCTGCTTCATGTGCAATCTTTGAAACGGCATCCGGGAATACAGCAGGCCCTATAAAAATCTTTACTCCGTCGGCCTTCAACTTTTGAATCGCGGCAGTTACGCCCTCTACTGTGAATTTGTCATCATAGTAGACTAACTCTACTAGATATTTCTGGCCGTTTACCGTAATGCCACCTGCTTCATTAGCCTCCGCAGCAGCCATATCCCAGCATTCCTTGTGACCAGCAAATATTGCAGCAGCTGGGCCGGTGAGACCTGTTATTATCCCTATCTGGAATTCCTTAGGCGCTTGTGTAGGTGCAGCCTCACTAGGTGCAGCCTCACTAGGTGTAGCCCCATTAGATGTAGTATCACTGTCACAACCAATAGTGCCGACAACGATACTAAATACCAAGAGTATGCCTACACCAATCGCTAACCACTTCCTTTTCATTGTTGCATCTCCTTTTCTATTCTTGAGACAATACTCCCGACTATCTTCTATAGCCATAGGGCGAGGTTACCATAGCAAAATTTATTTGTCAATTATCTCTTTCACGGATATATCCGCTTCTTACCTGCCCCATTAGCGCCCTCACCATCTCCAGGATGAAAGGTTCAATCGTTTGGAGCACAGACGTTCGCTGACCTCCCAGAGCTCTTTCAGCGCTCTGGTCACCTCTATGCATTATTTACATAGCTGACCGCGTCGCATGCTTGCCCCGGTTTGGCTTCGCCGATTTAATAACCTGATAGCCGCCTTGCAGTGTAAGCCTGTTATCTGTGTGAATTCATCCAATATTTTACCCTTCTCTTCTCTCGATGAGGGAGAATATCTGCTTCGTAGTGCTTCTGTATACTCTAATGACCCGACGAGCAGAGTTCGGTCACCGTTCTCTCTCGTAAACATCGTAACCCAATTGCTCTATAGCGCGTATGGCCAGTGAGGAATCTTCTACTTCGAGATGTACTACCATGTCGTGTTTCTTTACCTCTGGTATATCTATTGTGAACATGGTAGTGATCTCAATCCCGGTTCTGTTTATAGCAGCTATCACTTTCTCTATGTCTGGACCCTTATAGCAATTGCGTACAACAATGCGCGACCCTGCAATGCCTATACCAAGTATATGATTCAACACTTTGTAAAAGAAATCGTTTGTTGTTACAATTCCCACAATCGTGTGGTGCTGTACAACTAACAGTGCGCCCACTTTTTTAGCTTGTGCCAGAGCCACAGCTTTCTCTACTGTGGTATCAGGCGTCACCGTGACTAGGTCCTTTCGCATGACTTTGTCAACTGTAATTCGATTTAATAAATAGCTTAGCTCATGAACGCTAAAAGTTGTTAGTTGAGACGGCCCGGTTCTATCAAGTGCATCCTTGGTGACGATTCCAACCAATTTCTCCCCATCTACCACTGGTAGTCTTCTGAACTTGCGCTCATCTAATATTCTTCTAGCGTCCGACAAAGAGGTATGGCTAGGAATAGTCACAACATTTTTGGACATTACATCAGCTACCAGCATCTTACTACCTCCCAAACCTATATTTTTTGTGATACAGCTTTTTCATCAAGCACTAAGAAGCTGTATCATGGTTTTTTGTATTCAACGCTTGCTCGCCAGTCGAATTGAGTAATTTAAGGACTCCGAAAAGCCCACTATCCATGGCGCATACGTCATCGGCACCTTTATCATCCCTTCATGGCATATGCTAGATTATTCACTTCATCCGTTGGTCTTAAGCAACCTTCGTCTGAGACTGGATATCGTTTAATGGATGTATCATAGGCTTTCCATTCGTTTGACATGATTTTTATTTGATGCTAGCATTTGAACGTGGTCATTTTAAACGATATCATGCAGTTGTACAACAAATCGTACAAATGAGTATACAGCATACTTAAGCCATTATGTTGTCCTCTTTTTACAGTAAAAATAAGGAATAACTAATCAGCACATAGAAAGGTAAGTCCTTGATCGGTATAAAAGCTTATGGAGCCTACATACCTATATATCGTTTATCCCATGGGGATATAGTTGCTGTTTGGGGCGGTGCGTCAAGAGAAGGAGAAAAGGCGATTGCCAATCATGACGAAGATAGTATTACGATGGCTGTAGCTGCTTGCCAGGATTGCTTATCCCTCTCTGATGCAAATAACATTGACGCACTTTATTTAGCATCAACTACATTATCATATAAGGATAAGCAAAGCGCCGCTTTTATTGCAGAGATTCTGGATATCCCAGATCAAGCTGTGACTATAGATTTCAGTAATTCTTTACGAGCTTCTACTTCAGCAATTACGAATGCTTTAGCAGCTACTAAGTCTGAACTGGCAAACAACGTATTAGTTGCATGTAGTGATGGCAAGTTAGCGGCTCCCAAAAGTGATTATGAGCAGTTAATGGGTGCTGGTGCAGCAGCTTTTATCATTGGCAACTCTGATGTGCTTGCCGAGATTATAGCAACAGAGACACACCATGATGAGTTTCTAGATATGTGGAGGCAGAGTGGCGATCAATTCATTAAATCCGGCGAAGACCGTTTTATAGTTAGTGAAGGTTATGTCAGAAACGCTAAGGAAGCGGCAAGGCGAACTATGGATTCGCTAGGGTTGTCAGCTAAGGATATCAACAAATTGGTATTATACGCTCCAGATAGAAGAACCCATATAGGTCTTGCGCGCCAGTTGGGATTCAATCCTGAAACACAATTACAGGATGCATTAATTAACAAAGTAGGCAATGTAGGTTCAGCTTCTGTGCCATTGATGCTGGTAGGGGCTCTTGAAAGTTCAAAACCTGAAGATACGATAATGGTAATTTCGTATGGGGACGGCTGTGATACGCTGGTTCTGAAAGTTAATAAAAATATAGAGCAATTTAAACCGCGTCGTGGACTACGAGGGCATCTTATTTCCAAGATGCAACTGCGCAGCTATTTAAATTATTTGACATTCCATAATATATTACCAGTAGAACCAATGCGTCGCTCACCGCCCATAAGTTCAATTCCAGCAAAATGGAGAGCTAAAAAATCGCTTTTATCGCTTCATGGTAGTAAGTGTCGAAACTGTAATACTGTGCAGTTTCCAGTACAGAGGGTCTGTCATATTTGCCACTCTAAGGACGACTTTGAGGAAGTTCCACTGTCCAATCTTAAGGGTAAAATATTTACCTTCACCAAGGACAATATGGCCCCGAGCGCAGAACTTCCAACCATAATGACCGTTCTGGAGCTGGAAAATGGTTGTCGTTTTTTCTGTCAAATGACAGATAGAGACCCGCTTGCAGTACAAACCGGGATGGATGTAGAACTTACATTTCGGAGAGTGTACGATTATGGTGGCTATACTAATTATTACTGGAAATGTAGACCAATAAGATGAATAAACCCGATAGGGAGATACAACGTGAACGGAGCGATTACGGACAAAGTAGCAATTGTAGGTATGGGTTGCACCAAATTTGGAGAGAATTGGAGCAAGAGTTCTGAAGATCTGGTAATTGATGCGGCTTATGAGGCCTTTGAAGATGCCGGAGTAAGCCCGGATCAAATACAGGCTGCTTGGCTTAGCACTGTTTATGGCTTAAGTGCGTGGACGCTTGCAAATCCCCTGAAGCTCTCAGGCATTCCAATCACTCGAGTTGAAAATCAATGTGCCTCTGGTATGGATGCCTTAAGGAATGCCGTTTTTGCTATTGCATGTGGTATGTACGACATTGTACTAGTATTGGGGGTTGAAAAACTTAAGGACACAGGGCTCGCGGGACTACCTCAATCAGAGATGTTTCCAAATTTTCATATGATCGGAGCTGGATTTAGTGCTCCCGGTGGGTTTTCCCTACCCGCAGCCAGATATTTTGCTAAGTATGGAGCGACCAAAGAACATCTTGCCAAGATAGCCGTAAAAAATCATCACAACGGGACTTTTAGCCCAAAAGCACACTTTCAGCGTGAAGTTACAATGGAGCAAGTTCTTAATGCTCCCATTATTTCATGGCCTCTCGGCCTCTTTGACTGTTGTCCAACTACAGACGGGGCTGCAGCAGCTATCGTAACCCGGCGAGAACTAGCCCGGAACTTCCGCAGTGATTATATACTTATTAGGGCAATAACCCTTGCTGTGGATGCCGGTTTCACCCCATTAAGGCCTGCTTTCGACTATTTACATTGGCCAGCAACGCAAACGGCGGCTAAAGAAACTTACAAACAAGCCGGGATATCGAACCCTTTTAAAGAGATAGATCTTGCCGAGGTACATGACTGTTTTACAATAACTGAACTATTGAACTACGAGGATTTAGGATTTTGCCCAAAGGGGGAGGCTAAGGACTACATAGATAGTAATACCTTCACACTTGAGGGAGAACTTCCTGTATGTCCTTCGGGTGGCTTGAAATCTTTTGGTCATCCGGTAGGTGCCACAGGTTTAAGAATGGTATATGAGTGTTATTTACAATTACGAGGCCTTGCGGGTAACCGACAAGTCAAAGGAGCTGAAGTTGCACTAGCACATAATATTGGAGGCCCTCCACAAATCTCAAGTGTCTGTATAGTGCATAACAGGATTTGAAATTGCCATGAGACTATATCTCCAGGGTGTTGCAATAAGTGAGGTGAATTGGCGATATTTATTATCGCAAGATCTTGCCTAGATAGTTCAGTCGATTAACAGGATAGTGGGTTTATATATACTTTTTAAAAAACCGTAGGAGAGCACAATGGGCATATCTATTACAAAGAAACCCGGTAGAAAGACCGCGAATAGGATTCCTGTAGCTGAAGGGTTATTTACTTGGCCTTCTAAGCATCCACGCCTGATTGGTACGAAATGTTCGGACTGTGGTGAAATCTTTTTCCCTCAGCAAAGGGTGTGCAGTTATTGTTCGTCTCTAAATACAAAGGAGACACTATTTTCACGCAGGGGAACGCTGGATTTGTACACATGCACTCATTACGGTCCCCCAGGTTATGCTGGCGAACTCCCACTTTTCGTAGGTTTTATTAGATTACCGGAAGGGACGAAGATTATTTCTCCCATTCAGAAGGGTGATGTCAAGGAATTGAAAGCAGGCATGAAGATGCAAATGGTATTAAATACTGTTGGAACTGATGACCAGGGAAATGAACTTGTCAGCTTCGCGTTTGCTCCCATTTCAGGAACGTAAAATTTTTCAGGCTGTTTAAGATTAATAGACCGGAGGTAAATATGACAGAGGCTGCCATAATTGGGGTTGGAATGCACAAATTCGGGCGATTTCCTGAAGAGAATTTTATGCAGATTGCGGTAGAAGCGATTATTAATTCACTGGAAGACGCTGGTGTAGCCTGGAGAGATATTCAAGCAGCCTACTGCGGAACTGCTTATGCTGGTTCAGCGTCTGGCCCAAAGGTTACAACGAAAATAGGAGCTACCGGCATTCCGGTTATGGATTTTGAGAATGCCTGTGCCAGTGGTGCCGCAGCTGTACGAGCAGCAGTTCGGGACATACATGCAGGTATATATAATATGGTGCTCGCCGTTGGTTTTGAAAAAATGCCGGAAGGTATGATGGCAAGTCCATCATATTATGATTGGCAAAAGAAGATGGGATTAGCTGCTAACCCGATTTACTTCGCACTAGAAGCCCAGCGTCTCATGACAGAATACGGAGTAACAGAGATAGACTTTGCTAGAGTAGCTGTTAAAAATCACGGCTATAGTATACATAATCCGTATGCCCACTATAATAAATTATTTACGATCGAAGAAGTATTAAACTCTGCGATGGTCTGTGATCCTTTGCGCCTTTTGATGTTCTGTCAGCCTAATGAAGGCGCGTCAGCACTTGTCATTTGCTCTAAGGAGATATCATCTCAATTTCCCCAGAAACCTGTTGTCGTCGCAGCTTCTGCATTATCATCCCCTTTATATCCACTGCCAGTATTGCCACCTACTTCCAGTATCAGCACAAATATAACTTCAATGCATATTACAGAATACACAGCACTCCAGGCATATAAGGATGCCGGTATCGGACCGGAAGATCTAGATGTTATCGAGCTTCAGGACACAGATTCCGGGTCCGAATTTATAGCATATGAAGGATTGGGAATCTGCCGGCCGGGGGATTGTGCTAAAATTCTAGCAGATGGTGTCGTTGAAATTGGAGGGAAATATCCTGTAAATACATCAGGTGGCCTTATGTCTAAAGGTGAACCGGTGGGGGCATCCGCGATCGGCCAGATGGTGCATCTTGTACATCAACTCCGGGGCGAAGCGGGTCCAGTCCAGGTTAAAGGAGCCAAAGTTGGCTTGAGCCATGTCATCGGGGCCGGAGGCAACTGTGCAGTCACTATTCTAAAGGTTTAGGGGAAACTTCTGCTATTTGGCACTCAAGCTACGGGAATAAGGTATTTACAATATAGCGTTGCCTTTATTGACGGTCATCTTGTAGGGAATGCAGATACAAAGCAATCCTCCCGCACCTTTAAGAAATACTTACTGCGGCTCAGAGACCAGATTACTTACATTTCCAGTACTTGACTAATGGGAAGCATTACACCGGACGGTCAATGAGTCAGTAAATGGTATTGAGCTTCCGGATATAAACAGAGCCAGCGGTGTGCCCAGGCGTTCGCTTATGAAAGGAGGTAGTCCACGTTACCTAATATAGGTACTGTTGAAGCACCTCACACCAGGAAACTGCCGCCTGCTTGCCTGGACAGCGTTTTTAATAGTTAAAGGAGGACCAGATGGATTTTGAACTGACTGAACCACAGAAGATGTTCCAAGCAGCCATAAGAGGCTTCATTCAGAAGGAAGTAGTTCCCATCGTTGACGAGGCGGAAGAGAATGAGGAATGCCCAAGGGAGCTTTTCTCTAAACTGGGCACGCTAGGCTATCTGTGTCCAGCGTATCCAGTAGAATATGAGGGTGGTGGACTGGGCAAGATTGGCGACTGCATTCTGTGCGAGGAAATGGCGAGCGTGTGTGCCGGTATTAACTCAGGGATTGCATCTCAATCAGGCCTGGCTACCTACGCCATTCTAACCTACGGTAACGATGACCAGAAGCAGAGATTCTTGATACCTGCAGCCAAGGGCGAGAGGATCGTGACCTTTGCGTTGACTGAGCCAAACGTGGGCTCTGACGTGGCCTCTATTGAGACTACCGCCCGAAAAGACGGAAACTATTATGTACTCAATGGTACAAAGTGTTACATAACCAATGCTACAATCTGCGATTTCGCCACAGTAGCAGTCTCAACAGACAGGAGCCAGCGGCACCAGGGCATAGCCGTTATTGTGGTGGAGCGAGACACGCCCGGGTTTCAGATCAACCGCATGAAGGCATCTGGATTCCGCTCAGCTTCCGGTGGTGAGCTCGTTTTCGAAGACTGCCGCGTACCGATCGAGAACCTGATTGGCGAGGAGGGCATGGGGTTCAAGTACATCATGCAGTCTCTGAATTCGGGGAGAATAACCCATAGTGCGGGGAGCGTAGGTCGTGCCAGGGGAGCCTATGAGGAAGCCTTAGCCTATGCTAAACAGAGAACACAGTTCGGTCGACCCATTAGCAAATTCCAGTCCATTGCCTTCAAGCTAGCGCGCCTGGCTACCGACATAGAAGCCGCCAGAGCATTACTATATAAGACCGCTTGGCTCTATGACCGTGGAGAGAGATTAGCCAAAGAGGCATCCATGACCAAGCTATTTTCCTCTGAGTTAGCCATCCGGGCTGCGGAAGAGTCAATGCGTATTCACGGAGGCGCTGGCTATATGGCAGAATCGAAGGTACACCGTTATTTCCGAGACAATATACTCTCACATGCTACTGAGGGTACAACCGAAATGCAGATGCTCAATATATGTAGGGAGCTGGGGCTCTGATTGACGGCAAAACACTATCCAATTTACCTCACAAACGTAGGTAAAATTGAGTGAACGCAAATAATACCTTCTAACTGTACGGCTAAGAAATTTAATAAGAGTGGCGCAGAAGGGCAAGTACTCGTTTTCCTCTAAAATCTCCTGCGGTTCTACGTCAATAAGTGTGAAAGTCTGTCCTCACAGCCTGGGGTAGTTGCCAGTATTTTCATTCGGAAGGTATGTATATTGCGGTAGCCATAGGCCATCCTCTTTATGATCTTTATGCGGTTTTTCTTACCTTCCACAAAGCCATTGGTTATCCGGTAGTCGAAGTAGTTGAGTATTTCCTCTCTCCAATTGATTAACATGCGTAGAAGCTGCTTAAACGCCGGCAGGGAACTGCCAGCTATCTCCTCCTGCAGCAGCCTCAAGCTTTCCTCATTTCTGGCTCTGTTGGTTTCCCGATACCAAGACCTGAACTTCTCCTTAAGCGCCTATGCTTCTTTCAACTCAGGATAGCGATAGAATAGGCGCCTTAGCCTTTCCCGTTCCCAATTGGCAAGCCTCTCCAGCCCTTTCAGTAGTTTATATCTACTGTGAAACAGATCTCGTCTCTTACCCCTGCTGTTGCCTCCCTGGATATTGCTCCTCACCTTACCCACAGCTCCGTTGACGTGCCTGATTAAGTGGAACTTATCCGCCACTACCTTTGCCTGGGGCAGGCACATACGCACCGCCTGGCAGAAAACAGTTCTTCAAATCTATAGGGAGGGAATGGCCTTAGAACAAATAGAACGATTGAAAGCAAGGCAAAGGCAGGTAAGGAGAGGAAAATATAAGGTTCTGCAATATTTGGCACAACCTAGCGCTTAGTTGCAATAAACGTAGTTATATGTTATATCCTGTGCATGCCTAGAATAGCAGCAGAAGTAAATTTGACCGAAGAGGAACGCATGGAATTGGAATCCTGGGCGAGGAAAGCGACTATGGAGCAGTGCATGGTGCAACGGGCCCGTATCGTGCTGGAAAGCGCGACGGGAAGAAAGACAAAGGAGATTGCGAAGAACCTGGGGCTGCGCACTGCCACAGTCAGCAAATGGCGCGTCCGGTTTTCCAATATGGGCATGACAGGACTGAGAGACGCGCCCCGTCCAGGTAAGAGAGCCAAATACGACCTGATAACTGAGAAGCGCATTCTGTCCCAGTTGGACAATCCGCCGCCGGCCGGCTACACCACATGGACAGGGAAACTTCTGGCTCAAGCTCTGGGTAATGTGTCCGCCCACTATGTCTGGCGGGTATTGCGTCGACGGGGGATACCTTTGCAGCGTCGTCGCAGCTGGTGTGTCAGCACCGACCCTGAGTTTGCTCGAAAAGCAGCGGATATTGTGGGACTCTACTTAAATCCGCCGGAGAATGCCCTTGTGCTCAGCATTGATGAGAAACCAGCTATCCAGGCCTTGGAACGTGCCCAGGGCTGGCTGCGCTTACCTGACGGCCAAGCCTTGCGGGGTTTTAGCCACGAGTATAAGCGTCATGGCACTACAACCCTGTTTGCCGCACTGGAGGCAGCCACTGGCTTGGTGAAGATTGGACACTACCCTCGCCGCCGGCGTCAAGAGTTCCTCGATTTCATGAATAATATCGTGGCTTACTATCCGGACACGGAGTTGCACGTCATCCTGGACAACCTTAATATCCACAAGCCCAAGCACGACCGGTGGCTGTCCAGGCATCCCAACGCCCATTTCCACTATACACCAACTCATGCTTCCTGGCTGAACCAGGTTGAGTGCTGGTTCAGCATCCTATGGCGACAGGCACTTCGAAATCTGAGCGCTACCTCGCCACGAGCTGTCCGCAGGGCTATCAATGATTTCGTCGAGGCCTATACCCAACTCGCTCATCCCTTTGAATGGACTAAACATGTTGTTTATCCAGCTAATCTCAAACATAAGTGCGCTGATTTACGCAACTAGGTACTATTGAAAAATGCAAAACACGCTATCTCATAGCTAAAGCCATCGGTCTAGCTTCTGGAGAGCAATGGCGGAGGCTTACTTTTATAGCACGTAGTAACCCACAGCTAATGGAGCAAATAGGGTCATCCGGACTTACAATAAATAAAGCTTATGAAATAACGAAAGGGAATGGGCACTTCTGAGCCACTACTTGGCAGAAGAGGAATTTCGGCAGGACCTCACTAACCTATACACTTCATATCATACGTGCAATACGCGACCCATCTGCAATCGCTTCGCGTATCCCGAATGGTTCGGTAGCATCACCCACGAGATAAACGTCGGGACACTTTTTATTAAGTTCATTAGCGAGTCTATCATTTCTAATTGCGCCCTGGGCGAGCACTATGGTATCTGCCTCAATGGTACGATAATTCCCATCTTTATCAATTATGGTTATACCCCTATTTAAAATTTCCTGATATTTAACCTGAGTCAACATGCGAACGCCTCTGGTGCTTAACCTATGAAAAAGATAACTGCTCAACGGATGCATAGGCCTTTGCCCCGATACTAACGTTTCTTCTGTTGCAAGAATGGTAACGTTCTTATCCTTTTCTAGTAAGAAACTTGCCAATTGAAGAGCAGGCAGACCGCTCCCCATAATTACGACCTTTCGCCCGAAAGGCGATACCCGTCCAATTAACCGTTTAATAAATAAAGCTCCATGGGATGTTCTCAAAAAAGCCAGGCCTAGAGACCATAAGACCTTACGCCAATGCGAAGGCTTCACCCATGTTCTCGAAAGTGTGTGGGGCTTAATTCTACGCGAACTACCTTCGGTACTAAGGACATTGTCCCCATGAATCCCGGGAATGTCAGGAACTACTGGTATGCCTCCTGTTGCTACAATGACAGCGTCTTGTCTGAGATGGTCAATTACCGCAGGTGTAACCTCTTTCCCAGTGATAACCTCAACACCCAGCTTCTTCATTTGAGTCGACAAGTACCTATTCAAGCTCTCGTATTCATCTTTTACGATGCCAGCGATAATTAGTTGCCCTCCTAGCCTGCGCTGTTTTTCGCAAAGAACAACTTGATGCCCACGCATAGCAGCCACTCGCGCTGCTTCCATCCCAGCTGGTCCCCCGCCGACCACCAGGATTTTCTTGACTTGCTCGGCTGGTTTGATTGCATATTCTTGTTCTCTTCCCATAGCGGCATTAACAGTGCAGTCTCTGGAAAAGGGATCTACGGCGCAGCAGTTGCAGTATAAACAGGGCGCGATCTCATCCAATTTCCCAGAAGCTAACTTATTGGGAAGTTCTGGGTCAGCAACTAGAGGTCTCCCCATAGCAATAAAGTCTGCTTTTCTCTGTCGCAGTATCCTTTCACCAAGACGGGGACTAATTTTACTTGCCACTATTACCGGAACTGCAAGCACTTCCTTCAATGCCTCAGCAAAGGTGGCGAAAGAGCCTGGCCCGTACGGTGGCAAATTCAAGGAAATAAGATCATTTTCTTGGTAGGGCGCGGCAATAGCAGGATTAGCACTTATGCTAATAGCGTCAATGCCTGCCTCTTCAAGCCATACAGCTACTTTTTGCGTTTCTTCAATTGTGGTACCATTTTCCACCCCGTATTCTTTGCCATTGAGCCTGCACGATACTGGATAATCTCTCCCGACCAGCTCCCTTACAGCCTTTATGATTTCCAGAAGGAATCTCGCTCTATTTCTTAAGTTTCCACCATAATCGTCCTCGCGTTTATTCCAGGCAAAAGATAGAAACTGTGCGATAAGATAGCGATGCCCTCCGTGAATCTCTATACCATCAAAACCAGCCTTTTTTGCCCGTTCTGCCGCTCTAGCGAAAGAGTTTATAAGATAAGCAATTTCAGCGACAGTAAGCTCTTGTGGTTGGTCATATCCTGGCCTTAAAATTGCCGAAGGAGCTACTGGTTGAACGCCTATGATATTAGACCTTGCCACAGACCCAGGATGCCACAGTTGGACAACAGCCCTCGCGCCATGTTTCTTGATAGCTTCGGCAAGTTCGCTCATTCCCTGAATAGACTGATCATTATCCAGCCTTAACTGGTCATCACGTGTCCTACCCCTGGTGTATTCGACAGTTGTAATCTCTGTGATGACTAAACCTGCTCCTCCTTTTGCCCGTGCTCCGTAGTATTCCTTATGTCGATCAAGACCATAAACACCCTCAGGTACAAACCGTGTTCCCATAGCAGGCATTACAATACGGTTCCTAATCCCCATTGTTCCTATTCGACCAGGTTCAAATAGTCTCTTGAACCTGGTATTTTTCTTCATACCCAACCTCCGATACCTGCGCAATACCTGTAACAAATGCGAACCATGGTGTAATTTATACTACCATAAATCGTGCCTTATTCTTCACTATTGATACACCGCAGAGCAGCTTTACCAGTTCGAACGTTTATTTATATTAAGCATTGATTATCTCGGTCATCGATTCCGTGATGATCAACAAGCGATCAACTTATCTTCCTAAACGTAAGTATATGCATTAATTCTTCTATATCATTAAGCCCCTCCAAATTCTGTATGGCCGCGCTAGTCCGTTCAATTTGCTTTGAGGTTAGTATCCCCTTGGTGAATTTACGATAAAGCTGTGGGAATTCTTCTATCGCCATCGGCTCAGCAGGGGAGCCAATCGCATATTTTCTCGTCCCGGAATATTCCCGCCCGTCCTTCGTCCTGACAACCACATGAGCAGGTTCCTCCATAAATGAGGTGGATCGGTCGGGATGGCCAATTACTTTCACCTTTGAACGAGCTTCCCTGTAACGGGGTTTACGAACGATACCGATGTCATTAGTGTGCCTGAAATCTACATCTCCATCAAGCATTGCCGCTCCTAAAACATGCTGAAAACTAAACTGCAGGTCGGCCATGGTTTTTGGCTCCGGACGATTGCATAGTTCGTCAGCGGGGCTTATGTGTACCTCAATCATTTCTATATCTTCATACGAAAGGTTATTTTGCTTCATCAACTCAAGGAGAATATTGAGTTGGCGGTGATTGAAAAGGCAACAAGGATACCTCTTAACTGAAATATCCTGCAGCATCCATTTTCCCCCCAAGTTCTGTATCATTTTTTCAGGTACCACCTTATCTTCTCCGAGCACACCAGAGATATATTTTGCTATATCGGGATTGCTGGTCATACCTATTCCAGCCAGTTCCGCCGCCATGTGCCCTTGCAAAGACTGAAGTGCTGATTCAAAATAATGAGAGTCCGTGCCAAGATTTTGCTGTACGACGGAAGCACCTTGCAGTGCGAGACCAATAGCCGCACTCGTCTGCTCAGTACTCAATCCAAAAGCTTTAGCTGCAGCGACTGCTGGGCCAACTGCACCGGGAAATACTGCTATTCCTACGTGAGCTGTTGGGAATAGACAAGTTCTAACATGTACTTCGAGCCCTACCGCAGTCGCTTCCAATAAACTTCTGCCTGAGAGTTTCAGATTTTCAGCTAGAGGAAATAGTAATGGTATTACCGTAATATCCCACGATGCCCCTCCATTAATTCGGTCATCTTCCAGTTCGCTATTGTGCGCAAAGAATGCATTTAGGAAAATCGCTTCCCAGATAGAAGTTTTGAATCCACATCCTATAACACCAGCTTCTCCAGCTAATTTACGATCCTTTATGACCTTTGTGACCTTCTTTGCTGAAGGCATAGTTGACCCCGCTAACATCCCTGCAACTGTCTTAAGGATCAATCCTTTTGTGAACTGCAAAACTTCTTCCGGGATCTTTTCGTACATGGTCTCCGAGGAAAAATCAGCTAATCTCTTTGTTATTTCCATACCCACTGCTCTATCCTCCTTAATTAAGCTGGTTTCTTGTACTGGGTTTTATATAGAATTATGGCATCCTTCTGAATGTACAGTCAAGAAAATAGAACTGCAATCCAAAGTTGGTGGAATGAACCCCTGAAACTGGATAGAAAAGGTTAGGAAGGGTAGGCAAGGCAGAGCAAAATAGAGGAGAGAAAAGACCCTGCCATTAGAAATCAGAGGACTTTCAGCCTGGAATTCAAACGTCAGATAGTTGAAGAGTTGCTCAGTGGTGAAAGCCGCCCAGCGCAACTGTGCCGGAGAAACAATATAGCCCCAAGCCTTCTGTATCACTGGAAGAAACAGTACAGCAGGTGCAAGTTCGACGATGAGGGAAAGCGATCTCCTCTGCCGGGTCAAACGGAGGCGGGTGAAAACGACGAACTCGAGGCATCCTTTCCCAATATATCCCAATCTTATCAAGGGGATGGACATTAGTTGCCTGAACCAAGTCTGGCTTTCGGATATCACCTGTGTCCGTATCCGGACAGGTTTTGTCTACCCGGCAGCGGTCCTGGACGCTTATTCACGCCGTGTAATCGGTTATGCCATCTCCACTGGTCTGGATACCGCGCTGACACGGGAGGCTTTGAGAATGGCTGTAGTTGAGCGTCAGGCCGGTCCCGGTGTTATTCACCACTCCGACCGGGGCATGCAGTATGTCTCGAGTGCATACATAGAGTGGCTCAGGAGCCACGGCTTTGAGATCAGCACGGCACAGAAGGGAAACCCCTATGAGAACGCCAGGATGGAGAGCTTTTTCAAAACGCTGAAATACGAAGATGTGTACCTGTGTGAGTATGAGACCTTTGATGACGTGATAGCCAGGTTGCCGTATTTCATTGAGGAGGTCTATAACCGGAAGAGACTTCATTCGGCGCCTGGCTACCGCTAACCGAATGACTTTAAGGAGTTACTTCTTGTTCGGGAGAACAATCCTTCCCCGGAAGGACCCCGCTAGAATCTCCTAACCCTGACTGTCCAATCATAGGGGTGCAGAACATAGTAACTGCCTTCTTGTTTGAATTTGCGCAATAATGCTTGGTATTATCCGCCTTGCATCCCCTACCACCTTCATGTTTGCTATTTTAAAGATAGGCGCCTTAGGGTCACAATTGATTGCAATCACGATTTTTGCGTTCTTAATTCCAGCTAAATGATGGGTTGCACCGGAAATACCACAAGCAATATACAGCTTAGGCGATACCGTTTTACCCGTTTGGCCTATTTGTCGTTCAAGAGAAAGGAAACCTTCGTCTATCACAGGCCTAGTACATCCAACAGAAGCACCTAATACATCTGCTAGTTCTTCTACAAGTTCAAAGCTACCTAAGATTCCTCTACCACCTGCTACGATTACTTGAGCTTGAGAAAGGTCTATCGACCTGGGGTTACCTTTAATTATACTTAACACATTTGTCATAATATCTGTGGGATGTAAATAAGGAGTTAAGCGGACTATTTCAGCTTTACACTGCTTATTAGGAAGATATGTGTCTAGTTCGCTAGAATCTAGCATGGCCGCATAAGGAGGCTGCCCCAGATACACAACGTCACTGTATAACTGATCATCATATACACCTTTACTTGCAGCTAAATAGTTGCGTTCATATCGAATTAATTTGCAGTTTGTAACTAATCCTATCTTCAGTCTAGCAGACAACCGCGGGGCGAGATCGCGACCCATAGCTGTATCGGCAAACAACAACAACAAAGGGTGGTATTCATTAACAATACCAGCCAATACTTTTAAATAAGTGTTAGTGTCATAGTTATATAGGAGCTCATTATCAATGATATAAAACTTTGCCTCTGTGGAAATATCGATTTGCTGAACTCGCGCAATATCCACTTTGCCCATCATCAGCAAACAAATTCCTGTATGGTAATCTTTTGCTAGTCGTTGCGCTTCTGCTATAAGACTTATTGATGTATCTTCTAATTCGCCATTCGAATGGTCTGCTATCACCCAGATATCTGTGTGTTTCTTCTTAGTAACCATCTGTACGGAATTCCTTTACCACTCCAACCTATTCCCAGATATTATTAGACTGATGCTTAGTTGCATAGCTAAATAGGCATATATTCCTGTAATTTTCGATAAAACGATGCATCTGAAGCTCTACTGAAAAATTAAGGGTCGTTGTCTAAAGTTATGGCCCATATACGTCATTATACATATTGGAATAACTTACAGCAGAAGCCACTTCAATCAAATCCAAATACGCAGATTCTATTTGGATTACCAGTCAGACAACGGTACAAAAGAAAAGCGGTTAATTAGAATTCTGTCTTTGACCCTTCTGAATCTGCTCTTTGATTCGCGTGTAAACTTCACCTTTAGCGAAGTCTAACCTACTTACACCTAAAGGATCTATTTCATCTCTTATTAACCGCAATTCCTCCTCACTTGGATGAGGTGTCTCCGCAACATCTTCAGGCACTATTAATTCGAACCCTGTATTTTTTATTATATCTCCTAGACCTACGCCCGAATTTATAGATTTTATTCTCATATGTCCTGTATCTTCATCAAAATCGAAGACCCCTAAGTTGGAAAAGACAAGATGAGGAGCACCAATCTTTATGCCTAGAACTGTCCGCACTTTTCCATGTCCCAAGCCAGAAATGAAATCCACCTTTTCGACAAATACCTTCATACTGTGGTCTGTTACTACAAAGTAGGTTCGATCACAATTCACCGTATTATCCGGGAAACCCCTTGACCCAACAAAGACTACCTTAGGTTTTACTTTATCCCCCACC
This sequence comes from uncultured Dehalococcoidia bacterium, assembly GCA_964453665.1. Classification (GTDB taxonomy): domain Bacteria; phylum Chloroflexota; class Dehalococcoidia; order SZUA-161; family SZUA-161; genus DAOUTY01. Next base: position 3,124 of record CAYVQT010000023.1, on the reverse strand, counting down.
AGCGATAAATTGGTATTACCATACTTATCGATCTGTATAGGCTGCATGAAAATATTCCATCTACCACCGAAAACTAATTCCCATACTCGTTCATTATCCAGATATGTTTCGATTGATTCTTGAGGTGCACTTGATGGTTCATAGGGTAGCTTCATGTTAGAGAGATGTGCTGTTCTTCCCAGGGCTTCTCGGTGAATTACTATCCCAGGTGCATATAGACGTTGCGCCAGGATAGCACCGGCTAAAGCACACATTGTAGTTGCTGAGACAGCCATGATATCGTCTTGCCGAAATGATCTGGCTATTTGAGAAATAACTTGTTCTACTAAAGAGTATTTATTATTTGTAGCCACCTTTTACACCTCATCATCTAATACTTAATGCATGATAGCCTTGAAGGCCCACCCATCAGTTCCACATATTTTCTATTGTTCGTTACACTTAGAACATATTTATCCATATAAGCCTTTAAAGTATCCGGCGAAGCAGAGGCTTGGCCATATTCTCGTATCTTTTCTTCATCTATTCCATACTGGGGGTAGCAGCCAGTCGGATGCGCACCGTAGGGAATTTCAACTACTGAATCAAGCCACACTCGTAGAAGTTGCATACTAAAATAATCCTTCTGTAGTTCTCCCATCGGCATTAATTTTTCGGTTGAAATTACGGTCTTCTTAGCTGCCCGTGCCATAATTCGGTCTAGCCAAGGTTCACCAATGATCTGTCCATAACCAGTAGTGCTAGCGGCATTTACGTGTATAAAAGCTACGTCCGCCTGCAGCGCTGGCATGGCAACCAATTTTGCACCTGTGTATGGGCATTCCAACATTTTGATACCGGGATTCATAGTCAATATATCCGTTCCAAGGCCAGATCTGGTTGGTATGAAGGGTAATCTACTCGCCGCAGCTTGCAACCCGACTACTAACATACCCTCGGACAATTCCATCATCTCTACGCTTCCATCTTGTCTGACCCGTCGGCAATTTGGCGGTATGCCAGGCACTTGCTGATATCCGATAAATCCATAAATCACTTTCCTAACTTTGCCTGCGGCAATGAGCAAATCAGCGTCAAGCCCTCCCATGGTAATGACTGTTAGCTCTTTAAGACTTGAACGAGCGATCGCCCGGACAATTGCCATAGGTTTACGGTAAACACCCCAGCCCCCAAATACTAATGTATCTCCATCCTTGACCAAACTAACTGCATTTTCAAGGCTTATTTTTCTTTCCAGCATGTTTAACTCCTATTACAATTACAATAACCTATCTATTTAAACAGCATCTTTGAATTCCAGGCTGAAAGTCCTCTAATTTCTCATAGCAGGGTCCTTTCTCTCCTCTATTTTGCTCTGCCCTGCCTACCCTTCCTAACCTTTTCTATTCAGTTTCAGGGGTTCATTCCACCAACTTTGGCACCTGCCTCTCCCTCCTTTAGCACGGCGATGTTCTGCTCCTCTGTGTATCTCCTCACCTTCATAGAATCCCTAATTGTGCGTCTTTTATCAACGGGAACACTAATTGCAACTGGCCCGGTTTTCGGAGGGAAGGTCATTAATCTCCAATTTAAGTAAATCCTCTCTTTGTGTCAAGTTCGCACATTGACTCATGATAAAAGTTGCTGAAAGTGGGTAGTTGCGTCCAAATTAGTGTTTCTGAGAGAGGTGAAGTGACACGGCGCAACATACTGCAATATGTGCAGGCATTGAGGATCCGATATTATCGCTCACCGAGAGAATATGAGGGCAAGATGTTGGATGAATTCACACAGATCACGGGCCTACACCGCCATGCTCTCCTATACTTAGATGTCCAGTCATAGGGTGCAGTCCAAAGACAACGTATAGTTAAAGAGAGAAGTGTAGTATAATTAAAAGTCAATTGAAGAATTCGACTTAATACCTGAGGAGTTATCTATGGAATGCCAACATGTTCTATTCAATAAGCAAGAAGGCATAGCTACGCTAACACTTAATCGACCGGAAAGGATGAATGCGTACACCAATGAATTAGGAGAGGAATTTCTCAGTGTATTGAAACAAGTGAAAGAAGATAATCGGATAAAAGTCTTGATTGTGACCGGAGCCGGGCGTGGCTTCTGTGCTGGAGTAGATCTACAGGAGGCAAATCAGGCAATAGAGCACAGAAAAAATGGCAACACTGAGTGGCATGACCGTCTAATACGATGGATTACGACTGCGCCAAAGTTAATGATTGACTTGAATAAGCCGATTATAGCAGCAATTAACGGTCCGGCTATCGGCCTAGGATGTACGATATCCCTTGCTTGCGATATTCGAATTGCATCGGAAACGGCGAGGTTGGCGCTGTCGTTTGGCAGAGTTTCGCTCGTTCCAGAATTCGGATCAACCTTTATATTACCTCGAATAGTGGGGCTTTCTAAAGCCATTGAGCTTATTTTTACTAATAAAGTGCTCAATGCGGTAGAGGCAAAAGACGCAGGTTTGGTTAATGAAGTTGTTCCAGCTGAAAAACTAATGGAGATAGTATCGGAGAGAGCGTCAATGCTGGCTCAAAGTTCATCCCTAGCCATAAGTCTCGCCAAACAGGGCCTTTACAACGGAGCTAAGGGAGATATCGATAGCCAGCTTTGGTGGGAAGGGCAAGCGCTACAAGCATGTTTTGAGAGCACTGATCATGTCGAGGGTGTAAGAGCGTTTTTAGAGAAGAGGGAACCACAGTTTCAGTAATTTACACAGATATTAAGCGGGGTGCACTACACTATATCTCCAGACATACTCTGTGAGATAGAGTGGAAGTCGATCCCCTCCGATCACAACGCGTTTCCTTAACAACGGCTTCAGGGTAGCGGAAGAACAGCACACAGCTTCTCTCTCTCCCAATCAGCAAGCTTCCGGGTCCTCTTGAACAGAATGTATCTACTCGGGAAAAGGTTTTTTATTTTACCCTTTTTATCACCTCCCCGGTGCCTGTTCCTCACCTTATCTACAGCCGCGTTAATGTGTCTGATCATATGGAATTCATCAGCCACAACCTTGGCCTTAGGCAGACACTCCTGAACCGTCCGACGAAACATCTCGCGCATACCTGCGTATTTCGGTGAAATCGGACACCGGTTTCGCTCCAAACCGGCCATCTTC
>CAYVQT010000022.1:0-44480 GCA_964453665.1 uncultured Dehalococcoidia bacterium | reverse complement strand
TACCATAATTATACCACAATTATACGAATACTTATATGTTACATGGTACTAGGTGAATATATTGGACATCTAGTTCATTTGTGTTTTTTCATGAATCCCACCTCATCAGATATAAAGCGTTCCTTTTTCTCATATCAAAAAAGTAGATCCTATTTCAATCTGAAAAAGGTACGCATCCAATCGGATGCGTACCTTCATTATATAGCCTATTAAATTTAGCCTTCCTCGCACCTTTTTATATCAGGATACAGTATCCATGCCCTACCTGGTCGAAGATACGGCGTTGCGTGTGAGATGAACTTTCGTCTGTCTAAGCACCAGCGTACGTAATATCAGGTTAGAGGGAGGGGTGCTTCGCTGCGCTCGCGATGACACCTTCGTTCGCCCTGAGCGTGTCGAAGGGCTCACCATTAACGGCGAAAAGTAGGGGCGACCCGATGCGGTCGCCCCCTCATGAAAAAGCATAATGGGATTAGTGCGGTTGATTTAAACCACCCGCTATAGCCCTATGATAATGATACTGGCCACGCTCCGGTAAGGTATGCCGCCCAGGTTATGGGTGAGACCGTACCTGGGGTCCTTCAGCTGCCGCTTGTCGGCTCTGCCCTGAAGCTGCAGGTACATTTCATAGATCATCCGTATTCCGGAGGCGGCAATAGGGTGTCCGAAGCACTTCAGGCCTCCATCGGGCTGGATAGGCTGTGCTCCGTCAAGGTTGAAGCGGCCGCTCATAACATCGTCCTTAACCTTACCCCTGGGGCTGAACTGCAGGTCCTCCATGGTAACCGCCTCGGTGATGGAGAAGCAGTCGTGAACCTCGGCCATGCTTATTTCGTCGCGCGCGTTCTTTATCCCTGCTTCCTCGTAAGCTTTGGCCGCTGCGCGGGTGGTTGTCTCCACGTGGGTATAATCATAATCGGTGTACATCTCCTCCTCACCCGAGCACGCGGATATCTGGAGCGACTTGACGTAGACGGGGTCGGCACGGAAGTCCTTCGCCATATCGGCTCTGCAGACGATGGCCGCTGCGGCTCCGTCGCTTACCCCGCAGCAGTCGAACAATCCCAGGGGCCAGGCGACGATAGGGGCGTTCATTATCTGCTCCGCTGTTACCTCCCTGCGCAGGTGGGCTTTGGGGTTCATAGAGCCATTATGGTGGCTCTTGGCCGATACCTCGGCCAGCATTCTCTTGCCCTCCTCGGGACTGAGGCTATATCTGCTGAAGTACCTGGTGGCCAGCATGGCGAACATCCCCGGGGCAGTCTGGTTGGCGCCGATAATCCTGTGTTTTGTTCCGATGACCGCCCAGTGGGTGAATTCGGGAAGCCCGCCGTAGCCGGTGTCCTTGAGCTTCTCCACGCCCAGTGCCAAAGCGATGTCGCACGCTCCTGAGGCCACGGCGTAACACGCGCCTCTGAAAGCCTCCGAACCGCTGGCGCACATATTCTCAACCTTGGTAACCGGAATGAATGGCAGCTTCAAGGTCTGGGCCAGGGGCAGGGCACTGTCCCCCACATTAACCGAGGTAAACTCTGGCCCCCCCTGCCAGGCGGCTTGAATATCCTTTTTCTCTATCCCCGCATCCTCAATAGCTTCTTTAAAAGCATCGACCATCAGGTCTTCCGGGCTTTTATTCCAGAGTTCACCAAATCGGGTGCATCCCATTCCAATAACTGCGACTTTATCTTTTATGCCCTGTGGCATTTTTCGCCTCCTTATCTGTTTCTAGCACCCTGCAAACACCGCCGCGCAAATTCCCCTGTCCTTAACCCCCTCCCGCCGGGTGAGGGGGACCACAAGGAGTTTTATGCTCTCGCCGGCATCGCTTTCCAGAAGTAACCGTGTATGCCCCGCACGTTATCGACGTACTTTCTGCGAAAGGTCATCTCTACCGGCATGTCCACTGCGAGTGATTCCGGATCGCAGTCGGTGATATTGAAAGTGAATCTTCCTCCTCCTTCGAAGTCAACCACTCCGTACATCTCCGGGGGGCTGGCACTGAAGGCAAGGCTGTCCATAGTGTAGCTGAAGAGCTTGCATTTCTTGTCGGAGAAGCGGTACTCTTCCATTTCGTCGATGGCTCCGCAGTCGGGATTCACACACACTCGCTGGTAGGGATATTGCGGTGTACCGCACTTTTTACATCTGGCACCGATGAGGCCAAGGATAGTCTTACGGTCCCGCCACATCAGGGATACCATAGAAGGCCCGACCTCCCCGCGGAGGCCCATCTCCATTGGCACTACGTCGCGGTAGGACGAAAACCTCTCATAGTTGGTCAGCTCTTTCCTTGAAGCCAGATACCTCTTGACCCCCATTCTATCCCTGGCCTTCTCAATTTGCTCGGTCACCTCGAAGAACAGGGCATCGCTTCCGTTGCCGTAGCTGGCAAGCAGGATTTTATCGCCAGGCTTAGCGTCTTCAAGTGCTGCGACGAGCATCATCAGTGAATGGGCAGAGCCGGTGTCTCCTATGGTGGTAAGCATCTCCTGCTGGATTTGAGCGGGATCGAGTTGCAGCCGCTTCGCTATTCCCGCATGCTCCCTGAGGTAAATGCAGGGGTACACGACCTTGGCGAAGTCCTTTATATCCAGCCCGTATTTCTGCAACAGGCCGGATATGGCCTCGGGTATGAACTTGGTATACCCTTCGTCTCGAATCCACCTGTCTTCCCATATACGATTATATTTATCTCCGTCCGCTCTCCACTGGTCCATGAAGTCATAGGAAAGCGAGTAGTAGCCTTCCAGGCTGGCGATGACGTCGGTATTACCCACGACCATAGCTGCAGCGCCCTCTCCGAATATAACTTCCTGTGGGCCGCCGGCCTTGCCCAGGCGGCAATCCGAGGCACATACCAGGATGTTTTCATCTGCCCCTGCTTTCACAGCGTCGCATGCGGCTAGCAGAGCCCCTGTCCCTGCCTTGATAGAATCGCTGAAGTCGCAGGTACGAATATCAGGGTGCAGATCGAGCGAGGTGGCGATTATTGCAGCATTCTGCCTCTCCCTGTAAGGGGGGGTGGTGGTAGCGAAGTACAAACCGTCGATCTTTTCCCTTGCGGCATCATACAGACAGTCTATGGAAGCGGCCACTGCCATGGTGAGGCTGTCCTCATCGTAATTGGCTACCGCCTTCTCCCCCGGCAAGGAGGCTGCCGAAGTCGACCATCCGGTAGCTGCGGAAATGGTCTTGCGGACAATGCGTTGTAGTGGGACGTAGGCGCCATAAGATGTTATCCCGGCCATTTGCCCTCCTTTCGTCAATGAAAATTATACCACCCAGCCCTGTTGCTAGCAATTGCGCCGCTACTTCGCAGGTTGACAATACATTGGCCCTTTTGTTAGCATCGCCAGCGATGCTTGGGCAGACGTGATATATATAAAGGCAGCGGGGCTACATACTTTCCCGGGCGTTAGAAGATGTTATCAGGGCTGTTTCTGTACATATTCCTCACAACGTTTGTTTTCTTCGCTCCCTATTACCTCCTTACGAAAAGATACTCCGGGGTTTATTCATTCGGGGACCGTATACTCGCGGCATTCGTGCTCGGCATTTCCCAGATAATCCTTACTGAGGCGGCCCTGGGGTTTGCACTTCAGCTGACCGTCGTAAATCTTTCGATTTTAAACGTTGTCATTTCTATATGCATTCTCATATTTGCAGGCGCAGGCCGTAGAGAGCCGCTCAGACAGTTAAAAGAAGCGAGAAGCGTTATAACCGGTCTCCTGAATTTATTACGCGGGAACAGGATACTGTCGATAATTTTTTTCCTTTCAGTTTTGCAAGTGTTATGGTGGGCTTTTCAAGCATATCTTTTCCCGCCCTATGCCTGGGACGCTATGTCGTACCATTTGCCTAAAGTCGCCCATATTTTACAGAGCGGTGGGATTGAACAGTTCGAAGCGGGGCGAATTTATGTCAATACGTATCCTTTCAATATTGAACTGCTGTTTTTATGGAATGTCATCTATCCGTGTAATGATATTCTGGTAAATGGCACTCAAGTGCTGTTTGCCCTCGCCGCCGTTGTCGGCATCTACGGAATCGCGAGAAAAGTCGGCGTCAAACCACGAAATGCCCTATTTGCCCTGATTTTCCTTTTTGTTCCTGTTGTGATTCAGCAGGCCACGACTTGTTACATAGACCTTTCTGTTTCCGCAATGTTCGTCATAGCCGTTAATTTCCTGCTGCTCAGGAATAAACCGGGGATAAATCTGGTAATACTGGGATTAGCGGTTGGAGTGATGATCGGCGCGAAGTATACATTCATCCTGCCGGGTCTGATAATCTCCCTGATTCTTTTATTATTGCTTCTCCGTGACATAAGAAATAATAGATATGCAGACGGACAGCGGTTGTTCTCGCTTGGAAGGGGATTTTTAGGGGGATGTTTTCTTTATATGATTCCGATTCTGGCGGTGGGCGGCATCTGGTATATCCGCAGCTATATTGCATACGGCAATCCGCTAGCCCCGATCGAAGTAACTGTATTTGGCGAGACTCTGTTTCACGGGTCGACCACGCTCGAAGCTCTTGCACAGGATACCCCAACATTTACCGCTCCGTATTCCATCATCAGCGCCTGGTTGGAGAGTAGTGCTCCGGGTTGGGACCATGCCTACTATAACTACGATGTGGGGAGGGGAGGATTTGGACCCGTGTTTCCTATCCTGTTGCTCCCGAGCCTGGTGTTTTCTCTTTTCCTTGCCTTGAGGAAGGGTTGGAAAGGTTATCTGCTGGTTGCGGCAGTGTTTATCCTGGCCTTTCTTGTCGTTCCTATGAACTGGTGGTCGAGACATACAATATTTTTCTGCGCATTCGGAGTGCTTTCTTTTGTCATGGTCATGGAGCATTTACCGAATACAAGGACTATAGCCCTGATGGCAATTCCGATCATAATTATCACCGCATTTGCAGGTAACGCCCATCCGTATTACACCCCTGAGAGGATAGGGGACTTCATTGGCAAACCCCTGGCTGAGCGGCAAAGTTCGGACCTCTGTATCTTCTGCCAGAGCTCGGACCTTTGTACCTCCTGTCGCGGTGATAAGGAGATATTTCAGATTTTATTGGAGGAGCCGGGGGCCACCATTTTATATACGGACGTTCCCAATGGTCTCTCTTATTACCTCTGGGACTCGGATTTCACCAATACGGTGGTAAATATACCCGGTCACTATGCGAATTATGGCGAGCTAATCGACCGTATAGCGGAGTTTGGTGACAGCCTGATTCTTACCACCGGGGACTCGGACATAATCGGATACAGCGATGCTCACAGGAGCGAGTTCCAGCCGGTTTACGAGAAAGACGAATGGCGGATTATCCTCTATGTTGGTGGGGACAATGTTTAAGTTTAAGATCGACGTTTCATTCTGGTTTTTAACCTCGGTAATCGGCATGTCGGTCTGCTATTTATTCGTTTCTAACAAAGACTTTGAGACGATAATCAACGAGCCTTTAAACTGGATTCTCCACCTGGAATACGATTGGGATACCCTTATTCTCATAGCGCTGATAGTCTACTGGGTCCTGGTCCTCATCTATCATGTTTATCGCATTTACAGGGGCAATCGGAAGCAAGAGCGATGAGCTGTGCCCTGCGGCGGAGTGTGCCCGAGTTCAAGTAAACCTTATATCCGGGACTGGCCGCGCATTTTGAGGCTGCTGTTAAGCTCTCGGGCAGCATAAAGCAGGGGCGATCCGGGAGGCTGAATCTAATCTCGGGTAAATACGAACTCTTTGATGGCCGAGAAGTATTGCTGCATGCCGACCAGCATTATGTCGTTGTGGCCGGCTCCGGGAATGGTCAGCAACTGTTTATCTTCTGAGCCTGCGTTCTCGTAGAAAACCTCCGCCTGCTCATGGGGGATTATCTCGTCGTATTGACCGTGGATCAGCAGGACCGGCATGGTGATTGAGTGGATCTTCTCAAGGTTTGCCTTCTCGAACTCACCCAGGTCGGGAGATTGGAATATAGGGATCAGGTAGCTCAGCAGCCTTCCCGCGCTGGCGAAGCCGCTTTCGATTATCAATCCCTTAAACCCCGGGGAATCGTTTGAGGCCAGTTCTACGGCGGAGAGGCTACCCAGGGACCTGCCCATGACGAACAGGGGGCCGCTGTAACCGCTGGCCTGCATGGTGTCTCGAAAGTAGTTGAATATGATGTGGGCATCGGCGACCGTGTTGGAAAAAGACGGCATTCCGCCGCTTTGACCGTAGCCCCTGTAGTCCGCTACGAACAGATTAATGTCCTCCCCCCTGTACAGGTGGGCGATCCCGTCGTAGTCGTAGACTACCTCCCCGTTGCCGTGGAAGAACAGTATGTTGGGCGCGCTTTCGCTTGCGGGATAGAACCTGCAGGATATAGATATGTTGTCCTCAACAGAGACCGAGTGATCGATAGCGCCAGGCGGAAGCGGTGACCAGTCCTCCCGGGGATAGAAGACGAACTGCAGGATGTGCGGTTGGTCCAGCCTGGAGTAATCGATTCGGTGTGACATGAGCTTAGAGCCTATTCTAGCACTCGATTTGTCACCTTTCAATTCCCATGTATCGCTGCGAGCGCAGCAATGACATATAAGACGCCGTTCATAGTGCTTAGGGGCACGGTCACCGTGCACGCTACATTGTCAGGGCGAACGTTTTAAATCCCATTTTCAGGGTAGCCTTTTGTGGATTTCGCTGCGCTGCACCCACCCTACGTTGCTCGGGGGAGAGCTTGACAGCAGGTGGCATGGGTTCTAGCATAGCCGCATAGTCCCGAATCAAGCCGGCTTTCTCAGCGCCTGAATGAACGGATGCCCTCCTGCCCGCTTTGAGTTTATACGGCAACCCGGTGCCTCAGGGTGAGACTGCTGAGCTTATGGAGAAACGCAGATGGCTGAACAAGAGGTTGTGCATGTTGCGATACTTCCTCCTGATACACTTGATGCGGACCTCGTGGGGAAGGTAGCAGCTATTGTCAATAAGGGTATCTATGACACACGCCTTCTCCTGGCTGGCGGTTTCCCGAAGATCGTGGCCCACTGCCAGAGTCTGCAAGCGGCAGAATCGATAGCACAGAGCCTTAGAGACGTGGGGCTGGTTGCGATTATCTGCAGGGATACAGAGCTTCGCAAGCGTTCACAGGTCTTCAGCGCCCACACCCTGGAATTCGGGACGGGTGAAGTCCTGTTTCGGGATAAGGATGGCCAGGTGGTAAGCAAGAAGGCAAGTGATGTCTCTCTGATTTTGAGGGGGAGGAGGCAAACTCAAATAGAGACAGAGGCAACAACTACCAGAATGAAGTTCAGTTTGGGTGCGACAGCGCTCATGGGTGGCATTCCCATCTGGCGCAGAGTTCGAGATAAGAACATGGATACGTCATTCGAAACAGAATTCTTTGCCAGGTTGTACGATTGGAAACCAGCGGAGCCGTGCGTAGAGATTCTCCAGCATGCTGTTAATTATTCATTCGTGGGAGAACAGATGGCTGTCTCTTCACTAACAAACTTCAACACCGTGGTTGAGAAACTTAAGGACGTATTCCCGCAGGCAGCTTTCGACAATAGTCTTGAGAAGACTCTCCAGACAGCCGTGCCCTCAACCTCAGTTCAGGAAAAGCTGGAGATCGACTGTAAGCTGATCTACCTGTGCCGCCTGGCGGCGCATGGCCTTAGCACGTTTGAATAGCCGGTATATGCGGTACTGTCATCACTCCGATATTCTCTGAGTCAACCGCGGAACGAGAGTATGCCTCTGCTCAGAAATGCAGAGGATTACTGCTTCCGCAGAGCCTGTCCCATGCCTGACAGGGGGAATGATAGTAGGGGCGACCCGGTGCGGTCGCCCTTGCCTGTCGTGTATGGTGGCGGATTTCGCTGCGCTAAACCTACCCTCCGTTTCTGGTGCTTCCGCAGGTATTTGTCATGAAAATCCGCAAGACGCTTCATGAAGAATGATAGGTTGGCCGACGTCGGCCAACCTACCCATATTATAGCCTGACGAGGGATGAGGGTGAATTGACACCGGTGGGTTTCGCCGCACTTCACCCACCCTGCGCTGCTTAATAGATACAAGAGGGGAGAGCATCCGCAAAACGTTTACTATTCCTAGTATTCATCAGGGGAGATATCTACTGAGACCCGCATTCTGCTATCGATACGCCATATTCCTTCATCATGGTGTCTGGGAAGCTTGATAAGGAAGTCGGGATATAATGCCATAGTATTCCCGCCATGAGCAAAACTGGCATCGAAATCGATAGGGGCATATTCTCCTGCCGATGGCAAAGTACCATCTTCAGTGGGTACCGTACCGCTGAAAGCGAAGTAAGCAGTAACAGCATCCTTTACCAGACGTAAGTCGGTCTCCAGAGCTGCTTCCCTTGCAGAGCCTACCTGTTCCTGAGGTGTGGCTCCTCCACAACTTCCAAAAATCATACCGATTATTAGTAAAAGCATGAAGAACGATATCGGGAAGAAAGCCAACTTACCCATATCCTCCTCCTCGGACAGCATTCTACTGCATTCTAAAGACGGAAGCAAAGGGGAATAACTGGAGATGGTACAGAGGTATACCAGGTCAATAACATTTGAGGATAGTATGAAGCACTACAGGGCACCGCTGTCATAGCGTAGGAAGCTTTGTAGTGAAAATCTTACGGTGTTCTTGGCCCTGGGATAGATAGGCTCAGGGTACGGTCATCCGCATTTGCAGTTCGATTTGCATTCTGTTTGGTCAGGCGCAAATTCTCTTTGACCGATAATTTTTAAAGTTGCAGCAGTTTCTTTAACAGTGGTTTGCTATAAATTGAAAGATTACATTTTAAATATCTCGCGAAAAGTGTCCTCTGTTCGGGCATCATATGCAGGGTCTATTGCCTTTTCCATTGGGACTATTACCTCGAAATAGAAAACTACCTGGTCTGGATGCACTATAATACGAATATATTTTTCGTCTAGAACGCCCAAATCTAAAAGAAGCCTAATTCGGTAAAAGAAATGAGAGTAACGTCTCCTAGCATGGTCTTCTATTTTTACTTTTTCATACTCGGTTTTTCTCAATTTAGAGAAAACCTCTGCGAAATTCTCTTCATGCTTATGCTGAAAATTTCGTAGGGCTTGCATACCCTCCAACATTTCTGGAGAACTATAAATTTCAGTAAGCTTCAATGCAATATCAGCATTAGTTCCACTCCGTGTTTGGCTTGCCAATTTCTTAGTCTCATTAGCAAGCTCTTTAGTATCCTCTGCCTGCTTAGAGACGACAAAGACATACGCCGCTGTTACCAAGAACAAGATGATGGCAGCTAATAAGTGTAAAAAATCAGTGGGGTGTATTGTGTTGCGATACCAAATGGTATACCCAATCATGGCGATAACAAGGATAATTAGAGCATCTAATAGCAGATTTTTCATATAGTCGGCCTACGTATGAAGGTTGAGATATTCTACAGCGATATGTATACTAACGCAAGATTCGTAGGATGGGTGGAATGAAACGCAAACCGCTCTTTGAGCATTCAGCTATCAGCGGTCAGCTTTCAGGTATCTCTCTACCATCGCTTCTACCAATTCACCCAGCTCCCCCTCCCTCTAACTCCCTCCCGCCAGGCTTCGTCCTGAGGCTCTCTACGAGCCTGAGCCTCAGAGCCGAGGGCAGCCCGAAGGGGGAGGGAGGATAAAAATTTCCCTCTCCCTTGAAGGTAGAGGTTAGAGCCTGTCCTGAGTTTGCCGAAGGATGAGGGTGAATTGATATCGGTGGGTTTCGCTGCGCTTTGCCCACAGCACATAGTAGCTGGTGCCTCCAAGGGAAATCGAATCCCTGTCTCCGCCTTGAAAGGGCGGTGTCCTAGGCCGCTAGACGATGGAGGCCTTTATGAACTGACCGTAAGAAGTATAGCAGAAAGAGGAGGCCTTGACTACGGATATACCGCCAGCCCTTCGAGGCCTGTTTCCTCGGGGAAGCCCAGCATCAGGTTCATGTTCTGAACGGCCTGCCCCGCTCCCCCCTTGACCAGGTTGTCGAGGCAACTGATTACCATGAGCCTACCCGTCCTGAGATCGACCGTGGGATAGATGAGGCAGAGGTTGCTTCCCCAGGTCTGCTTGGTCTGCGGCGGGACCGCCACAACCCTGACAAAGGCCTCGCCCTGATAGAAATCCCGATAGAGCTTTAAAACCTGCTCCCTCCCCTTTTCACCCTCAGCTGCTTTACCCCCGGCCAGCATGGCGTAGCACGAGGTAAGTATCCCCCGGGTCATGGGCACCAGGTGAGGAAGGAAGGTAACGGATAACGCCGGACCGGGAGCCAATCCCTGCAGCTCCTGGACTATCTCGGGCAGATGGCGGTGTCCGTCGACAGCGTAGGCAGCAGCGTTCTCATTTATCTCGGCGTAATGGGTAGTAAGATTCAACGTCCGGCCGGCGCCGGAGACCCCCGATTTGCTGTCGACAATGATATCGGGCTCTATCAAGCTCTCACTGACCGCCGGCGCCAGCGCCAGTATGGCACCGGTGGGATAGCAGCCGGGGTTGGCCACCAGCCGGGCGGCAGCTATCCGCTCGCGGTTCAGCTCCGTCAGGCCATATACTGCCTCCTCGAGATATTCCGCCGCCGCATCTACCTTATACCATCGCTTATACTCTTCGGCATCCTTTAACCTGAAATCGGCGCCGACGTCCACAACCTTTATGCCCCGTTCCAGCAGCGCGACTACGGCAGCAGCGCTTTCCCCGTGAGGCAGGGCTACAAACGCAAGGTCGACCCGGTCGAGCTCGGGCTTTATGGACAGGCCGATGTCAGCCAGATGAGGGGAGACCTCACCGATTTCCTTTCCCGCGGCGCTGCGTCCGGTTACCGACGCAAGCCTGACCCGCGGGTGCAGGTGCACCAATCGGGCGATTTCCATACCGATATAGCCGGTTACGTTTATGATGCCGACTTTTACCTCTGCCATCTCAAACCCCTCTTCTGTTGATCTCCCGGCTGGTCAGGGCGCTTTTCGCTCGCCCACAGGACATACTACCACACACCTGTCGCACACCGCCACCCGGTCGCTGCGTTCCTCTGAAATCGCTGCCAGACAGCTATCGGTATCCACCAGTCGATATGACTCCAGTATGCCCACCGGACATGCCTGAACACATTTCTCGCAGTCGCTGCAGCAGGAGGGCTCATCCCTGGAATATACGCCCGGCCCCGTTGTGGCAAGCGGGGCGTCGGTCCTGATGGCCATAAACCTCAGCCAGGGGCCGAAACGGGGATGTATGACAAGAGTATTCTTGCCCTGCTTCCCCAGCCCGGCGGCGACGGCCAGATGTTTCAGGTTTGGCTCCCCGTGGGGATAACCGAGGACGCCTATAAGCTCGGCATTGAAACCCCGCCCCCTGATGAACTCGATAAGGTCATCTTCTTTAGCCCTGGCATGCCGGGCGAAGCCCCGCATTATCGTTGTGGTGCCGTCATGGGCGAAATCGTCAAGGTCCCTCTCAGGGGTAGAGACCAGACCAAGTATCAGAACGGTGTCGCCCGTCGAAGGGTTCAGAGCCACTCCCGCGACATCGAAAAGAGACCGGGCCCGGGCCATTATCTCATCCGCTTCGCTCATGCCTTCACCTTATGCTCCAGCGTAGTCCCGAGCAGCAGCTGCCCCGCAGGGCATACCTGGAGCAGCACGCATTGATGACAAGCCGGGCGCTGAGCTTTGCACACCCTTCGACCGTGTTCGATCGTATGTATATGGAACCTGTAGACGTCCTCCTCCGGAATCATGGCGCCCAGTACTTCGTGCGCCCTCTCCGCCGAGGCTCTGGAGTCGATCAGCCCCAGCCTCTTTGCCACCCGAAAGATATGGGTGTCAACAGGGAGGACAGGCCTCCCCAGAGAAAAAAGCAGCACGCATGCGGCGGTTTTAGGCCCCACCCCGGGCAGCTCCCGCAGCCAGGCTTTAGCCTCGGCCGCAGGTAAATCCTGTAAGAAGCTCAGGTCGTAGGAGCCGCGCCGGGCCCTGATTTGCTCAAGTATTTTCTTGATCCTGGGCGCCTTCACCTGCGCCAGCCCGCCGGGCCTTATGGCTTGAGCAATGTCTTCCACGTCCGCTCCGGCCACCGCATCCCATGTGGGGAAACGGGCGACCAGGCGGTCGAATGCCCGCCTGGAATTAAGGTCCGACGTATTCTGGGAAAGAACGGTCATAATCAACTCGGAAAGGGGGTCACGGTGCTGGCTCCATTCTATGGCGCCATACTCATCAGCCAGCAGGCTAATTATCCCGGAGATACTCAACAGAGTCACCTTGCGGCCGGGCTTTGCAGGTGACAGGTATCATTGATCGTAGTCACTGTGGAAATGCCATCCCTGATCTCGAAGGCGTTGATGGCGCAAACATCCTGCCCCAACTGCCAGAAGTGCGAGTTGTCCAGTCCAAGCAGGGAGCAGAGGAGAACCCTGCACACCACGTTGTGAGAGACCAGAACCACTAACTGATCGGGGTTCTTAACGGCGATGTCATCGACCACAGCCATGACCCTCTCGCGCACATCCGCCAGCTCCTCGCCGCCGGGAAACCGGACCAGGTCGGGGCGCTCAATCCACAATCTGTAGAGGTCGGCGTCCCGCTTTGCCGCCTCACTGGCATTCAACCCCTGCCACTCCCCAAAATCCAGATCAATGAGCCCGTCGAGGGACTCCACGGTGAGGTCGAGCTGGTTTGCTATGATTTTAGCTGTCTCGAGTGCGCGCTGCAGAGGACTGGAATAGACAGCCGAGACAGGCAAATCCTTGATTCGAAGAGCCGCAGCCAGTGCCTGCCTTAACCCGGTAGCATCCAGGAGAAGGTCAATCCTTCCCCGAAATCGCTCTACCCTGTTCCACTCCGTTTGCCCGTGCCGTACCAGGATAAATTTAGTCATCTTGCCCCTCTGACAATCAAGTCTCAGGCCAGGTAAAACCCTTGCGAAGCAGCCAGTATTCCAGGCTGTCGGCAAGCGCTATCCAGCTTGCCTCCAGGATATTGGTCGAACTTCCCATCGTGTGCCAATCATGCTCGCCGTCGCTGAATTCCATGAGCACCCTCACCCTTGACCCTGTACCTATGCTCTCATCGAGAATGCGGACTTTGTAGTCGGCCAGCCTGACCACCGCCACGCTGGGATAGAACCACTCAAGCGCCTTGCGCAGCGCCGCATCCAGCGCATTAACCGGCCCGTTACCTTCGGCAGCGGTATGAAATATCTCTTCACCTACCTTTACCTTGACCATAGCTTCAGAGAGCAGCTCCTCCTTAGACAAGGCGGTTGGTATGCGCCGGTGCTTCTCCACAATAACCATGAAGTCTACCAGCTCAAAGGGGGACTTGTACTCCGGCTGGCTGCGTCTGAGCAGAAGTTCGAATGAGGCCTCGGCATCTTCATATTGAAATCCCTGGTTCTCCAGGGTCTTTATGTGCTCAAGCACCGCTCGCGCCTGTTCCCCCCCGGGAGCGTCCAGCCCCAGTTCACTGGCTTTATAGGTAATGGCGCTCATGCCGGACAGCTCGGAAACCAGCACCTTGCTGCGGTTTCCCACCAGGTCGGGGTCGATATGTTGATAGCTTTCCTCCTGTTTGATCACTGCCGAGATGTGCTGCCCGGCTTTGTGAGTGAAAGCGCTGTTTCCCACATATGGAAGGCTGGGGTCAGGACTGAGGTTAGCGAGCTCACTCACATAATGGGAGACCTCGGTTAACCTCGCCAGTTGCTCATCACTCACGCAATCAATGCCCATCTTGAGCTTCAGGGCAGGGATAATGGAACAGAGATTAGCATTGCCACAGCGCTCGCCGTAACCATTGAGGGTGCCCTGGACCTGAATAACCCCCGACTGGACCGCAACCAGTGTGTTTGCCACCGCAAGCTCACCATCATTGTGCGCGTGAATGCCCAGAGGGACTCCCACCCTGCCTGCTGTCTCAACAGCTATCGCCACCTCACCCGGCAGAGCGCCGCCATTGGTATCGCAGAGTACAACGCAGTCAGCGCCTGCTTCGGCAGCAGCCTCAACGGTGCGCAGGGCATACTCGGCATTGCTTCTATATCCATCGAAGAAGTGCTCCGCATCAAAGAAGACCACCTTGCCCCCCGATTTGAGAAAACGGATAGAATCGTCAATCATGCGCAGATTTTCATCCGGGGTAGTCTTCAGCACGCCGGTCACATGCACATCCCACGATTTGCCCACCAGGGTAAACACCTTCGCCCCGGTGTCCAACAGGTCACGGAGAAGGGAGTCGTCTGCGGCCCTGGTGTCCTTGCGGCGGGTGCTGCCAAAAACAACCAGAGTGGCTTGAGATAGGCTGAGGCTCCGTGCCCGGGCAAAGAACTCGGCGTCCTTGGGGTTGGCCCCCGGCCAGCCGCCTTCTATATAATGGACCCCCAGTTCGTCAAGGCGTCTGGCGATTTTGAGCTTATCCTCCACGGAGAAGGAGATCCCTGCTCCCTGTACGCCATCGCGAAGAGTAGTATCATAAAGCTGAACATTCAACTGCGCCACCGCCTTCCCCTCTCACCGTAAACGTAGTAGATTTGCTAAAGTATATCATAGACATATTTCTTTGCACAATTGGACTTGAGCTCATAAAGACAGACAGGTGGCAGAAGAATTACAGGGGGATATATTAACAGCGGAGCCAATCCGACGGTTCTCTTGCAACGAGGTGGAATCCCTTTTTCGCCATGCTTGCCTATCTCAAGTAATTCATGAGATTACTGGAACACCAGTGATATAAGGAGGCAATCCTTTAGGATATAGTCTAATCAATCGAGGTAGATTAGCTTTGACCCAAGTACCATTTTTATTCTGAATATACCAGCGAGATACTGCATCAATCATATCTCGGCAAAAGGTCACAGCATCAAGATTTAAGGCATCGTTGACTACATTGTTGTGAATGCTAGTCTTGTCTGACACTGGCAACGTGAAGACAATACGTGAATACTGCATATTTTGATGTCCTAATTTCCCCTGATGGACAACACCACATCGCAAACTATAAAGATCATCTCTGGTCAAATTAGGATAGGAATCCAAAAACCAAGTATCACACCAAGCCTTGTATTTCTCCCGTTGGGTTTGGCCATCCTCAGATTCAAGTGCCGAACAAATATCTGGCAGCATAAGAGTACATATAACAGCAAGATAATAAAGGTGAGCATCTAGAGCTCTTTCTATATGCTTACTTAGGAAATCAATCAATCTTAATCCTGCTCCGTAAACCAGTTGTCATCATATGGAAGGCAAAATCCTTCTCTTAATCTACCACCATGAGGACCGAATCTCAACCAATCAATAAGCCCCCAAAAATCAACCAGTGTATCATTATTGCCACCCTCATTTATAGCTCTGATAGCTAACTCAAACTGCTCAGAATAACGACATACAATGTCTACCTGATAACCTTCACCCAATTCCAACACACCTATCATCGGAATAGTGATGTCCTCAGTCATATGCTACCCTCCTAAAGAATCGGGTTATACACCTAAACGCAAGAGAACCAATCCGACTGTGCACTTGACGGAATGACTTGTGCTGTTATAATCTTAAATTGCTGTTCGCGTGAACATGAGAGTTATTGCGGGCAAGGCCAAGGGACTTGGATTGAAATCTCTGCGGGGTTCGGGCATCCGCCCCACGTCGGACTTAATGCGCGGGGCGATTTTCTCCATGCTGGAATCTGTGGCCACCGACTGGTCAAGAGTGCTTGACCTATACGCCGGTACCGGTGCTCTGGGTATCGAGGCCCTGAGCCGCGGGGCAGGATGGGCGGATTTTGTAGAGAAAAGTCCAAGATTATGCGCCCTGATCAAGGAGAATTTGGAGCGCACTGGATTCGCTCCTCAGGGGACTGTTTACTGCGTGAGTGCTGCCAAGGCCCTTTCAATCCTGGATGAAAAGTACGGCATCCTGCTTATGGACCCCCCCTATGCTGATTCATCCGTAACTGCCACTGCGGAGAAGCTTGCCTCCTCCCGCATGGTCGGGAAAGAATCAACACTGGTCATTGAACACTCCCGACGGGTGCCTCTTAAGGAGAGATACGGCGCTTTCCACCAGGTAAAGAATCTCCGTCATGGCGATAGCTACGTCTCTGTATATCAATATGCTGAAGGTGAATCGTGACCAATGCTATATACCCGGGTAGTTTCGATCCAGTGACCAACGGACATCTTGACATAGCCAATAGGGCAGCAGCGCTTTTCGACGAACTGATCATCTGCGTCTATGATGTACCCCTTAAACAACTTATGTTCAGCACTCAGGAGAGAGTCGACTTGATTAAGAAGTCAATCACCCATCTGAAAAACGCAAGAGTGGAGCCCTATAAAGGTCTCACCGTTAGCTTCGCTCGAAAGGCTAATGCCCAGGTTATGGTGCGCGGCCTGCGGATGAGTTCCGACTTCGAGCGGGAGTTCGAGATGGCGCTGATGAATAAGAAGCTGGCTCCGGATATTGAATTGGTATGCCTCATGACCAGCCTGGAATACCAGTTTCTAAGTTCCAGTCTTCTCAAAGAGGCTTGTGAACTCGGGGGGGACATTTCCAATCTTGTCCCGGAGCACGTTGCGGTCGCCTTAGCCGAGAAATTTGGCCTGACTCAAAAGTAGATGAGTCAGGAGTGATAATTATAAGGTAAAGCAGCCCAGCCAGGAGAGCTGCGAGGAGGGAAAAAGGATGGCCTATAAGATTACCGACGAGTGCATAAGTTGCGGGGCTTGCGAGCCTGACTGTCCCAACCAGGCGATAAGCGAGGGGGACACCATCTATGTCATAGACGCTGACAGGTGCACAGAATGTGTGGGCTCACACGAGTCCTCTCGCTGCGCCGACCTCTGCCCCGTCGATTGCTGCGTCCCTGACCCTGACCATGAGGAGACAAAAGAGCAGTTGCTCGCAAAGTGGCGCGGGTTGCACCCTGGCGAAGAACCGGCATCGGGCACATATTAGCGATTAGACCCATGTAACCGGACCTAGCAGGTTATATGGATTATGGCCGCTACCTTCTTCCCAACCTCTACAAGGTTGTTGAATTCCGGGACTGCCTTGTAAGAGGGTAAGGTATGGAGTCGTAAGCGGGATTGTCCAGCATAGCTTATAGCCTCGTTGGACAGCCTGGCCTTTGAATTCGTGCCTGTCCCGATAACGATTTCGTCTGCCCCTGCCTTCGTGAGCTCTTCGAGCTCGTTCCTCTTGAATCTATGGCTGCCGAACATCCAGAACCCTCCCTTTCTCTGCTTCACCGTCCCGTCGGGCAGCAGGATAACGTCGCGGCGATATTTCTTTCCGCCAACTGTAATCGAGCCAAAACTGAGGTTTTCTACCTTTATCAAAATATCAACCCCCTCACTTTTTCTGATATAATACGCTGGGAACTGAGCCTGAGCGACCCGGATAATAGACTGTCTCCCATCCAAAGTCAAAAGCCTCCTGGACAATAATACAATGTCAGATCAAAAGCGTTCGCTGCTCCTGTTCGATGGACACGCACTGATCCACCGGGCTTTCCATGCTCTGCCAATGCTCACAGTCACCAGGACCGGAGAGCCCACAGGGGCGGTCTACGGCTTCGCCAGCATGCTGCTCAAGGTGGTTGCCGAGTTAAAGCCAACCCACTGGGCAATCGCCTTCGATAGCTCAGCCCCCACCTTCAGGCACACACAGTTCAAGGACTACAAGGCGCACCGCCCACCAGCACCGGATGAGCTTAAGTCTCAGTTCGGACGCGTCAGGGAAGTGGTCGAGGCATTCAACATGCCCTCGTTCGAAGTGGCAGGCTATGAGGCAGACGATATCTTGGGTGCCCTGTGCCGGCAGGCGAGCGAGGAAGGGATTGACACTATCATCGTTACCGGCGACACCGATACATTTCAGCTGGTCTCACCTCACGTGAGTGTGCTTACGCCGCGCCCTGGAAAGACCTTCAGCGACACAATTACCTACGACGAAGCAGCCGTTCAGCAGCGCTACGGGCTTCTACCCGGGCAGCTTACCGATCTCAGAGGCCTGAAGGGTGACCCCTCGGATAACATCCCCGGCGTCCCCGGAATCGGCGAAAAGACAGCGGTAAAACTGATACAGCAGTTCGGGAGCGTCGAAGGTATATACGACCACATCGACGAGGTGGTACCCGAAAGGGTGCAGAGATTGTTGAGAGATAATGAAAAGGAGGCGAAGCTGAGCAAGGAGCTCGCCATTATCGTCACGGACGTTCCGGCCGCTCTCGACCTGACTGCCTGCCGTGTAAGCGCTTATGAACGGGACAGGGTGACTGAACTCTTCCGCGAGTTGGGGTTCGCCAGTTTACTGCCCAAACTGCCCGAGAATATCTCTGAGGAGCCGGGAACCGCTCAAGTAGAATCACAGGCTGGCAGGGAAGCTGTTGAATATAGGATAGTCAACACCGCCGGGTCTCTTGAAGAAGTCATAAACATTTTATCCCGGCTTGAATCATTCGCCGTTGACACTGAGACTACGGGACTTGACCCAAGGCAAGCAGCGCTGGTCGGCATATCATTGTCCACAGCACCGGGAAAGGCCTGGTACCTGCCTGTGGGTCATGCAGCAGGAGACCAACTGCCATTATCCGAGGTCATTACCTCGCTCAAACCTCTTCTGGAAGACCCTAAAGTTGTCAAGACCGCTCACAACGGCAAGTACGATATGGCCGTTCTCCTCAAATACGGGGTGAACATTGAGAACCTCGGCTTCGACACCATGATAGCCGCCCATCTTTTAGGAGAAAAGGCCGTGGGTCTTAAGCCTTTGGCCTTCTCCAGGCTGGGCGTAGAGATGACTCCGATATTCGAGTTGATCGGGACCGGAGCCAAGCAGATATCGATGGCCTGGGTAGACATATCCAGGGTATCAGATTATGCCTGCGCCGACGCCGATATGGCCAACAGGTTGCGCAGACTGCTGGAGACAGAGCTCAAGGATTGCGAACTATGGGAGCTGTTCACCACAGTTGAGATGCCCCTGCTCCCCGTGCTGCTGCGGATGGAGACCAACGGGGTGGCCCTCGACACTTCCAGGCTGCGGGAGATGTCCTGGAGCATGGGAGAGAAGCTGGCAAAGTTAGAAGGCGAGATATATAGCTGCGCAGGTCACAGGTTCAACATTAACTCGACTCAACAGCTGGGAGCAGTGCTTTATGATGAACTGGGGCTGCCCCGGACAAAGAAAACTAAAAGCGGCTACTCCACAGGCGCATCGGTACTGGAAGGGCTCAAAGGGGCACATCCCGTTATCGAGCTCTTACTTGAGTACCGTCAGTTGACGAAGTTGAAATCGACCTATGTCGATGCTCTTCCCGCCCTGGTCGACCCGGATACAGGGCGGGTGCACACCAGCTTCAACCAGACAGGCACCACTACCGGCAGGCTCTCATCCAGCGACCCCAATTTACAGAACATCCCGGTGCGCACCGAGGAGGGGAGGCAGGTGAGAAAAGCATTTATCGCCGAGAAGGAATCACACCTGCTTCTCGCCGCCGATTACTCCCAGATCGACCTGCGCGTGCTGGCGCACCTGTCCCAGGACCCCATACTCCTCGCCGCATTTGCCAATGACGAGGATATTCACGCCACCACCGCGTCGCAGGTGTTCGGGGTACCGCTTTCCGGGGTTACGCCTCAGATGAGGAGATTCGCCAAGACGGTCAATTTCGGGGTTATTTACGGGATGAGCGATTACGGGTTGGAACAGGCCACCGAGCTCTCCCGACAGGAGGCCGCGGCGTTCATCAAGGCATATTTCGAGAAGTACAGCGGAGTCAAAGACTACCTTAACGCCACCAAGCGCGATGCGGCTGAAAAAGGGTATGTGCAGACGGTACTGGGCAGGCGGCGCTACATACCCGAGATCAACTCCTCGAACGGCCAGGTGAGGATGGCAGCGGAGAGAATGGCGATAAACATGCCGGTTCAGGGCACGTCGGCGGATATCATCAAGGTGGCTATGATCGAGCTTCAGCGTGAGATGGACGAGAAGGGGCTGGAGGCCAAAATGATCCTCCAGGTGCACGACGAGCTTCTCTTCGAGTTGCCGCGAGACGAGCTTGCGGAGCTGAGCAAGCTGGCGCAGCGGATAATGCCCCATGCGCTGAAGCTAAGCGTCCCGCTCAAGATAGACATTAAGACAGGCAGGAACTGGGACGAAATGGAGTACGGGGAAGCTTCAAACAGCTAAAAAAGAGCGATAAAATGCCCGAGCTGCCAGAGGTCGAGACCATAGTAAACGACCTTCGTCCCAGTGTAGAAGGCCACCGTTTTACAGGCGTATCTTTATTCTGGCCGAGGATGGTACTGCGCCCCTCGGCCGATGAGCTTTGCCAGCGCCTCCCCGGTCAGGTAATCAAAGAAGTGGCCAGGAGGGGGAAATACCTCATCTTTCGCCTGGATAGCGGTGAGTCGCTGGTACTGCATTTGAGGATGACGGGCTCGCTGCGGCTCCGGAGTAAAAATGACACCTCATCCGAACTGAGCCCTTATATAACCGCTATATTCGGCCTTGACAGCGGACAGGAGCTGCTTTTCTGCGACCGGCGCAAGCTGGGCACCGCGTCACTTATAAAGGACGTGAGCGAGATAGACAACAAGCTGGGCCCCGAGCCTCTTGACCCCCGCTTCACCCCCGTTATTCTGCGCAAGAAGCTGAGCAGCCGCAAAGCGCCTATAAAAGCGGTGCTCTGCGATCAGAAGTTCGTCGCCGGCATCGGCAACATGTATGCCGACGAGGCGTTGTTTTACGCAAACATCCATCCTTTGAGGCCGGCATACAGCCTTTCAAAAGCGGAAACAAAGCGACTGCACAAAGCTATACGGCAGGTGCTCAGCAGCGCCATCGACAATGCCGGGGCCACTTTCAGCGACTATCGCCGTCCCGGGGGTGAGCCGGGAAGACAGCAATATTCTTTCTACGTAGCACACAGGGGTGGACAGACCTGCAAGGTCTGTTCCACCCCTATCGAACGCATTCCAGTCCGCAACCGGGGTACCTACTTCTGCCCCCGGTGCCAGGACTCCGCTACTTGTTCTTGAAGATGGGTTTCCTCTTCTCCCTGAAGGCAGCCCCGGCCTCCGCGCTGTCCTCCATACCCCTCAGGTTCTGCTCCAGCGCCTGGCCGAATACCCTGCCCAGCTTGGGCTCCATGTGAGCGCCACGCTTGATTATCTCTTTGAAGTTCCACACCGCGCGGGGTGCTAGGTACAGCATACGGTCTGCCCACTCCATGGCCTCGTCCATAAGCTTGTCCGCGGGCACAACCCTGTTGTAAAAGCCAATCTCATAGGCCCGCTGAGCGGAGACCCTCTTATCGCCCCATAGAACCAGCTCCATGCAGTGGCCGATATTCATATGGAGGGTCAGGTCGCGAACCCAGCTCGCCGGCATATTTCTCATGGCCTCGGCTATGCCGAACTCGGCGTGATCGGCAGCGATACGGATATCGCAGTCATGAGCGATTAAAGCGCCGCCCGCGATGCAATGGCCGTTGATGGCCGCGATCACAGGTTTCCAGACATCTTCCGGGCCGAAGGCGGGGATCCTGAAAGGGCCCGGTCTCTGCACTTTAGGGGGTGTCAGAAGATCAGCCCCCGCGCAGAATGACTTGTCACCGGCCCCGGTTATTATAGCCACCCGGGACTCCTCATCAGCCTGATACGCCTTCCAGGTATCCTCAAGGTCATACATCATATCGAGAGTGAGGGCATTCCTTTTGTCCGGACGGTTGAGAGTGATGATCCAGATCTTCCCATCCCCTTTTTTCTCAACGAGCAGGTCTTGTGGTTCTTCAGTTGTCATACCAGGTTTCCCTCCAAACTTAGATTTATATTTTCCCCTACAGCCTTTAAGATGTCCTGGCAGCGCTAATTCCAGGCCGGAATCTCGAATCCACCGCGCCACTGGGTACTTATTATACGCAAACGTGGCTATTTGCGTCAAATATGAGCAGCAAGCTGCCCCTACAAAAAACCGACGGCGTCTTCTATGTCATTCCCCCTGTCAAGTTGCGTAGGGTGGGTGCAGCGCAGCGAAACCCACCATCACCCATAACAGGCGAGGGCGACCGCATTGGGTCGCCCCTACTGTCATTCCCCCTGTCAAGCATGGGGGAGGCTCTAATTTGGGTGGGTTGGCCGACGTCGGCCAACCTATCATTCTTCGTGACGCGTCTTGCGAATGTTCATGACAAATTCCTGCGGAAGCAGGAATCCAAATTAAGCTGAAAGCTGACCGCCCAAATGTTGGGTTACGTTTTATTTCACCCGCCCTGCCGGTCTCAATTTTTAAGCGTTACTAATCTATATCAACTCTACTGTCTTCAAGGGCCTTCTGCACCCTGTCAACCAGATCACGCAGGTTGACAGGTTTGTTCACGTAGTCGTAGGCTCCAAGCTTCATAGCTTCCTCTACAGTGTCAATATCAGGGACTGAAGTAACCATAATGACCTTAGGGGAAGGAGTACGTTTAGCCAGTACGCTTAACACATCCATTCCAGACAGTCCTGGCATTAGGATATCCAGAAGCACTACATCGAAGTCTTGAATCGCAGCCTTATCTAAAGCCTCCTGGCCACTCGATGCAGTAACACAATGGAACCATTCTGCTTCTAATGTACGGCACAGTACATCTCTCAGGGACTCCTCATCATCTACTATAAGAATAGAACCTCTGTATTCCATTTTTTGTAGCCTTTGAGCAGAATTTACCCGCTGCCTGTTTTTATGACGTTATACCCTGAACGATATTTGGTGTCAAGGGAGGGATTGCAGCAGTCGCTGTCCGCAAAGGATAGTCGTGGGTGTGGCGGAGGCAGCTTATAAATGAAAATATAATCAGGACGCACCTTTAGCTGTCGACTCCGGCCTTTCTGGTAATGAGGTTGGAAACGAGGCCGCATCTGTGGCTGTCCTCATTCCACACGGCACATCTTTTCTCCAAACACTCGCATTTTCTGGGGTCGAAGTCCTCGTATCTCGGATTCTCTCTGTGCCACTTGGCGGCAACTAAAAATGGGCAATATCTGCTCATCGTCCAACTCCTTTGTGGTATATTGGCTGAAAAGCATTTTCTTAATAGATTTCTTGCAGCATTATAGATATCGCGGTAGAATATCGCAAGAATTTGATTTTTGAACAAAAAATTGACGAGGGAAGCGGAGACCGGTTCGGAGCAAAACACCTTTTATACACTATAGATTGAGGCTGTATAGCAGTGACTGAAATGGTTCTGGTGGACATAGAGAAGTGCGACGGCTGCGGACTATGCGTCAGTGTATGTCCCGGTAATGTCCTGGTGATGGTTGAGGACGTCGTGAATGTTAGACTGGGGGAGCATTGCACGTCCTGCAAACGCTGGTGTGCTCTGTGTGAGGATGTGTGTCCCACAGGAGCTATAGCCTACCTCTTTGAGACTGTCATTGAGTGAACACTCAAGATGGTGGATGGAGCAACGTAAGGTGGGTTCCATTGCATTCCACCCACGCTGCTACTCTGCTCTCTCCATCGTTATAGTCATTAGCATAAACGGTGAACCATGAAAATTTGTAAGAAAATTTAGGTTAATCATATTACCCGGAAGTGTACATTGTGACGAAAGTAATATAAAATACTGAACAAGCAGCTTCCATATGCTGGTTATAGATTTGGAGAAAGGAGGTAGAAAGCGGTGAAGAAGATGGTTATTTCCCTTTTGATAGCAGTGGTATTAATTGCAGGACTGGTGACGCCGGTCTTTGCAGGTCAGGGCGATTGCCCCAATGGTAACTGGTGGGGAAAGATGGTAAGCGGGGCAGCTCAGGATGGTGGAAATGGTGATCACGCAAGCAATGACCATCAGGGCAAGAAGGATGCCGACCCGCCGCCCTGGGGTGCGGGAGGCATACGGTGCTGGCATTGGCAGCCTCCGGTTGTTTTTTAATTGCCTGTTTACGATATATGTGAACTGATAGACGTGTACTTTGTTATCGGCGCATGGAGCAAACTGCTCTATGCGCCGGTTTTATATTAGAGATACCCGCTCGATTTCATACTGCATTTTTTGTTCCACAAGTTGATTTCCGGCAACGCTCAGGCTAAAAAAGGTAAGAATTGTTAGAAATACTGTGCCGTATATCCCTTGCGATGTCCTGCAATGTATAATAAAATTAGAATAACTCTAAAAATTTATTGAGGATGATATGGAAAGTGGTGACAACCAGCTCAAATTCAACATTACCCTGGAACTTGATGAAAAGTGGGCCAGTAACTTCAGCCGGGAAGAGTTACGTGAGTATCTAAAGGCCAGGCTCGACTATAGCCTCGGATTCAGGGGGTACGTTAAGAAGCTAAGCAAACCCCGCCAAAAATAGCTTCTCTAAATCTCCTCACACTTTAAATTGGTAGCCCCATATTCCGGCGCAGATTGGAGCATCGGCTCCAATCATAACCGGAGCGAATGCTCCGGGCTACCCGCTCAGGGTAGAAGCGAAGAATATTTCATTGGATAGGTTGACCGGCGTCGGCTAACCTACTCTTGATTGCATGGCTTCAGACAACTGCGCCTTGCGATGTTTCATATCATCATTAAAAGTGACTGGCCTTATGTATTTCTGTACCACCTCCAATGATTCCCACCGGCTGTTCACACTATTACTCCCCACACCGGGAATAACACACATCGGTTCTACAGGGGCTTGACAAAGTGAAATAAAAGTGGTAAAAGTCCATAGTCCATAAAATAAATTGGTGGACTATAGAAGTTATAACGTTTAAATATCAGCAATTATCAGTCCCTGAGTCCGATAGTCCTTGAATCACAACGGAAAAAAAATTTTCGGGGTGACTGCTATGTTAGACAGCTGGATGCTTATTGGCACAATTGAGAGATGTGCCGATGTGGTGAGAACCAAATCCGAGGAGGAACAAGATATAGTTGCAAAAGCTTACAAAGCTGGAAAAGCTGACGGTCTTAGTATGGCCAGCGATTTATTTAGAACTATCAACAGGAATGGACATGTTAACGAAAGCGGGAAAGTTGAGAATCTCGTGGTTGACGGTGTGTAACGAGGCGTCTGCAGCAAGCTCAAGCGAAACTTAGGACGGGAGGAGAACATGAAGTACCATAACATCAAGATCGTGTGCGCCTGGTGTAACACGTATATGGGACAGAAAAACGGCTTTGGTACAGAAGCAGTCGCTCACAGCATATGCTCGGATTGCCTGATTGAATGGCGGAAGATGACGGCAGGTGGCACAGCAGCCAAGAGGAAGCAGTCGCAGGAAAAGACACTTGCCACTTCCGTAGCTTAGAGCTTGCCGGATCCATTTGTACACGTCTCTCATCAGGAAGAGAAAGGCCCTCGTATCTAAACTACAGTTCTTATGGCGCCATGTCACATGTACCTTGTAGTGATTAATGCTGTCCTCGAAAGTGACCGTTTTCAGATGCTACCTATGTTTTCGTATCCTTGCTTGTTCGATTACCGTATTTCTCAAAATGAACCAGCGAGCTGACTTCCTCCCGGTGCGCCCAGCCTTCCTCCGAAGGGTATCCTACGGGCAATACAGTAAGCAGGTTCTTCTCGGCAGGAATACCGAGAACTTCCTTGACCTTCTCACGATTCATGGTCCCCGTCCAGCAGGTCCCGAGTCCCAGGGACCACGCTGCGAGTGAGAAGTTCTGCGTGGCAAGCGCACCGTCTACCTCATGCCGTTTCGACTTCGATGGGTCGGTTACGAAAGCTATGGCCAGGGGTGCCTGAGCGATATGTTTGCCATAGGTGCTTTCCTCGGCAATCCTCTCTAATGCTTTGCGATCCCTGACAATGATAAACTCCCAGGGTTGACAGTTCTTGGAAGAGGGGGCCCAGCGGGCGGCCTCCAGGGCTGAATTCAGCTTCCATTCTTCCACCTCACGGGATGCAAAGTGGCGGATACTCCTCCTCTTTGTAATCGCTTCTATAACCTCCATATGCTACTCCTTAATATATTTGGGAGGGCTTGTATTTTCGAGTCACACCGGTGTTGCGCCAGTATACTAATCGCTGTAGAATATCGCAACAATTATGCTGCCCGGCCTCAGGCGCGATGGGGCAGAAGCCATTGAGTATGTTCACAGCGAAGCTGGGGGGGGGTGACGAATGAAAAAGTCCGGACGTTTCATGGTTTTGGCCATGGTGGCGATTCTGCTGTGTGGTCTCTTTTGGGCTGTGGGCTGTAGTAGCTGTAGTATTTGTGGTCGATACGTTAATGAGGATTTGCCCGATGCGTTCATCAGAATAGACAGCGACGGTTCGTGCGTTGGTTTCGGGTTCATGGCGGGACGCTGGAGAATAGTCAATGGTAAGCTGCTGGTTACCTCGATACGAGGCCCGTATGTCTACGAGATACAGGAAAACAAGTTGACGGATATGGATGGTGGGGTGTGGGTAAAAGAGGGTACGTAATAAGTCTGGACCAAGTCTGCTTGCGGAATTATAAATGTCGGGATAGAATATCGCAAGCTAACCGCGTCCCTATAGAGCAATAAAGCAAGGTTGGCAAATATGTCGAAATAAGAATGGAGGATAACATGGTCGGACAAAGAAGCATACCGTTGTATATTATCCTGAGCCTACTGACGTGCGGCCTATTCCAAATCTATTGGTTTGTCACACTCGCCGGTGACATACGCACGTTGCGCGAGGCGCCTGAGCCGAGAGGAGTCTTCGACTACATAATTGGACTCCTAACCTGTGGCATATATATGCTCGTCTGCTACTACCGATACCCCAAGTATATCGTTGAGATTCAGCAGAAAAAAGGTCTGGAAGTCAATGACATATCTGTGCTCAGCTTGATAGTGGGTATTTTCTTCGGATTGGTAAGCCTTGCTTTGATTCAAAATGAAGTCAACAATATTGCGGCGGCATAGAGATGTAACCGTCGAACTGCGGGCTGGTGCAATCTCGTCTGTTTTCTTCCTTGCATGGTTTTGGAGTTGGCAAGGAGTTGGATTGTGCATGTTTCACCGCATTACCGGTTTGCAGTGTCCCGGTTGCGGAATGACAAGGGCGTTTCACGCCTTGATGCATGGACATATAAGCGAAGCACTTGAGTACAACCTTTTATCTATACCCCTGTTCTTTGCCGCCGCGGTTTTGCTTGTCCTGGACATAGCCTACCTGGCTCGGGGCATTCGCGTGCACTTGGGCCTTTCTGAGAGACAGAAAGACTTTTACGGCTGGGTGGTGCTGTTCTTGGTATTATCCTACGGCGTTGTGAGGAACGTTACGGCTTTGCCATGACCCAGCACCTTTCATCTCGTAATCATAGGCTGTTTCGTGTGCGGACGTGCTTACGGGAAATGGCTAGGCATGGGCATTCATAACGCATGATAAATAGTACTAATACAACAGCGCCTCATATTGCTTCATACCGTCCTCTAAAGTAACCGTTTTCAGATGCTACCACTATATAGTCTCAACATTTTTGCTTGATCTCCTCATTGCTTGTGAATTAATTCCAGGGTGACTTTGGTCACATACTTTGTACAGGCGGCTACCTATACTGAATATGGATAGAAGGAATTGAAATGGGGTTGACATTGGGGAATTGATAAGCCATGAGACATAATTTGCCAGCAACACGTCCGACTGAATATAGAAGGCAGAAAGGCAAGTGCCCTTTTTGTCTCAAACCTGTGTACAGGGGCGGCATCAGGCATTCCGGAAGATACTGGCACGAGAGCTGTTTTCGTAACTCAAAGACAAATCGAAGGAAGGTTGAAAATTAAATTATGCCCAAATTGGAAGCTGACCTGGGAAAAGAGTGGCAGCAATGGAAGAAAGCCAGGGCTAAAGGTTTGGTAGATGGTGACTTCTCTCACGCTAAAGAGCTTCTTAAGCACAGGAAGGCACGGGGCGGAACTGCGTTACATGGTATCCCACTCCATTTAGGTGCCGTCAATGAATCAAAGCATTGGCCTCCTCGCACCAAAGGGCGTAAAACAAAGCGGAAGTAGTGTCCGATTTTTAGCTGCATTGAACTGACAGCTAAGACCTCATATTTCTACAATATTGCTTCTGAACGTGCGATTTTCCAATTGCAAACTTGGTGTATAATATATCTCCCGAAGCCGATAGGAGCAAAGCGCTGTCGCGGGTAGCGGGGCATTAGCTTGCATTGGAACGTCAAGTGGAAAACGGGGATAAAGAGCAATGTTGGCAAAGTGCATGATCGAAGGTATGATTGGGGGTATGGAAGGGGTTCTACCAGACCTTTCCGGCATATTTTCGAACACAATAGAAATTAACAAGATTGCATTAGTTACTGTCTCTGCCCTGGCATTAGCCATGATAATCGCCAGCCTGGTCGGGCGTAGGCGAGTAAAAGGACTGGCCAAGGAGAGAAGAGGCGTATATCGCAGAAGGTAAATCTACTCTGCGTCCCCCTACTCAGAAACCCTGCACATTATATAATTTTCATTACCCAACCCCTTATATCGTCGAACTAACTGAACCCGCGTTAGCACTGGCAGCATTCTGGTCAACTCCAGAGCTCTCAGCATCAACTTGTAAGATATTAGACCTTTGCCGTTCTTAACCCGGAGTATGTTAGACTTGCCGAAACTGCATAACTCTGCTATCGTGGGTATGGACATTTTACCGGGCACGCTGGAGCCGGTAAAAGGGTTCGAGTCGCCCTTGAGGCATATGATTTTAATTTCTAACAGGTGCTCTCACGACAGCGATGGATGAATATTTGAAATGCACCGAGGTCATTGATTGCGGTGCGGGTTCTGTCCGGGAAGAGGCCCGGGAACTGGTTGAGGGGCTTGAAACCGACAGGGATAAGGCTGTAGCGCTTTTCTATTTTGTGAGAGATAAGGTCAAACATGACCCGTATGCGCCGGGCCTGAGTTGTGAGGACTATAAGGCGAGCGTAACCCTGGAGAGAGGCAAAGGATTTTGTCAGCAGAAGGCGGTCGTTCTCGTCGCGCTGAGCAGGGCCGCGGAAATACCGGCGCGTTTGGGGTACGTCGATGTCCGTGATCATCTTTTGTCATACAAGTTCCGCAAGATGATAGGAGGGGGCAACCTGCTTATCCAGCATGGGTATGCTGAACTGTATATCGATGGCAAATGGGTACATGCCAGCCCGTCCTATGACGTGGAATGCTGTTTGCAGAACGGTTTCGTTCAGGTGGAGTTCGACGGGATAAACGATGCCAAGGACTCTCCCTATAATCGTGATGGAAGGCCGCACATAGAGCATGTCAAAGACCACGGCCACTACGAAGACTTTCCGTGGGATGAGATAGTGAGTTACCGCAAAGAGTGGGTGTCGCAGATAGGCAGGGAGTGGGGTGAATACACTGAGAATGTGTCAAAGCATTCGATTGATTGATGTCTAAACTGTGTTCCAGTGGCAGGTACGAGCCTCAGGGAGGAATCGATAAATGAGCGACGTTACCGGTGAAATCATAATTGCTGTTGTGATCTTCATTGTGCTGGCGGTGGTTTTTATGACCGATGCACTGCCTGGAGAAAGCTTTCCAGGCACCGGAAAAAAGAAACGCTAGTATTATGCTCCGTAGCTCTCCGCTTCATTATCTTCATAAAAGATACAGCCCTACAATGTCTTAGTGAACGAATCGCCACGCACTGCGCTCCCCATCGGCTAGTGATGCCGATACGCTGAAACTGAAGCCTGTGATCCTCAACCGGCGTCCCTGCTGTCTCCTTCCATAGAATATGTACTGGTATATATCCATTTTCAAAGGTACGAAAGTACATCAACGAAAGTATGTCAAATTCCAGTACGTAAATGGGATTGTCATATCGTCAGGCCGGAGGGACAATGTTATTAGCACAAAGCCGTGAGCGGGAGGCGATAAACACGGTCAGGTGCAGGTGGTATGCATGACTACAAGGCAAAAAGTGAAGGCGCAGCGAACGGCAGCCAGGAGCTGTGATAGGTGCGTGCACAAGTCCGTTTGCATACTCTATCACGGTCACGGTCAACTTGAATTGCGCTTCGGTGACTCATATACAAAAGACCCGGAAGCGTTCGTAAAGAGACTTGATGAGCGGCTCGCGCATAAGTGCGCGTTCTATCTGGAGGGCGAGGGCGGTGCTTAAGCAATGACTCGGGTTGTGTCTGTGCTCTTTTTTTGCCCGAAATAACTTAACATAATTTATCTTTAGTTAGCTTTACTTAACGGATGTTAATGACCGTGCCGGTAAAACGGGAGCGACAAATGAGGTTCCGCTGTGAATGATTGCGTCGGGGTTATATGGGCAAAACATAAAGCCCCAAGCCGTTCCACCACCCGAACACCTTGGAGCTTACTAGGAGCCTCATGCTTCATTCGAGACTCTCACATAAGATAACATTTAGCAGGACTTTTGTCAAGCAATTTTATTACATTTTCATTACATTTCTTAACTTTACCTACAATGCAAAAGAACGTCGAGTAGAACACAGCGTCTGTTTGCAAGTACCTGTTTAAGGGGGATTTTTTACCGGGGAGTTGGAGTTATACACAGGGGAGGATGAAGCTTACCAGAATTCGATGTTTGGCTTCATTATAACCTCTGTTTCCTCGAGCGTCGCTGCGATCTCCCGCTTCGTAACTTCATCCGTAACGGGCTCCACCTCTGAAATGGGGAGGCCTTCCGCATTCTCCTTGCTCTTCCAGGACAGCAGATAACCGGGCACGATGGCATAGTAGAATGCGCGCCTGCCGCAGCAGGAGGAGTCTACCGAACATATACCGATCAGGCATAATATTTCTCTGCCGCCGTGCTCCAGCCTCAGCTCTTTGACAATGGCGTAGAATCCGGCCAGAGCAGTTACTTCTTCGCCCAGCTTTCTATGGACATATTCCAGGATCATGTTCACGCCCTGAGGTGAAGTGATTCAGGTAAGTGACCTACTCTGAGGTTAGCAGAGGGTTCGATTGGCGTCAAGCTGCGTACTGTCCGTGGTTCATATCGTTGTGGGGATATGCCATCGGTGTGGCCTGTCCCGGTGAAAGAGGGACCAAAGTACCACGCGGTATAGTACATAGGTAGGATTGCAACCCCCCCCATTATAGCCACAATATATACGTAAGGGCATGAGTGCTGATGGATCGGCCGCAGGCCCTGAATGGAGAAAGGCAAATGCACGATTTAATGCTGGACACATCATTTACAATCGCAGCCGGCGCTGTTCTCCTCATCTTGATATTTACCGTAGACTACCTCTTGCGAAGAGGGCGCAGAAGGCAGCGAGGCTAACGGAGTTCCTTAGCAGGGGCGTTCAAACGAACGCCCCTGCATTATGAATATTGCCCCCGCAAACACGAAGTGGTGTTCTTTCCCGATATCCGCTAGATTTTTCCTCTTGACCGACTTATAATTGGTTTTACTTGTCCAAAAACCTTGCTGCAAATCCTGATGTACATAAGGCGGACGCATGCGTGACTTGATTACCGAAGCACTAAAAGGACACAACGCTGACTATATCGAGGTCCGCGTTGAAGAAGGGGAATCTACCCATCTCCAGTACCGCGGGCGGGAGCTTGAGGACATCGGCAGGACTACAAGCTTTGGGGGTAATATCCGCGCTCTGGTGAAGGGGGGCTGGGGATTTACCTCATTCAATGACGTGAGTGGTCTGAAGCAAAAGGTGGAAAAGGCGGTGCGGCAGGCCAGGCTGGTGGGCAGGGAGGAGAGCAAGCTCGCTCCCGTCGAGCCGGTGGTGGATATTGTCCCCGGTCGGATAGTAAAGGACCCCTCGACTGTTCCCCTGGCGCAAAAAAAAGGCCTCCTCGACCAATACAACGAGGTTATCTGGAGCACTCCCAAGATTCAAACGTCCATCATCGGCTACTCCGACAGGCATAAGAAGATTACTTTTGCCAGCACTGAAGGGAGCTATATAGAGCAGACGAAGGTAGACGTGATGGCAAGGTTTAACGCCGTGGCGCGGGATGGCAACGACGTCCAGCAGTCTTCGCTGAGCCTGGGTAGCAATGGGGACTACGGCATGGTGGAGGGTCTGCACTCCGATGTCGGGGAGATGGCGAAGCGGGCGGTCGAGCTCCTTTCGGCGCCTCAACTCAAGGGTGGCGAGTATACGGTTATCTGTGACCCTATTCTGGCCGGGGTGTTTGCCCATGAAGCATTCGGGCATCTCTCCGAATCGGACTTTGTCTATGAAAACGAGCGCATGCGCGAGATAATGGTCCTGGGTCGCAGGTTCGGTGGAAAGCACCTCAACATCGTAGACGGCGCCGCCGTCCCCGGACTGCGCGGCAGCTATAGATATGACGACGAGGGTGTACCCGGCATGAAGACCTACCTCATACGTGAGGGCATCCTCACGGGGCGACTCCATTCCCGTGAGACGGCGGCCAGGATGGGGGAGGCCCCTACAGGCAACGCCAGGGCGCTCGATTATACCTTCCAGCCCATAGTGCGCATGACCAATACCTACATCGAGCCCGGGGAGGCCTCTTTCGAGGAGCTGCTCTCCGGGATAAAGGAGGGCGTATACGCCAGGAGATGGTACGGCGGCATGACCAGCATGGAGATGTTCACCTTCTCCGCGGGAGAAGCTTACATGATACGCAACGGCAGGGTGGAGGAGCTTCTGCGCCCGGTGGTGCTCAGTGGCAATGTGTTCACTACGCTGGAGAACATCGATGCTATAGGAAACGACCTCGATATGAACCAGGGGGGCGGCTGCGGTAAGGGAGGCCAGATGCCCCTGCCCGTATCCAACGGCAGCCCCCACATCAGGATAAGCAAATGCCTCCTGGGAGGGGGATAGGGGATCGCCCTTTTATCTCAGGACTGAAGATTTGAAGAGTATATGTTCAGTTGTCAGGCTGCTTGGTGGAATTTTAACTACAATAAACTGCGTGAGGTGGTCATATGGAAGCATTAAGCTATCGAATCCTGCTTAGAAAGGAGCCTGAGGGTGGCTATACGGTAGTAGTCCCTTCTCTTCCTGGCTGTGTTACGTACGGAGACACCATAGATGAGGCGATAAGCATGGCAAAAGAGGCCATTGAGTTATACATAGAGAGCTTGAAAGAGCATGGGGAGGATATACCAACAGAGGAAGGTACTTTGGAATACACCCTCACGGTGAAGGCTCATGCCTAAACTACCTTCCCTCACACCACAGAGAGTCATCAAGATACTTGAAGGGAAGGGTTTCGTTTTAGATAGGGTTACGGGAAGTCACCATATTTACTTTCACCCTAAGACCAGGAGGAGAGCCGTAGTACCTCTTCATAAGAAGGAGTTGCCCAAAGGGACATTGGTCGAGATTCTGAAACAGGCCGGTATCAGCAAGGAGGAGTTAGGGAAGATACTTTAAGTGTGGACTTCACCTCGCTCTTCGGGGATGTTATCATCCCCGAAGTTGATAGCGTGGGTGAGATGGAACCCACTTTTTAGGCATTCAGCGGTCAGCTTTCAGCCTGTGGATGATAACATCCACAGCGAGCAGAGGGAGGAATCCTAGTTCTTATTGAGGGAGGCATAGTCCAATGCCCAAGTGTCTGATCGTGTATTTCTCTCAGGGTGGGACAACGGCTCAGGTGGCCGAGCGCATCGCCACCGGCCTGCGCAGTGAGGGATATGATGTCACTCTCTACAACATGAACGGACAGCAGCCGCCGGATGTCAGGGATTACGACCTTTTCGGCATCGGGTCGCCGGTGTATTACTACCGTCCTCCGTTCAATGTGGAGGACTACCTTAACAGCTTGCCTGACCTCGGCGGGATGCCGGCATTTGCCTTCGTAATGTATGGCACCTACAGGTTTGACGCCGGCAATAAAATACGGCGCGCTCTGGCTCGCAAAGGGGCGCGTGAGGTGGGTTACTTCCACGCCCGCGGCGACGACCTCTTCGTGGGCTACCTGAAGGAGGGTTATCTCTTCTCACCGGGCCACCCCGTGGAGGGGGAACTGGCTCAGGCCGAAACCTTCGGGCGGGATGTCGCTGCTCATGTCGCCGGCAAGCAGTATATCAGTCCAGGAGACGACCCGTCGCCTTCAATAATATATCGGCTGGAACGTTTCGTGTTAGGGCAGTGGTTCGCTCGGCAGGTGTACAGCAGGCTGTTCAGGGTTGACAAGAACAGGTGCACTTCCTGTGGCATTTGTATGGAACAGTGTCCCGCCGGAAATATCACCGAGGGCAGGGGCCGTCGTCCTGTCTGGGGCCGCGACTGCCTGCTGTGTCTGACGTGCGAATTGAAATGCCCCGAGGAAGCCATCACCTCGGTGATAAGTTGGCCGCTGATTCGTCCCTTTATGATATACAACACGCGTTACGCGTCCCGGGACCCCTCGATAGAGCACGTAAGGATTGACCGCCGGTCGTGGTCGCAGGCGGCATCAGGGCGAACGATAGATAATATCGGTTCGAAGCATTATAACCGGGAGAAGGTTTAATAATGGAAGAGCTTATGGAACAGGCGATAAAGGTGGCTGAGTTCGCTTGAAAATATTAAAATTCCGCACGGGGCAGGAGGAGGCTTTATGAAAACGTATCGTTTTTCAGTAGTAATTGAGAAGGATGGTGATGGCTACTACGCTTTTTGTCCGGAACTTCAAGGGTGTTATACACAGGGGGATACTTATGAAGATGCTTTGAAGAACATCAAAGACGCTATACGTCTTCATGTGGAAGATAGGATAGAGTGCGGTGAAGAGATCCTCCAACCTGAATCTATTAGCCTTACATCGCTGGAAGTAGCGATATGACTGAGAGGCTTCCGAGGATAACGGCTGCTGAAGCAACCAGGGTGCTGGAAAAGGCTGGATTCTTCCTGGCTCGACAAAGTGGGAGTCACAAGGTCTACAAAAATCGAGAAGGGAGAAGGGCGACCATTCCCTTCCATACGGGGAAGATTCTACACCCGAAGGTTCTAAAAAATATCTTGGTAGATGCAGATTTGACTATAGAAGAATTTAAAAAGCTAATGAGGTAGTACGGAAACAGTGGTGCGGTCTGCTCCATTAGTAGCAGGAAGGTCAGTCATGGAAGAACTGTTGGAACAGGCGAGAAAGGTGGCCGATGAGGCCGAGGTATTCTCGATATCCCATGTCGAGACCGATGCTGTCTTCGAGGCCAACCGGTTGAAGCACGTGCAGAGCCGTGAAACCTCGGGAAAGGCGCTGCGTCTCATTAAGGAAGGCAGGATCGGCTTCTCCGCCAGCAACAGGACGAATGGCGCGAAGGAACTGGTGGCGATGGCGCTGGAGATGTCTCCCTTCGGCGCTGAGGCCAGGTTCGAGTTCCCTTCGCTTCAGGATTACCCCGAAGTCCGGGTCTATGACCCGGAAATAGAGACGGTTACAGAGGAGGAGATGGTTGAGCTGGGGCAGTCCCTGATCGACAGGGTGCGGGGGCACACTCCGGAGCTTGTATGTGAGGCCTCGGTATCGATGGGAACCATCTCGGTGGATATACTGAACTCCCGGGGAGGCAGGGCAACCTACAGCAAGAGCCTTTTCGGCATAAACCTCGAGGGCGTTCTCATCAGGGGTACGGATATGCTCTTCGTTGGCGACGGCGACAGCTCATGTCATCCGCTCACTGACGCGGTTGCTGTGGCCGCAACCACGATAGAGCAGCTTGAGCGGGCGAAGGAGACTGCTCCGGTGCCGGTAGGGGAGTTGCCGGCGATTTTCACTCCTTACGGGGTCGCTTCCGCTTTTGTAGTCCCGCTGGCTATGGCGATAAACGGAAAGACTGTTCTCCAGGGCGCTTCGCCGTTGGGTAACAGGGTAGGAGAGCAGGTTTTCGACCCCAGGCTCTCTATCCGGGATGATGCCACGATGGATTATCGTCCCGGGAGCAGGTTGTGCGACGGCGAGGGGGTGCCCAGTCAACGCACGCCCATTATCGAAAACGGGGTTGTATCAGGCTTCCTTTATGACCTTCAGACTGCCGCCCTGGCTGCTGCGCAGAGCACGGGCAACGCCTCGAGGGGGCTGGCCACACTGCCCAGCCCGTCGCCAAGCACTGTCGTCGTCGAGAATGGCGATACCGGTTTTAAGGATATGCTCGCTGATATCAGAGAGGGGCTGGTGATCGAGCAGCTCATGGGCGCTTCTCAGGGCAATGTCCTCGGCGGGGACTTCAGCGGTAATGTCCTGCTTGGCTACGCGGTGAAGAACGGTGAGATCGTGGGCCGGGTGAAGGACACCATGGTCTCCGGTAATATCTACGAGGCACTGAAAGAGGTGGTCGCTATCGGTCGTGAGGGCAGGTGGGTGGGGGGACGGCTGCGCGTGCCGCATATCTATTGCCCGCGTTTGTCAGTATCGACTAAGGAGTGAGCTGGTATCGATATAGGTACGGGTAGCCTGGAGCATCCGCTCCAGCCTGCCCTTGGTTTTTAAGCAGTGTAGGGTGGGTGTAGCGCGGCGAAACCTGCTAACATCGATTCACCCTCACCTAGCCTCTCCCATCAAGGGAGAGGTACTTGCAATTCTCCCTCCCCCTTCGGGCTGCCCTCGGCTCTGAGGCTCAGGCTCGTAGAGAGCCTCAGGACGAAGCCTGGCGGGAGGGAGTTAGAGGGAGGGGGAGCTTAAACGCGATCGCAATGACGGCAGGTTAGCCTGGAGCATCTGCTCCAGGCGTGGTTGGAGCGGATGCTCCAATCTGCCGGTAATTTTTAAACGGCCATAGCAGCGCTTGCCCCTGGAGTAAAGGATGTCCTCACCACTGGAGCGTTATCTTGCGGAGCTGAATGATCTCAGCAAGCCCTTGCTTACCGCAAAGCTTGTTGACCTCTCCGACCTCTTCCCTGAAGAGGCGGAGGTTTTCTTAAGGGAGTGGCCGGGTATCGATGCTGAGAGGCGAAGGCAGATAGCAGGACGGTTGGCTGAACTTGCGGAGGACAACCTTGAGCTGGACTTCGACGTTGTATTTCGTGCCTGCCTGGATGACGCTGATGGTGAGGTAAGAGCCCAGGCCGCCGGGGGGTTATGGGGCTCTGAGGAACGTTCTCTGATCGAGCCGTTGATACGTTTGCTGATAGAGGATGAGGAACATGCGGTTCGCGCCGCTGCGGCTGATGCTCTGGGGCAGTTTGCCCTGCTTGCCGAACTGGGAGACCTGCCGGAGGGCGATGCCCACAGGGTTGAAGAGGCTTTAATCCGCGCCTTCGAGAAGGGAGATGAACAGCTTTATGTGCGTTGCAGGGTGCTGGAGGCGATCGGCCCCCTGAGTAAGCCGCACATAGAGGAAATGATTCGCCAGGCCTACCGGAGCGACCTTCTTGAGTTACAGGTCAGCGCTCTATATGCTATGGGGCGCAATTGCAATCCCGGGTGGCTGCCGGTAATTCTAAAAGAGCTTCGCAGCCATAACCCTCAGTTGAGATTCGAGGCGGTCAGAGCTTGCGCCGAGCTGGAGGCCGGGGAGGCTGTGCCCCATCTACTGGAACTTACCCGCGATAGTGACCCGGAAGTACAGCTCTCTGCCATTGGCGCGCTGGGGCAAATCGGGAGCAGCGAGGCAAAAGAAGGACTGCAGGAGTGTCTGGAAAACCCTGAGGATAAAATCCGTGAAGCGGCGCAGGAAGCGTTGGAGGATATAAAATTTTGGGAAGACCCGTTGGGCTTTTAGCTAGAAGTATTCTCCGGCTACCAGCGCAACGGCGCCGAGAAGCCCGCAATCATCGCCCAGCGTAGCAGGTACTATGCGCACCGTGTAGTCCGGTATCATTCTATCGGCAACTACCTGACGCACGGGGTCGAAGAGTAGTTCCCCGGATTGTGAGACGCCTCCGCCTATGATGACAAGCTCGGGATTGAATATGTGAACGAAGTTGACTATCCCGATGCCCAGATTAGTCGCCGCCGTATGCATAACCGCACTGGCTACAGCGTCGCCGGAACTCGCTGCTTCTGCCACCACCCTGGCGGTTACCCCGGTCAGGTCTCCGGCTACAAGGTCGGTTATCGCGCTTGGCTCTCCGCGGGAGAGCTTCTCCAGAGCCAGGCGAGCGATGGCGGTACCGGATGCCATAGCCTCCAGACAGCCCACGTTGCCGCAGTTGCATTTCGGCCCGTTGATGTCTATGGTCATATGGCCCAGCTCCGCGGCGAAACCGCAGGACCCTGTCAGCAGCCTGCCTCCGGTGATAACACCGCCCCCGATGCCCGTGCTGACTGTGATATAGATGAGGTCGTCGCTGCCAACGCCTGCGCCGTATCTATGCTCACCCAGGGCAGCGAGGTTGGCATCGTTACCTACCAAAACGGGAATCCGAAGCTCTTTTTCAAATGCTTCCTTCAGGGGAGTCTTATACCAGTTGCGCAGGTTTGGTGAGGTGAGCAGAACCCCTGTCGCCGGTGTAACGAGACCCGCAATCGCTATACCCAGACCCCTGACCGAACCGGGTGGCAAGCCTGAGGTCATCTCTATTGCGGCGTCTTTGATTCTCTCGATCGTAGCCTGTGGCCCCTGTTCGGGAAAGCTCTGGCCTTTGAGCTGCTTCAGGAGTCGTCCTTCCTCATCGGCCAGAGCGAGGCGAAAATGCGTGCCGCCTATGTCGAGTGCCAGAATAAAGCTGTTACTTTGGCTCAAATCTCACTCCAAACCTGTTGCATGATAGTATATCATCGCACCTGGTCGCTGTCTAACAGCAATTCCGGTGCTTTTCGCATGAATGGGGGTTCATTGGTTACAGGCGGAATTCACAGGTTGACTGACGATTGTACAACTTATAGAATTATTAGCGGAGAGACGCATAGTGCTGACAGGGCAGAAGGTTATATTGCGCGAGAAGCAAATTAGTGATGCCGGGAACGACTATGCCTGGAGGTGCGACCCTGATCTGGCTCGCCTGGACGCGGTATCGCCCCTGAGCATGTCTTACCGGGAATACGTGGGTTACTATGCTGATGAGCTTCAGTACGCGAGCAGACAGAGACGACGGTTTGCTATCGACAGCATTGAGGATGGCAAGCATATCGGGAACTGCATGTACTATGATATAGATGAGGACAGGAAGCAGACGGAGCTGGGTATCATGATCGGTGACCGGAGTTACTGGGGTAAGGGATTCGGTACTGATGCCGTGACCACCCTGGTGCGCCATGTCTTCAATGATACCGGTGTGGACAGGATTTACCTGAATACTCTGGAATGGAATGTCAGAGCGCAGCGGTGCTTCCGGAAATGTGGCTTTATCGCCTGCGGACAAACTACCAAGAGAGGCAACGACTTCCTGGTGATGGAGCTGCATCGGAGCTGGATGGATTCGATTGAAGCTGACTCTGAGGCTATGCCACATGGTGATAATGGCGATACCCCGCTGCCGTACGTCTCTTGACTCAAAAGGTGCTGGCGGGTATACTACTCCCACTGTCTGGAGGGGTGAATGATGAAGGTTTCATGTTCCCAGGAAGATTTAAATAGAGGATTGGCTGTGGTAGGGAGGGCGGTGGCAACCAGAGCTGTACTGCCTATCACCAGTAATGTTCTGATAGCAACGGAGGGGTCTCAACTCAAACTGGCTGCGACCAATCTTGAGGTCGCTATAACCTGCTGGATTGGGGCTACCATTGAGGAGGAAGGCACGATTACGATTCCGGCGAGGCTTGTTACCGATTTCGTCAATTCCCTGCCCAGCGGCCGGATCGATATGACAGTCGCTCCCAGTGGCCAGAGCGTTGAGCTTACGTGTGCACGCTATGAGGCACACGTAAGCGGCCTGGATGCCGCGGACTTCCCGCCTATCCCTAAAATAGACGAAGGGCTGACTATCAGGGTGAAACCGGAGGAACTCAGGACGGCGATCAACCAGGTGGCATTCGCCGCAGCGTCAGAGGAATCACGTCCCGTTCTCACGGGCGTTCATGCCGATTTTGAGGGCGATACACTTACCCTGGCTGCCGCTGACGGCTTCAGACTGGCTGTGCGCAAGCTGACTTTGGATAACGTAGTTGATGAGAAGGTAACCGTCATTATACCGGCGCGCTCACTTATAGAGCTCAACCGGCTTATCAGCGATCAGGAGGAGCCTGTAGCGCTCACTATAAACCCCAAAAAGAGCCAGGTGATTTTCCGGCTGCGAAACGTAGAGATGGTATCGCAGCTGATTCAGGGCACTTTCCCCAACTACGACCAGCTCATCCCCCAGAGCTATACTACCAGGGCTGTGGTCAACCTCGCCGATTTCTTGAGGGCGACGCGAAGCGCCTCCATCTTTGCCAGGGACGGCAGCGGCATCGTGCGGCTCCAGATCATGCCCAAGGATGGGAAAGGCAAGATCGCTATCTCGGCAAGGGCTGAGGAGGTCGGGGACAACGTGGGGGAGGTAGATGCCTCTGTAGAGGGGGAGGAGACCAAGATTGCCTTCAACAGCAGGTATCTGGTGGATGTGCTGGGTGTACTCGGAGAGGATGAGGTGGTTTTCGAGGCCACGACTTCATCAAGCCCGGGTGTCCTGCGCCCCGTCGGGAAAGACAACTACGTGCACGTCGTTATGCCCATGTTTGTCCAGTGGTGAGTACGCTCGGATCAAGATAACCTTTTATATCCGGAAGTATGTAGCTTTCCACTATATGATCGTAAATCCCCTTCGCTTTCTTTGAGTATTTAAATACAAGTATCAGACAAGCACAGCACAGCACCAATGGCATTGCTTCCGGTATGTAGTAATGCCCTGAAACAGAATTTCGAGCTTTTATTTTATAAAGACCTTTAACCATATGGCTCATTCTACAGAAAGCCTTTAGAACAGTCCACAACCTTCTTTATAGCTAAACCTGGTATATAATAATTTGAGTATTTTTTTGAAGAGGTCTAAAATATGTGCGACATGGAAAAGGTGGAAAAAATACTAAGTATAACTGAAGCTAGTAATTGGGCTAGCGAGTATCTAAATAGGAATGTTACAACATCAAATATTTCATATTTAATACAGTATGGAAGAATAAGAAAGATCGAAAGTAATGGAAAAACTTATATTAGTATTGATGACTTAGTGAAATACTATAATTCATACATTGGTAGAAAAGAAGTTGAATGGAAAAGAAAGCTTGGAGATGACCTTAATTGGCATCTTTCATTTGACAATTTGAGAGAATATGAAAGGACGAAACATGTACATAGGTTGCATCCCTATAAGGGCAAATTTATACCACAACTGGTAGAGTATTTCATAGATAGCCATATAGATGAATTCAAACGAGAAGTTTATTTCCATAAGGGTGATATAATACTTGACCCATTTTGTGGAAGCGGTACTACGCTGGTACAAGCTAATGAACTCGGAATACACGCGATTGGCATTGAAGTTTCGAGTTTTAACGCGATTATGAGTAATGTAAAGATTAGCAAATATGATTTAATAAGCTTATATAATGAGGCTAGAAAAATCACAGCAGCTTTGAGACAGTATATTTCGGATTCGAATACTATTAAATTTGAAGGTGAACTCATAGAAGCTTTAGCCAATTTCAATAACAAATATTTTCCATCCCCGGATTTCAAATACAGAGTAAGAAGGAATGAAATTAACGAGGAAGAGTACGGGTTTGAGAAGGAAAATGAATTTAGGTCAGTATATAATTCATTGATAAAGAAATACAATATAAAGCTAGAGCAGGGGAAAACTGATAATTTCCTTGATAAATGGTATCTAGATGATGTAAGAAGAGAAATAAATTATGTTCACGGTTTAATCAAGCAAGTTGAGGACGAGAATGTTAAGAAAGCACTGATGATAATCCTAAGCAGGACGATACGTTCTTGTAGGGCAACAACTCATTTCGATTTAGCTACATTAAAGGAACCAGTGCGTTCTACTTATTACTGCCACAAGCATGGAAAGATTT
Organism: uncultured Dehalococcoidia bacterium; assembly: GCA_964453665.1. GTDB lineage: Bacteria > Chloroflexota > Dehalococcoidia > SZUA-161 > SZUA-161 > DAOUTY01. Next base: position 2,629 of record CAYVQT010000022.1, on the reverse strand, counting down.
GTAAGCCTTTATTTTCCATTGTTAGTTGGTGGGTAAGATATTGCCAGGACACCATTGAAAGATTAGCGAATTTCGATAAATTGAGGACTGAGACCTATCAGGTTTGCTTGACAGGTGATGCAAGGAATTTAGATATTTTTGAGGTAATAAAGAAGGAAAATCAATCCTTTGCTAGTCTTGTAAGTGAAAAAGGGATAAAGGGAATTTTCTCAAGTCCACCTTATGTAGGGTTGATAGATTATCATGACCAACATGCATATGCCTATGACCTGTTCGAATTGGAAAGGAAGGACCGACTAGAAATCGGGGCACTTTCTAATGGGCAAGGTGCGGATGCAAAAGACTCATATATTGATTCAATATCGAAGGTATTGATTAATTGTAAAAGGTTTTTAGTGGGCGAATTTGATATATTTCTAGTAGCAAATGATAAATACAATCTCTATCCGGAAATATCAGAAAGATCTGGAATGAAGATTGTTGATAAGCACAAACGACCTGTATTAAACAGGACGGAAAGGGATAAAGGTGCATATTCAGAAAGTATATTTCATTTAAGAAAAGGATAGGAAAATGGGACTTTCAAAAAAGCAAGTTGATAATGTAGAACAGGTTTTGAAAGGTAGTCTAAGGCGGAAATTTCAAAGTTACAACCCGGAGCCAGCGTCAATGCCCTTTCATACGAGATTGCTAGGTAAGGACCGGCTGGCACTGTATTCATTTATACATTCTTTGAGCACCAATTTCGGTACAACAATTTTTGAGCCAGTGGCAGTTGTGATAGCAAAAAATAGCTTTAAAAGTGCTAAATCACACGCAATAGCTGGCGAATACGTTTACGAAGACGCTTTATTCGAAATTCAGAGAATAATAGATGGTTTAACAACAGCTGCATCTTCACCAAATAAAAAAGCAGAAATTGATGCTATTCGAAAAGTCTGCCAAAAAGGAACAAAAAGAAAGGTTAACCTAACGAGGGTAGATATACTGTTAGAAAGCAAGATGAATGGCCTATATTTGTTTGACTTAAAGACAGCGAAACCGAATGTAGGCGGGTTCAAAGAGTTTAAAAGAACATTGTTGGAGTGGGCAGCTGCGGTATTAGCATCAGACCCAAAAGCAAAAGTAAATACGTTAATTGCTATCCCTTATAACCCTTATGAGCCGAAACCGTATAACCGATGGACTATGCGTGGAATGTTGGATCTGGAAAATGAATTGAAAGTTGGTAAAGAATTGTGGGACTTTCTTGGTGGTGAAGGATCATACGAAGATTTGCTTGATTGCTTTGAAAGGGTAGGTATTGAATTAAGGGAAGAGATTGATCAGTATTTTGCAAAATTTAATAGATAAACAATATCTAGGAAATCACGATTATGAAAAGTTTAATTCGTAGTCTATCCATTGCTATAAAGCACATTTATAATATTAATTAGATTATGTATCTACCTTTTAATGCATAAGCATGGAATGGCAAACATCCCGATGTTTGTTCGGTAGACCAGAGTCGTAGTATCCCAAATCCCTCATCCTTTGACTTCCTAGAATGAAGCGGTCCATAATACTCACAACAACACTACCAAATCTGCCAGAAGGGAACAGACAATTCATGGAATTGAAGATGGATATCTGGAAATTTTTCAGTGTGCTGCACGAGTACCACGGAATCTGCAATCCGATGAGTACGGCGAAGCTCGACGAGCTAATCGGGCTATTAGAACTGAATCCGGGGGCTACTGTACTAGACATTGCCTGCGGTAAGGGAGAGATACTTACGAGGCTGGCCGAGCGATACGAAATAGCTGGAGTCGGGGTCGATATCTCCCCGTATTTCGTGGCGGACACAGAACGAAGGTTAAAGGAACGGGTGCTTGGTGCCAAAATAGAAATTCTCAACATGGACGGAGCGGATTACAGCCCTGACCAACTCTTCGACCTTTCCATGTGTATCGGTGCTTCCTGGGTGTATCAAGGGCATCGAGGAACCCTAAATGCTTTGAAGTCTATGACAAAACAGGGTGGCCTGATTCTGGTCGGTGAACCTTTCTGGATTAGAGAGCCCGATGAAGCGTACCTGGCTGCCCAGAACTACACGCGTGATATGTTTGGAACGCACTATGAGAACGTAAATGTTGGCGAAGACGAAGGCTTGTGTCCGCTATACACGTTGGTCAGCAATCAAGACGATTGGGACCGCTACGAGACACTTAAGTGGTATGCTGCCGAAAAGTATGCAGGGAAAAACCCAGACGATAATGATGCAAATGAGGTCTTAAACCGTATTTCACATGAAAGGAAGAGTTATTTGCGGTGGGGTCGTGATACGGTTGGGTGGTCGCTGTACTTATTCCGAAAGGTAATCGATATCGAATAGCAACTATACCCATCTTTGCTTCTTGACTCATGCCACCAAAACGTACGCATGAAAGGGCAAACATTCCTATGTTTGTCCAGTGGTAGCAGGCTGGCGCCGGAATAATAAAGCAGGGGCATGTTTTAAACACGCCCCTGCTTTATTTGCCTTTCTGCGTTGACAATACACCAATCGGGGTTCAGATAAACTTTACCATTCGCCAAGTATGACCCGTAGAATTATCATTCCGAGAAAACCGCTGCCTAAACCAATAAG
>CAYVQT010000021.1:0-46152 GCA_964453665.1 uncultured Dehalococcoidia bacterium | reverse complement strand
CGGTCAATGTAGAACGTCCGCCTTTGGATAGATAGTCGAACGATTGTATCCAGTAAGCGGGGCCTGAACTGTGCTCAGGGCTGCCAGCGTCTGTCGTGTAGTAACCAGGCGAAAAACGAAGCTCGGAGCCAAGTTTAAGGTGCTCGTAGGTGTCGTCGTCTTCGCCGATGGAGTTGAAACGTCCGTCGTCGTTCCTGAGAATGACGGATATCTCGCCTGTCGCTTCCCGTGCGCTGGCCTTTATTCCTAATACGCTGGTCGTTAGCTCCACCGACCCTGCGGCGACCGACGCTCGCCATACGCCGTCGGGGCGTGTGAGCCAGACGTATGAACCTGACCATGCCAGCGACAGTCCGTAGCTAGACGTGAGATTAAACGGGACTGGCTCTCGCCACAGGTTCGATATGAAGTCTGCCGACGCTATGCCATGCGTCCAGTACGGACGTGAGTACGATTCGGTGCCTGAGTACGCTTCAACAAACCACGCCCGATAGACGTCGGGGAGAGCGATGGTCGGGTGCACGTACGTTACACCACTGGCGCTCTCTGCCAGCATGACCTCGGCTAGCGAGCTCCAATTCCCCACTGCCGCACTGTAGCCATCGCCAAGTACGCACGTCCACACGCCCGGGTCGTCGTTGGGGTCGGTGCCGGTTACTATGATGTTGTAGTCTCCCTGGTATACCACCGCTACGCCTGTTATTGAGTTGAGGCTGTTCGCCCACGACGCGCCTGCTTCGTCGGTCAGGAGCTCGCCGAAGTCTAGCTCTCTAAGCCAGATGTTATGAGCCTGGCCATATTTAAACTTCGCTCTAACCTTCGTGATGCTCTGCAACGTGAAGGTTAGCTCGGTCCATTCTCCGGTGATGAACGCCGAATCCCCTTCATAAAGGTCATGCCATGCGCCACCATAGTAGATGTCGATGTCAACCTCGCCATAGGCGGTATAGCCTGTCCATAATCTGACGGAATGGCAGTAGATGGCAGCATGCGTTAATTCGATGAATTTACCCCAATTCCCTATTCCTGGGCTCGTTTCATCTGCTCTACTTCCGGTGTCGTCGTCGTAGGCATTGGCCTCGCTATTCCAGGTGGCGTCGGGGTCGTTGTGGCCGGTGGGGGTCGTCCAGGACTCCGAGAGCGTTAGCCTTTTGCGATAGAGGTCTGTACCGTCAGAGTACAGTATGAGGAAGTTCGTTGCATCCTTGAAGCACGACGCCAGTCTAAAGTCTGCTGCGGTACCGGCGATTGTCTCGAGGTCATGCCAGTCCGACCAGGTGTCGCCGTTGTCTTCGCTCAGGGATAGATACAGGTGTCCGTCGGTCCCGATTCGTGTCGCCACGACGTTCGCTCCGTACGAACAGAGCGAGACGGCGTACGCCTCGACGCTCCAATCTGTCCAGGAGCTGTAGGTCGATTCTTCGTCGGGGCCGGTAACCCGCTGACGGTATAGATTGTTCGAGGCGTCTGTCCTGAGGCGTATGAGCGAGCCGTCGCCTGGCATGGTGACGGCATGGAATTTCTCTGCCTCGGCACCTTCGTACAGCCTCTCCCAATGAAACCTTGTAATACCCGCTACCTTGTCGAACACCTCGACCTTGGGGTGGGGTCGGGTGGAGGGGCGCTTCTGCGCTGCCGTCAGCGTGTCGGTTAGGGTTCTCATTCTTTTAACCGTTGCTCCCGTTCGTCAAGATATAAAAAAAGAGCTTTGCGTATGATTCCTGCTTTGCTACAGCATTGACGCTTTGCTTCATTCTCCAATCTGCTTTCTAATCTAGAGGGAATGCGAATTACAGTGGGTTTCATTTTTTGCATAGTATCCTCCATTGGACAATGAGATATCGCTCGACTCGACCGATATCGGATTTATCCGGACAAAAGCGATATCGTTTAGCCGAGCTAAGCATTTATTCACCGTCCTTTTCGGGCAGACACGTCGGTCTGCCCCTACGTGGTGGCGGATCTGTCTCGATTTTTCATTGGTAGATATCCATTAGGGTATTTTGCTTCCGGCTGAATGACAGCGCTCGTACATGCTCCCAGGGTCGATTGTGTATCATGTAGACGTCCTCAAGGTGCAGGACTCGAAGCTGCGGGATGAAGTAATGACAGAAGATGAGCAATCCGCCTGGTTTTAATACCCGCAGCACTTCCATGAACACTTGACGCCGATTGGCGTAATAGGTCCCGTACTGCTTTTTGTATTTCTTGGAGTACGGCGGGTCGAAGATCACGACGTCGGCGCATTCGTCCCGAAAAGGAAGCGCCTGTACGTCGGCGGTGATGTGGGGCGGGGGGTGGCCTTCGTGATGGTTGCGGTCAACGGTGATGCCAAAATCCCAACTACCGGAGCAAAGGTTGAGTACGGTTGGGCTGATGCATTGGTCAGCATGAGGGCAAACACATTGGTTTGCCCCTACGGCGCATTCGGTTTTTATGGCACTCTCGATTACGGAGCGCACTTCCCGGGTGAACGCTCCAAATAGCCTGGGCTTCGTTACGGATTTCATTTCGCGGCAGCTACTCCTTTTTTCTGATAAGCGATATGAGCCTCAGCACTGAAACGGCTACGGCTGCGATTGCTAATATGAGTTTTGCGGTTTTCATTTCAGGATCCCGAGTTCGATTTTTGTTCACCCTCACCCTATCCCTCTCCCATCAAGGGAGAGGGGATTTATGGGCCGACGACGGTATTTTTTGAGACGATGGGATAATAAGGGGTGAAAAGCTGACGGACCCGCACTCGGTTTTGTCTCCCCAGTCTCTTGATATGCCAGCGAAAGGCGTCAACCCTGGCCTTCCCCAGCGTCCGATAGCTCCTGGGGACATCCTCCCCAACATTGGCCTTGTTTATGGCCTCGGCTGCCCATTGCATGAGGGCGAAGCCCGCCGCTCCTTCCGCTATCAGGCGCTCGTGCACGGTGGGAATAGTCGAACCTTCGCTATCAAGGGTGTGTACCTTGCCGTAATAGACCTTCGCGTCGTATGTGCCGTCCGGCTCGGTATCGACAAGCAAAGAGAGCGTGTCGCCCCATGCAGAAAATCGAACATATGTTTTCGGATAATTGCCGGTGGGGTACTCAACGGCAATAATGACAACCCTGTCGCTCAATGATGATATGTCGATGTCCCGACTGGCAAGTGTGGCCTCGTCGTGAGTGTCCTCAAGCGGTATCGCGTAACTGAACTCCTGCAAGGCTCGCTCGATGGCCCGATCTATCTCATCGGTGGACCAGGATTCGTTTGTCTCGTCGTGCAGGTCTCGCTCAACCAGGTCCCGCATTTCTGCCAAGTCCATTATGGCCTCCTTCGTCGGCAAGCTCTAAATTAGAATCTCTAAATCCTAATGGGCGAGGAGACCTCGCCCCTACGGTAATTGTTCACCCTCACCCTATCCCTCTCCCATCGAGGGAGAGGGGATTCGATTGACGGGGCGGCGGGGGGCTTGGGGGGTGAGACTCCCAAGCCCCCCCCTGTCCGCTACGATAGCAAGGAGAGAGGGCAAGGCTCTCCTCGACAAAGGGCGAACGCATCGGTTCGCCCCTACCCTCTATATATTCGACCTGCCAAACTGAAGCAGCAGGAAGATGCTTGTTTCGTCAACAGCATCGTCGATAGTGCCTCCTGTCTGCTCAACGGATGCTCCGATCTCGTCGCCTTCCTCGAATGTCACTTCCCCATTGGCAAAGGTGCCGGTGGCCTGGGTATCGCCTATGGGGATGGCGCATATTCCGGTTGTCGACTCGACGCCTCCGATGGTCATAGCGGCAACAAGGTCGGGATTCGCAGTATTCGGGGTTGTTAGAATCTCGCACATGATCGCACGCAGACAACCAGCCTGGGGCGCTTTCATACTCAGGTGAACGCCATCACCGGCCAGGGGCTGGTCAACAGGGGTGGCAGTAGTCAGATTAGCGGAGTTGTCCTTGAAAAAGTGCAGAAGGACAAGTCCAGATACTTCATCAGACATTGGTTATTTCTCCTTTCTTTCGGGCAAACACATCGATTTGCCCCTACGTTTGTTGGGGCAGACACATTGGTCTGCCCGTACATTAATCCTTGACGCCGATCAGCGCGGCAACGCTGACCGTGGAGAACAGGCATATCGAGGTATACCACTTTATGCGGGTTCTCGTGGCGTCTTTGGTCTCCAGCTGCCCGATGCGCTCGACATTCATTCCGCCCGGGCCCGTTATGCCGCACAGCGCACCTTCGCCGAACCGGAGGGCATAGATTGTTGAGCTCGTGTCACCTACGGTATTGGTCTCTACGCTGCCGACCAGGGTATGCGTGTCCAGTATCCAGTCTGAGACGCCGATGGGGATATCGCCATAAGCAAGCACCTGTTGACCGAGTATCCCCTGCTGTATCTGCAGGTTCGTGCCTGCTGTCCTGGCCAGCGTTACGATTTTCCTCCGGCTGCGCTTGCTCATGAGCAGCATGTCGGGGCGACCACCTTTTACCCTGTCTATCATCTCATCGAGCTTGGCCAGCGTCAGGGTCGCTCCGGTCGCTGCCATCGCCAGCACCTGGTCACTGGCCGCAGTCGTGTCGATGATAAGACGGATGCCGTCAAACTCCTTCGGATTGGTCGTATGGTCGCCATAGATGAACATCTCCTCGAACTTGTGCGCCAGCGCCTTCGCCTTGAGAGCTATCACGGCGGCCTCGATGTCCTGAACGTTGCTCCGTGTGCCTTTGATGTAGTTGTCGACATCGGCGTCTCCGCCCATGATCCGGAGGGTGGCGGTTATCTGGTTGAAAGTCGGGGCTGACTCCGCCCATGTGTCGCCTACCTCGTAGAAGTCGATGCTCGGTAATGCGTTCTCCCGATTATAGGTCAGGGCGTTCCCGACGACCTCGATAAACGGAAGCATTTGCAGGATAGGGCTGTCGTAGATGGTCTCCTCTATGACACCCTGCAACAGGATGTCGTTGGACAGTTTCGCGGCTTCTGCTAATGTTAATGCCATTGGCTCAATTCTCCTTTCGGGTTATTTCGATTGGTTTATTTTGGTTGGGTCGTCAACGCTACCTTGATTTTGGCCTCTCCGGTTAGACCTTCGAGGTTCGGACCGGAGCGGGTCGGGGCTCCGGCCGGGACGCTGGCTTCAACTGCGTTGGTCTCAAGCTGCTGCCTGATCTGTGCCACCATGCCCCGTGCTGTTTCCAGTGAGGAATCGATTTCCTCTATGGTTACCCCTTTGATCATCTCCTCCGGCACATCGGGCGCTGCGCTCAGGACTGCGGTTCGGTACTTTGAAACAGCGTTTTCCAGTGACTTTTTGAGGTCGGCCAGTTCAGCATCCCGTAATGCTATTCCTTCCTCAAGCCGCGCTATTCGTTCCAGTAGACCTTCATTCGCTGCTTCTCCGTCTATTAGCGTCTCCTCGTTGCTCTGAACCGCTGCCTCTATCTCGGTATCTTTAGTCTTGTCGCTCATGTTTCACCTCCCTTCCCTTATGATATATTTCCAGGTCGGCGTAATATTAGAACCTATGTTCTCTTTTTGTCAATATCAAAATGTCGCTACTAGCACTTTGTTACTAAATAGGCGTTTGACTTTTTCACCTTGCATTTCATGATTTCTTTAGTCCTCAGTGTATGTTTTGCTGGATGGTGTGCTTTTTCTATAGAATTAGTGGCATTGCGTATTGTGATAAAATGCAACGTCAGGGGGGATACCGGGATAGGAGATCGGCTTACGTTAATCCCAGATCGACGACTTGGTTGAACCCTGAGAAATCTGGAGAGAGTGAAAAGATGTATAGGAAGATTTTAGTGCCGTTGGATGGCTCGGAGCTGGCTGAGTGTGCACTTCCCCATGTGGAATCAATTGCCATGGGTTGTCAGTCGGTAGAAGTCGTACTTCTTAGAGTAATAGAGCCCATGCGTTTGCCTGGAGACTACGTAATCAGTGATAAGGACAGGGAACGAATCGAATCTAACTACAAGTCCGATGCCAGGGACTACCTGGGGCGGATGGTAGATGAACTCGGCGGACGCGGGCTGAGTGTGGGATCGGATATTGTTTCTGGAAAAGTAGCCGATAGTATCGTTGATTACGCCAATAGGCATGGAGTAGACATTATCATTATGGCCACGCATGGACGCTCGGGGGTTAGCCGCTGGACGCTGGGGAGTGTGGCGGATAAGGTTATCCATTACGCAGGGGTGCCTGTCTTGATGGTGCGAGCCCCCGGGTGCGCTCCCGGCGTTTAGGCTGCGAGGCGTGGAGAGGCTTGATTCAGGAGAGAGGAAAAGGCAATGAAAGGTTGGCAGGAAGCGGTTATACTTTTGTTATTAGGGGCGGTGGCGGTAGCTTCTCCCTTCGGCTGTAGTTGCTGCGGTGGTATTTTGGCCACGGGTCTGGGAGTGCTCGAGGCTATAGAGGCGCAGGATGCGGAAAAGACAGCGTCCTATTTTGTTGAGGACATAAGGGAGGAAGTTGCCCTCGCCTTCGAGGTGGTCTTTGTGCTTATTGATGATATCAAAATAAGCGATATCGGGTGGGAGATAACCTCTGAGACGGATGACACGGCTACAGTAGAAGTCGAATGTGATTGGGAAGCGACAGTGCTCGATGAAACGCGGAGCGGGCATGCTAAGGAACCCGTGGATCTGGTGAAGATGGGCAGTGAATGGCTTGTCACCGACCTGTCTCCGTTTGCGTGGCTGTTCAGGGAGCTTTCACTTCTTGATTTGGTGAGTTCTGCATGAAGTGTTAAGGGCTCTCACCATTGTGGTGATATAGCCGCTGTGCTATATTATATGTGCAATCGGTGCCAGAGGACAGCACACCCTCTGCGTAACTCGATTCAGGAAAGGAGAAAAGGGTAATGAAAGGCTGGTTGAAGGTAGTGCTGGTACTGGCGCTGGTGGCAGTACTGGTGCCGTCGCTGATTGGGTGCGGTGGTGGGTCTGGCCCTGAGGATGCGGTTCGGGGGGTGATGAATGCAATGGCGGCCATGGATGCGGAGAAGATGGCGACCTATTTTACAGAGGAAATGAGTGAAGATGTTGAGTTCGGTATGGAATTTGCCTTCACTCTGGTGGACGATATTAAAATATCAAATTTGAAGACAACGTTAGTTTCCCAGACGGGAGACGAAGCTACGGTAGCGTTCGAGTTTGATCTGGAGACTGAGGCTTTCGGCGAGACGGATAAGGAGCATGTGGACGACACCTTATACCTTGTAAAAGAAAGCGGGAAATGGCTTATCAGCGAGTTCGATATGTTTGATTAGAAGATCCGCTTTTAGCCTGAGCGAGCCGGGGGCGACCGCACGCGGTCGCCCCTTCACTTTACCAATCGTAAGCAGATTGTAAGCTGACTTTAATGTCCCCTTTATATCTTTAAGCGCTTTTTAAATCTATATGTCTATACTTATTATATAGTTCGTTCGGTGGGTGGTAATGCAATGGTAAGCTTATCATATAGGAATTGCCGGGTAAGCTTGACAAAAACATATGAGTTGCTTAGAGTAACTACGATGATAGTTACAAGAGAGCTGCTCTTTGCAGATTGGATTCGCTGATATGATGTTTGTACTACTGTTGTTGATTGGCTATTTAATTGGGAGTATTCCCTCCGGCTATCTCTCCATGCGCATCTTCAGCGGTCAGGATATCCGGACGCTGGGGACGGGCAATGCGACGGTGACGGCTGTGATGATCTATGGAGGGAGACTTCCAGGCATAGTTGCCCTGTTGGCGGAGATAATTAAAGCGGTTATTTGTATTTTTATAGCTATTGCCCTGGTGGGGGAGACCTGGGCCAGTTTGGTTATTTTAATCGCTGCCGTCTTTGGCTGTAGCTGGAGCGTATGGCTGAAGGGTGGCGGTGGCCAGGGACTGACCATCGGGATGTCAGGCCTGGTCCTGCTCAACGTCGTGGCGGTGCTCATTATGGCGGTCTTCTATCTCTTGCCCTTAGCGACCACCAAGCGGCATTTACTGAGTAATCGAATTTTTCGCATCTCTGTCCCCATAGTTCTGGGATCGTGGTATGCCTCCTGGGAATGGGCCCTCGCTGGATGCATACTCGTGATGCCGTCCTTTATCAAAGGATGGGCCTCGGGGGATGATGTAGTCGAGGCCAGAAAGGTAGACAGCGTTGGACATACCGGCGCTTCATAGATGATTTATCAGCAGATAGTCGCTATTCTGCTCGCTGCGCTGCTCCTCAATCTTCTCTTGAACCTGAGGACTCTGAGAAGAATCAAATCTGACGCTCAACTGCCTGATCCTGCCCCTCTGATTTCTGTGCTTATCCCCGCAAGGAACGAGGAGGCCAACATAGGAGCCTGCCTCGAGTCTTTGCGACGACAGGACTATCCCAATTTTGAGATACTTGTGCTTGACGATTCGTCAACCGATCACACCGCAGATATAGTGGCCTCGATTGCTGCGGAGGATACAAGGGTAAGGCTGTTGCACGGGCAACCACTGCCCCCCGGTTGGGCAGGCAAGCCCTTTGCCTGTCACCAGCTGGCCCAGGTGGCTCGAGGCTCCTGGCTGCTGTTCACCGACGCCGATACTGTACACGCGTCCTCGGTATTGAGCTATGTGCTGCGTGTAGCCATCGGCTCACGTGCTGCGCTTATCTCCGGCTTCCCCTATCAGCTAACCACTTCGATCTGGCAGAAGATGGCTCTACCTATCCTCTTCTATTTCATGCTCCTATACTGGATGCCTTTTTGGTGGTTGCAGCGCTCAGAACGCGCTCTGCCCTCTGTGGCCATAGGGCAGTTCCTGTTCTTCTCAGCCCGGGAGTACCGGAGCATTGGCGGTCACGAATCTGTGAAATCGCGAATAGTAGAAGATGTTTGGCTGGCGAGGGAGATAGCGCGGCACCACTACCGGCAGTTGACCCTGGACCTGTCGTCTCTGGTTTCCTGTCAGATGTACCGGGAGTTTGGCTCTATGTGGGACGGCATCGCCAGATGGCTCTACACGGTGGCCTCGTTATCAATCTTCGGTTTGGTTGTAATGATGGTAGTGGCGACGCTGCTCTTCCTGGCGCCTTTTTTATGGTTGGCGCACGGCTTGCTGCTCTCGGAGCCGGCTTTCAGCTGGCAGATGTTGGTCGGGATTCAGGTGATGATTCTGCTGCTGGCGCGCTTTCTGGTGGGACGCCGTTTCTCACAGCCCAAGTCTTCTGTCATTATGCACCCTATCGGCGTCGGCTTCCTGCTGTTGGTAGGTCTCTATGCCAGCTTCCAGCACATCACTGGCGCCGGCGTCAGGTGGAAGGGCCGTGTGTATGATCATAAATCCCGGATAAGCTAGCGCCGCTCTATTCCCGGTCAACGTCAGATATTCTTATCTGGCCGAATAGTCCCAGGTGGTCATCTTTGATGATTGCAACCCCTCTCAGACCCTCTATTCCCTGGGCAAACTGCAAGGCTTGCTGGATATCGCCTGCTGAGCTGACGCGGTTGCCTATAGCGGTGGCTGCGGCATCGGCCAGCGAAGTTGATAGGGAAGTAGCTATCACTGCATCAGCCACGCCTAAACTGAGGGAGTGTCCTACTGAACCGGATGATGTGCAAATGCCTAGGGGCGTTTCCTCGGGCTGAATGGCGAAGGCTATCTTTCCTGTGAGCCTGGATTCACCCGCATAGACGCCTATCAGCCGCTCCTTCAGGGTTTTCATAAAGATGTCACCCCCGTTTTCCACAATGACCTCGTCGGAGAAAGCGAGGAGTTCTTTGCCTACCGCTTCGGCTATGGCGCCGGCTACTGCCGCCATAGGCCCTACGCCCGCTTTCCGGGCAGCCTCCGCCATTTCTTTCACCAGGGGCGGAGCGTCTTTCTCAACGGATAGAGGTTCGAGAGAGACAGTGAAGACGGGGTGTGAGATAATATACCGCTCCAGTTCGGAGCGGTATTTCCGGGTTGCTGCAAGGGCCCGGGCCTTGAGATCGCTCTTTGCCCTGATGAGCAGGTCGGTTTCCTGAACCACCACTGAGAAGGATACGAGGTCCTTGCTGCTGATCCAGTGTCTATAAGTCCTAGGCTCGTACATTCCTAGAGACGCACTTCCATTGCCCGGACCGGACATGCATTGATACACAGCTCACAGGCAATGCATTTGGTGTCCTGGAAGTCAACTCGTCTGGTTACGGGATCGACAACGAATGCACCGACGGGGCATATAGTGACGCAGGCGCCGCAGTGAGTACACCGCTCCTCGTTGCGAAATACATCCTGGGCCAGTAACTGCGTTTCAACCCCGGCCTCGGTCAGGAAGCGAACCGCTTCATCGTAGCTCTTCTTCCTGCCGCTCAGCTCTAACACCAGAAGGCCTTCCTCTTTAGGGGTGACAGAGGCCTTCAGAATATTGAACTGGAGATCGTAGTCCTTTACCAGCCGGTATATTATTGGCTTATCGACTAGCTGGCGTGGAAAACGCAGCACCACTTTCCTTCCCTTGGTCACGTCATTGCTCCTTCCACTCAGCCTTCTTCCTCAAACGGGCGCTCCTGCATGGGCTTGACCACTACCCCCGAATCCACCCCGGGCAGCGGTGCCACGGGCTCGGTAAGATAGAACTCTCCTTTTTGAATCCGGTCCTTGAGGATGTTAGCGATTTCAACTGCCCGGGAATAGCTCGATAGAGAAGCGGTGGGCACCTCTTTACCCTGGACCTTGATCTTACCTCTCCTGAGCTGGGCGTAGCTCACCTCTCCCAGAATATCAGGGCTCCGCTGAGGATAGGCCTCGAAGTAGTCGATGACGGGGGCGAATATCTCCTCGTCAGTAACCGCCGTATAGCTGAGTATTTCATCGGATAGTATGGGTATGGGTACGCCGATACCAACGGTTAAGGTAGCGCCGTATCCCGTGAAGCTGGTGCCGACCAGCCACCGCGGGCTCATCTGCTTTAGATCACCCATCACCGTTAATGTTGCCCCTCCGCGGCGGGGCACGCCTTTCTCGGTGCGTAAAACATCGGGGTTGTGCTGAGTTCCGTGCCAGGATACATAACCGGTGCCTCCCCCGAGGAATATCCTCGTGCCAATGCCGATGGTCTTGTAGTAAGGGTCGTTGAACAGCGGCGAGAGCTGTCCCGCTGTCGAGTAGTTGGCGTTGCCCAGATTGGGCTTGAGCACGCCCATATAGGTATAAATTGTCCGCTCTCCCATGTTGACCGCTACATTGTAGTTCTGGTAAGCGTTTCTTATGTCGAAAAGCAGCGCCTCGTTCATGCTGTCCAGGTTTATCCAGGTTGCGAGCTTTCGCCTCGGATAACAGTCCGTTCCATGGGCATTAATCACCAGTCTGACATCCTTGCCCGCTACAAGTTCTTCGATTACGTGGCCGCCGCCGTAGCTGAATTCGCCGGGATGAATTCTGTTTCTGGGGTCTTCATCGGGTATGGCCGTGGCTCCGAGGAAGATGTCTACCGCCGCTATGCCTGTATAGGCGGGCACATCGTTAAGGTAGACCTGCCCTCCGCCGGCCTTTATACGGGGCTTGGAGTGACCCAGATTGAAGAAAGCGCCCGATGAGCACATGGGACTGAATGTGCCCGTAGTTACCACGTCGACCTCTCTGGCAGCCTTGGATACGCCCTTTTTACTAACTAAGTCTATGACCTCTTCAGCGGTGACCACAACGGCCTGGCCCCTGGCGATCTTATCGTTAATTTCTGCGATGCTTTTCATCATATCGTGCCCCGTTTTTACGTGAGTGTGCCAGACCTCTGAATATTGCTCTAAATGCGTGGACTTGTCAACCCTGGCCAGGAGCGGGGCGTACGTGAATGATTGCCTGCCACCCTCCTCCGGTTGTCCGGCAATCGCGGCCCCGCTTAGCGGTTGTCCTGCTTGCGCAGTCTGTCGTCCTCATCCAGCCAGCGCTGAAATTCGGCTTCGGGGTCCTCGATGCCGAGCTCGTCCATGGCCGTTCGCCGCGAGTGGACTCCTGCGCCGACCAGTATCTCCTCGTCTCGCGCTATACGACTCCGGTCCTGCGGCAGAGTCGGCCCCCAGACAATGCGGGTGCGGTAGTCTCCGAAGCTCTCTCCGGTCATCTTCTCCATTAACCTCAGGATCATCTCGTTGCGCTGCCTGTAAACGGTGGTCCTGATCAAGCGTTTTCGTTTAACCTTCTGCAGCAGGGGATGGAGTTCCATCTCCAGTGCGATACCGGAGAGGCCTCGCTGGTTGTCGCCGAAGGCCGTGCGCGGTGACTCGGAGAGGTCGTGCAGCGTGCGGTAGAGCAGGTCTATGTAGTCGACGTGCAGCTTCACCCCTCCTCCCTGCAGTAAATCGAGGAGATATGCCCTCGCCTGCTCCGGTATCTCCCACACCGCCCCCGGCCGCACCGCTATGTCCTCGGCATTCTCGATGTTCTCCAGGACGGCGATGGGATTCCCCGATAGCTCGAGTATCAGAGAGAGCTGGGAAAGCGCCCGGTTGAGCTCACGAGCGGGCTCCACCAGAGTGGGTATGTCGGAGACCCCCCAGAACTTCTTGGGTTCCCTGAGGTTAGGATATATAAGGAAAGGGATGAACCCGTAGGGATTGGCCTTCCGTTCCAGCAGACCGTCGTCTATCCATAGTTCGAATTTGCTGTCTGTCCATACCTCGACGACGGTGGACTGTCCCTTCGGCCTGCGGCTTTTAAACCCGTAGAGCAGGTTGACCTCGTCGGCAGAGAGCCGGTAGCGGCTGGCGACGCGCCACACGCGGGTGATGTCATCTCCCAGCCACCAGACATATATGCCCTGTACATCGGGCGCTGATACCCGCGCCCGCTTCTCCCGGGAGTCCCAGGTCACCTTGAAACAGCCGTCGCCCAGGATTGCGGCGTCGATTTCCGTTTCAAAGTCGAGCTGCGCCAGGTTGTTTGTTTCATATACCTTATATAATGCTTCCTCTGCGCGGCGCGCCTTCTCTGTATCCTCGGCAGATACGGGGTCTATGGCGAAGTCGAGGCCGCTCATCAGGTAGCTCGCCACCTTGTCCACGAAGACCTTGGCGTAGTTGAAGGTGAGCCGGCGCTCGCGCGGCCGGGGATGACCCTGCCACTGCACTCCGTTGTAGAAATCGAGGTTCTCGCGGTAGGCCTGGAGCCGCTCCAGGTCCATACGGGCGATCTGCTGGGGCAGAGACATGCTGCCCGACGCATTTATTTGTTGAGATGTGCTGTTCATTCTTAACCCCCTTTAGGTGTAGAATACGTCTTCGATTTCCTGATTATTCGTTGCACCGTGCGCTTGCTCACGCCGAAGCTCCTGGCCAGCTCGGCCACGCTTTTACCGGCCAGCCTTCGCTGCCTCAGCAACTCCCTGTCTCGCAATCCGGTCGCCGCCCGCTTCCCTCCCGACTGTTCATCGTAACGGCAGCGGGGCAGGGGGCACTCAAGGCAGGATGGGAAAAGATCGCAGCCCTCGTCGCAGTAGTCGAAGTGGTCTGGCAGAGGATCAATGATGAGTTCGGTTTCCCTTTTCATTGTCTTTACTTAATAAAAAATCCTGAATCCTGAGCACGAAATCCCGGGAAATATCTAATTTACGGATTTCAATTGTTTAAAAATACTCACAATCAATTTCAGAAGTGCGGTTTCAACTTTACCTTTTGAACTTTGATATATGAATTTATTTAGTGCTTCGAAGTTAGAGTTTGGGATTTTCGTTTATCATTCGTCCCCGGGCCGCTCTCGGTGTATACTCCGCCGCCTTGACGAGCAGCGCGAGGCTGGTGAGAAAGTCATCGTGGCCGACAGCGGGATCGACGTAGAAATTCATCGTCTGGTTGGGCCTGAAGGTGCTCCTTGCCTTCGCCACCTGAAACCAGAACTCGCGGAACTCCTCCGACCCGTCACTGGCGTACATCTTGACCCTGCCGGAGTTTATCGCTGCCAGCAAATCGAAGCCGAGCCCGGACTTTGACGCCTGGGTGAAGTTAAAGGGGGTTACCACCGACGTGCCAAGTGTTCTGGCGAGAAAGCTGGCTACACCGGCGCCAACGCCCGTGGCATCCACCACCGCCCTCCTCACCCGCCATACATTCTTGAGCAGGTCCGCCAGCTGGGAAAAGAGGGTGGGATGGGGTCGGCCGGTCCACCAGTATTGCTCCACGATGTTCACCCTGGGGTAAAGCAGCCCGGCATCGGGCTGCCTGTCACTGAGGTCGAGCTCACCGATGGTGACCACCGTGGAGTCCCGCTTCGGTTTCAGCGCGCGCAGCGCGGCGTCCTCCCCCTCCTCCGCCTCCCCGGCCAGGTCTATCCCCGCTACGTAAACTCCCGTGAGGTCGGGGTGGCGTCGCCGGCTGTGTCCCCCCTGCATCTGCGCCATCTGCCCCGGGCTGAGGAAACCGCCGCCGCCATGTATCGGCTTGAGGCAGTACTGTGTCTGAAAAAGGGGATGGCTCTCCCCCAGCCTCTCCCTCTCCCCTTCAACGTAGCGTAGGTAGTCCGGGTTATGTCTGGCAACTTCCTGCCAGTCGTAGCGGAAATGCCGTTTGATACCGTCCTTCCTCTCCAGCTCCAGATTGAGCTGCTTCACCTCCTCCAGCAGTGTGGAATCATCCCAGGTGGTGCCGTAGTGGACAGTGGTAACGTTGGTTGACGCTCCCATCGGCCGGAACTCCTTGGCATACTTCTCTCTGGAAACATCCTGCGACTCGTCTACCTCCAGGAGTATATGGGCCGTGTTCCCCACCACGTTGGCCGACTCATCGGCGGAGAGGAAAATCTGCCGAGCATTGCCCGGCCTCACGATATAGTTCATCTCCGTTATCCAGACGCCCGCGTAGCCCCAGTCGTTGAGCCTCTCTTTGAGCCGCATCATGGATATGACCGTCTGCGGCTTGAATGTCGGGGAGCATTTTATCGCATTGCCGCCGCGGGAGATGAAAAGGGTGAGCAGCAGCACTTCGAGCTGTGCTGAGAGCTCATTCTTGCCTCCCTGCCGCGCGATCTCCACCGAAAATGTCATCCCCTTTCGATTAAGCACGCTGTCGGCCACAGCCTTCGCTGCCTCCACTTGATATGGCCTCAAGACAATCATGGTCCTACAAGTGCAAAATGCAAAGTGCAAATTGTAAATTTTTCATTTTTCACTTTTCAATTTGTAATTATGGTAAATACTTTATCCCCAGCGGTATCGCCAGACCCTGGAGAACGGCGCCTATCGCGCTGGTCAGGGCCTTCTTCTGACCGGCGCTGATCCTGTACCGCGTAGTCACCAGGCGGGCAAGGGTGCTGGTCGCCTCCATGAGCAGCTTCAAGTTCTCGGGGTCGTTTTCCAGGAGGGACTTGATCTTCATCCGCAGCAGGGCGATCTCGTCGTCTATGCCCTCGACACCCTGTGCCAGCTCGAAATCCAGCGCATCGGCCTCATCAAGCGCTTTCGAGTAAAAGCTGCGCCTAGCGCTGTTTTGCCTGGGCCCGGGGCCGCTTTTTCCTCTTTTTACCGCGGTGCCTGTCATTTTCCTTTCGCCTCGCTGTAATGGCTCCCAGTATCAGAACATGGGCTGCCAGGTCCCACTTCTGGGTTTCGATGGCCATTCTCAAGAGCCTCATCGGTTCCTCCTCGGTTTCGCGGGACTTTCGGGATATGGGATAATAGTACAAATGTTCTATTTCTGTCAAGGGGCTTTTGTCGCAGGGTATCCCTCTCCCTCTAGCTCCCTACCGCCGGGGGAGGGAGAATTTAAAAAAAGGTCTGCTGACAGAGGAGGGAGGACGGCTGTAAGCTGACCGCCGGCCGCTTATTCACCGGACGCTTGTTGTACCGCCATGTAGGGGCGACCCGGTGTGGTCGCCCTTTGACACCGGCGAAATTGCAATTTTGTGAAATTGGGGGTTGACAAGCTGCCGAAAAAGTGGTAAAAGCTTTACAGTCCGTTACCTGTAAAAAGGGACTTGTAGGTATTCTCGAACTATATATATAAGGAAAAGGACAGTCCGTTAGTCCATCAGGTAGTACGGAAACAACCAGTGGCGGGCTGGCGATAGCATGCACCAGGTCTCTGGCAAAGGTAAGTTCACAAAACTTCAAATATGTTGCCAAAACCTGTGTAAAACTATTGACAAGCGGGCTGAAAGGTGTTTACAATGAACCGACGTGCCTGCAATTGGGAAAAGGCCGGAACCTCCACTGATGCTGGCGGCGTTTCTTTTGCGAGAAACGTTAGTAATGCATGACTGTAAACTCCCGTACTCTTGACAAAGATAGCGGGCTGTGGTTATACTGCGGCAAGCTTTTAATAAGTGCGGCTGTACTATGTCAGCCAAGGCAATTTAAATTCAAGCTTTAAAGGAGGTGCAAATGTGACAATAAGCCCAACCGGGAGAAAGGATTGACTTTTGTTTTCCGAATTCGGAAATACGATAGTAAAGGAGAGGGCAAATGAGTAGAACACACAAGTGGCCGGCCAAAGCGCTAAATTTACTGGTGGCTTTGGCGATGGTCATTTCGTTGGTTGCCGTGCTGGCGCCAGCGGTGGTGGCTCAGACCCCGCCGGGGCCCGACCCGGACCCCGACTGCGACCCGGTCGAGCAGTTCGACGGGTGCAACCTCGAGGTCTTTGTCACTACCTATGAAAAGGACCCCAGCACCGGCGATTTCACAGCGGCTAACGAGTTCGACGATGGAGATTGCTTCTACGTGAACGCCGTTGTGGTAAACACGGGCAACGACACCGCTACAGGCCTGTCAGCCACAATTCAACTGGACAGTATAGACGTCGAACTCTGGCAGAGCTACTGGGCGTTACCCTGCCCCGGGAATGAGTCCCACCAGGACTGGGATGACCCGCTGGAGCCGGATGACCCCGGCGGCGACATGGCCGATTTCTGGTGGAGGGTCTGCTGCACCGATGATACCGGCTGGGCAACGATAGTGGTGGATGCATCGGCCAACGGCGGGGCATGTACTGCCAGCGGCGAGGCTGATGTCAATCAGCGGACTCCGGAGGAGGCGGAGTGCCTCGAGATAACCATCATCGAGGCCCCCGGCCTTACCCATGAGACCGGCGAAGAGGGCTGGGACGCCGAGGTCTGGGACGGGCAGACGGGTTACCCCGAGAGCCCCTTCGAGCAGACGGTCGTTCCCTGCACCAACTTCGGCATCAAGGCCAAGATCGAGAACATCAACTGCGGCACGCTTAATAGCGTCAACGGCTTAATCAGGTGGGGCCAGGAATGGGACCCCGACGCGAGCAACCGCGGTGAGTTTGGAACCGAGGACACGTACGTAGGTGCGTTAGCCGAGATAGTCGGCGGCGACCTGGCAGACGGCTGGTGCCTCGGCCAGATGGTCAATGGCGAGACCGCCGTTGTCGCCTGGACGCTGCACTGCGAGTCCCCCGGGGACGTCGAGATAGTGGTGCAGGCGGAGGAGAACGCGTGCGTACCTAATCCCGGCAGCACTCTCCACGGAAATACAGCCTATGTTAACAATCCGTGGACCGTTCACCAGCAGGGGGCCGGAGAGCTCAACGTCGTAATCGACACACCCGATGATTACTTTGAGGTCTGCACCACCTGTGACGAGCTTCAGGACTTCACGGTGAGCGCGACCGTTACCAACTCGGGCGATGCCGTCGTCACCGGCGGCTGGGCCCAGCTTACGGGCAACGGCACCGACCTCTGGGACTTCCAGCAGGGCGAAAGCTCACTTTTCAGCTTCCCCGATGACCTCGATCCCGGCGATACCCAAGAGGTAAGCTGGGACCTGAAGTGCACCGACCCCGGCCTTATCGAGTTCAACGTTCACGCTGAAGGCCAGGCGGGCGGGGATGTAGTTGATACCGATGCCACAGTCCACGTCTGGCAGAAGGAGTTCATCGCCTCGGTTTACGAGGCACCGGATACGGTGAACGTATGCCAGGTGTTCGATGTCATCGGCAGGTTCGAGAACTGCTACCAGGAAGAGGACTCCCTGACGGCGATTGACGTCACCGTCTTCTGGAAGGGCAACGCTACCCTACTCGGGCTGCAAACGGGCAATCAATATCAGCCCAAGTTCAACCGCTGTGTGCCCTTTGCCTGGAACGCGTTCACGGGGACTGGCGGCGCCGGTTTGCTGAGCACTACGGTAACAGACGAGGGCGCCGGCTGGCAGTCGAATACACAGCAGATACCAATCTGCAAATGCTGCGACACGCTGGTCAGGTGGACCTTCCAGTGCATGGAGCTGGAGGATATCGATTTCTACTTCACTATGGAGAAGGATGTAACGGGTCCGCCGGCGAGGACGCTCTATGACGAGAGCGAGACGGTAACCGTTGTGCAGGAGTACAAGGCGCACCTGATAGCAGGGCTGAACACGTTCCTGCAGAGCGAGTGCGGCGCGATGCTTCCCAGAGATGCATTCGCACCGTGCCAGAACTTCCATGTGGTGATGCCTGTAGTCAACGTCGGCAACGAGACCGCCGAGGACGTTGTGCTCCAGTTCACGGTCGACCCCGCTCCGTCGGGCGACACGTGGGACCTTGTGGGCATAACCGATGCTGTAACCGGCGACATCGTTGACTTCACCTTTAACGAGACGTCGGGATACGGTGTGGTGACGCTGGGCGACATACCCGGCAACACCGTGAAGAAGGCCATACTTCAGTTGCACTGCGCCGGCGAAGGCCAGGTCAAGGTACAGATAACCAGCCTGACCGGTTTCCACGCCAACACCGGCGGTGCAATCGACGAGACCAACATTGTGATACCCGTGTGTCTCACCACCATCAAGCAGGTGCCGTTCACGGTTGAGATCGTTAACCCCGAGACCTGCGATACCTATAACCCGCACGACAGGTTCGCGGTCAAGGCGGTTATCACCAACGACAGCGGCACCGACCTCGGGAACGTGAGCGCTACCATCAGCATAGTCGGGAATGCAGCCCTCGTAGACCAGGGTTCGGGAGGGCAGCAGTCTGACACATATACCAAGGAAATAGGCAACGACACCAACCACACCCTTGATATGTACAGCCAGGCCGAGATAACCTGGGAGCTGGAGTGCACCGCCGCGGGTGAGGTATTCATCCAGGTAACGGCGACTGCGCAAGACCCGTACCTGACAACGGTCTCCCAGGAGGTCAACGTGCACCAGAGGCACATTGCGGAGATCAGTGTCGAGATACTGTCGCCTGATGAGTGCACTGCTGTTGCCAGCAGCGAGACTTTCGCGGTAACCGCGCGTGTGAACAGCACGGGCGACCTCACCGCCGAGAGTGTCTTTGCGTACATTAGCCCCGTTAATGCCTCGCTGGTTGACGGGTCAATAAACCCGATACCTCTGGGAGACATGGAGCAGTATGACGAGGAAACGGTCTCCTGGACGCTGCACTGCGATGGCACCGGCGACGCTGGTTGCGGCTCGGAGAGCAGCAAGATGTATGTATACGTAACGACCACCTCGCCTGAGGGGACAGCGTACCCCAACAATGACGAGGTCTACGTAGAGCAGTACCCCGCGGCGCACCTCGTAGCGACCATCGGTGAGTTGATGCCTGTGACCGTCGGGGTATGCGACGAGTTCGTGGTGCCCTATACCATAGAGAACACCGGCCAGGCGGATGCCTGGGAGGCCAGTGCGACGCTGTCGGTGTTCCCCGAGGGCAGTGTCCGCATTGCCCAGGGGCAGGGTGGATACACCCAGTACATCGGCACCATCACCGGCTGGGATACCGGCGACGTCTATGAAGGCGAGTTCATCGTGCACTGCAAGCAGGCCTGCGAGAGCACCATCACCATAACCCCCGCAGGCTTCGACGAGTGCGGCTGGTACCCCGCCGAGAAGGATGACCCGTGCGACGTGGTAAGGGAGGGCGATGGAATGCCAATGGAGTGTCCCTGCTGGGGCTACGAGCCGGGCAGGGCTATCCGCGATGTGTTCATCGAGCCTGACAGCGAGACCGTGAAGCAGATCGACAGCGGCGGACTCGACCTTGAGATCGCGAAGTACGTCGATGACGCCAGTCCTGAGATCGAGCAGACGGTTGAGTTCACCATCATGGTCTTCAACTGGGGTCCCACAGATGCCACGGGCGTTGAAGTTACAGACCTTCTGCCTTCCGGCCTGACCTTCGAGATGGCCGAGACGGGACCCTATGGAAGCTACGACGACAGCACAGGTGTCTGGGATCTGGGCAGCCTGTCTGTTGACGCGGTAGCTACCCTCCAGATATGGGCCACGGTGGATACCACCGACGAGATCGTAAATACGGCGGAGATCACCGCTGTTGACCAGCCCGACGGATACCCGCTGGACGATGAGGCCTTCGTAGTCCTTAACCAGGTAGTGGTGCCGGTCGAGGATTGGACGATCAGTCTTGAGGACGGCTGGAACCTGATCTCGCTGCCGTTGATTCCGGACGAGGGTGGAAACATCACCGAGTTCCTGTCGGGCATCAGCGCTAACGTTATTACAGTCTGGGCTTACGATGGCAGCATTGCTGATCCTCTGGAGCGTTGGACATCCTGGGCTCCGGGATGGGGCGGCGACCTCGAAGAGATGCAGGACGGCCTGGGCTACTGGATCAACATGTCCGGTGCTGACGCCCTCTACTTCACGGGTAAAGAGCTTCCGCTGCCGCCACAGACCCCGCCGACCTACGATGTGGCGGTAGGCTGGAACCTGATAGGCTTCAAATCCACCACTTCGATGACTGCGGGTGAATACCTGAACGCCATAACTGGCAAGTGGACCAGGGTCTACGGGTTTGTAGGCGGCGTGTACACTACCGTGCAGAGCGGCGACATGATGACGCCGGGCTTAGGGTACTGGCTGGCCGCAAACGCAGAAGGGACGATCTACCCGTAAGGTTTTAGAGAGTCCCTCTAAGGAGTGTGGATTATGAAGAAAGGACTAGTTGAAAGAAATAGGATGCTAGCAGGAGCCTTCGGGCTCCTGCTAGCCCTAGCTTTGATAGTCGCCATGGCGGCACCGGCGCTGGCAACACCGCAGATGTCCCACCGGTTTAGGGGCTTCGTTTATGGCGGGACGGTGCCAGCGGGGACTGTGGTTGAAGCCAAGATTAACGATATAACTTATAGCTATGGCGACGTTGTAACGGATTCGCATGGTAGATATGGCTATGATCAGAGCAATCCGTACTACGTTAGCGCCGATGATCCCCAAACGTCCGAGATAGAGGGTGGTGTCAACGGCGACACTATCGAGTTCTGGGTAAATGGCGAGGTATACGGGGCATATACTTTCGAGGTCGGTGGGCTAACCGAGTTGGATTTATATAAACCAGGCCCGACGCCGACGCCTACGCCGACGCCGGAACCGACGGCGACGCCGGAACCGACGGCAACGCCGGAACCGACGGCAACGCCGGAGCCGACAGCAACGCCGGAACCGACAGCAACGCCGACTCCGGAGCCGACGGCAACACCGACCCCTACACCGACGCCTGGACCGGCTACGCCGACCGCGACGCCTTATGTACCCCCACCCCCACCCCCGCCACCTCCGCCGACCCCGACGCCGACCCCGACCCCGACGGTCGAGCCTACACCGGTGGTGACGCCGACGATTCCGCCGACGGGAACACCTCCGCCTCCTCCCGGACAGGAGATTATCGACCTGAAGGACGATATCGACGAGGAGGGCGTGGTACAGAATGACGTGGAGGAAAGCGCATTCAGCGGGACGCTGGTGCTCTATATACCCGAAGGCACCACGGCGAAGGATGCAGACGGCGAGCCTCTGGATGAGATAACTATAGAGGAGATATGCTTCGGCTTCCCGGCACCGCCGCCCAATGCTTATGTGATTGGCTGTGTCTATGACTACGGGCCGGATGGCGCTACCTTCGATCCTCCGATTGAAATAACCATTAGCTATGACCCCGGCCTGGTTCCGGATGGGGTTGACGAAGCGAAGCTGACTATTGCCTACTATGATGTATCAAAGGGTAAGTGGATAGAGCTTCCCTCGGTTGTGGACACGGTGAACCACACCATCACGGCTACGGTGAGCGGTTTCACTTACTTCGCTGTATATGCCCCTGCGCCTACTGAGCCCACGCCGACGATAGCGCCGGCAACGCCGGCTCCGACGCCGACCCCGGCTCCTGTTGAGGATGAAGGAGGCTTCCCGGTCTACGGGATAGTCCTCATCATCATTGCGGCGATAGCGGTAATCCTTATTGCCTACGTTGTGATGAGGAGAAGAGGAGGAGGGGCCGGAGCGTAAGGCTTAATAAGCTTAGAAATTGAGATTAAACGCAGCGGGTTTCAGAAAGCACTTCTGAAACCCGCTGTTCTATCTGTCGTGGGCTAAATTAAGCTCTTCAGGAATCGCAGCAACATTCCCGTTCGCCCCTACTGTCATTCCTGCGGAAGCAGGAATCCAGATCAAGCTGAAAGCTGACCGCTCTGTTTATATGTCGTGGGTTAAATTAGACCCATCAGGGATCGCAGCGATATAAACAATCCTCCCTCCCCTTGCGGGAGGGAGTTAGAGGGAGGGGGAGTAGGGCGTAGGGTAGGTAGAGCGCAGCGAAACCCGCCACCATGCTAGAAAGAAGAGGGCGACCGCGTTGGGTCGCCCCTACTGAAAGCTGACCGCTAAATTATCCGAGTATGCCCATCTGGCGTCCGCCGAGGAGGTGGAGGTGGAGGTGAGGGACCTCCTGTCCGCCCTCAGGGCCGCAGTTGACCACCAGGCGGTACCCTTTCTCAGAGACGCCGGCTTCACTGGCGAGCCTGTTTGCCACAGTCACCAGGTGTCCTATGATAGACGCTTCGTCCTCGCTTAGCCCTGCAGCCGATTCGATGTGTTTCCTGGGGACAAGGAGAAGATGCACCGGGGCCTTGGGGTCGATATCGCGAAAGGCGACTATTTGCTCGTCCTGATAGACGATATCGCTTGGAATCTCACCGCTTATTATACGGCAGAAGATACAACTCACTGTCTTTTCCTGCGTATATCACTGGCGCCCTGTTTTCACCCTTACCCTTCGGCAAGCTTGTCCTGAGTTTATCGAAGGGCTCAGGACAGGCTCTGACCTCTCCCGTTCGGCTGAGCTCACGGCCGAAGCCGTCAAGGCAGAGGGAACTTCTTATCCTCCCTCCCCTTGCGGGAGGGAGTTAGAGGGAGGGGTAATCTGTAGGGGCGACCCGATGTGGTCGCCCTGTCCGATATAGTTGCCCCCACCTCTTACAGATCAAAGCCCTATTTGCTGTGCTACCAGCTCGCGGTGATAGTCGGCATCTCCGAAAATGAGCTCCGATGCCTTGGCGCGGCGGTAGTAAAGCTGCATGTCGTGGTCCTTGATAAAACCGATGCCGCCATGAATCTGGTGGCCTTCGACACAGATACGCCGGTAGGCCTCGCTCACCCATGCCTTGGCCATTGAGACATCGAGAGCGCTGGGCAGCCCCTCGCTCAGCTTCCATGCCGACTGATAGGCTATGAAGCGGCACCCGTCTACGTCGATTGCCATATCGGCGCACTTGTGCTGAATCGCCTGGAAACTTCCAATGGGCTTGCCGAACTGCACCCTTTCTTTGGCGTAGTTAACGGTCATCTCCAGAACCTGCTGGGCGCCGCCCACCATGAAAGCGCACTGGGCAACCGTGGCTTTGGGCAACATCTCCTGGATTACCGCCCAGCCACGGTCGAGTTCCCCGAGCATATTCTGTCGGGGAACTCGCACCTTGTCGAAGACGACCTCGAACTGCTTGTCGGAAGCGATTGTGTTTAATGGGATATAGCTAATCCCGGGACTCCTGGCATCAACCAGAAAGAGCGTGATTCCGTCCCCTTTGTCTGTGCCCTCACTGGTTCTAGTGACGCACAGCAGATAGTCGGCGACATGGGCATCGGAGATAAAGAGCTTGGTGCCGCTGATGACGAAATCATCCCCCTCAGGCTCTGCCCTGGTCGTAACACCGTCGGCGTCCCAGGTGGCGCTGGGCTCGGTCAGGGCAAGGGTGAATATCAAGTCACCCTTGGCTATCCCGGTAAGAATCTCTCGCTTCTGCTCGTCAGTGCCCGCTGCCAGGATGGCCAGTCCGCAGTACACGACGGTTGATATATACGGTCCGGGTACAAGCGCGCGTCCCAGCTCCTCTATGAGAACCGCCAAATCGAGGAAAGCCATCCCTTCCCCGCCATATTCAGCGGGGAAGACCAGCCCCATCCATCCCAGATCGGCCATTTTCTTCCATAGCTCGGGAGAGTAGCCCTTCTCATCCTCCTCCATTTCTCTCACCAGCGACTTGGGGCACTCGTTCTCAAGAAAGTCGCGCGCCATCTTCCTCAGCATTTCCTGCTCTTCGTTCAGCGCAAAATCCATGGTTCTTAACCCCCCTGTTTATTAAGAGACTACCGGATTATTCTCTCAGTCAATCTGGTCCAGCCTCTATTTGAAATCCACCGCCAGACAGGTTACAGTCCTCTCAATACCGCTGACCGGGTGGATTTTATTGGTGACCAGGTTACCGACAGCGGTCAGGTCTTCCCCCTCAACAACGGCGATCACGTCATAAGGGCCGGTAACCGCGTTCACTTGTTGCATGCCTTTTATCTTGTTTAGGGCAAGGGCTACATCCTTAGTTTTACCAACCGAGGTTTCAATCAACACGTAAGCTCGTGCGCTCACCAGACTCACCCCCTTTCCAACCACAGATATCCCACGTTTAAGCTGGCCTCAAATGGCAGGACTGATATTCTATATTGCGGGTTCGATTTCAGGGACAAGCCACCCCCAATTATACTCCTGCCCGGCGCTGATGAAAAGTGCATATTTGAATGGTTCACGTTATGCGTTGGAGCCTGGGATTGGGAGTAATACCCGGGATCCTGCCCCTCTTGGCTATGGGTTTGCCCTCGATCTCATGGAGGTCGGCGGTAAAATCAATCGGCCTGGCCCCGCTGATATAGCTCCCCACACCGAAGCCGTCAACGGGGGCTTCATTCTCTATGAAGTACCTGATACGCTCCGGGTCCAGCCCTCCGCTGACGAAAATCTTAACATCCTTGAACCCTGCCAGGTCCAGCCTGGCTCTCACCTCCTTGGGCAGGTCGGCCGTAACCCGGCCGCGCTCGGAGGGTGTGTCCAGCCTCACTCCGGACAGCCTGCCCTCCATCGCCTGTGCCACAAGCACGCTTTCCTCAGCTTCATCCTTGAAGGTATCAACCAGGGATATGCGGGGTACATCCGCGGGCATATGCTTGTCGAAGGCCAGGGTGGCTATGGCGGTGTCGCCCATGATCAGGATCAGCGCGTGGGGCATGGTGCCCGAGGGGAGGGTACCTGACAGCCTGGCACCGTCTACAGAGGAACAGGACTCGCAGCCGCCTACTATTGCGGAATAGTCCATAACGCCGGATATCAATGGGTGAACATGGCGCGCCCCGAAGCTTATTATGGGAATGCCCTGGGCGGCCTCAACGCATTCTCTGGCGGCCGTCGCCCAGCCGCTGCCATGAGCAAGCAGCCCCACGATTGCGGTCTCGTAGACTCCAAAGGACAGGTACGGGGCAGTTATCCTCAGGGCAACCTCTTTCCTCTGCATAACCTCCCCCTCGGACAATGCCCATACCTCACTGCCTTCAGGCAGGACCTTATCGAGCAGGGCCTTGACCTCCCTTATGCCGCAGAGCAGCCCGGCATGGCTGGGGAAGACCTCCATCGTTACTACCGGGTTAATGCCTTCCTCTTGCAGAATATCCCTTGTGCGCAGGAAATAGATATCCGCCGTGTCGCCGGACAGGATAGATGGATGGACTTCGAAATCTGGCTGGCTCATTCTCACACCACTCCTGTCAACTTCGCTCCTAAGACCTTATCCATATGCTTGAGGGCGAACTCGTGGCCCTCCACGTCGAAGCTGGCCACGCAGTCGACAGGCACTTCTACCTCGTAGTCGCGGTCTCTTGCGTCAGCAACTGTGTGCATAACGCATATGTCGGTGCAGACGCCGCAGACGATGAGCTTCTCGGGGCTGGCCTCCTTCAGTCGCTCAGCAAGCGTGGTATTGTAAAAGCAGCTAAAACGGTTCTTCGGTATCACCTCCCCCGGATAGCCGCTGAGTTCAGGGACGATCTCTGCCTCCTCGGTTCCGGTGACGCAGTGAGGAGGGAACATCTTGAATTCGAGGTCGTCGGGGTCGTGGCTGTCGCAGAGGAAGAAGACCTGTGAACCTTTCTCCAGTTCACGCTCCAGAAGTTTGCTGATCCTGGGGATTATCAGCCGTGCCTGGTTGCCGCAGAAGAGGGGATAACCTTCCTCCATGAAGCCTTTGAGCAGGTCGATGACGATAACCGTGTTGGCCATAGGCTCGTTTCTGCTCTGAGAGCGGTGGTATTATAACATCCCGATAGGTGGCGGGCAACACCATTTTTACGGCGGCCCACACGTGCGGAATTTGAGAAAAGCAGGCATATCCTATATAATTTAGGGCGATACTTAGCCAGAGGTGGAGACTTGGGCACACTTGGGAAGCACTACCTCCTGGATTTGAAGGATTGCAGCAGGAACCGCCTCGATGACATGGACTTCATCAAGGAGGTCCTCTTTGAGGTGGCCAAGGAAGCGGGCACCGCTGTGATCGGGGACTGCTTCCACAGGTTTCTGCCCCAGGGGCTGAGCGGTGTGGTGCTGATTACCGGGGCTCATCTCTGCATCCATACATGGCCGGAATATGGCTATGCGGCGATCGATATTTTCACCCACGGGGACTCGTTCAGTCCCGATGATGCAGCCAGATTGATTGTGGAGAAGCTGGAGAGCAGGAATCCTGCCATCGTGGAGTTGAAAAGGGGGTTTTAGCCTGTGAAAAAGATGTCGACAAACTGGTTTTGGGAGTTCGTTACCCCCTATCTAATACAGCAGTTCAGTATCAGCGATATATTTTATAACGGTAAAACAGAGTTTCAGTCTGTTCAGGTTATCGATACCCCCGGCTTCGGCAAATGCTTGATTCTGGACGGCAAAATCCAGTGCAGCGAATTTGACGAATTCATCTACCACGAGTCCCTGGTACATCCCCCGATGATCACTCATCCCGGGCCGGAGAACGTTTTCATTGCCGGAGGTGGCGAGGGCGCCACGTTAAGGGAGGTGTTGGCGCACAGAACGGTGAAGCGGGTAGTGATGGTCGATATCGACAGGAAGGTGGTTGAAATCAGCAAGGAATTTCTTCCTTCCCTTAGTCAGGGCTCTTTCGAGGATAGCCGGCTGGAGCTTCTGCATGTGGACGCTCTGAAATACCTTGAAGACACGCGGGAAAAATTCGACGTGGTCATAATTGATCTAACGGAGCCGCTTGAGGAAGGGCCGTCCTATTTGCTGTACACTCAGGAATTCTATCAGGGCCTCAGGGACAGGCTGACACCTGATGGTCTGGTCGCACTTCAGTCCGGCTCGACGAGCATGATTATCTCGCTTGGCTTCATCGCAGTGGCCAATACTCTGCGCACGGCGTTTCCCGTGGTCGCGCCCTACCAGTCGGAGGTCCCTTCCTTCGGCGGCACCTGGGGCTTCGCCATGGCCTCGCAGAATCTAGACCCACGTGAGCTTTCCCCGGAGGAGGTTGATCTCAGGCTCTCGCAACGGGTGGATAAGACCCTCCGCTTCTACGATGGGCTTACTCACAGGGGGATGTTCTCCATCCCCAAGTACCTCAGGGAAGAGATGGCCAGGGAGAAGAGGATCATCACCAAAGACCAGCCCCTTTTCACCTATTAAGCTGCGTTCCCACCATTGAGAGAGGCAAGTCAACATGGACTTTTTAGCCGGTCTTAATCCCGCCCAAAGGGAGGCTGTGGAGGCCATAGAGGGCCCGGTGCTTATCATAGCGGGCCCGGGGTCGGGTAAGACCAGGGTCATCGCCCACCGCGTAGCCTATCTCATCAACGTCTGCGGTATCAGCCCTCACCATATCCTGGCGGTCACTTTCACCAACAAAGCGGCCCGGGAGATGAAGGAGAGGATCCAGCAACTGGTCGGGAGGGCGGTCGAGGGGCTGACCCTGGGCACCTTCCATGCTACCTGCGTGCGCATCCTGCGCATCGAAGCGCAGCATATTGGCATAGATAGAAGTTTCGTTATTTACGATGACAGCGACCATCTCAGCCTGCTCAAGCGCAGCATCGAGCAACTCGGGCTCGATCCCAAGCAGTACCCCCCTCGCGGCATCGGGTCGGCGATCTCCTCCGCTAAGGCCAGGCTCCTCGCACCCCCGGATTACAGGGGGCTGGTTGGCAACTACTTTGAAGAGGTAGTGGCACGGGTCTATGAGCGTTATCAGGAGCTGCTTGCCGAAAGCAATGCCCTGGATTTCGACGACTTGATTATGAGGACGGTGCACCTCTTCCGGTCACGCCCGAAGGTATTGGACAAGTACCAGTCGCGCTACATGCATGTTATGATCGACGAGTTTCAGGATACCAACCGCGCCCAGTACATCCTGTCCAATCAGCTGGCGGGCAAGTATCGTAATATC
Organism: uncultured Dehalococcoidia bacterium; assembly: GCA_964453665.1. GTDB lineage: Bacteria > Chloroflexota > Dehalococcoidia > SZUA-161 > SZUA-161 > DAOUTY01. The sequence continues at coordinate 17,727 of CAYVQT010000021.1, read as the reverse complement.
TGCGTTGTTGGCGACCCCGACCAGTCCATCTACTCCTGGAGGCAAGCTGATTTGCGCCATATACTCGATTTTGAGAAGGACTATCCCGATGTCAGAGTCTTGCTACTGGAACAAAACTATCGCTCTACCCGGACCATCCTCGAAGCAGCCGACCATGTAATCGCTGCTAACCAGCAAAGGAAGGAGAAAAATCTCTGGACTGAGAACGATGCCGGTGCTCCCCTTATCCTGGCGGGTACATACAGCGAGCATGAGGAGGCGCATTTCGTGGTCAGTGAGATGGAAAGACTGGTGGCTAATGGTCGCTGGAATGCCGGTGACTGCGCTATCATGTATCGCACCAATGCGCAGTCACGTGCACTTGAAGAGGTGTTTGTGCGCTATGGGTTCCCCTACAGGTTGGTTGGCGCCACACGCTTCTACGAGCGACGCGAGGTTAAAGATGTCATGGCCTATCTCCGGCTGATATATAATCCCTATGACGGAGTGAGCCTCTCTCGAATAATAAACGTTCCCGGAAGAGGTATCGGGCAGCGCACCATAACCGAACTCACACGATGGGCAAACGAGAGGGGACTGTCATACTATGCCGCTCTCAAACTTGTAGAACAGGGTGACGAGGCAACACAGTTTGGGACTCGGAGTGTCCAGGCGCTGAGCGGTTTTCTGAATATGCTCGATGAGCTCATTGCTAAAAGCGAGGAGTTGAGTCTGGTTGATCTCTTCGACCTGGTGCTGGAGAAGACGGGGTATAAGAAATATACGCTGGATAGTGTGGATGGAGAGGAGAGATGGGACAATATCCTGGAATTGCGCACTGTGGCCAGCGGCTATCAGGACCTTGAACCCCGGGATGGCCTGGCCTATTTCCTGGAAGAGGTGGCTCTGGTGTCCGATGTGGACGACCTGGAGGAAAAAGTCGATGCAGTAACGCTTATAACTCTGCATCAGGCCAAAGGGCTGGAGTTTCCGGTGGTGTTTATCGTGGGCATGGAGGAAGGCGTTCTGCCACATTTCAGGTCGATGCCTGATCCGGCGCAGATGGAGGAGGAGCGCCGTCTGTGCTATGTAGGGATAACCAGAGCCAAGGAAAAGGTCTATCTGGTTCACGCTCTGCGCCGCAACCTTATGGGAATTAGCGCCCACAATCCCGCGTCACGCTTCCTGGCCGACATCCCGTCACGCCTTCTGTCCGCGCCGGGGGATTCACGTTCTGCGCCAACGCCTCTTCAGCCGCCTGCCGGGGAAGAGCCTGAACTCAACGCCGTAGGTACACGCATTCCCCCTCCTTTAAAAGCGGGGGACCATGTCAACCATGCCATGTTCGGCGACGGCATTGTTGTTAATTGTCTGGTCTCAGGTGGCGACCATCAGGTTACTATCGCTTTCGAAGGGGACGCAGGGGTGAAGAAATTCCTTCTGAGCCTGGCGCCTTTACAGAAACTGAACTAGCGACCGAACACCCTGCGCGTGAATTGGTTGTAGGAGAGGCGGGAGGTTGACTGGGCAAGCTGGTTGCGACCAGAGGCGCTGAAAGCCAGCTCAGGCTGCCTGCAACGGTGTAACTTAGGGTTTCTATCGCAGGTGGTATCAGGGGCATCCAGGAGCTTCTCAGGTTAATTCGCTGCGTTGCCTTGAAGGGGATATTCTGGCAGGAAGGCGCTCCTCAGGCCTGGGATTGCTTATATCTTAACCTGGCCTTAAGTGCTTGGTTATGGGTGGTAGAATAGGCTCGCCCGTATGTGGCTGGGTGAAGACTGTCCCCTTCAGGGGGGCAATGTTGGGCCGGGGCAGATTGTATCGGGGAGATAATAGTAGGGAGGGGATTACCGGTGGGTGCACTGTTGAAGCGCATCAAGAGGCTTATTTTCAATCGTAGTGACAGGAACCGTATACTGCATCAATCTCGGTTCACAGGGATTGGCTCGAGTAGCGGCGGGGTGACCGGTGAGGGCGTGCCATTAACACGTAAGGAAGTCGGAGCTAGAGGAGAGAAACTGGCGGTGGATTTCTTGAAAGGGCTTGGCTATGAAATCGTCGAGAGGAACTTCCGCTGTCGTCAGGGGGAGCTCGACATCATTGCCAGGCAGGCCGAGTGTCTCGTTTTTATCGAGGTACGTACCAGGAAGAGCGGTGATTTCGGCACGCCTGAAGAGTCAGTCACTGCTTCTAAGAGGGAGAAGCTGGTCTCGTTAGCCGATGCCTACATACAGAACCTTGGCAGTCCGCCTTTGTCGTGGCGCATCGATGTGGTTGCAGTGGAACTCACCGCAGATGATAAAATTTCACGGTTGGAACATATCGAGAATGCGGTAAATTGAGCAGGAAAGCAGTTTGTAGCCAGTAATATTTACGTTTAAAAATGCTTGACCCGTTAGCAGTTTGTATCTATACTTTATCCAGAAAATGGCAGAAATGCGGACAGCTCGACTGATTGCGGGGTGAGGTGAATATTTATCTGGGTGTCGATGTTGGCTCTGTGTCTACTAAGTTCGCCCTGGTAACCGAAAAGGGTGAGCTCATCGACTACAATTATCTTCGGACGCACGGTAGGCCGATCGAAGTAGTCCAAAAGGGGCTGGAAGATATTCAGAGCTATCTCCCTGCCCGGGGTATTATTCGGGGCGTGTGCACTACGGGTAGCGCCCGATACCTGGCAGGGGTCATTCTGGGGGCGGATTTGGTTAAGAATGAGATCACTGCACAGGCGGTAGCCACCTTGCATTATATCCCTGACGTGCGTACGATTGTAGAGATAGGAGGCCAGGACTCGAAGCTAATCATCGTCCGTGATAATATGGTGGTTGATTTCGCCATGAACACAGTCTGTGCCGCTGGCACCGGTAGCTTTCTCGACCGGCAGGCGGCGCGGCTAGATATGAGAATCGAGGACTTCGGGGAACAGGCGCTTAGGGGCGAAGCTCCGGTGCATATTGATGGACGGTGTACAGTGTTTGCTGAGTCTGACATGATACATAAGCAGCAGATGGGGCACAAAGTCGAAAACATAATCTATGGATTGTGTCAGGCCTTGGTTCGCAATTACTTGAACGATGTTGCTGCGGGGAGGGAGATATTGTCTCCCGTAGTGTTTCAGGGTGGGGTTGCATTCAATCGAGGGGTTGTCCAGGCCTTGAAGGAGAGCTTGAATATGGAGGTTATAGTGCCGATTTATCACGAAGCGATGGGAGCTATAGGCGCGGCACTGCTGGTTCGCGAAGAAGTGTTACGCGGTGGTAAATCGACCGGCTTTGTAGGCTTCGAGGCGAGCGGAGCGAACTATCGGACATCTTCCTTTGAATGCAAGGCATGCCCCGATCGTTGTGAGATCGCCCGGATATTGCAGAATGACGAGGTCGTCGCCTTCTGGGGTGGGCGTTGCGACCTATGGGAGGGAATGAAGAGTGCCCAAACAGAAGGCGTCTAATAGAACCAGGATTGCCTTGGATGCCATGGGTGGTGATCACGCCCCTGAGGAGATAATTAAGGGGGCGATTGCGGCAGTTGGTGACGACAGCGTTGAGATTGTGTTAGTGGGGCGGGAGGATGTGGTGCGGGAGGAACTGAATAGCTGTGGTCTTACTGATTGCGGGGTAGGCGTTGCCCATGCCAGTGAAGTTATAACCATGGAGGAGCGCCCGGTTCCGGCGGTTAAGGAAAAGAGGGATTCATCTATCGTAGTAGGTATAGACCTTCTCAAGAGGGGGGAGGTAGAGGCATTTGTTTCCGCGGGCAATACAGGTGCAGTGATGGCTGCGGCCACTCTAAGCTTGGGCAGGACGAAGGGGATCATCCGTCCTGCTCTGGGGGCGGCCTTCCCTTTCCCGATGGGACCGGTTCTCTGCCTCGACCTCGGGGCAAACGCTGATTGTAAGCCGATGTCTTTGGTTCAGTTCGGTAAAATGGGCAGTATTTATATGCAGAGGATCTTTGGAATGGAAAGCCCTCGAGTCGGTCTTCTCTCAAGCGGTGAAGAGGATACGAAGGGCAGTCAGATGGTTCAAAAGGCGCACAAGATGCTCAGGAAATCCAAGCTCAATTTTATCGGTAATGTTGAGGGTAGGGATATAGCCAGCGGGCGAGCCGATGTGATTGTAACTGACGGTTTCACCGGCAATGTCTTGCTCAAACTGGGCGAAGGCATTGGCGAGATGCTTCTTGACGCCCTGAGAAAAGCTGTAGCTGAGAGCCCGAATTTTAAGGAGGCTGCTGACCTTCTCGAACCAACCTTCCACTCTGTTATCGGCACCTTGGACTATCGCGAATATGGCGGTGCTCTTTTATTCGGCGTCAATGGCAATGTCATCGTAGCCCATGGTCGCAGCGATGCTGATGCGATAAGGAACGCGATTATCACAGCCAAGCGAGAGGTGTCGAAGGATGTGGCCGGGGCTATCAGGGGTTAGCCTGTCGATAAAGCAGTCGGAGGGAAATATGGCTGAATCGCTTAGTGTAGATGATACAAATTTCACCGAAGTTGTAATTGAGGCAGAAACGCCTTTCCTGGTCGATTTTTGGGCTCCCTGGTGTAAGCCATGTCACGCCATTGCCCCTATAGTGGGGGAGTTGGCCGACGAGTACGCAGGACGTGTGGGCTTCGGCAAGGTCAATGTGGATGAGAATCCGAGGGCGGCAACAGATTACGGCATTCGTAGTATTCCTACTCTATTGCTGTTTAAAGATGGCAAGCCGATGACGCAGATCGTAGGGCTCAGGTCCAAGGCGGAGCTGAAAAAGCACTTGGACGCTTCGCTGACTTAGCTTAAGCTAAGCTCGATCCTTGTCCTCTGAAGTTATCTATTACCCTTTGGCGAGGTGACGGCACATCTCTGTTACACGCTGGAGATTTGACAGTCTTTTCGGTGATAGACATTGAGCTTTTATGGGAGTTGAGATATGGATAATACCTACCAGTTGATTATTATCGGCGGAGGTCCTGCGGGCCTCAGCGCGGGCCTGTATGCTGCCAGGTCGAGATTGTCCACGCTGCTGATCGAGAGGGCCGTACCCGGCGGACAGATAATCAATGCAGAACTCGTGGAGAACTATCCGGGGTTTCCTCAGGGCATATCGGGTGCCGAGCTGGGCTCTTTGCTGGAACAGCAGGCAAAGAAATACGGCGTTGAGATAATCATGGCCGAGGTGGAGAGTATTGAGGTCGGGGGTGAAGAAAAGATTGTGAACTCAAGCGAAGGCCGGTATTTCACAAAGGCGCTTATCATCGCCGGCGGCTCGGAGTATAGCAAGCTGGGCGTGTCCGGGGAGGAAGCGCTCAGGGGTAGAGGAGTATCCTATTGTGCCACGTGTGACGGTGCCTTCTTCAACAATCAGGTGATAGCTGTGGTGGGGGGTGGTAACGTTGCCATCAACGATGCCCTGTTTCTTACGAGATTTGCTTCCAAAGTGATTGTTATCCATCGCCGTGACCAGCTCAGGGCGACAAAGATACTTCAAGAGAGGGCCTTTGCCCAGCCGAAGATAGAGTTTATCTGGGATACGGTGGTTGAATCCATCGGAGGGGATAATCAGGTCGGGGAACTGGGGTTGCGAAATGTGAAAACCGGAGTAGAATCAAAGCTCGAGGTTACAGGCGTTTTCATAGCTGTTGGGTTGCGTCCCAACACTGGCTATCTGGAGGGGGCACTTGCCTTATCTCCAGAAGGTTTTATACTGGTGAATGACCAGATGGAAACAGAGGTGCCTGGAGTTTTCGCTGCCGGAGACATCCGTGCAGGTTCAGCGCGGCAGGTCTCATGCGCGGTCGGCGATGGGGCCACCGCTGCGATCTCCGCCGAAAGGTATCTTTCTTCTGTCTGATAATCAAACGGAGTGTTTCTTTACTGATGAGGATAAGGCGTATAACTAGGTCGCCGGTTAGAATAAGACGCGGGCCTTCTATAGTTACGCCGGTTACAACCAGAACAGAGCCGAGCGTAAAGTCCATTGTATGGGACAAGCTGACCTGGATTAATATCGAGCAGCCCACTGATACGGAGACCAAGTATCTTGCTGAGAACTACCCTTTTCATCCTCTGGATCTGGATGACTGCTTGAGCAAGATCCAGCTGCCAAAAATTGACGAATACGAAGAATATTTTTTCATGGTGTTTCACTTCCCGGTGTTCAATCCCCAGGCCCGTGTCACCACATCGAGCCAGGTTTCCGTCTTCGTCGGCGAAGATTACCTGATCACTCTGCATCAGGGAGAACTCAAACCGCTGGTGAGCTTTTTTAAGTCGTGCCAGGTAAACGAGAAGGCACGCCAGGAAAGCATGGGGCGGAGTTCAGGCTATTTACTCTATCTCATACTTGATAGACTGGTAAACTATTGCTTCCCCATCCTGAACAAGATCGGCGATAACATCGAAGAGGTGGAGGACCGTATCTTTCGTGACAACCCCCGGGGTACGGTTGCCGATGTAGCAATACTGCGCCGTGATATCATCTCGTTTCGGCGCATAATCAGGCCTCAGACGGAGGCAGTGGAGACACTGGAGCAGAAGGAGTGGCCTATTTTCAAGGAGGATCCTGAGATCTATTTCGGAGATATCGCAGACCACTTGCGGAAAATTCGGGATACCCTCGAGGACTATAAAGAGGTGGTAGAGGGTCTCAGTGATACCAATAATGCGCTCACGTCGTTTCGCATCAATGAGGTTATCCGGGTGCTGACCATTATCTCAACGATAATGCTCCCCCTGACGCTTATTGCCAGCGTTCTGGGGATGAATATCTATCCAATGCCTGTTGATAGCCCGGCTGCTTTCGCAGGTATACTCGTCGCTATGGTTGTTATCATAGTAGGTATGCTCGCTTTCTTCCGTTCGCGGCGCTGGATTTAGAAGGAGATGGTCGTCTCACAACGGTTCCTTATTGTTGCCGCTATTTTTATTACCTGCCTTATTACGGCGAATATTATCGCCGTTAAGCTGATAACCGTGGGCATTGGTCCGTGGAAGCTTGGTGCCCTGGAACTGCCCGCGCCCTTACCCGCTGCTATAGTCATCTTCCCCCTGAGCTACATATTTGGTGATATTCTCACCGAGGTATATGGTTATCGACAGGCACGCCGTGTGATATGGCTGGGGTTTTTCTGCAACCTTGTCGCAGTGGGGGCTTTCTGGGTTGCGGGGCTGATCCCGGCGCTTGACGCCGATGTTCAGACTGCATATGATAGCATTTTGGGCTATACACCCCGGCTCCTGGCTGCCTCTTTCGCCGCTTACCTGGTTGGTGAATTCGCCAATTCCTTCGTCCTGTCCAAGATGAAAATCAGGACCAGGGGGCGATTCCTATGGAGCAGGACTATCGGCTCCACCATTGTTGGACAGGGTCTGGATGCCTCCATTTTCATCGCCATTGCCTTCGGCGGTACGTTGCCCGGTGTTGTCCTTGGAGGGATGATAATTACCCACTGGCTGGTTAAAACCCTTTACGAGGTGGTGGCTACCCCTTTTACCTACGTTGTGGTTAGGCACCTGAAGAAAAAGGAAGGCATCGATACCTACGACTACGATACCGATTTCAACCCCCTGCTGGTTACCCGCTGAGAGGTATTTCTGAGGAAAGGAAGACACGATATGGAGATCAGGGTTTTAGGAGCGCACAATCTTGAGTCGGCGGGCAGCAAGCTGACATCCTTGCTCATCGATGATGTACTCGCGGTCGATGCGGGAGCACTCACTTCCAGCCTTTCTCTTTCGGAGCAGGAGAAGGTAAGCCATATCCTGCTCACCCACTGCCACTATGATCACGTGAGGGACCTGGCTGCTATCGCAATCAATATCTCTCATTTCGAAAAGAGTATTCGAGTTTATTCACAGGCCAGCACACTAAATGCTGTCACCGAGCACATACTTAACGGCGTTATATATCCGGATTTTACGAAGATACCGGCTGCCAACCCACCGCTGAAATTTTCCTCCCTGGAGCCGCACAAAGTCGAGGTTATCAACGATTACCGTGTGCTGGCGGTTCCGGTGAACCACGGTGTCCCCACAGTGGGGTATCAAATAACTTCCGGTGAGGGAAAAAGCTTCTTTTATAGCGGAGATACCGGACCGGGCTTGTCTCCCTGCTGGGAACGTATATCACCGCAGTTGATATTCATCGATGTTACGCTGCCAGACAGGCTGGAAGAGCACGCTGTTTCCTCTGGTCACCTTACGCCTCATCTGCTTGGTGAGGAACTGGCCGGATTCGAGAAAATCAAGGGCTATCTGCCGCAGGTGATGGTGATCCACATCAGTCCTGTGTTTGAGGGCGAGATCAAGGAGGAGTTGGAGCGTGTGGCAAAAGACACTGGGGCGGATATATCGATGAGCTATGAGGGGATGCGGTTGAACATTTAGCAGTTTATTTCGCAGGTTTCAATAGGTAGGGGCGTTCAATTGAACGCCCCTACATTCTTTGTTGGGTAGGCGGGACGGCGTCGTCCCGCCTGCTGCAATCATAATTTGCAGCGCTGGCTATTAGAGCCCCATCTGCTGTGCCACCAGTTCGAGGTGATAATCGGCATCCCCAAAGGCGATTTCCATCGCCTTAGCACGGCGGTAGTAGAGTTGTGCGTCATGGTCCTGGGTGATGCCGATACCGCCATGAATCTGGATGCCTTCGACGCAAACCTTTCGATAAGCCTCGCAGGTCCAGGCTTTCGTAATTGATATATCCTGTTTATACGCAAGCCCTTCGCTTATCTTCCAGGCGGTCTGATAGGTAATATCCCTTGCGCCTGCGACATCTGTCGCCATATTAGCGCACTTATGCTGTATAGCCTGGAAACTTCCGATAGGTCGGGCGAACTGGACCCTTTCCTTGGCGTAATTAACGGACATTTCGAGAACTTGCTCAGCGCCGCCCACCATCCAGGGACACTGTGAGAACGCTGCCTGCTCCATAATGTCCTCTACTATCTCCCACCCCCAGTTGAGTTCACCGAGCATGGTTGCTTTGGGAACCCGTACCTCGTCAAAAACGACCTCACATTGTTTGTCGGCGGTGAAGGTTTTCAGCGGGGTGCAGCTTATTCCCGGGCTCTTGGCGTTCACCAGGAAGAGGGTAATCCCGTCCTGTTTGTTATCACTGCTCTTGGTCCTGGTCACGCATATCAGATAATCAGCAACATGGGCGTTTTCAACGAAGAGCTTGGTGCCGCTGATGACGAAGTCGTCTCCGTCGGGGACCGCTTGAACAGTGATATCCGCCGCATCGTAGCTGGCGCCGGGTTCGGTGAGTGCCAGAGCTAATATCACCTCGCCTTTCGCAATCCTGGGAAGTATCTCCTTTTTCTGCTCTTCGCTGCCCCATTTTAAGATAGTCAGACCCCCACAGACGACCGTTGAAAGGAACGGACCGGGAACAATCGCCCTGCCCATCTCCTGAATAAGGATCGTCAAATCGAGCATACTTAGCCCGTTGCCGCCATACTCTTCGGGGAACACGAGGCCCATCCAGCCCAGGTCCGCCATTTTCTTCCACAACTCCGGTGAGTAGCCTTTCTCGTCCTTCTCCACTTCGCGTACCAGAGTCTTGGGGCACTCCTTCTCCAGGAAAGCGCGGGCAGTATTCCTCAGCATTTCCTGTTGTTCTGTAAGGGCGTAATCCATGCCATCCTCCTTGAATTAAGAAAACGGTCTCAGGTAATGTTTGAAGTGTTGCATATAACCAAATTCGGAATACTAATTACTAAATTTTAAGCGATATCGAATTTTCAAAATTCAAATGTTGCAGCTGTTTTGAATTTTGCCATTTGGATTTTGAATTTGCCTTCGACCCGAGCTCAGGCCGAGGGTTTACGATTTCGAGTTTAGATTTTCGAAATTACCCCGTTATATTCAGCCTATTCCTACTTCCAGCCCGTGAGATTCAAGAGCTGTCTTGATAGCTGCTACCCCTTCACTCTCATATGATTCGAGCTCACCAAGCTTGTATTCCATGCCCAGTCTTTCGTATTTTTGCTTTCCCAGTGAATGATAGGGCAGAAGGTCAATTCTCTTGAGTCCAAGCTCAGACATAAACTTGGTCAAGTCATTAAGATTCTCTTCTGAATCGTTTATCCCTGGAATGAGAGGCACTCTTATTATCATAGGCCTGCTGGCGGCAACCACCTTCGCATTCTCCAGGATCAGACTGTTATCGACGCTGGTAAGCTCCTTGTGTCTGGCTGGATCCATATGTTTAATATCGTAAAGTACCAAATCGGTATGCTCCAGAATCTTTTGCAGGACCTCGGTTTTAACAAGTCCGCAGGTGTCCAGGCACGTGTGAATAGCTGCCTCGTGGCTCTTTGCGAAAAGGTGCCAGAGGAATTCCGGCTGATGCGTCGGCTCGCCTCCTGATGCGGTAATCCCACCGCCCGAGTTCTGGTAGAACAGAGAGTCTTTCTTCACCTCCTCCAATACCTCATCGACAGTCATAATCTTCCCGCTCATCTCTCTCGCCTTGTTGGGGCATACATCCACGCACTCACCGCAGTTCTTGCACAGGCTGCGGTCTATTTCTATCGCGCCCCCGGTGCCCACTTTGGTTGCTCCGTTGGGGCATGCCTCGACGCACCGGTAGCATCTCGTGCATAAATGGACAAAATGGAAAAGCTGCGGGTGTGGCTGCATGGATTCGGGATTACTGCACCACAGGCATCTCAGCGGGCAACCTTTAAAGAAAACGGTGGTCCTTATTCCAGGACCGTCGCGGATTGCGAAACGCTCGATGTTGAAAACACAACCCGTTATGTTGCGCTTCTTGTCATTTTCTGCATTACCCAAAGGCAAACCTCTCAGATTGACCATAAATAAGTCCCGATTCTCCTTTTATGGGTGCGGCTTTTCCGACAAGCTGGAATCAGCCCCTGGGGAGACCCAACCCGCGGGTTGAGATAATCTGTTTCTGAATCTCGGAGGTGCCGCCGGCTATCTTGTAGTGCGGGGATTCCTGATATATATGCGCAAACCACCCCTTGAGTTCTGCGTATTTAGAGTCGGCCGTCAGTTCCCCGTAAGGGCCCATTACCTGCATTCCCACGTTGGCCAGGTCGTAAACCAGTTCGGTGCTGAGCAGCTTGGCCATCGCGGTCTCATTCAGAGCAAACAGCTTTTCCTCCTGCATCCAGGAAAGGCGGCGGGAGATCACACCGGTCACTGCGAATTTCATCTCTATCTCTGCGATCTTGCGCCGTATGAGCGGGTCTTCAGATAACAGCTTCCCCCCGCGCCTGGTATTCTTGACATAATCCACCAGCATTTCCAGCGGCCGGTGAAAACCGTTTATTGTAACTGCCCGTTCAAAGAGGAGCGCTGCTCCGATGATATAGAAACCCTGGTTCAGCTCGCCGACCAGGTTCTCCTTGGGTATTTTGACGTCATCGTAGAAGACCTCTGTCGAGTGATAGCCGCTCATGTTATAGATGGGGCGGATGGTGATTCCGGGCGTGTTCTTCAGGTCTACGATGAGCAGCGATATACCTTTATGCTTCTTGGGATTTTCGGAGTCGGTTCTGACTGCTACCCAGCCATAGTCCGCGAAGTCGGCCTTGGTACTGAACAGCTTCTGGCCGTTTACCAGGTAGTAGTCACCCTTATCGTCGGCTCTGAGGGACAGCGAAGCGAGGTCTGAGCCCGACTGGGGCTCGGTATAACCCATTGAGAACTCAACTTCGCCGTGAGCTATCATCGGCAGGTATTTTTGCTTCTGCTCCTCGCTTCCGTGTAAGAGCAGGGTAGGGCCTACTACCATAGCTGAAATCACTGCAAATGGAGCCGGTGCATAGGCATAAGCAATCTCTTCCTGAATGACGTAGTTGTCCAGGGGTGAAGCCCCTATACCGCCCAGTTCCCCGGGCCATGCGGGGCAGAGCCAGCCTCTTTCCCCCAGCCCTCGCAGGACTTTCCAGGTGTCGGGGCCATACTGCCGGTCGAATCTGAAGTCCATCCTGCTCTCATCCGTGACCTCTTTTTGTAGGAATTCGCGCACCTCTAAGCGCAGGCGCTCTTGCTCCGGGGTAAAACTGAACTCCATTGGGTTTGCCTCCGTTTTCGCGTACTATATTTTTATTTGGTCTACTTATTTAACCCCAGTAAATTCCGCGCGGTATTGAGATAGACGTTTTGCAGTACCTCGGGCTTATGGCCTGCTACCTCCCAGTCTCCGAACAATATGTCGTACTGGAAGAACGGGTAATCTGAGCCGAACATTATCTTGTTCTTGACGCGGGTGTTCAGTTCTCTCTTGAATACCTCGTGGTGATATTTGGGCCGCCAGCCATGCACCTCGCAGTACACGTTGTCCTTATGAATCATCACAGCTACCATCTCGTCGATAAAGGGCCAGGGGTAATGATGCCCGATGATGGTCAGGCCTGGGAAAGCGGCGGCGACGTCGTCTACGTTGGGGATCGGATTTTCAGTCGCCAGGCGTATACCCATTCCTCCACCCTGTCCGGCGCCGCCGGCTGTAGCGCCCACTGTAATCTTTATGGGGACCTTCGCATCCTGGCACATCTCGTAGAAAGGCCACCACGTCTTGTCATTCGCCGGGACGCCCGCCATTCCCGAGACGAAAACGCCGAAGCTACCCAGGTCCTTGATGCACCTCTCCACTTCTTTGAGCGCTGTCCAGACACCCCAGTCGAGGGGAAGGCCCACCCAGAAACCCAGAACTACATCGGGATAGTCCTTCTTGAGCTGTCCGACATAGTTGTGCCTGTCCTTAATTTGTTCGAACTCGTTGAAGCCGAAGGGCTTGCCCGTAGCTGTGAGAATTACCACCTGTACACCGGCGTTTCTCCAGTCCTGCGCCTGTTCGTCCTCGGTCTTTATGCGCATTCCTGACGTCTTGAAATACTCCTTCAGCGCATCTATCATTGCGGGGTCCCTGCTCACCGCGCCTTCCTTGGTGCTCATCAGGCACTCCATATCGATAGCCTTGGGGTTAGTCAAGCGTTTTGCAGCCATTAAGATAATCCTCCTTAAGATGAATAATAAACGTATCCTTTTATATCAGGCGAACACGCCCTCTTTCGTCAGTTTCCTGATCTCCTCCTTCGAAAGGCCCAGGAGCTTGCCGTAGACGTAGTTATTGTCCTGACCGACCTTGTGCATGGGACCGAACAGGGATGGGGTCTCAGAGAAGTATATTGGCTCCGAGAAGACCGGCGAAATGCCTGCTACCGGCCACTTTACGCCCGGTTTTTCAAAGTCCGCGGCGTAGTATTCGGTTTCCTTGTAAAAATCGTGGCTCTTAAGATGTTCGCTTCTGTCCAGGTCTTCGCCCTTGGCCACGATTCCTGCCGGCACCCCTGCCCTCTGCATCCTTGCCATGACCTGGTAGGCGGTGCGTGTTGAAGTCCACTCTCCTACCAGTCGGTCTAGTTCTTTGGCGTTCTTGACCCTGTCGGCGGCGGTGGCGAAATCCGGCGACTTCGTCCAGGCGGGATTGCCGATAACACGGCAGAGTGACTTCCATTCCTCTTCGTTGGTAACTGCGATGGTACACCACCTGTCCTCCCCCTTGCAGGGGTATGCTCCGTGGGGAGCGAAGAATCGGTGCCTGTTCTCCATGCGCTCAGGTATCACCCCGTTTGACTGGTAGTCTAGGAAAGCGGGGCCGACGGTGACCACGCCGGATTCGTATATGGGGCATTCGATGAAGCAGCCCTCGCCCGTGCGGCGCCGTCTCTCCAGGGCGCCTATAATTGCCATAGCGTTGAAGACCGAGGTATGGTAATCGGAATAGGAGACGTTTGCCACGCCGAGGTTACCGGGCGTCCCGCTCATAGTGGATACAGCGCAGGCGTGTTGCATAAGCCGCCCGTATGCCTTATAGCCTCCGTAGGGCCCTGTACTCCCCAGCCCGGTCTGCCAGAGTATAATCAGGTCCTTTTTTAGCGATCTAACATGGTCGAAAGTCAGGCCGTATTTGGTGAGCGCCCCCTCGCCGAGGTTGGTGATGTACACATCGCTTTTCTTAATCAGCTCTTCCATGATTTCCTTGCCCCGGGGCTTGCGGACGTCGAGGGTAATATTCCGCTTGAGCGGTCGGTACTCGAGCTGCAATGCACCGGGCGCGTAGATGGGGCCGAACCACGACATGTCGAGGGATGTGAGTGTTTCGGCCTTGATAACTTCCGCTCCCATCGAAGCCAGCAGGCGCGTTGCCAGAGGTAGTGCTATGTAAAGCCCGAATTCTATGACCCTTACACCCTCAAGTGCTTTCTTTGCCATAGACTTATCCTTCCTTTCCTTCACTCTTTCTCGAAGGCTCTAGATTACGCCTGTGGTGCGTAATACTGCCAGGTCCTCCCTGGAATATCCCAGCTCGCCGCAGTAGACCCTCTCATTGTCCTCGCCAAGGAGCGGGGCTGCCTTTCGGGGCACTCCGATGGCGTCACTGTATAGCGCGCCTTTGGGGTATTTCATCTTGCCCACCACGGGATGGTTCAGCTCTACCCAGAAGTCGCGTGAGTTAAGCTGAGCGTCCTCCAGAAGAGAAGGCACATCGTTCACCGGCATGACGACCAGCCTCCGCTTCTGCCCCTCAAGGAAGAGTTCACGGGCGGTCAGCATATCAGTGAATTCTATCACCAGCACGTTTACCATATCGCGGACCGGCATGCGTGAGATGAGACCGCCTTTGTACTGTTCCTGAAGGATTTCATCGTTGCCCGTTACCTCGTGTATCCACTGTGCCAGCGTATCCCACTCCTGTGGAGTCACGATACACATCGATATCCAGCCATCTTTGCATGGATAGAGGCCGCAGGGAGTGACCATGGCGTCCATCACACCGACGCGTGATACGTTCTCCTTCGTCTTCCGCCACATGGCCACCGGCGTCTGCTCGTGGTAGAAGGTTATCATCGCCTCCTGCATGGACACATCCACATGCTGGCCCTTTCCAGAGGTGGCATCACGGTAAAACAGCGCGGCCAGGGTGCCGGTTGCTGCGTACTGTGCCCCGGGGTAAAACGACTGCTCGCCGCCGAGCATCAGCGGCGGCTGGTCGGGTTCACCGATAAGCTGCATGTAGCCGCTCATGGCCATAATGTTGATATCAGTGGCCTTGTAGTCCTTCTGAGGGCCTTTTTGTCCGTACGGCGTAATGGAACTCATCACCAGCCCGGGGTTGATTTTTCGCAGCGCGGGATAGTCAAGCCCAAGGCTGGCAAGATACCCTACGGGGAAGCTCTCTACAACTACATCTGCTTTATCGACCAGCCTCTTGAAGATAGCCTGGCCGGTGCCATCTTCAAGGTTTAGTGTTATCGAGCCCTTGCTGGTGTTGAAATAGAGGAAGCTCAGGCTCTTATCTGGATGGACCTCGTTTTTATGGAATGGACCCCGGGCCCTTGCCTTGTCCCCTCCCGGGGGTTCAACCTTTATCACGTCAGCCCCGAGGTCGCCGAGAAGCTTACCGCAATAGGCACCCTTCTCGTCAGCCAGGTCTAGAACCCGGTATGGAGGAAGAAATCCTGTTGCTATTTCCTTCTCTGGCATCATTTACCCCTTCTTAGTGTTAGATTTGATGTTTTGGAGGCGCTGTGCGTGTGTGTGCAATTCCAGTAAAAGTCTATCCGTAAACGTTTTGAAAGTCAACATTTCACCACGTTCCATCAGGGATACACCGTCGTGTTTCCCTGATAAGAGTATCGTGAAGCCCATAACCGTCCGGTGCCCGCCTGTTATATAAATTGGGCCTGTCTGTAGGTAAAGGGGTCTGGCGAAAGGCTTCAGGGGTGAGGCGGGGTGCTGTAGTGCGGGTGTCCTTGGTGTGATATACTTTTAAACACTGAATCTAATTGGTTTGTAGCTGTGCCTTTATATAGCGTAGGCGTGGATATAATCGAGATCGAGCGGGTACAGGCAGTAATCGACCGCTGGGGACAGAGGTTCCTGAGGCGCATATATACTGAGGCCGAGCTTGATTTCTGTCGCAGCCGGGTGCCTGAGCTGGCTGTGCGGTTCGCCGGTAAAGAAGCGGTGATGAAGGCGCTGGGTACGGGGAGGCGGGGCGTTTCCTGGCGCGAAATCGAGATACTGTCCAACAAGCGACGGGCTCCGCTCGTCTTCCTCCACGGAAGGGCGCGCCGCCGGGCAAAAAAGCTGGGGATAGAAGAGCTGGCCATCAGCCTCTCTCACTCCCGTAATTATGCTGTAGCCTCAGTCGTGGGTGGAACCGGGGACAGGCCTCAGCGTCCAGAGTGAGATCGACCACTCTGGCTAGCCTGCTGTAATTGAGCTTCTAACCAAATCTAAACTCGAGCTGTGTCATCATTTCACACGTCGAGCATAGACATTACATCCCGCAGTCGATCGGTCAAGCAGCTTGCGCTTCGAGATAACCAGCATACTTTTATTACACACTAGATGTGCTTGGTGGAGGCGAATAGAGCAGGAGCATTTTAATTAGCTTCTTTTAGACCGTCAAATACGCTCAAAGACTTCTTCGTTAGAAAATAGGTTCTCTTTTCACAAGCGTAACGAAGCCCTCTGGCCAATAAGACGGATTGTTTTTCTATTTGAAGCTAGATGTCAATTATAGCCCGAATATTAAAGCAGTTTCATCTGTAATCAATGAATAGCCCCTACCATTTTCCCATCGGTACTGAATCATAATGTCTATTCAAACTAATTATTAATTGTGATAGCGTTATTATTGGATAAGTCAATCTATTTACGTAAGTAGCTTTATTCCGATGTTAAATTATAACAGGCACTCATAACCGATAATCTATTAAGGCTAAGTAATTTATGAGCGTAAACGATGGTTGCCGGGAGGGATTTTCTTCGAAGCATGCGGAAATACTCCGTGTAAGCTAGGAGGTAGGTTTTTTGAATGTCTTCGCTATCGTGCCTTTGACCTCTTTCGGCATCTGTCTCGTTGCGGGGGTTCTTGTATTCCAACAGAGTCGTAAGAGTTCAACGAACCGGACTCTTTCGCTCTACTGCTTGCTGGGGGCTTACTATGGCATGGTGGAATTCGGGCTTATACAGGCACGGGGATTTAACGAGGCCTTCTTCTGGCGGCAGGCTGGAGCAATTTGGCTATTTGCACCGTCCCTTTTATTACATTTTGTCCTGATCCTTACAGAAAGAAGAAAATGGCTCGATAAAAAAAGGATATATGCGCTTATATATCTACCTGCGTTCGTCCTTTCGCTCGTTGATTTGACAACACATGCGGTCCTGGGAAAACCAGAGGAGTTTGCCTGGGGTTGGGCTTATGGCATCTCAGACTATATTTTTATATCCGCTTTCGCCTTTATCTGGGCAGTTGGAATGGGTTTTATTTCGGTTTACCTTTGTTGGCATTACTACCGTAGTTCTACTGAAGCGATAGGCAAGCGAAATGCGAAGTATGTTTTGGGCGGTCTTGTATTACCACTCGTCGCTCTACTTACGGTAGATGGAATGTTGCCTGAATTCGACATAAGAACCCCGGAACTCGCATCGGCCGCTCTTGCTCTTGGTATTGCTTTCATCACATATGGCATTCTCAGACACAACCTCTTTACTATAACGCCGGCAATAGCGGCAGAAGGTATCATTGCCACCATGTCAGATGCCCTGCTGCTTGTAGATACTCAAAAACGGATTGTAATGGTAAACCAGGCTGCACTGGAGCTTCTTAAATGGAAGGAGAGCCAGTTGCTCTATCAACCGCTGACAATGGTAATTGATTCTAGTACCATGTAACATATAAGTATTCGTATAATTGTGGTATAATTATGGTAAA
>CAYVQT010000020.1:0-47427 GCA_964453665.1 uncultured Dehalococcoidia bacterium | reverse complement strand
ATGTGACAGATTTTGTGCAAGGTCTAATCTTGGGCGCTGTTCAGGGAGTAACAGAGTGGTTGCCGATAAGCAGCGAGGGCATTAATACACTCATACTGATTCATCTCTTCGACAAGCCGTCACCCGAGGCAATAGCCACATCTATCTGGCTGCACCTCGGGACGCTTCTCGCGGCTGTAGTCTATTTCAGAAAGGAGGTTGCATACCTGCTACAGCACCTTCCGCAATATGCCAGAGAGCGGGGAGCAAGCAGTGGCTCTGAGCCCAATGCTCTCATCACCTTTCTAATCGTATCAACGGTGCTAACCGGTGCCCTGGGAGCCCCGCTTTTACTCATAAACCTGGATAGAGAGGAAATAACCACGGAGACTATCACGGCGATTATCGGCGCACTCCTGATAGTCACCGGGCTGGTGCAAAGATACGCTCGCAGTTTTTCAGGAACAAAAACTACCACAGGGATAAAGGATGCCGTTCTGTTGGGTGTGGTCCAGGCATTCTCCGCATTGCCCGGACTGAGCAGGTCCGGCCTGACAGTCTCAGCCCTTCTCATCCGAGGATTTGAAGCAGGAAATGCGATAAGGTTGAGCTTCCTCATGAGCATCCCGGTCATTCTGGCAGCGGTAATCGGCATTTGCCTCATCGACGAGGTCAGCTTCGAAACCATCGTAATCAGCAGTGTCATTACAGCTTTTATATTCGGTATCCTGACCATCGGAGCACTGATCAGGATCGCCTCCAGAGTAGCCTTCTGGAAGTTCTGCCTTTTACTGGGAGCCTTAAGCATGCTGCCCCTGCTGATAGAACAGCTTTGGTGATAACACTCGAAACCCTGCTAACACTCATGCCCGGCGTCTTTGTGGACAAGAAGGCATGCCGGGCTATTTACAGCACACAGTTCAACACCGTGTGAGTCCCGGGGGCCAAGAACAGACTGGAAATTCGACAGATGAGTGTCTTGAAACAAGTTTCTCAGCCCACTCAGCCATCACCAATTTCGCCAATCAAGAGCCTCTCTGCTAGAGCAAGGCAACGGCGATACATCACCTATGGCCTGGCACTGGCCTTCATCTTCGGTATTGCTCTCCTGCTACGGGTGTATTTTCCCCATGACAACGTCTTTGCCGGAGACTGGGTCAGATTCCAGTTGAACGACCCCTGGTATCATATGAGGCACATAGAGAACCTGGTTCATCACTTCCCAAACGACATCCAATTCGACCCCTACGGTGCCTATCCTGCCGGGATGGCTATAGGTACCGCGCCGTTCTACGACTTTCTTCCTGGCTTGATTGCCTGGGTCCTCGGCGCGGGCTCCCCGTCGAAGGGAGTCATCGAAACGGTGGCTGCCTATTTCCCTGCAATACTCGGAGCCCTGGTCACCATACCCGTGTTCTTCATAGGAAAAGCGTTATTCGGCAGAAAAGCGGGGCTTCTCTCCGCAGCTCTAATTGCCATATTGCCCGGCCAATTCCTCATGCGAACTTTGCTTGGTTTCACCGATCACCATGCCGCAGAGATCCTGTTCAGTACCTTGACCGTCCTATTTCTGATACTGGCAGTGAAGAAAGCTAAGCAGAATGACGTTTCCTTCAGCAGCCTGCGAGAAAGAGACTGGGGAGCCTTGAGAAAACCACTGCTCTATTCGCTGCTGACCGGGATAGCGCTGGGGTTGTACCTGCTTTCATGGAGATCGGGCGCGTTCTTTGTATTCATTATCCTCGTCTTTGCCGTCCTGCAATACGCTATCGACCATCTAAGAGGCAGGCCGACCGATTACCTCTGCTTAGTGGGCGTGCCCGCTTTTCTTTTCGCTCTGTTAATGATCGCCCCTTTTAAAGGGCAATACCATCTTGATAAACTCCAGATGGCATCACTGATCATCGGTATGCTATCGTTCCTGGCACTGAGCATCACTTCTTATCTCATGGTCCGCCGGAACATAGGGCGACTATATTACCCGATGGTAATTGCTGCTCTCATTGGCATCAGCTTTGCATTCTTATACCTTATCGACCGTTCCCTGTTGAATTTAATAATTAACAAAATGAGCCTGACATTCAACCCAACGGGTATCCACTTAAAAATTGGCGAGGCGGGAGGACTCTCACTGTCAACAGCATGGGAATACTTTGGTGCGTGCTTCTATATATCTCTAGTATCTCTCGTCATGATACTCTACTTAATCATAAAAGAAGGTGGCGCTGATAAGACTCTGCTCTTCGTCTGGAGCCTTATAGTGCTAATAGCGGCTTTTGGTCAGGAGCGCCTGGCTTACTATTTTGCGGTGAACGTGGCTCTTCTAACAGCATACCTTTCCTGGCGAATGCTGAAATTTGCCGGCTTCAGGGAAGAGCCTGACAGGAGCGAAACTCTGCAAACGGAGGTGGAGAAACCCAGGCTAACCAAGAAAGCAAAACGCAGGAAGGAGAAAGCGTCGAAGAGAAGTCAGCCAGCCATCGGTGCCAGAATACTTAACGCCAGACATGTCTACAGCCTGATAGTATTAATAGTTGTGTTCTTCTTAGTATTCTACCCTAACATAGGAACAGCAATTGATTGGGCAAATGCTTTCAGAGGCCCCTCCCAATACTGGCATGACGCATTGGTTTGGATGGAAGACAATACTCCGGAACCCTTTTCAGATGCAGACTTCTATTATGACCTATATGAGAAGCCAGCCAGGGGAACTAAATACGACTATCCTGAATCAGCATACGGTGTGATGAGCTGGTGGGACTTCGGTTACTGGATCACCTACATTGCCCATCGCATACCGAACGCTAATCCGAGTGGGTCTGGCGCAAGACTTGCGGGCCTATTCTTCACCGCTCAGGATGAATCCTCGGCAAACAAGATATTGGACAGGCGAGGCTCAAAGTATGTAATCATCGATTACCTGATGGCTATGCCTGAGGTATCCCGGCAGTATCAAATGTATGGCTACTTCCCTGCTATGATAGAATGGGCGGGCAAAGACCAGAGCGATTTCTTCGAGGAGTACTATGCATGGAACAGCGGTGAGCTTCAACGCATAGTGCTCTATTATCCAGCGTATTACCAGTCTATGTGCACCAGACTATTTATGTTCGGAGGAGCAGAAGTCATTCCCGATAATTCTACCTTGGTCGTCTCATACATTGAAAGAATAGATGATAATGGCTTCAAGTACAAGGAGATCAACTCTGAGCAATTGCGATTCCCTACATATGAGGCAGCTGAGGAGTATTTGAGAACCCACGGCTATGACAACTACAGGATCGTGGGGAATGATCCCTTCAATAGTCCTGTGCCCCTCGAGGGGTTAGATCATTATGAGCTTGTCTACGAATCGCCAACATATGAGTTGGCCTCCAAGTTGTCGGCACAGTTTGAGCCATTGGAAACGAGGCATGTTCCGCATATTGAGATATTCGAGTATTCGCCATAAGATCGGACTGACCTGTTTATAAGTAAAACTTTATATGCTCCCGCTTATCCCTTTGCAGCTTGAAACTCGTTGTAACTGGCGAACCTGTTCAGGGCACGGCAAGCTCTTTCCAGAGATGTATACGCGGGTATACCCTTTTTAACCAACTCCCTGACGTATTTTTCGGGTGCCGAGCGACCGCTTTCGTTAGTAACAGCGAGAATTATCGGCTTGGCTCCTTGATCCTTCCTTGATGCACTTGATATACATTCTGAAAATTCGTCCATTCTACTACCCCAGATGTCCGGGAAGTATTCAGCACCTACATGCAGAATGATAATGTCTATTAAAGGATCGGCAGCCAGCGTTTCAAAGGTTCGCCGTAAAGTAGAGAGATCGCCAAAAACGCTTGGTACATCCAATGGATTAGACACGCCCTGGTTGACCAAGGAGACGAATTTCAGCAACTCGGTCATCGTCTTTGTTGAGATTGGAGGCATCTCTAGGCCTTCGTTAACACAGATATCCCCCGTAGACACGCTATCCCCCCCGCCAGCTCCTATAACTGCTACACGTCTGCCTGATGATGGTTTCAAATGAAGGAGAGTCATCGTAACGTCTGCCATTTCGTCGATGGAATTTACCTTTATCACCCCGGTCTGCTTAAAGAAAGCATCCCATATCTGCTTATTTCCTGCGAGAGAGCCGGTATGAGATGAGGCAGCTCGAGCCCCCGGGCTTGTAAGGCCGCCTTTCCATATGATAACTGGCTTCCTGGCATTTATCTGTTTCACCAGCTTCATCAGTTCCCCTCCACCCTTCCTGATACCCTCGAGATACATACAGATTATTCCGGTTTCCCGGTCGGTAGAGAGATATTCAAGGAAGTCAATAGCATCCAATACCAGCGCATTTCCATAACTTATCACCTTGCTGAAGCCAATACCGAAGTGTGGACCCTGCATTAGAAATATCCTTGCGTGCCCCCCACTTTGTGAGACAAAAGCGACCGGTCCCCGAATTAATTCAACCTCTTCGAACATCTTCATTTTGACGGACGGTATCTGGAATCCCATACAATTCGGCCCGATGACCCGAAGACCTGTCCTCAAAGCTATATCACGTATCGCGCGTTCCAACTCACTTCCTTGTACTTCTCCTGTTTCCCCAAACCCTGAAGTCAGTATCTGCACATTCAGCGCCCCCGCTGCTACACAGTCTTCCAGCACCTGTGGTACTTCAGTGGAAGGTACGCCTATTGTGACAAGGTCCAAACGCTCGGGGATAGCGGTTACACTCGGATACGCCTTGACCCCGTCGATCATATCGGCCTTGGGATTAACAGGATAGACACTGCCTTTAAATCCGGCTTCACGTAGAATACGAAATAGCCTCGACCCCGTATATCCGGGATGACGCATTTGCTCGGTTCTAGAAACACCGACGATAGCTACCGTCTTGGGAGGGAAACCCTCCCCGAACTTAACCTCACTCACTACTGAGACCTCCAATAATGCAATTAATTCCTCTATATGAGAGTTCAGAAGGTTTTTACCAGCTATATCCTGTCGTCCTGTAAGAATGCACAGTGCAGATTGAGCCTTTATGGCATATTAATCCACTGTCTGACAGCGCTTAATGATGACTAGTCACCCCGTATCCTCAAAGTGGCATCTACTGGAGCAGGAAACGGTGAATACAAAGCACCTTTTGTGACGGCCTTTTCACGCAGCTTCATCAGATACTCTTTAAGGTTGTTCTGTTCATCCTGGGACAGGCATGACATGATTTCATCTATAACTTCATTTCTTTCCAGTGTCCAGATTACGGCTTCGTCACCTTTTGGGGTAAGCATCAATGCTATAGGTCCACGCTTTCGTACACGTCTATCCCTCTCAATGAATCCCTCGCTCTCCATTCGTTTTAACAGCTGTGAAGTCGTCAGATGATCCCGCCCCATGATTTGAGCTACTTCGGCGATTGTTGTAGGCCGGTCCATAGCTTTCAGCACCCATAAAACGGTGGCACGTGTCAAAGAAATGCCCGAAGGTTCTATCTCTTTCTTCCGGGCATTCATAATCGCACTGAAAGTGGTGCCTAATAAGCTAAATAGATATTGTCCCTCGGATATATTTATATCGGTTTCCATTCGACCTCCAGTTTAAATTACGCTATCGTAATACCGTTAATAGTCAAATATCTACGCCTTATTATGATAGTGTATATACTATTGCTTTTACCCTTTATCGTTACCTATAGTATACTATAATCAATACCACAATCGATGATCTCTTGAACTGAACAATATAGCCTCATTTACTTATTGAAACATGCTTTTTGTCTTAGCGGTCTGCATTATATAGCCCAATCGGGGAAAAACCGCTTGACAAAAAAGAAGTCATGTGTTAATTGTTTTAAGTGGAATAGTTATAGTATACTATAGTTATACTATAGATTAATTCGATCGACACGTCAAATTACGCTGTACTTATAGGACTCTGCGCTTACTGGTATCACAGTCGTTTTTTCTTGTGACGTAAGGGAAATCATACAGAACTAGGCTCAGGAGCTCGATGTGGACTTTGCTCTAACACCGGAGGAAGAGCGATTTTGCCAGGAATGCACGAAGTACCTCAAGAAGCAGAAAACCCCGGAACTTATTGCTGAGCTTGAGGCGCGGTCGGGGTATGGAGGAGGCCCGGCGTATACAAATCTAATACGCCAGATGGGTCGCGATGGCTGGCTGGGAGTTGGATGGCCGAAGGAATATGGCGGCCAGGGGCGCACGCCTATGGAGCAGCATCTCTTCTTTGAGATATGCTTCTATGAAGAGGTACCCTTACCCGTGCTTGGCTTGAACACTGTGGGGCCGGCTATAATGCGAATCGGCACTGATGAGCAAAAGAAGAAATATTTACCCCTAATTTTAAAAGGAGAAATAGAGTTCTGTATTGGCTATACCGAGCCCGACGCAGGTACGGACCTGGCTTCCCTCAAAACTACCGCCGTCAGGAATGGTGACAGCTATATCATAAATGGGCAAAAAGTATTCACAACTAATGCAGACTTTGCCGACTATGTATGGCTTGCCGCCAGGACCGATCCCGAGG
Source organism: uncultured Dehalococcoidia bacterium (assembly GCA_964453665.1). Lineage (GTDB taxonomy): Bacteria > Chloroflexota > Dehalococcoidia > SZUA-161 > SZUA-161 > DAOUTY01. The sequence continues at coordinate 40,908 of CAYVQT010000020.1, read as the reverse complement.
CACGCAAACACAGGGGCATATCTATATTCATTATTCCCATGAATACACCCGGTATTTCGATAGAGCCTTTCATGACAATGGGCGGTGAACGAAGCAACTATTCCTTCTATGATAATGTTCGGGTTCCCAAAGAGTGCCTGGTCGGCGAGGAAAATCAGGGTTGGAAGTATATGACCACCCAGTTGAGTTTCGAGCGTATTGCGCTTGTTCCTTCCTCTACGATGAGACGTAATCTCGATCAGACCATCCGGTGGGCGAAAGAGACTAATCACGACGGCAAACCGATCATTGAACGCCCGTGGGTCAGGCAGAAATTCACCGAGTTGATGATGGAACTGGAAGTACTCAGGATACTCAATTACTATGTGGTATGGCTCATAACTCAGGACGCTCTCGTCTATGCGGAATCATCTATGGTCAAGGTATATGGGGTTGAACTGAACCAGCGGCTCAACAGCACGCTGTTGCAGATAATAGGGCAGTTCGGCCAGTTACAGATGGGATCGAAGTGGGCTCCGCTCAAAGGGAAGGTGGAACATGCATTGCGGACGGACATAGTACTTATCTTTGGCGGCGGCGCCCTGGAAATTCAGAGAAACATCATAGCCATAGCCGGTCTGGGTATGCCCAGGGCGATGTAGCACAAGAATTCTGTATTCAAATTAGAAAGGAGGTACAGTATGAATTTTAGCCAGACGAAAGACCTTGTCGGGAAAGAGTCAGGTGTGATACAAGCCCTCGATACGGTGAGTACGTCCGATATCAGGCACTGGCGCGAGCTTATGGAGGGTAAGAAGGATTCCTGGAATACCAATGTTGCCCCGCCTGCTATGGCGTTAGCGTGGGCAATGGGCCCTCTGTGGCCTAAGAAGTTGGAGGCGACGGAGCCCCATGAACAGGTACTGAAGCTGTTGGACGAGGCAGGTTATAGCATATCTGTTGGTATAGCCCTTGACCAGGAATATCTCAAACCCATATGCCTTGGCGACCAGTTAAGCTACAAGGTCAAGGTTACCGGCGTGTCATCGGGTGAGGAAGATACTAAGCTGGGAAAAGGGTATAAGGTCAATTTACTCTACACGTTTTCTAATCAAAATGGTGAAGTGGTCAGCAAACAAAGCTACACCGTATTCAAGTCAAAAATGCTGACACCAGTATCGTAGTTGGAAGATCACCAAGGAGGTCGCATTTATATGGGAAAAGAAAATGACAGGATAAAACCCTTCTCAGGTCCCCCCGAGGAAACCTTAGATTATTCGAAAGTGGAACCTTTCATCGGCAAATCATCACCTTTTCACGATCCACACGATGAAGTGACTAAATCGGATATCAGGCACTGGTGCGAAGTTATGCAGGACTCCAATCCGCTGTACTGTGACGAGGAATTCGCGAAGGCAAGCAAATATGGAGGGCTCATAGCTCCTCCGTCAATGGTGCAAACGTGGTCGCTGGATGATATGTACGACGCGCTTCAGCGATTCGTTCATGCAAACCAGCCCTTCAAGGAGGACCCGCATAATCAACTGTTCGATCTTCTTGACTCCGAAGGTTACAACGGTGTCGTCGCTACGGCACAGGAGCAAACGTACCTGAAGCCTATAAGACCCGGGGATGTTATCCGCAGCAAGATTACAGTTGCCAGAGTGTCAAAATATGACCATTTCACGCGCCAGGGAATTGGTCGCTACGTAGATATCCTGTACACATTTATTAATCAGCATGACGAAGAAGTGTGCGTAGAATCATTCAGGGTACTTAAATACAAGCCGCCCATGGACACACGTCGTCTGTACGAGGGCTAAATAAGGAGAAGGAGGAAAAGATGGCGCAGGAAATAAAGAACGTTTACTGGGAAGATGTTGAAGTCGGACAGGACTTACCCGAGAAATCCCGAGCAATAGATACTACGCTAATCGTCAGCGGCGCCATATGGGCTTCGCATGATTTCATGCCGGTGCATCATGACAGAGACTTCGCGCAGGAAAAGGGGGCTCCGGACATTTTCATGAATATCCTGACCTCCAATGGACTCATGGCTTCTTATCTGGAACAATGGGCCGGGCCCGAGGCTGAGCTGAAGAAGATGAACATCGGTCTCCAGGTGCCCAATTTCCCGACTGCCGGCAACAAGATGGACATGAATGCAAGGATTACAAAGAAGTACGAGGAATCAGGCGATCACCTGATTGAGCTCGATATTGCCGGCGATAATACGCTGGGCCCTCATATTGTCGGGACGGCGGTCATGGCCCTGCCGGCGAAGGGATAGAGAGGGAAGAAAAATGACGATAAAAAACAAGGCTTGTATAGTTGGCATCGGTTCAACCGAATTTTCAAGAGTCAGTGGCCGAAGCGAAATCCACATGGCCGTAGATGCTACGATGGCGGCGTGCCAGGACGCGGGAATCAAGCCAGAGGAGATCGACGGGGTTGTCAAGTTCGGCACCGCCGGACAGACCGCCACCGAGTTCACCACGGAGACAGACGTCGCCCGATGTCTTGGTATTCCGAACCTGAGGTATTTCGTCGAAGCCCCGTGGGGGGGCGGCGCATGTTGCGCCACAGTATTACATGCCACGCTGGCTGTTGCAGCAGGTCTGGCGAACTACGTCCTCTGTTTCCGTTCGCTGAAGCCTGCCAGCGGAACGGTGCGCTACGGACGGCCGGCCAATATCCCGATCGACGCTCACTGGAGCTACACCATGCCCTTTGGCTTTGCCAGTCCAACTTCATGGATCGCAATGTTCACACGGAGGTGGATGTACGAGACGGGGGCCACGAATGAACAGCTGGGTTGGGTCGCTATCGTTTGCAGAGAGAACGCTGCTCGAAATCCGAGAGCTATCTTCTATGGCAGACCGATAACGATGGAGGACTATTTCAATTCGCCGATGCTGTGCGAACCCTTTCGTATGCATGATACCTGTCTGGAGAACGATGGCTCAGTTGCACTGATTGTTACAACGCCTGAGAGAGCGAAACATCTCAAGCAGAAGCCAGCCTATATTGTAGGTGCTGCCGAGGCAACATCGTGGGACTCATACTGCATGACCAGCTTCTACCGGGATAACATCGGGATTCCGGAGATGGAGGAGACAGGAAAAGACCTCTGGAAGCAGACGGGGCTCACTCCCAAGGACATGGACGTAGTCCAGTTCTACGATGCTTTCACTTCACTGGTCCCCATGCAGCTGGAGGCACTGGGCTTCGTCAAAGTAGGGGAGGGGGGACCCTTCTGCGAAGGGGGCGACCGGATCCGACCGACCGGAGAACTGCCTATTAACACCTCCGGCGGAATGTTGTCCGAATCGTACATACACGGAATGAACATGATCGCCGAAGGGGTAAGGCAGATAAGGGGCACAGCAATAACGCAGATTAAGGATGTAGAGCATTGTCTTGTCACAGGAGGGCTCGGCGTTCCGACCAGCGCTCTCATCCTTGGGCAAGGAGGTTAGAGATGGCTCTGGAATTGAACAAACGATACCTGAAGTACTTTTATAACCCGGTTGCCGAGTCTTTTGAGGAGGGCTTCTGGGAGGCTGTTAAGCAGAAAAGGCTGGTCTTCCAAAGATGTACGGAATGCGGTGAGTTTCTTCATCCGCCCCGTCCCATGTGTCACAAATGCCACAGCTATAACCTCGAATGGGTGGAGTCGACCGGAAAAGGCAAGATCTACAGCTGGGTCGTTTTCACCAGGGAAGTGAATCCGCTCTACAGGGTCCCATTCGAAGTGGTGGTTGTGGAGATGGAGGAAAAGGGGGTTCGTTTCATATCGAACATGGCAGAGGGGAATCCTGAGGATTTATACTTCGGCATGCCTGTAGAGGTCGTTTTCGTGGATATAAATGATGAGTGGCCGCTCCCCATGTTCAGACCGGTAAAATAGTTATGGACTTCGCGCTTAATGAAGAACAGGAGATGCTGAGGAAATCCGCGCGTGATTTCCTCAGCATAGAATGTCCCAAGTCGCTGGTGAGAGAAATCGAAGCCAGCGACCTGGGTTACTCATCGGAGCTCTGGAAGAGAATGGCAACGTTGGGCTGGATGGGCCTGGCGCTTCCAGAGGAGTACGGTGGAGCAGGACTAAATATTCTTGACCTGGCGATACTTTTTGAAGAATTCGGGCGTGCAGCTGTGCCCGGACCCGTGTTCAGCACTATAGCACTGGGAGCGCTTCCAATTCTTGAATACGGGACTGAAGAGCAAAAACAGTCGATACTGCATAAGATCGCATCCGGTGAGATTATACTAACCGCGGCAATCGCGGAACCTGAGGTAGACGAAGACCCCAGATTCATTACTACACAGTCCATCCCGCAGGGCGAGGGGTTGGAAATCACCGGCGTCAAGCTTATGGTTCCCTATGCCCACATCGCTGATTACCTGATCGTCGTGGCACGGACCGACGGTGCTTACGGGGATGAGGAAGGAATTACCCTTATCATAGTCGATGGGAAAGCTCCTGCTATCGGTATAACTCCTTTGGTTACGATAGCGCCTGACAAACAGTTCGAGGTCGCATTCGATAAAGTGTCAGTTTCATCGAGCGATATTCTGGGAGCGCTGCACAAAGGCCTGCCGCTGGTCAAAGCAATACTCAGAAAGGCAACTGCCCTGCAATGTGCGATGATGGTGGGCGGAGCCCAGATGGCACTGGAGATGACGGCCGAACATACTAAAACCCGCATACAGTTCGAGCGTCCCCTTGGGGCGTTCCAGGCCGTTCAGCACCGATTGGCTGATATGTTCATAGATGTTAATGGCGCTCGCTGGATAACGTATCAGGCAATCTGGCGCCTCAGTGAGGGGCTGCCGGCTGAAAAAGAGGTGGCGATAGCCAAAGCCTTTACCAATATAGCATGCCAGCGTGTTGCCTTAAGTGCCCAGCAACTGCACGGCGGTGTCGGTGTAGACATGGACTATGACCTGCATTTCTATTTCCGGCAGGCGAAAGCCTTCGAGTTAAGGCTCGGCAGTACACCTTTCCATCTGGAAACACTCGAAGCTGAAATCGGGCTGTGATATGCTCTCCCTGATTTTGGCATAGAACATTTAATCCCTGTGAAATACAAATAGTATAGGAGTTTCAGACTATGAAAGAGCTTAATGATTATAGCGGGCAATATAGACCGGATTTAAAGCTGGAGGAGTTCTCCAAGGATGCACTGATCAGGCTCTTAAAAAGCTATCAGGTCGCTTTTGTGGGCTTCATGGGAATGTGGAACACAGTGAACAGGGAGAGGATGGATTCTGAGGAAGCCTTCAGGCTCGACGCTGATGTCTACGAGAAATGGGTGCGTAAGTTTGCGCTGCCGTTGACCACGCAAGCAATGAGTATTCAAGGGGATGATATTTTGACCATGCTCAAGTATTTCCAGGTGGCTATCGATGGCGCCCGGGAGGGCCTGTATGAATACGAATACGATATAAAGAACAATAACCATGTGGTACTGACTTTCACCAGTTGCCCCTCCCTGTTCTACTTTGAAAGAAAAGGAAACGAAAAGGATATAGCTGCCCTTTGCGGACCGGGTGGTGTAGAGGAACGGGCCTTCATCGAGTTCTGCAAGTACTTCAATCCCAACATGAAGTGTAAAGCCCTGAAGCTCCCTCCCAGAAAAAGCAAAGCGGACATCTGTTGCCAGTGGGAGTTTAAAATCGAGGAGTAGAGGAGTAAACCAGAATATATCCTCTATTCAGATTGGAGGGGAGTAATAAAAATGAAACACGATGTTATCGTGGTCGGCGCTGGCTGCGCGGGATTATCTGCGACCTATACATTACAAAAGCAAGGGATAGATGTAGTTGCTTTCGAAGCAAATGATGTCGCAGGCGGAAGGTGCAGGAGTATCACAGAGCAGGGATATACCTTCAGCATAGGTGCCGGAAGCACAGAACCCCAGTGGGGAACAACGTTTCAGTATCTGAACGAACTGGGATTAATGGATAAGGTATTTTCCCTGCAAAAACAGCGGTACGGTTTTTTTGTGAAAGGCAAGATACGCACTGTTTTCACGGGAGGCAATCTTTGGGGTACTATAGTCACATTACCTGAGAACATCAAGTTCCTTCTCACGACCATGCCCTTGAAAACGTATCCACAAATAATAAAGGTGTTCCTGGCGCTGCGAAAATATATGAAACTGGTTGACACCAAGGAACACAATTTCGATGCGCTGGCAGAGATATCTAATATGAGCACTGAAGAGTTTGTGCTTAAACATGGCGGCCCCGAAGCACTGGAATGGATGTTTCATCCGTTTCTTGCCACCATGGTTCTGGCGCGTCCCAGGGATATTTCCATTGCACACCCGATTTCACTTTTCTCACTGATGAAGGGCATGCGCAGTCTGGAGGGAGGCCTCGGTATATTGACTGCGGCCTTGTATGAGAAAGTGAAAGATAATGTTCGCCTGTCTACTACTGTAAACAAGATTGTCATTGAAAATAATAAAGTGAGAGGCGTTGAGACGAATGACGGTTTCGTTGAAGCTGACCACGTGATTTGTGCGGTCGATGCTGTGCTCGCAAGACAATTAATCCCCGATTTACCGGATACAATGAGAAAGGCTCTCGAAACGTGTAAATACAGCTCCACATATTATTACCAGTTTGGCCTGGAGAAGCATCTTATTCCAGGTAATGTGGATATGTTTGTCATGATGACACCTGCCAGTGCCGATACTATAATTTCCTGGATTGCAAGGGGCAGCAGAGCCCATGAGAAACCTGTCATGATCTGCACGACAAGGGGCTGGGAAGATGAGAAGCTCGCAAAGCTTGAACCTGAAGAGCGCCGCAGACTGGTAATCAAGGAAGTGCAGAGGTTCTTCCCGGAGTTTCCGGATGAACCAGTCATTACCAAGCTTTTCAGGTGGGAGCGCGCTGTTAATATGGAGTCTCCAGGACAGTTTGTCGCTATTCATGACCTCTTAAGGAACCACATGCGTGATGTGCAGGGGCTTTATCTTGCCGGGGAATACCTTTTCCTTATCGCGAGCACAGAGGGAGCGCTTATGACCGGGAAGAAAGCCGCCCGGATGTTGATCGAAGATTTAAAAAAGGCTGGCTCGTGAGCAAAGGATAAGCGCAAAGTCTAAGTTTGGCCGCCAAATTTATACTAATGTTAAAGTATCAATAACACTAGCTTAATTTGGCCCTCTATTTTCACATTTCTACCAATATGTCACCAGTCATATTTTACGATGTGTAGTGTAAGCTTTTCTCTTCCTGTCCCTCCCTTATCCGCCAGCTTTCGTTTCAGATAACCTCGGAAGCCCTTCTTGCTAAGGTCTACCTTAGCAACAGGAGGGGTCTTGATGTTGTCTTATAGCTCTCCAACGCTTGTGGTAGCAACGAGACATATAGTCGTACGTATAAAAAGATGCAATAATAGTATGAACAAATAGACGCTAATTGACTTGTAGAGTTAAGTATGAAAATCGCTGTTGCATCAGAAGGGCCGGATCTCAACGCGCAATTAGGGTATAAATTCGGCACATCAGCGTACTTGATTATTGTTGACCCCGAAACCCTTGAGTTCGAGGCTATTATCAACCCGGGGGCTTCGGCGCGGCAGGGCGCTGGCATGCAGGCGGCAGTGCTTGCTATCAGCAAGGAGGTCGATGTGGTCTTGACTGCCTATGCCAGTCCAACTGTCCGGAGGCACCTTTTAGATGCGGGTATAAGCGTGATCACTGGCCTCAGCGGCACAGTAAGGCAGACCGTTGAGCGCTATATGCAAGGTGAGTTCGAACAGCGTGCGGGAGGCGAGCAACAATTCACGGCAGGGCGTAGTGGGATAAACAGACTGGCTATCCTCAACGCCCTTCGGAGCTCTGCCAGGCAATTTGCCAATTTGTTGCCTATACTGATAGGCGTAGTGCTGCTTATGGGCCTCTTCAATTCTTTTATATCCAAAGAAGCTCTGGACTCCGTTTTCTCGGGTAGCGCCGGTCTGGACACATTGTGGGGAGCTTGTTTTGGTAGCATCCTGGCTGGAAATCCCATAAATAGCTATATAATCGGCGGGGAATTAATGGACCTCGGAGTCAGCATGTTCGCTGTAACAGCGCTAATTGTCGCCTGGGTGACGGTAGGCCTGGTTCAGATGCCCGCCGAGATAGCGGCTCTGGGGAGAAAGTTCGCTATAGTGAGAAATTCGGTCTGCTTCGTGTTCGCTATCTTAGTCGCAATTCCCACGGCGATAATTTTCAATACATTCGTAGAGTGATATAAGTGTTGAAAAAGAACGGCAAAAACGGAAAGAGTTGGAAATCCGCTATACGTTTTTTAGCCTTTCCTGCCATTGTCTTGGTAATATATTTGATACTGCTTATTCTGATGCCGGATGAAACCATCCAGGCATTTAAAAGCTGTGGGGGCATTTTACGTTCTTTGATTTTACCACTCTGCCTGGTTTTCGCTGTTATGCTGCTTCTAAATCTCTTCGTCAAACCAGCGCAGATAGTACGGTTCCTGGGTACAGGTGCGGGTGTCAAAGGGTTATTATTAGCAGTGGCCGCAGGCCTTATTTCCGCGGGACCGATCTATGCATGGTACCCGCTTCTCAAGGACCTGAAAGAGAAGGGTGCAGCCAATTCCCTCCTGGCTGTTTTCTTATACAACCGGGCGGTGAAGCCGTTCCTCCTTCCGATCATGATTGTGTACTTTGGCTGGATTTACGTCGTCACCTTAACTGTCTTGACGATAATAGCTTCAATCGCCGTAGGGTATCTGGTCGGAGCCCTCGTAAAAGAAAGAGCCGGTGCACTTCTCTAAGCCATCTAACAGATTGCCCGGGAGCCCCCATATCCAGGCCGGGGCCCAGTCCGTTCAGCGCGTGATGTTCGAGAAGTGGCGTATGATGGTTCCAATCCCTTTCTCAATACCCACACTCCTTGACGGCAGGCCAGCAAAGTGCTATCTTCTAGCAAGTGAGCCGGATATATGCTTGGAATATGAGTGAACTGCTAGCGGTTCACTCTGCATTAAACAGTAGTAAGGAAAAAGAATATCGATGGGTTTCCTGAATAAGCTCTTTAATCGTCCACCTGAATACGCACTCCAACTAGGCCGCAACGACACCTGCTGGTGTGGCAGCGGGAAGAAGTACAAGCACTGTCACTATGACTCGGACCAGAAATACTTCGCTCGCATCCGCAGCGCTACATGCAGGCAATCTACCTGAAGCAGATAACTAGGAGGTGAGTTCACCTCCTTGAACTACTCCTCTAAGCAGGAGTCAGACGGTTCATCACTAAAGACAAATGGTAAAATTGGCTTTAAAATCGGGGGGTTCCTGAAGAGGAGCGCCCCCTAATTACGACAGGCACAGTTGCTGCACCTGCATCACCTTTTCGGAGCACTGATTAAATGCGAATTACAAGGTGATTTGACGGAAAGAAAGACCATGTCAGTAGTAAAGCATTTCTATCGAAAAGTGAAGCCGGATTTCGAATGCTGTTTTAACATTGAGACCTCGGCTCCGCTTACGGCGGAAGAATTAGAAATATTGCGATGGTTGCTCGCTGAAACATTCGAACCGGAGAGCTTCGGGGAGAAATCCTTTCTCGACCCTGTTAACGACGTTCTTGAAATCGGGCCCCGTCTGAATTTTGAGACGGCCGACTCAACTAATGCAGTCGCCGTTTGTCATGCCTGCGGGCTGGAAAAGGTCACCAGGTTGGAGTGTTCAAGACGGTATCTGTTACCGCAGGATGCTGACAGGGCGCTTTTCACTGCCCAAAATCATGACCGGATGACCGAAAGCCCCTATCCTGAACCTTTAGAAACGTTCGAGACGGGAATTGTCCCCGAAAAAGTGCGCATTATCAAGCTGATTGAAAAGGGAATCGATGAGTTAAGCAGGTTCAACCAGGAGAACGGACTCGGTATGGATGAATGGGATGTTGAGTTTTACTTCAATCTCTTTACTCAGACCCTGCGCCGAAATCCTACCGGTGTGGAACTGTTCATGCTTGGCAATAATAACAGTGAGCATTCACGCCACTGGTTCTTTAAAGGCAAACTGGTTATCGACGGCCGGGAAGTCCCGGATACATTATTCCAGATAGTTAAATCAACTATCATCGCCAGTCCTGCAAACAGCGTTATCGCTTTCAGTGATAACTCCAGTGCAATTCGGGGTTATAAAATCCGGACAATAATTCCGCAAAATCCGGGGGCATGCTCCCCGTTTATTCCCGGACAGTGCAACTATCACATTCTCTTTACCGCTGAAACCCATAACTATCCCAGCGGTGTACAGCCATTCCAGGGAGCAACGACCGGCACCGGTGGAAGGATTCGAGATGGCCACGCTACCGGAAGAGGAGCTCTGGTAATTGCGGGGACAGCCGGCTATTGCACGGCAGCCCTGAATATCACTGACTACCCCATTCCGGGTGAACCCGAAGGGCTTGCTTATCCATTTGAATTAGCACCGCCGCTGGAAATTCTGGTTGAAGCCAGTAACGGGGCTTCGGATTATGGTAATAAGTTTGGGGAACCGATAATTCAAGGTTTTGTCAGAACCTTTGAGCAAATACTGCCGGATGGGGAACGTCGGGGCTGGATAAAACCGATTATGTTTACAGGCGGCATAGGTCAGGTCGATGCCCTGCATGTAAAAAAAGAGGAGCCGAAGAGGGGAATGCTGATTGTACAGGTCGGTGGACCGGCTTATCGAATCGGCATGGGTGGCGGCTCAGCCTCAAGCATGATTCAGGGCGAAAATATCGCTGAACTCGACTTTAACGCCGTCCAGCGCGGTAACGCCGAAATGGAGAACAAGCTTAACCGGGTAATCAGAACCTGCGTGGAGAAGGGCGTTGAAAATCCGCTTCTTGTTGTTCACGATCAGGGCGCCGGTGGCCCCGGCAATGTTTTAGCTGAAATTACCGATCCGGCGGGTGGTATCGTTAAAATTCGCGCAATTAAGCCCGGTGATCTGTCACTGGCAGTTGTGGAGATGTGGTGCGCCGAATATCAGGAACGCAGCGCCTTTTTAATTCATGAGGGGAGAATTGACGAATTTTCGGCAATCTGCCGCCGGGAAAAAGTAAATTGCGAGGTTTTGGGAGAAATCACGGGGGATGGAAGAATCGTAGTCTACGATGACGAAGACCACTCCACACCGGTCGACCTTCCTCTTGAGAAAATCCTCGGTAAGATGCCCCAGAAACCCTTTTATCTTGAGAGGATTACTAAAAAGCTGGAACCCCTGCAACTACCCCGGGGACTGACTACCGAAGAGGCCCTAAGACTTGTCTTCCGCCTGCCTTCTGTCGGCTCAAAGGGGTTCCTGGTGCGCAAAGTTGACAGGAGTGTCACCGGACTGATCGCCCAGCAGCAATGCTGCGGCCCTCTCCAGCTACCTGTCTCCGATATGGCGATAGTCGCTCAAAGTCATTTCGGGTTGACCGGCGGAGCGATTGCCATTGGGGAACAACCTATAAAAATGCTGATTAACGAAAAGGCCGGTGCCCGAATGGCGGTTGGTGAAATGCTGACCAACATGGTTTCTGCTAGGATTAGCGACCTCAGCCACATCAAGTGCTCGGTCAACTGGATGTGGGCAGCCAAACTCCCCGGCGAAGGAGCCAGGATTTACGACGCGGCAGTGGCAATGGCAGAACTGATGACGGAACTTGGAATCGCTGCCGATGGAGGCAAAGACAGCATCTCGATGGCTGCCAGAGTAGGTGATGAAAACGTAAAAGCACCCGGAGAAGTGGTTATCTCCGGTTATGCTACCATGCCTGACGTTACTAAAAAAGCAACGCCTGACATTAAAAGGCCGGGGGAAAGCAGGTTAATTTCTCTCAACCTGGCGAAAGGGAAAAACAGACTTGGTGGTTCAGCTTTGTCTCAGGCTCTTGGGCAGATTGGCGATGACTCTCCGGACGTGGAGAACCCTTTGCTTCTTATCAACGCGTTTAACGCAGTCCAGAGAATGATAGACGAAGACCTGATTCTTGCCTGCCATGATCGAAGTGACGGCGGTCTCATTACTGCTCTGGTAGAAATGGCGATGTCCGGTAACTGTGGAATGTCGATCCAACTCCCTGATGATGAAGAGGCAATTCCCCAGCTATTCTGCGAAGAGTTAGGACTTGTACTGGAATACCTGCCAGCCGGAGAAAGCATAATCGAGGCTATCCTGGCGGAATATGACGTGCCTTTCACCATTCTGGGTAACACTGAAAAGGAACAGAAGGTAGTCATACGCCACCGAAATAAGACCGAATTAAATGTGAGCACGCAAACACTTCTCTCCTGGTGGGAGGCAACCAGCGATCGGCTGGAAGAAGAGCAGATGAATCCCGGGGTTGCAAAGGAACAGACACAGCACCACAACCGTCCGGGTCTAACATACAATTTAACCTTCCAGCTTGAGGCTACGCCCCTGGAAATGCTGCTTCAGGTTGATAAGCCAAAGGTGGCTATTATCCGTGAAGAAGGCAGTAACGGTGACCGCGAAATGACATCGGCTTTCTTCTGGGCCGGATTCGAACCCTGGGATGTTACGATGACGGATTTGCTTGAAGAGAAAATTTCTCTCGATCAATTCAGGGCAATCGTCTTCGTAGGTGGATTCTCCTACGCCGATGTCCTGGACCCGGCCAAAGGTTGGGCTGGCATCATCCGGTTCAATCCAAATCTCCGGGAAATGTTCGATCGCTTCTTTAACCGTCAGGATACCTTCTCTCTGGGAATATGCAATGGCTGCCAGCTAATGGCATTTCTTGGTGTCGTGCCCTGGCAGGGGATACCCGAAATAACACAACCGAGATTCATCCAGAATCCCTCGGAACGATTTGAGTCGCACTGGGGAACGGTAAGAATCTCAGAGAGCCCTTCTATAATGTTAAAGGGCATGGAAGGCTCAGTCCTTGGAATATGGTCAGCCCACGGGGGTGGCCGTCTATACTGTCCCGATCCTGAAATCCTTTCCAGGGCTCAGCGGCTGGGTTTGACACCTACCGCCTATGCTGACGACGGGGGGACGCCCACCGGAAAATATCGCTTCAATCCCAACGGGTCTCCTTTTGGGACCAATTCCTTTTGTTCACCGGATGGCCGACATCTGGCAATGATGCCCCACCCGGAAAGGTCCTTTTTGCTGTGGCAGTGGCCCTGGATACCCAAAGAATGGAAATCGGAAAATTGGGAATTTAATATCGGGGATTTAGTTCTCCGGGCTTCTCCCTGGCTGAAATTATTCCAGAACGCCCGCGAATGGTGCGACAATCACGCGTTGTAAATAACGGATCATATTTCCAGACGTGGCCTAACCGCCGCCGGGGAAACGCCTCTGCGCCTCTTCCAGGTCACTCGGGAAGTCAATATCGAACCAGGGCCGATCGGTAGCCAGTACTGCAATATCTCGACCTCGCTGGATAAGCAGTTGGACCAGTTGAGGGAAAGTAGTGCCCAGGTCGGTCCGCGCAATCTGCTCCAGTGTTTCAACCAATACCCCTACCGCGTCTCCAGAAAACCTGGCGACGCCTATAAACTCTCCGTATGGTCCGGTTACGTCCTTGCCGATTGCGTTCACTAAACCCTGGCGTACTACCACCTTCTCCGCCTCTTTATCCACTCCCTTTCTATCTACTACCAGGGTGACCCCATCGGCCGCTTCGGACACTTCCCCTATCAGCTCAGTGCCGAAAAGGATATCATCGTATACCAGAATGAAGTCAGGTTCTAACTTCTGTCTTACCAGCCACAGGTTCATGGCCACATTGCAGACTTCATAAAAGGGATTATAAACGCAGGTAGCTTTACCTCTACATAATTCCTCAACCTGGCCGGCACAGAACCCTGTTATTACCAGCACGTTATCAACCCCCGCCTCCCGCAATGCTTCCATCTGGCGATCAAGGATAACTTTGCCTCTCACATCAAGCAGACTTACAGGAGTTCGCTTGGTCAAAGGCAATAATCGCGGGCTGCTCGCTGCCGCCGTAATTATTCCCTGCATGATTTAACCCTCGACACCGGTGATAAAGCGCATCCTCACATGGGCGCTTAGACGATCGATGAATATAACCGTCACCACCATTATTATCAGAATGGTCAATGTCTCCTGATAACGGATCAGGCTTAAACTCTCTTTTAATATTACCCCTATACCTCCAGCACCGACAAGGCCTAAAATTGTTGCGGCACGGAAGCAGTGTTCAAGGTAGTAAAAGGTATATCCCACAAACAGCGTTCTAACCTGAGGCACAACACCGTAATATACGGTCTGAACGCGATTAGCTCCTGTAGAAGCTACAGCCGTAACCAGCTCGGGGTTGGTAGCCTCTATAGCCTCGGAGAAGTACCGGCCGAGGGCTCCAATCAGGTGCACTGTCAGTGCCAGCACACCGGGAAACGGTCCCAGTCCTACCATAGCCACGAACAGAAGGGCCCATACTATCTCGTTGATGCCCCGGCACAGGTCGAATAGAGTGCGAGTTGCCTGATATACCGGACGGTAGGGCATTATGTTTCGGGCCGCCAGAAAGGATAGGGGGAGGGCTATCAAGGCTCCAAAAGTAGTGCCCATGATTGCCATCTGAAGCGTCTCCCCGACACTCAGTATGGCCCTGGGGAGAATCGCTAAATCCGGGGGGAACATGTCTGACACAAATTCAAACATATCGGGTAAACCGCGGAAGAAGGTAACCGGGCTGGAATTAGTGCCCTCGATCGCCCAATAGTATATTCCAACGACGGCCAGCAGTATCGTGATGTGACGCAGTTTGCTGCTTAGAGTGGACGGGGGAAAATGCATTAGAAACCTCTTCTACCGTAAAGGATCCATTCTTCGGTCTCGCCGTATATGTCGATTATGTCTTTATCCGTCAGTTCATCAGGGGTATTATTGAAGACAAGCTGGCCTTCACGGAGACCGACCAGGCGAGTGGCATAAGACCTGGCCATCTCCAGGAAGTGGAGGCTGGCTATCAGGGTCATGTTGTTTTCAACGCATATTTCCTGAATCAAATCCATAATTTCTTTCATAAGTTTAGGATCAAGGCTTGATACGGGTTCGTCAGCAAGAATGATTAGCGCCCGCTGTGCCATCGCACGTGCCACGGCGACTCTTTGCTTTTGTCCACCGCTGAGGTCACTTACGCGCTTTTGCGCAAACCTGCTTAGCCCTACCCTGTCGAGACATTCGGTAGCTATAACAACGTCTTCGTCGTCAAATCGTCCCAGGATGCTCTTTAAAGTGCCTACGTAGCCAAGTCTGCCAACCAAAACGTTCTTGAACGCCGTGGCACCTTCCACCAGGTTAAAATGCTGGGAGATTACGCCGATTCCACGGCGTATTTTTTCAACCTCTTTGAGGGATAAGCTCGTTATCTCGTGGCCGTCAATAAATATCTTACCCTTCGTAGGCCTGATGGACAGGTTGGTGCAGCGGAGCAGGGTAGACTTACCGGATCCGCTTGATCCGAGGATAACCAGACGCTCTCCTTTGGCCACGTCCAGGTGAATATCCCGCAGGGCCAGTTCTGTTGCGATATCCTGACCATCGTCTCCACTAACACGAGAGCCAGCCCTTACAGGGTATTGATGGCTTAATCCCTCGATTTTTATCATGACACCGCCGATTCAACCGGCTACAGACCTAAAAGGTCCCGCGTCTGCCTGATAATGTCGTAGTCGGAATCCGTGACTTCCACATACTTCTCGATATCGCCCCACCCCTGCACATCATAGAACGTCTGTGTGTCCATTTCGATCAGCGCCTGCTTAATATTATCCTTCAAATCCTGTGGCAGGTCGCCTCTTACAACTATCGGTGACCCCGGGATCGGCTCGGATTCATGGATTATGATGTTTATTTCAGGATCGATTTGCCCTTCGTTTAACATACGGTGATACGAGGTATCGCTGTCAGCCCCGGCATCCACGGTCCCATTCTGCACCGCCAGTTCCACGGCATTATGTGTGCCTGCATAGAACCACGTGGAAAAGTCCGTCTCCGGGTCGATTCCGTTCTCCATCAGGACCGCCCTTGGAATCAGGTTGCCGGAGGTGGAAGCAGGGTCTACGAATGCGAAAGTATGGCCCTTAAGGTCTTCCAACGTTTCTATGCCTGAATCCATCCTTGTTACGAAAATGGTCCTATAAGTTGATTTACCGGTATCCCGTCTTACTCCATTAACAAGAGCCTCCGCTCCTGCCTCATCAGCGGCTAAAATATACGAGAAAGGACCGAACCAGGCCATATCAATGTGTTTATTTTTCATAGCCAGTATTGCAGCAGTGTAATCAGTGGTCACCTGGATCTCTATATCTATGCCCAGTTCCTCTTCAAGGTACTCGACTACGGGCTGATATTGACGGAGCATCTCCGTAGCATCATCAGCGGGGATGAGTCCCCATCTCAGCACTGATATCTCTCCTTCGTCGTCACCCCCCCCGCAACCCGCAGCGACCGACGTAACGAGCATCAGAACAATAAGAACCACGGCGTATCGGAGATAACTGAATTTCCCCATCTTAATTTCCCCCTTTATTGTATTAGACAGATATATGCCCTTCATAACAGTGGGAGCATTATTCGCCGTCCATAACGAGTTTGCAGTCCTCAGCCGTTTGAGGAGAACCTCTTCTTTGCTTTAGCTAAGTCCTGCGGGGTGTCGATTTCCATCCAGCCGCCGCGTATATCAATCGTTTCAACGGTGTTACCGGTGTCAATAAGTTCCTGTATCATATCAGCCAGGTATGCTTTTTCCAGGCTTGCGGCCTGCTGGAAGGGAGCCTTGAGGCTTTCGCTCGCCGCTCGATGATACACCTTTTTCATGGCTTCAGCCCCAAATCTGGTGAATTTGGCGAGGCCGATAAACTCCCCGTGGGCTTCCTCCGGGTTTACTATACCTTTCCCGATCCTCAGCACGCGACTGTCTTCAACTTTAACCAGTTCAGCCTCGGAAACGGGGTGCTGGCTACGACCTCGATAGGCTCGCATCCATTCTGTATCGACTGTCAGGACTATATCCGCCCGGCTGCCAAGCAGTTTCGCTACTATTTCACTGCTGTAAAGTATGTCCGAGTAGGAGAGTATGAACTCGCTGTCCATTTCCGCCTCGGCATAAAACAGCGATTCGAGGACGTTGTTTTCTTCGTATTTAGGGTTCTCATAATATATTGCCTCCGGGTCGTCAATCAGGTCACCACGATAGCCTCTTACCACTGCAATCCTCTCAACCCCGTTATGCCTCAACGCCTCAAGAGTTCTCTGGAGTATAGTCTTCCCGTTAATGTCCAGAAGGCATTTCGGTTTGTCATCCGTAAAAGGCTTCAAGCGGCTGCCGGGCCCGGCGGCGACTATAATTGCTTTCAATATACCTCCGGCATTTACAACTAATCTACCTTCAACACTGATTCAAGTTCTTTGCTTACACGGTCGAAGTCCTCAACGGTGTCGATCTCCGCCCAACCTCCGTGGATATCCACATGGCATACCGGATACCCCTGGTCTATGAGCTCCTGGACCAGGTCGGTAAAGGCTGCTTTATCTACCGACGGCGACGTGTGGAAGGCACTATCCCGATAGTTCTCCATAGCCCATCCGTGTATCACTTTCAAAGATTCAGCGCCCTTTCTGCTGAACCTGGCCAGTCCAATAAACTCGCCATGCGCTTCCCCGGGCTCTATAAGGTTCCTTCCAATCTGTGTTATACGGTTGCCCTCAACTTTGACCAGCTCGGCTTCCGAAACCGGATGCTGTTTGCGCTGATGATAGTGACTCTCCCAGCCGGTATCGACTACGAGGGAGATATCCGACTGTTCGCGGAGTAACAGCTCGAGCACCGCTTTGGTGTACAGGATATCCGCGTAGCAGAATATGAACTCATCGTCCATCTCTTCCTTCG
Source organism: uncultured Dehalococcoidia bacterium (assembly GCA_964453665.1). Lineage (GTDB taxonomy): Bacteria > Chloroflexota > Dehalococcoidia > SZUA-161 > SZUA-161 > DAOUTY01. Next base: position 23,023 of record CAYVQT010000020.1, on the reverse strand, counting down.
CATGAAACAAAGACCTCAGGATGCCGGTTTCCCGATAGTCCCTGTTGTCATAGTATCTGACAGCCGGATATCTTATCTTGTCACCCTGATACCCGCGCACTACGACAATGTCATTTATACCGCATGCCCTGAGGTGTTCCAATTCCCTGCTGAGGATTGTCTTGTCCCCGATTTCGAGGAGACAAGCCGGCTTATTTGAGATCAGAGGCAGCAGACGATTGCTCTCACCGGCAGCTACGATGATCGCCCTGACTCTACGCAACTTTGTCAGTGAGCTGATATCGAGCCCCTGGCGGGAAAGCTCCTCTATATATAAATCCAGTATTTGTTGCCCGTGGCTCTCCAGCAGAGCCTCAGCCAGTTTATCAGCGAGCTTATCCCCGAGGCTATTAAGGACTTTTCGGTGCAGTTGTTTACCACCGAATGCCTTCTGTAATTCGTCACCCGGCTTATAAGCTCCATGGCGCAGACGTTTATGGCCGGCAAGGCCCTGGGTGGTCTTAAAACTTGCCCCGCATATTTGGCAAATAATCATGAGTGCTGAGCATTATAGTGAGTAACTGGAATATTGTCAATACACAAAACCTCCAAAGATTATCGGTTAACAGGGATTGGTATGTTTATTACAACCGGCTGACCGTCCGAGTACTTTTCAGGAGGCGTATAGAGGGAAAAGGGCCATGTTGTTAAAACCAATCAGGTTATTGCCACAGCTTTTTAATAACTGCTACCTAACCCCCGGTCAGGGTGTGGATTTTTTACCCCGAAAAGCAAAACCAATTAGAGTTTTGAGCGCCATCAAAAAGGCTTCATTGAGATGGAGCAGATAGTATAGAGGCAAGAATTTCGGATAGGCGGAGTGGTAGCGGTTGACCAGTATGTCCGGCGAAGGAAAAAGAAGGCTCCGGATATAACGCAGTTTCCGGGTGGTACCAGGTATGGCCATAAGGCGGGCAAAATATCGTCCGCCCTGGAGCAGTTCATCGTCCGGTTCGTCGAGCAGCGCAAAAATGCGCCTCTCAGCTTTATCCGGGTCATACGCACCGAGCTCATCGAGAAGCCATATAGGGATTGGCGGGTGAAAAAGCTCGAAGCTCTTCTGGAGGCTATACCGCACGGGAAGACAGACCTTGAACTCAAATGTCCGGCTTATGAAAGCCTCCCAGTCGATCCTGCCTTCATAGTGATTAGCCAGTTCGGCGATATCGCAGCAGGAGGCAAGCCATCCGTCCTGACAGTGATGCAACAGGTGAAGACAGAGATGAAGAAGGGAGTCCTCTGGCGATAAGACCAGGGCATCGATACCGGCTACGTTGGCCCTTTTAGCCCTCTGCCACAGACCCTCTACTTCCACCCTGTATGAGTAGGGATACAGGGGACTGAGTGCCCAGTGAAGGTCCATCTGAATACAGACGCTCCCGTTTTTCACGCAGTGGCCTTCACAACGCAAGTCACCAACTCCCGGGAGAAACTGGGGCGCATCCGTGCTGTAGCCAAGGGCAGCGAGAACCTTCAGGGCTTCAGCTACCTTCTGCCCGCGAACCAGGAGGTCAATATCCGTAAACGGCCTCAGCCCCGCAGGGTATATGCCTTCCATCATCGCGCCCTTTAGCAGGATAACCTCTATCCCGGCATCATTAAAAGCCTTCGTCACCTTCCCGAGCTCATCGAAGAGGAGCGCGTTCCTTCGTACAATCATCAGACGTAGCTCTCTTATCCTCCCCCTGTCTTCGCCGGGGATGGGCAACACAGGATTCGACCTCTTTAGAATATGATGCACCAGGGGGAGGTATCTTTCCCCTTCTTGCTCCAGTATCTCGCCTACATCTAAATTCGACGGCATGCCACTAACTCCGGCATTAGTTATTCCCTTGAAAACAGGATCCAAACCGTTCGTGGTGCTGATTGCAATCAGCATCACTAATACCCTGTATTTTGTCAGGCGACCAGCGAGTGATAATAATCGCTGGTCATAAATGACATGTGCGTACCCTCCTTAATAAGGCCGTTCCCGTCCAGCAGCAACACGCGGTTCGAATCTATAATAGTAGACGGCTTGTGTGCTATGATAAACAGGGTCTTATCCCTTATGAGCCCGGGCAGGGAGTGAAAGATCGACCTCTCCGTCTGATTGTCCAGGGCTGACGTTGGCTCGTCCAGCACCAGTATATCTGCGTCCCGGACCAGAGCGCGCGCTATGGATATTCGCTGCTTCTGTCCCTCCGATAAATTAGCGCCGTTCTCTCCAATCAGGGCATCATAGCCTTGAGGCAGACTGCGGATGAAGTCATCCATGCCGGCGGCCCTGGCAGCCTGAAATGCCTGCTCTTCGCTGGCGTCCGGATTACCGTAGCGGAGGTTTTCCATAACGCTGCCCTGCATGAGTATTGTATTTTGCGATACGTAGCCGATCCGCTGCCGCAGGGAACCCACGTCATATTCGGATGCCGGGCGGCCATCGAAATATATCTCGCCCGATGTCGGTTTGTAGAAACGGAGGACAAGGCTCATCAGGGTTGTCTTGCCCACCCCGCTAGGGCCTACAATAGCTGCGTGTTCCCCGGGATGGATGTGAAGATTGATATCCCTGAGCACCGGCTGTCTGCCGTCGTAGGAAAAAGAAACGTTTTTGAACTCGATATCACCGCGCAGGGTCTCGACCTGAACGCCGGTGCCTATATTCTCCTCGGGAACAATATCAAAGAGAGCAGATACCCGCCCCAGCGCCGCACGCGCTTCCTGCAACTGAAGGTTGGCTGTGGCCAGTGCCTGCGCGGGCCCGAACACGTATCCGAGGTATGCCTGAAAGGCAACCAGCGAGCCCAGGCTCCATTGCCCGCCGATTATCCAGTAAGCCCCCAGGCCCAGCGTTACAGCCCGGGCAACATAGGGCATGAAGTCGACAATAACGTTGGCAACCGAGTTAATAGTAGCCTGCTCCATCGAGACCTGGAACACCTTCTTCAAATCGGAGTACATACGTCCCACCGTATGCCCTTCCGATGAAAAGGCCTTCACCAGCGAGATACCGGACAGCGATTCCTGGAGATGGTTGGAGACGTTGGCCTGCTGCTCCATTCGATGGTGGCTTAGTACGTACGTCCTGTTGGAGAAGTAGCGCACGGAGAGGAAGAGTACTGGAATTACGATTAGAACACCGGCGGCAAGCCGCCATTCCAGGTAGAAAAGCAGCCCTACCCCGCCCATAAACCGCACCAGATTGGTCAGAATATGGACGACTGTGCCGGAGAAGAACCAGCGCAGCCCGTTGACATCGGTGGTCAGGCGCGACATCAGGTATCCGGTCTGGTTACCGTCGAAGAACGCCTTGGGGAAGCGCAGCACCCGGTCGAACAGGCCGTGCTGAATATCCAGGATAACCTGCTGCTCGAAGCGTGAGCAGTAGAACCGCTCCGCGAGGCTGAGCAGCCTCTCTGCGATAACTACGCTTACGAAAAGGATGATAGCCATCGCCAGCAGGTGCAACTGGCGGCTGATAATAACATCGTCGACGATGTAGCGTGTTATGAGCGGCTGGGGGAAAGCGAACAGCGTGGATGCGATGATGAGTGAGGTTGCAGCAAGCCCGGTCTTCCAGTGCCGTGTGAGAAAAGGACGCAGGTTTTTGAAAGCGGCCCCCATGCTGTGGTAGCCGCCACGAGAGGCGATGCGGTCTCCGGGAAGCCGCCGCGAGAGTCCAAGCTTTAAATAATATAGCCAGCTGCCCATGATTCCCGCTTAAAGATATCTGCGTTTTCTATTCTCATGGCTCATACTGCGCCTGAGGCCAGGTAGTACAGGTCTAGGAAGCAACTTGTGAACTGCAGGCGTCACCACACTCATATGGCGGATTGTAATTGCAATAGACATGATTAGCTTCAGGGCCCGCGTGCCATTCCGCCGTTCCAGTCTTACATGTTTCCAGAATACGCTCCTCCTTCTGACTCCTCACCAGCACAACAAGCTCGGGTTTACTCCATTGCTTTTTCATTTCACCTCCTTTCTAGCTCATCGCTGCGAAATCGGGGAGCCAAAAATCATGGTTACTTGAGCGGCACATAATCCAAACCGCGCATCTATAAAATGCACAATGTAGCGGGCACGGTTACCGTGCCCCTACGGTTTTATTACATCCTCATCCTTCGGCAGGCTCAGGGCGAACGGTCTAGCCCCAATTTTCAGAGTAATGACATGTTTTATGAGCGCCGGATTAACGAGTGTTGAGATTATTTCTACTTCAAGGGAAGGATCATAATGACATTTTTATCGGCTGATGGCTGACTACTGATCGCTGACCGCTGATCGCCTCCGCCCTTGCGTGGGCCACCTCGCAGAAGTAGTCCACCGGTCCGTCCATCTCGCCGGTCTCCAGATAAGCGTGTGCGGGGCACCACATGCACAGGTTAAACAATGAGCACAAACGGCACCTGTCGAGGAACTCCTTTCTTGTCGATCTCATGTCCCGCACGTGGTGTACAAAGCTGTGCCAGGCCTCCGAGAGATTCCCCCTCCTCAGGTCATAGATGCAGTCGGGATGGCACAGCGAGGAGCAGAGCCGGTACTGGCCGTCCCAGCCCAGCGTGAAGCTTCCGTTACCGGTCCCGCAGTGAAACAGGTGGTCGCAGGTGCTTTGAAGAGACCTGGGGATGATGAGCCTGTCGCAACCCTTCACCAGCGACTCGAAGCGCCAGGGGTCAGACCGCTCCAGGGCCACGATCTCATCAGGTGAGAGCCTCTCTGACTTTATCTCCTCATTCCTTATGCTATCTCGGTCGTACCTGAGGTGCAGAAGGGGGTCGAAGCGGAAGTAGTCCTTGGTGCGCTCACGGCAGAAGCGTGAGATCTCCGGCATTTCGTGGATGTTGGAGCGGAGAGCCATAGCCTTAAGGCGGACCTTAACCCCGCTTTCAATGAGGAGATCGAGTCCCCTGATAAAGGCGTCGAAAGAACCGGGCTTTCGCGTTACCCGCTCGTATGTCTCCCGTGTCACGCCGTAGACCGACACCTCTATGTCCCTGGGAGGATACTTCCTGAAGAGCTCGACATGCTCCCCGGTCACCAGTACCGCGTTGGTAAATACCGATACCAGGAGGCCCTTCCTCTTGAGATAGAGATAAATGTCGAAAAAATCATCTCTCAGCAGGGGTTCGCCGCCGGTGATGAGGCACCACACGGCGCCCATTGATACGGCTTCATCGGCAACATCCATTATCTCTTCGAGAGATAACTCCTTCTCCCTGGCGGCCCTGTCGCCCGCCGGGACATTGATGTAGCAATGACGGCAGTCATTGTTGCAGCGGGCGGTTACCTCGAGGTCGAAAGAGAGGAGAGCTCTCTTCCGCTTTGCCTTCTCCCACAGGGAGAATTGGGGCAGGGGCTGCATGGATACCAGGGCGTTACTCAAGCGGCTGTCCTCCTCAAAACGGGTCGGTAAATCCTGCAAATAAAGCGAAGCAGCGGCACGTGCAAATTTCTGCGGCTGAGCAGAGCGACTCCGCGCCGCTCCGGGCCCAGGCCGATAAAGACCCTTCTGCCGTCCCTCTCCACCTTAACGACGCGCGCGGCGATCTCCGCTCTTGTGACCAGGCCATCTGACTCAAGCGCGTTATCCCCCTTTATAAGATAGGAGCCGCCCTTTTTCCCTACGATCCTGTGGATTACCAGTTTACCCGTATCGGGACGGCGAAAGGCAACTACGTCACCAAGCCCCGGTGAGGCGCCGTTCAGGGGGGCTACCGTAAGCACATCTTCGTTCCTTATGAAGGGGCACATGCTGAAGCCACAGGCCTTGAACCTTAATCGCGCTCCTCTGCCGACAGTAGCCTGAATGAGCTCCAGGAGGACCGCTGCCGTCAGGGAATATTCATTAGCCACCTTGAAAGCAGTAACGTGCCGGGGATTACCCGTCTGCAACGACCATTCTCCTCTTGAGCAGTTCATCCACGAGGCCAATGACGTCCCTCTCGATTTCGCCCTCAGGTGACTCGTACTTTGACGACAGTTCCCGCACTATCTCCTTCAAGCTCATACTACCGTCGAGCCTGTCCCAGATGGCACGTCCGTGCTCGTTGAGCGTGTAGAGCTCGTCCTCCATGTCCCCGACACCGGCTTTGAGAGGAACGATTATGAGTTCGTCCTCGATCTCCCTGGCCACCACATCATCGGATACGGCATAGGCCCTGTTTAGCTCAATTCCTGCCTGCATAATGACCTCCTTCATCTTTTGTTTTTATTTTCTGCTTTCCCTTTCATGTCATTGCGAGGAACCCTGAGCCCTTCGGCAATCTCAGGATAGGCCTATCGAAGGGTGACGAAGCAATCTCCGTGCACTGGATTCCCGCTTACGCGGGAATGACATATCCTGTGTGCGCTGACCACACCGGCGTTGAGATTGCTTCGCCTTCCGGGGAAGGCTCGCAATGACACTGTTACTGGTGGGCTGCGTTTCACTTCACCCAACCTGCTTTCTCCGTGGTCTCATGATTGACAAAGGATTTACAGCTAGCTACTGTCAAGCTCGTAACACGCAAGCGAACATCCCTCTTGTGCACACATGCTGTGGTCTTCTTGTGCGCCTAGAACTGAGTAATTCTTACAGTCCACCAGAATAGCCTCTTCCGGCCTGTTTCTCACCAGAACTACCAGCTCGGGTTTCCGCCAGGTCTTTTTCATTTCGACTCCTTTCTGTCACTTCCATGTCATCCCTGCGAAAGCAGGGATCCATCCGCGCCCGCTGATGAGCAGTGACTCTGGATTCCCGCTACCTGCTACCTGCTTTCGCAGGTACAAGTTTCGCAGGCACAGGTTTCGCGGGAATGACATCCTGTGTGCGCTTCCCGCGCCTGTTTTTACAGCCCTTCCTCACGGCTTCTCGCGGGAACCGGACACAGTGGATAAAGGTCTAGGATTCGGCTTGGGATTCGCATGCTTGTTCACAATATTCAGTCACAGCACAAAATACGTGCCAATAATCAGGGCCTGGTGACCCTGCGTAAGATCCAGACTTACACGTAGCCAATACGCCCTCCTCCGGCCTGTTTCTGACCAGTACCACCAGCTCGGGTTTCCGCCAGGTCTTTTTCATTTCGCCTCCTTTCAATGTCAGCCCTGCGAAAGCAGGAATCCACCCGCGCCCGCTGATGAGCAGGAACGCTGGATTCCCGTTACCTGCTACCTGCTTTCGCAGGCACAGGTTTCGCGGGAATGACATATCCTGTGTGCGCTTCCCGCGCTTGTTTTTACAGCCCTTCCTCACGGCTTCTCGCGGGGACCGGACACAGCGGATAAAGGGCTAGGTTTCGACCTGGGATTCGCATGCTTGTTCACAATATTCAGTCACACCACAATATACGTGCCAAGAATCAGGGCCTTGTGACCCTCCGCCATATCCAGACTTACACGTAGCCAATACGCCCTCCTCCGGCCTGTTTCTGACCAATACCACCAGTTCGGGTTTCCGCCACGTCTTTTTCATTTCGCCTCCTTCCGTCTCGTTATTCTGCGTGGCTGGCGGGCTGCTCTGCCACTGAACCCGCCGTACAGGACTGCGGGCTGACCGCTAAACGCTGACGGCCGACAGCTCTCCACCGACCGCTGCGCCGGAGAACCGCTCTATCCTCTCTTTCCAGTCATCTACCTCCCAGGCGTTCTCCCCTTCGTTCAGTAAACCGAGGAACCGCGCCTGGGCATGGGCTATCCGGCAGAGATAATCAACAGGCGTATCCAGCGTGCCGTGCTCCATCCATGACTTGGCCGGGCACTGCTCGCACAAGCCCTTGAGAAAACAGCGGGCGCAGCGCTCGAGATAGTCGGGATTTGCAGCCCGCTTCTGGCGTACTCTGGGGAAAAACTCCGTCATGGCCTCTCTCAGCGTGCCGCGCCTGAGGTCGTAGACCGTTCCGGGGTGCCTGAGCAGCAGGCATGGCTGGAAAACGCCGTAGGCATCCACGCAGCCTCCCCCCAGTCCTGAACCGCAGGAAAAGAGCTTGTCGCCGGACGGCCTCATGAACTTTGAGCAGAACTGCTTCATTTCTTTTAGGTATCCTTCTCCTCTCCTGGTAAGCATTCGCAGCCCTTCCTCCGGCGGGAGCCTGAGCCTTTCGATAAGCCGGTTCTTCTCTTCCGAGTCCCGGCGGCACCGGAGGTCGAAGAACATGGAGTACGACGGTGGCTTATACATCCAGGGGATGGCAGCCGCCCACGACTCGAAATCGTCCATTTCGCCCTTGTTTGGCGGCAAAATTGCGCTCTTGACTATAAAGGGGACCCTCTTTTCCAGCAGCAGGTCTATTCCGCGCCGGTAGGCATCAAAGGAGCCCGGATTCCTGGTCACTCCCTCATAAGACCTCTGCGTCATCCCGTAGACAGTGATCTCGATTTTCTCCAGGGGCGGGATGCGGGCGAAGAGCTCCGCCAGATACGGTGTAATAAGAGTGGCATTGGTGAAAAGCATAACCTTGAGCCCGAGCCTCCGCGCGAACAGATAAAGCTCTTCGAAATCCTCCCGCAGCAGGGGCTCGCCGCCGGTGAACCTCACCGTGAAGCATCCCAGGGCGGCGGCCTCGCTGAGAATATCCTTTATCTCACCGGTGGAAAGCTCCCTGTCCCTGACCTTCCGGTCGTCAGCCGGCCTGTTAATGCAGCAGTGGATGCAGTTGTTGTTGCACCGCTCCGTCAGCTCCATGTCCAGGCGACCGATGACGGGACGTCTATTCTTCCAAAGGGACGCTTTGTCTGTGTTTATTCTGGTGGCATACATGTTTCCGCCTTCGACTGTCATATGCTTTTACCTTTCAATCAGGGTAATCCCTTTCCCCATTGAATTGCAGTGCTCTGCCGGTACAGACACCATTGCTTATACGCTAGCTCCCACCAAAATATAAGCACGAAGTGCAATTAAGTTCATCTTCGTAACACCCGCTGTACAAATCGCTGGGGCCGGTATCGCTGGAAGTTTTACAGTAACCCAATATAGCCTCCTCCGGATTGGTTCTAACCAGCACCACCAGCTCAGGTTTACGCCACTGCTTTTTCATTGTGCCTCCCTTCAATGTCAGCCCATTTATGTCATTGCGAGGAATCCTTCCAGGGAAGGACGACGAAGCAATCTCTGTGCACTGGATTCCCGCTTTCGTATGTAAGATGCCGTTCGTGGTGAGCTTGTCGAACCATGAACGGCCCTTCGACAGGCTCAGGGCGAACGGTCTAAATAATATTTTCAAGGCAATAACATTGTTTAGGGTCTCCGAATGCAAAAACGTTGAGATTGCTTCGCCTTCCAGAGAAGGCTTGCAATGACACTGGTACTAACGGGTTGCGTTTCACTCCAACTACCCTACTTTTCTTACTACTACTAGGAGGCGGAAGAAAATACACACCACGACTCACAGGACTCCTGGGTATAACAGGCGCTGTCTTGTTCTTGTGGTCCTAAAGAGCCAGAAGTCTTGCATTGCTGTAGAATTGACTCTTCCGGCTTGTTTCTCACCAGCACCACCAGCTCGGGTTTACGCCACGGCTTTTTCACTTCGCCTCCCTTCTATGCCATCCCTGCGAAAGCAGGGATCCACACGCCCCGTGGGCTCCTCTTCGTTTTCACGCCTTCACATCGGTCTTCAGGGTAGGGTTGGCCGACTTCGGCCAACCTAACCACTCCTGTGATTTTATGAGCTCGAATGGTGGGTTGCGTTTCACTCCAGCCAATCTGCTTTCACGGCTGGATATACGCTAGCTTCCAACCCAGCCAGAGCACCATTCACAGGGCGCTAGAGTTATATTACACGCTTGATGTTCATCTTCAGGACCAGAATAGCCCGTCTGTTTACACGCATCCAATAAGCCCTCCTCCGGCCTGTTTCTCACCAGCACCACGAGCTCGGGTTTATGCCATTTCTTTTTCACCTAGCCTCCCTTCTATGACATGAACACGGCTCGAACGCAAAACATCACATTCCGTCACCAATTGCTAAAACCTCAGTCGTCAAGTACTAAGATGCGGCAACCGCCTCACAGTTTTGAAGTACGCAGCTGCTGTCCACCTTGCTCATGTTACAGTAACTGACCCAACTGCCCGCTCCTCCCTGGGGATCTTGTTTGCACGCTAGAAGAACCTTCTCTTCCAGCTGTGGTCTAACCAGCACCACGAGTTGTGGTCTCTGCCACTGCTTTTTCACCTCGCCTCCTTCCCGTTCGTTTTTCAGCGTGTCGGGTGGGCAGGTCCGCCAACCTGCCCGTGTCATCCCTCCTTCTATGTCATCCCTGCGAATCTTGTGCCTGCGAAACTTGTACCTGCAAAAGCAGGTAGCAGGTAGCAGGGATCCAGCCATAACTGCCAGCTGAGGTAGAAACAATAACCGCCAGGAAGAGCAGAACAGAGACAGCCGATTCCTGTCATGACGATGCACTTTCGGCACACCAGCAGTAGCAGGGCCCGCCCCAGCCACACACATCCCACACGTCATTCGGCCCTCCACCGGTAGCAGTCTTGCATACTTCCAGGATTGCCTCGTCCAGATTGTTTCTAACCAGCACCACGAGCTCGGGTTTCCGCCACTGCTTTTTCACTTCGCCTCCTTCCCGTTCGTTTTTCAGCGTGGTGGGTAGGGTTGGCCGACGTCGGCCAACCTACCCGCGTTACCCCTTTATTTTTACGTCATCCCTGCGAAACTTGTACCTGCGAAAGCAGGTAGCAGGGAGCCATCAGCGCCCGCCAGGCAGCTCGAATTCCGGATTCCCGCTTCCGCGGGAATGACATGTTGTAGGGTCACCGAATACAACAGCGTTGAGATTGTCTCTCCTTCCAGGGAAGGCTCGCAATGGCACGAAAAAGGCTCGAATACAGCCATCCCTCTATCGCCAGGCAGTCCCCGGTATACTCATCTACCACTGTGAGAAATCGAACCCTCCTTCTTTTCAATCTTACGTCAGGATCCTCTCCTTTGAAGCGGTATAGTTTCCGCGGGTAAGGTCACGTCTGCCTGTTTACACGAATTCAATATGCCTTCTTCCGGCCTGTTTCTCACCAGCACCACAAGTTGGGGTCTCTGCCACTGTTTCTTCTGTTTTCTACTTTTCACCTCGCCTCCCTTCTCCATGTAGTTTGCCGGGTGCGGCTTTTCCTCGTTTTCACGCCGTCACATCGTTATTCAGGGTAGGATTGGCCGACGTCGGCCAACCTAACCACTCCTATGGTTTCATTAGTTCGGATGGCGGGTTGCGTTTCACTCCAACCACCATGCTTTCATAAAAGATATCAGTCAGGATGCGTTATAGTCACTGCACCAGGGCCCGCAGGGATAGTCAGGATGATAGAAGCACCTGTTGTCCTGAACTTCGGGGCCTTCTGTAATTAATGAACTCTTGCATCCAACCAACACCAGCTCCTCCGGCTGGCTCCTGACCAGCACCACCAGCTCGGGTCTCCGCCAATGTCTCTTCATGTTCTACCTCCATCTATCCACAGCCATCGTTTCGGTCTTTGGCTTAGGTCGGAAGTTTTTCGGCCACTGCCAGTTGCTGTTGGCTGAACGCTGCCGGCTGACGGCTGAACTCCCTCAATATGTCCACGACATCGCCGCTCTTATCGAAACGGAGCGAGTAGCAGGGTGTCTCACGGCCGATCGCTTCCACCAGACACAGCATCTTGTCCCACCATTCGCTGGTCTCGAGAGGCCTCACCAGGCAGGCCAGAAGCCTCCTGTTGATCTCCTTGCGGTCTTCTATGGGAATGAGGCGGTTCTCCTTTGCCTGTTCCAGGAACATAACAGCGTTCAGAGGCGCGGAACTCGCCGACACATCCGGCACATCTCCGTGGCTCCATGTGCCATGAATCATGAAGCCCTGAGGCCACCTGCGCACGATCATCCGATCGTCGCAGAGAATCTCGGCCTCGTCCTTGAGCATCGTCACTATGGTTGACTTGCCCGCCTCGGAGTGCCCCACGAACAGAAGCCCCTGACCCTCCATGAGCACCCCGCCGGAATGGATATAGCAACCCTGCCTGTCAGCCAGTACGCGCGCGAGCAGTATCTGGTCCGAGGGGAAAAGGGTGAGCGAGTGCAGGCCGCCTTCACGAAAATTCTTTTCTCCGTCATTGTATATTCTCGCTCTGGCGTGGTCACGGCTGAAGACTACTACCCGGTGAATATGCTTGTCCGCAGCAGCTGGTGATATACCCACGTATACCCAGGAATCGCCTTTCTTGTAGATAGCCCACGGGGGTTTCCGGTAAACCTCCATCCCCAGATCACTGCCATTAAGGTCGGGCAGGGAGAAATGGTGCCGGATGGTGATGTTATCCTCCCCCGGTCCATCCACCCGGAAGATTTCAAATTTGGGATGGAAGGTGTTATCTGTTAGAGGCAGGTCGGACTCAACACCGATTGTGATACCAGCGATCCGGTAATAGCGGCGGTGGTTCTTTTGCCAGTCCCGTTTGAATCTGCGGTTCTCTCTGGCTGCGGCACAGAGGTACTCCACCTTTGCCGAAAAGCGCCGGTGCTCCAGGTAGCCGTAGACCGGGCACCAGCGGCAGTCGCCGCGGAGCTCACACGAGGCGCAGTTCTCCAAATACTCGCTGCCGCCCCTCACCTTATCCGCCAGTGACGGGATGAACTCCTCCCAGCATTCTTTGAAGCTCCCTTTCCTCAGGTCGTAGAGAAGGGCGGGGTCTTTGATATAACCGCAGAACGTCATCTGTCCGTACGGGTCTATGTGAAAGTCACGCCTTGCGTCTATACATGAGGCGAACAGGCGGTCATCCCGTCCTATATGGCAATACCGGTGGTCCTCTTTATTTGCCATCCACTCTTCATAAGAGAGGTCGGGTTGATCGAGTCTTATCACTTCCGCAGGGTCAAGCCTCTGCCGTAATATCTCCCGGTTCTTTTCGGGATCGCCTTCCGCGGAGAGGTAGAGCCAGGCTGCCCCTATCCGCCAGTGGGAGCTTAATGACTCGGCGAGTTGCACCATCTCCCCGAATTGATGATAGTTGTCCGTCATAGGGATAAGCTGGACGGTGAATCCCGCTCCGGCCTCTTTCAGGCGGGCGAAACCGCGCATGGTAGCCTCGAATGAACCGGGGTTCCTTGTGATATGGTCATGTACGTCGGAGGTAGCACCGTAGAGGGCCACCAGCTTACTCCCTTTCCTTCTCATGAGCCGGGCGATTTCGGGGGTTATCAGAGCGCCGTTGGTATTAAGCGTGTACGAAATGCAGTTTGATGTAATATAGTCGAATATCTCGGGGAAGTCGGGCCTGAGCATGGGCTCCCCGCCTGATATCGACCACCTGCGGCAGCCCATTTTTCTGGCCTCATCGACCAGATACATTATCTCTTTAAAAGTAAGCTCCTCGCGTTTTTCCTTAGATGCGGCCGGAATTCTCAGCCAGCAGTGGCAGCAGTTGTTGTTGCAGCGGTAAGTAAGGTCGATGCTGCCATCCAGAGGGAGCCGGGGCGGATGAGCGGTTACTATCGATTTCAGGTAGTCTGTCATTTGATAGTTATCTCCTCTACCTGTCGCCGGAACCGGGTACAGCGGGCCTCAGGCAGGTAGAGCCTGATGCTCGGAAGCCGCAGCATTTTTCTCCAGACACCCGGTCAGGGCTATAGCTGAGTCCCGCCAGCCATGTGCAGGCAGATTTGAGTATATGTAACGGGGGTTAAAATTGAATTACGGACGTGAAGAGAATATTACAAATAGTTAACAATTACTTTACAATTTCATAGTTGATGAATATATCGAGCGGTAATGCTTACATCGCTTGGCAAAATCAACTGTAAATACAACGCCACTACTAATAAGGGGTAACAGTTCCACTATCCAGATTTTACTGACAGTAATCTCCGCGGTCTCTTATGTGATGTGTGACGGCATGAAGAGATCAGGTCAGATTATAGAGGCGGTTTCAACCGGGCATTAACAGCAGAGAAGAACACGCAAATCCAACCATTCCGTGACATTTTAGGAGGAAAAGTAAGCTGACGATGAGAAACGTGATGTTGCTCGCACACGATAAGGTTTATAAAATCATTAGTACCAGTACGATAGTGCCCGGGTTACTACAGTACGATAGTTTGGTTCTTAAGCATAATGGGAAGGATTGCAGCGCGGTTTTCGAGCTTGAGCCTCCGTTGCCACGCTTGAAGCAAGCCATGATAGACCAGGTTTCGCAGCAAACACAAGCCAGACAACCGTTTTCACGCTTGCGTAAGTGGGGCGATGGAGCAGAAAGGCTCGTGCTTTCCCCGGACAACAGGCATTGGACAAATTCTTTCATATTGTGGTTATCGCTGAATATTCTTGATTGCTTGACTACCTGGCAATGTCTGGCGATAGGTGGGTACGAAACAAACCCGTTTCTCCAGTTAGCTGCCCGGACACACGGCGACGGTTTAATGCTCGCAGGGAAGTTCACCCTGGCTTTTCTTATAGGTATAATGGTATGGAATAGAGGAAGTCGTCGTTTGAAAGGATTGCTTAACCTGGGTATGACGCTGGTGCTTATTACTAACTGCGTTCTCCTTTGCAAGCCGCTCTGGCTGCTGAACCTCTACGGATATTAAGGTGCAGCCTGAATCCAATATATTCGTGTCCTTTTCCAAGCCTGAACGGGCAGTTACTGATATTATGCAGTACCGCACGCGACTTTGCCTATGCATCGTTATCTCCGTAACAGTAGCCGACTTATCGCTTCGGTGCTAAAACAGCATTCGATAAGCCATAGATATAGTGTTCGCAACAGCTTGACAAAGAGCCATTCCGCATACTAAAGTTATGTCCAACTTGTGCCGTCAGTCTGGTTATGCGTGACATCGTTTCGGATGAGTCTGACAATGTGCTAACAGGGAGTGAGCAACAGGTGCTCGCCCTCGTCGCCCGGGGGCTTGTCAACAAAGAGATAGCTGACGCGCTGTGCATATCCACCAGCACAGTTAAGAGCTACCTGCACGAGGCATGCAAAAAGCTGAAAGCGCGTAACCGGGCACAGGCGGTTATCCTGGCCTTTATCCGCGGGTGCCTGGACCTCCGGGAAGTCTTCTCTCTGGATGAGATCGCGGAATTGCTGGCCTCCCTGGACCCCGAAGCCGTTGAGACAGTGGCCGAGCTGCTCAAGAGAAAACGTGAACAGCTGGACCTCACCCAGAACCGGATGGATTCAGCATATTAATAATAAATGGCTTTTAACGTCGTCTCCCCCTTTCCCTTTAAACCATTCTGATAAGTTATTCCCCTGTTTCCTTCAACAGGAAAAGTACAACGATAATCCGTCTTACAGGCTTAATGTTGAGCAACTGTGTAGAAATATTAAACGAAAGTTATAAACCAAAGTTGGTAATGAATGCTTGAATAGGACATAACGGTATGTTATGTTAAGGCTCACCAAAGGAGGTGCAAGTGGCTGATGAAAGTTTTGATGTAGTGGTAGTTGGAGGAGGCCACCAGGGCCTCATAGCCGCCAATTACATGATAAGGAACGGGTATACAGTAGGTCTTTTCGAGCAGAGACGTGAGCTGGGTGGCGGCGGCTGCACCGAGTCACGGCCGATATCCGGGTTTATCGGGAACCCCTGTGCCCATGTGGCAGGACTCTGGGCGAGCCCGGTCAACCAGGACTTCAAGCTGCATGAGAGGGGGCTTAACTACATATTTCCCCCGGTGCATTCCTCGATGGTGTTTCCCGATGAGAGATGCATAGTTTCCTACCGGTCGATATCATGGGACAAGGAGACGGGTGTGGTCGTCCCCCAGGAAGAGATAGTAGAGAAAAACCTTAAAGAGGTTGAGCGGATATCGCCCAGGGACGCCGATACGCTCGCCAGGTGGTCCGCCGAGGGGAAGATATGGCAATGGGGTTTCGCCGCTATGCAGGTCCTGTGGAATCCTCCGGCTCTGCCAGGCGAGTTCGACCCCGTTGAAGCCCTGATTATGGACCCTGACTCAGGTATCGACCGCAGACATCAATTTATGACAGCAACCGAATACGTCTCCGATCTCTTTGACAGCGATGAGCTGAGGGCACATTCTCTGAGAATGCTCGGCTCCGCAGGCATATATCCGGACGACGCTGCCCCTCTGCCTATCATGTTGTCTAACGTGCCTATGCAGGTGATCGGATTCGGAGGTGGAGTATACGAAGGCGGCACCCATAACGCTATTCACGCCCTTCAGAGGGCCTTGAGCGAGGAAGGCGGCAAGTTCTTCGTGGGCGCTGATGTGGATGAGATCCTGGTGGAGAACGGCCGTGCCACCGGTATCAAGCTGGCCGACGGTACCATGATAGAGGCTAAAAAGATGGTAATCACCTCTATAGTAATTACACAGACACTGGCCAGGCATCTGCGTAATGTAGACCTGGGGCCTAAGGGCACCGAGTATCGCCGGAAGATAGCCAAGATCAGGGTCGACAGAGGCCAGATATTCTGGGGCCATATCGCCTTCCACGAGCTGCCAAAGTATAAAGCAGAGAGTTGGAATCCCGACTGCGGCCAGGGTCGCTGGATATTCATGGGCGATGCCGATATCGAATACCTTGACCGGGAATACCGCTTTAACAATCAGCACATAAGGCCGGGACAATGGCCGGAAAGGCTGTATCTCTGGGAGGGCACCGATTCCAAATGGGACCCGCGCTACGCGCCACCCGGAAAGCACGTTGCTCTACTGGAGGAGATGGCGTTCCCCGCAAGCTGGAGAACAGAGGAAGAGTGGATGCAGATCAAGAAAGAGGCGCCCGATCACTTCCTCAAACAGTGGCAGAAATATGCGCCTAATATGACATGGGACAACGTCATAGCCGCAAACATCGATACCCCGTGGGATATTCAGCACAGAAGCGATAACTTCCTCGAAGGTAACTGGGGACTGATCGCGGGCACTCCCAGCCAGTGGGGTGCAATGAGGCCCATACCGGAATTTGCCCAGTACCAGATTCCCGGGATCGAGGACTTCTGGATGGCCTCCGGAAGCTGCCACTACTCTCTCGGGCTGACAGGCTGGGCCGGCTATAACTGCTATAGGAGGATTGCCCAGAAACACGACCTGTGGAAGCCGTGGGAGGGACGCCTTTACTGAGGAATAACGGGACTGCGAACCTGTAAGAGATAACACTCGGAGGAAAGCAAATGCAAACAAAATATGACTTCATCATAATAGGCGGCGGGCCCAACGGGCTTTGCGTGGCAGCCTACCTGGCCAAGGCGGGCCAGAAGGTCCTGGTGCTGGAGAAATACTTCGAGGTCGGGGGCGGCCTCATGACCGAGGAGGTTACCCTCGGCGGCTTTTACCACAATACCCACGCCATATACCACATGATGGTCGACTATGCCCCCATCTACAAAGACCTGGAACTGGAAGAATACCGTTGTAATTACGTATACCCGGAGCTGCAGGTAGCGATGCCCTTCTCCGATGGCAAAGCCCTCTGTCTCTACTCAGACGTAAATAAATCGTGTGAATCGATAGCCAGGTTCTCTCAGAAGGACGCCGAGGCCTACCGTGAGGCTTACCACAAGTTCCATGAAATGGTGGACGACTATATCGCTCCCGCTACATATGTGCCGCCCCTGCCTCCTATAGAAACGACGATCGGTTTGCAGCAGACCGAGGTCGGCAGGGAGGTGGAGGAGTATCAGCCGAAGAGCCCTCAGGAGATAATCGATGAGTGGTTCGAGAACGAGCGTGTTAAAACGATGATGCTTTATCTGGCTACGCACTGGGGAGTCGACCCGGACCTTACCAGCCTCGGCTTTCTCACCCCGCTTTACATAGACAGGCATGTTCACCACAGGCTCTGCCTGGGCGGTTCGCACCGATTGAGCAACTCGATATGCCGTGTTATTCAGGAGTCGGGCAACGGCCATATCAGGGGCAGCCAGATTATCAAGAGGATCATAGTGGAGAACGGGGCCGCCAAGGGGGTAGAGCTCGATAACGGCACGGTGTACGAGGCGGAGAAGGCTGTGATAAGCTCCATCGACCCGCACCAGACCTTTTTGAAGTACGTAGGTGAAGAACAGCTTGCCAATGACTTTGTCGAGAAAATCAACGGTTGGAAATGGGAAACGTGGAGCTTCTGTTCTCTTCATCTCGCGCTCAGGGAGCTGCCTGTTTTTAAAACAGACCAGGACATCAGCAATGGATTCATGTATATCCTCGGTTATGAAACCCCCGACGACCTGCTGAAGCACTTCGATACTATCAAGGAAGGCAAACTTTCTACTACGGTAGGATGTGACGCCGTATTCCCCACAATGCATGATCCGAGTCAGGCGCCTCCGGGAAAGCATACGGCATCCATGTACGAGCATGCCCCTTACGACCTGCAAGGCGGGGCGGAGAAATGGTGGGACCGCTCGTTAAGGCAGGAACATGAGGAGAAATTCATCACCACTCTCCAGAAATACGCTCCCAACATGACGAAGGACAAGATCATGTGGACTTACCTTGTCACCCCGCTCGATTTCTCGGCCAAGTACCTGAACATGGTAAAGGGATCGTATAAGCAGGGAAAATATGAGCTGTTCCAGATGGGGGTTAACAGACCAAACGATGAGTGCTCTCATACCAGGACCCCGGTCAATAACCTTTACGTCTGTGGCTCCTGCGTCTATCCCGGCGGATGTGTACTTTTTGGTTCCGGCTATCTGGCAGCAAATGCGATAGCCGAAGATTATGGGATTGAGAAGTGGTGGACAGAGCCTGAATACATTACCGAGGCACGGAAGAAGGGCTATTTCGGTGTGTATGAGGGATAGGTAGCACAGGTAATGCTACTTAGAAAAGGCTGCAAAAAGGAGGCATCAGAATGAAGATGAGGGCTGCGATACTGGAGCAGGTGAATACACCTCTTGTGATAGAGGAGGTCGAGCTTGACGAACCCAAAGACAACGAGGTCCTGGTCAAACTGGCAGCTACGGGCGTGTGCCATACCGACCTTCATTGCATCAAGGGTGATCTGGCAACGCCTCCGCCGGTAGTGCTGGGGCACGAAGGGGCCGGGATCGTAGAGAAGGTCGGCAAGAATGTGACGGAGGTTCATCCGGGGGATAAGGTAGTAGTCACCGTCGCGCCGTATTGCGGTAAATGTCCCGCTTGCATGATGGGTGTGCCTACCAGTTGTGAGACAGACCCTCAGACAGCGATGCTGATGGGGACTATGGCCGATGGGACAAAAAGGTTAAAGAGAAAGAATGGGGACGAACTTAGCCATTTCATGGCCCAGTCATCCTTCGCCGAATATGCCGTTACGGAGGAATCGGCGACGGTAAAAGTGCGGGATGATGCCCCCCTGGATATAGTCTGCCTTCTGGCATGTGGCGCGTCTACCGGTATCGGCGCGGTGATTAACAAGGCCAGGGTGAAGGCTGGCAGCAGCGTGGCCGTTTTCGGCTGCGGGGGAGTGGGGCTGGCTGCGATCATGGCAGCAAAGCTTGTGGGGGCGCAGCCAATTGTCGCTGTGGACTTGCTCGACAGTAAACTGGAAATGGCTCGAGAGTTCGGGGCCACCGTACTGGTCAATGCGTCGAAAGAGGACCCTGTAATGAGGATTGCGACCGAATGCGCCGGGGGCGTAGAATACAGCTTCGAGGTTATCGGCAACACCACGGCTATGACACAGGCATTCCACTCCGTTTATCCGCGCCCCGGTGGTATGGCATTAGTCCTGGGGCTCGCCCCGATAGGAGCTTCGTTCTCCATCGAGGCCTGGCGGTTCATGAGGGAGGTAACCATCACGGGATGCACGGCCGGCAGCATACATCCCAAGATTGACATCCCCCGCTACATCGACCTGTTTATGGCAGGCAGGTTGCCTCTGGACAAACTGGTATCGGCTCGATACTCGCTGGATAAGATTAACGAGGCTATAAAAGATACACTGGAAGGTAAAATTATACGTGGTGTCATCACGTTTTAAGGTTTTCTCCCTAAATAAGCAATGCCAGGATAAGGGATAAATATATTATAGGCACAGCAGGCAGGGCTCATGGTACAGAGGACGGATCCGGAGGCCAAGCGAGCAAAGCTGGAGGCATGGTTAAGGACCAAATTGCCTTCAGCGGAGGCTCTCTCAATTGGCCCTCTGGAGAAGGCGACGAGCGGCTATGCCAGCGAAATTCACTTCTTTGATCTCAACTGGCGGGAAAATGAACAGGAGAAAACGGAAAAGCTGGTAATTCGAGAGACTCCTATCGTTATGCAGGTCCACCCCGACTACGACGCGGGAGAACAATTCCATATAATGAGATGCTTGCAGGATAGCCCGGTGCCAGTTCCCAAGACCTTCTGGCTGGAGGAAGGCACCGAAGTGACAGGGGCACCCTTCTTTATTATGGAAAGAGCCGAGGGGGAGATTCTTAACCCCATACAGCCTGGCGAAGAGCCTCGGGGGCCGCTCTATGAAGCGAGTCCTGAGCAGCGCGGCAGGATGTGGCGACAGGCCATTGAGGTAATCGCTAACGTAAACACTGTCGATTGGGAACGCCGGGGGCTTTCCTTCCTCGGAGTTCCCGATAGTGGCACTGATGCCCTTGACCGGCAGATAGCCCATTACGAAAGGATGTGGAAATGGGGAGGAGTCCAGCCCCAATCTCTTTTTGATACTGCCTTTGCCTGGTTTAAGAGCAACCGGTTTGAGCCGGAACACATATCTCTGTGTTGGGGTGATGCCAGGTTGGGCAACCTGATGTACCGCAACGACAGTGTTGTGGCTGTCCTGGACTGGGACATGGCGCATATCGGCGCCCCCGAGGCTGACCTGGCCTGGCTCCTGAGCATAGAGTGGCTGACGAAAGAGGCTATCGGTACCTGGGATGGAGTTCCAGACAGAGAAGAGATAATTCAATGCTATGAGAGCATGACGGGAAGAAGGTTGCAGAACTTTCATTACCATGAGGCGTTTGCTATGCTGAAACTGGGTATCCTGTTCCTCAGAGTAATCAGCACCATGCCGGGAATACCCCCTGACTTTGCTGCTTCCAGCGACCTGCCACCTGTGAGAAGGTTGGATGAGATGCTGACTTTAGGAGGGAGAGAATGATAACCAGGTTTGACGAGTTTCTCTGCCATCAGATCGTGTCGTCCTTTGATGAGGTGTATACCACGGATCAGCAGTGGTATGACAGGCTATGGCTAACGGCACATGATAATTCAGGTAAAATTCTTATCGATGTCGGGTTTGGCAAGTACATTAACAGGAACGTAATGGATGCGCACGGTGGTGTGACCATGGAAGACAGAACGCAGTACACAGTTCGGGCTTCACGGGAGCTTTGGCCCGATTTGGATTCCGTTGAGGTTGGGCCCCTGTGCTACGAAGTGCTGGAGCCGCTGAAGAAGATTCACGTTTGTTTGAAAGAGAATGACTACGGCATCAGTTTCGACATGGAGTTCGAGGGGCGGATGGTGCCCTGGGATGAAGAGCCAAGTAATCATCGCCTGCCTGGTATCATGACAGTCCATAGCCGCCGATATTACCAGTTCGGCCATGTTAATGGCAAGGTAACGGTTGAAGGTAAGGCCTATGAAATCAATAAGGACACCTGGTGGGGGCAGCGAGACCGGTCCTGGGGAATCAGGCCGATCGGGGTACCACGACCAGGAGGCTGGTGGTCCAGGGCAGACGCAGGCGTACCAGAATCGGGGCTCCAGCCATGGCCACACATACCGGGCCTGTTCTTCCATTACCTGTTCGTGCAGTTCAAGGACTACGGCCTCGTGTTTACATTCTCGGAAGCGCCGGACGGGACGCCTGCTGGGGCTCATGGCGGCATGGTCTATTGCTTTGGCGACAACCGGTTTCCGGTTCCGGTTACTGACGTTCAGCACAAGTTTGAGTTTCTTTCCGGTTCTCGAAGGGTAAAATCAATTGAACTGATTGTAACCACGGCAGACGGTACGAAGAGGGATATCCTGGTCAAGCCGCTCAATGTCTTCTATGCCAGAACAGGCGGCTATCTGGATGGATACAAGGGTTGGGTACAGGGAAAGTGGAGAGGCCCCTTTGCCATCGATGGCGAGAAGCTGGACCTCGCTGATCCAAAAGTGCGCGATGAGTTGCAGGGCGCTGTAGATGACACCATGTGCGAGTTCCGGTGCGGCGATGACGTTGGCTACGGTATTCTGGAGCCGTTTGTAATAGGTGAGCTTCCGAAATACGGCTTCAAGGCATAACGCAAGCGCGACAACGAGTAGTGAATTCCGTTTAAACGGATAGCAAAGCCTTATCACTTCTAGAGGCTTTCATTCTCACTTACTGTTATCCGGAAAGGGGGGCAAACATGTTGTTCAGATCAACGGGGCTTGGCAAGACTGAGCTCGTGGGCAAGGTCGCCGCGATGCAGCGTGAAGGCGATTACCTCGTTTTACACGTAGACACGGTTGAACCTGTCAAATGGAGGATCAGGGCAGCCATGAGCTTCAGAGACCTGCTTACAGTCATAGGGGTATGCGGCAAGGCTGCTGTCATTTCGTTCTTGCTGTCCCCTTCACAATGGCTCAACAGGAATCCCAGACACCCCGAAGCATTCTAGATGTAACAGTCACTTTTACTATGCTTTATAATAGCCCGGGCCCGGCGCCCGACACTAATTCAAGTAGGGGGAAAGATGGCCGACGAACAAAAGCAGTTCATAGAGATCCCTGAGGAAGTTAAGGCGTTGATGTACCAGACCTGGCTGCCTGCCCTTATGACCGCAGTGCTGGAAGCGGTTAAACAGCTTCCTCGCGAACAAAGGGACACTATCTACACAAAGATGTGCGAAACCTGCGAGGACCTAGGGATGGCGGGCGCTGTCGGGATCCAGCCTGGTATGAGCTGGGAAGATTACCTGAAGTACTTAAAGGATGCAGTCCCGCCAATAGGGCCCTGGACCATTGAGCAGGATGGCGACGTCTTCGACCTGGTCTATGACTCCTCAATCGGACCTGATGGCAAGCCGAGGTGCCACTGCCCTCTATTGCAGCTGGGCATGATTACGGAGGCGATACCTTTCTGCTGTGACAGCGGCGCACGCCTTTCGGCGAA
>CAYVQT010000019.1:0-47499 GCA_964453665.1 uncultured Dehalococcoidia bacterium | reverse complement strand
AGGGTGGCCGGTTTGCTCCGTGAAGGCGGCCGATTTGGTCCGAAATACGCATACTGCATGGATCGGAGGTTGTCGGGGCGACGCTGGTGGTGATTCTACGCCAGGA
Organism: uncultured Dehalococcoidia bacterium; assembly: GCA_964453665.1. Lineage (GTDB taxonomy): Bacteria > Chloroflexota > Dehalococcoidia > SZUA-161 > SZUA-161 > DAOUTY01. Next base: position 47,393 of record CAYVQT010000019.1, on the reverse strand, counting down.
CAGGGAAGTCCTCCGGCCGCAGATCGAGCTGGTGAGGCCTGAACACATGGAGGTTTTCAGGGGGGGCGCGCAGGAGGAAGATTACTAGATGATCCCATAGTCACTTTAACCAGGGAGGGGATATGAGCAACGAACCAAAGAGAGTCGCTGTCTACGCTCGGGTGTCCTCGGAGAGGCAGGACACAGACCTGTCGATCTCAGCGCAGTTCAGGGCGCTGCGGGATTACGCTGCCAGGAACGAACAGGTCGTGGTAAAGGAATTTGTGGATGAGGCTGAGAGCGGGCGGTCTATTGACAGGCCTGGCTTCAAGCAGATGATCAGCGCTGCCCGGCAAAAGCCTGCTCCCTTTGAGGCCATCCTGGTGTGGAAGTTGTCCAGATTTGCCCGCAACCGGGAGGACTCGATCATCTACAAGTCTCTGCTCAGGAAGCATGGCATCCAGGTAATCTCTATAAATGAGCCAGTGGAGGATACCCCTTCGGGCAGATTGCTAGAAGGTATCATCGAGGTCATCGACGAGTTCTATTCGGCCAACCTCTCCCAGGATGTGGTGAGAGGGATGCGAGAAAGTGTGTCGCGAGGCTTTTATCCGGGAGGTAGGGTACCGTTCGGCTACCAGAGGGCCAGCGTGCGAGATGGGGATAGGACACGGACAAAGCTGGAACCTGATTCTAGGACTGCCCCGGTGGTGGAGAGAATCTTCAGGGAAAGCTTGGCGGGGAACGGTCTGAAAGAGATTGCAGTCGGACTAAATAGGGACGGCTTGACCACGGCAACAGGGAAGCGATGGGGGACCACATCTGTACATAACGTGCTGCATAATGAAGCATACGCCGGAACGCTGGTCTGGGACCGCCGCCGGAAGAGGAGACCGTTCGGGCGCGATGGCGCCTCGGTTGTGCGTAGCGAGGATGCTTGGACCGGGATCGTGGATCAGCAGACCTTCGAAGAGGTTCAGAAGAAGCTTGCTTCACGCGCCCCGAAGAAAGCCCATCCCAGGGTTGTCCACAGCCACTACCTTTTGAGTGGGATGATTCACTGTAAAAGCTGTGGGGCCTCCATGATCGGGCTTGTTGCCAAATCTGGCCAGTTCTTTTACTACGTGTGCAGCAGTGCTAGGCGCAAAGGGAGAGAGGTGTGTGATACCCCATTGCTGCCCAAGGAGAAAGTTGAGGCCTTTGTCATTGATCGCATTAAGCAGAACATCCTGACCAATGAGAATATGGAAGAATTGATACGACTGACGAACGAAGAGCTGGCAGCGTCGTGCAGTGATGACGAAGAGAGGCTGCAGGTGCTGCGGATGCAACTGAACGATGTGGAGAGCCGACTTGGGAAGCTCTATGATGCCTTAGAGACGGGGAAATTTGGACCGGAGCAACTGGCCCCACGGATAAATGCGCTGTGCCAAAGAAAGGAAGAACTCGACAAGGCCAAGACAGAAATTGAGGGAGAGCTCCACCAGCAAAGATTAGAGCTTGCGGATCCGGTGGTGATCGCAGCCTATGTGCAGGACCTCAAGAAACTACTGAGCGAGTCCTCGATCATGGAGCAGAAAGCATTCCTGAAGTCCTTTATAAAGAGTGTCGAGGTAGATGGCACCCACTTGGCAATAAATTACACGATACCACTGGTGGCGGGTCCCTGCGAGGGAGAGTTAACCGAGGAAGCTATGGTTCTGCCTATTATACAGAATGGCTCACCGTTCGGTATAAAATCAAGAACTCGAACAGTTTCTCGAGTAGTCTTGTCAGGGGGCAAAGGGACGGTATAGTTGACCGTTACCTTTGCCCCATCTAGTTCCACGGTTTTCACAAAGGACTTGAGAAAGGCCTTCTGCTCCAAGATCGGGCTCTCGCCCAGCAGGTGTCGCAGATCCTTAACATATTCCAGCACAGTTTCAGTATCCAACTCCTGGGCTCTGTGAGCTTGCATAGCCTCTTCCAACTCAGACCTTGCCCTGGTAAGCAGCTCGATCTTCGAGCGCACCTCGCGTATTCGCGGTGACAGCTCGTTAGGATGGAATGCACCCATCTCCAGAGATTCATAGAGTCGTTCCAATCTGGCCTGCCAGTGTCCGATCTGACCTTCAAGCCCTTCCAGCCTCTCTTTAAAGTAGCGGCTGGAGGCGCTGAGTTCGCCATTGACCAGGTGTACTAATTCCTTCAGATGCTCCTCGCTCAGGATGTAACTCCTGATCCTATCCACCACAAATTGCTCCAGGATATCCTTTGGCACCATGGGCGAGGAGCAGGCGTCTTTCCCCTGGCGATAGGCTGTACCGCATACGTAGTAGTGAAACTGCCCCGACTTTGCAGCCTGTCCGATAACACCTGCCCCACAGCGACCGCAGCGCGCAATTCCTGAGAGAAGGTACCTGCTGCTCACAGTGGCAGGAGGGGTGATTTTGGGAGCGCGTTCCTTCAGGAGGCGCTGCACGCGCTCGAACGCATCCGAGTCAACGATTGCCGGCCAGGCGTTATCCACCCTCACTGGGTCCTGCACTGAGGCAGCTGCTCTTCGCCGCTGGCCCCACACCAGGCGCCCGACATAAGCCTCGCTGGTGAGGAGCCGATGCACGCTGCTGATGCTCCACCTCTTTCCATTGGGTGCCGGCAATCCATCACGGTTCAGTCCCTTAACTATCTCCTTAATGCCTTTACCGCCTGTGTACTCACTGAAGATACGGCGGACGATGGGTGCATTTTCGGAGTCCGGAATCAACCTGGTTCTCAAGACCTGACCGTCTTTGACCTTTGTAGCTAAAAAGCCAAAAGGCACCCGGCTGCCATTGAAGAATCCCCGAGAGGCATTCTCACGCATACCTCTGGTAACATCCTGACCCAGATTTGCCGAGTAGAACTCGTCGATCACCTCTATAATGCCCTCAAGCAGCCTCCCCGCCGGTGTGTCCTCCACCGGCTCATTGATAGATATTACCTGGATGCCCTGCTTCCTTAACAGAGACTTATAGATAATCGAGTCCTCCCGATTGCGGGCAAATCTGGACAGCTTCCACACCAGGATTGCCTCGAAGGGAGGGTGTTTCAGCTTGGCCAGGCTTATCATCTCCCGGAAGGCTGGCCTCGCCGTGGTTCGCCCGCTCTCCGCCTCGTCCACAAATTCCTTTACCACAACATTTTCATTCCTGTCAGCGTAATCCCGCAGCGCCCTGAGCTGCGCTGAGATTGACAGGTCTGTGTCCTGCCTCTCCGAGGACACCCGGGCGTAGATAGCGACCCTCTTTGGTTCGTTGCTCATATCTCCCCTCCTTGGTCAAACCGACTATGGTATTACCTAGTAGTCTTCCTCCTCCGCGCGCCCCCTGAAAAGCCCCATGTGTTCAGGCCTCACCAGCTCAATCTGAGGCCGGAGCACTTCCCTGTCCTGGCGTAGAACCACCATCAGCGTCGCCCCGATGACCTCCGATTCGTGCAGTATCGGCTGCGCCAGCGCAGTGAGGTCTGTTTCCCCGTCCTCCGAGGCAGGTATCCGGTCTGCGATCTGGGGCCGTTTCCTGCTCACCGCCTCTGCAACAGGTAAACCGGGCGCCACGCCGTGCCCCCTGCGGGCGAAGAGGGGCGATGCGCCCTCAAAGTTCGCCCACGGCTGGCGGCTGTTGATGCTGCTCGTCCAGTAAGTGACCACCATCCTGGGGTCAGGAGATCCAGGGTATGGTACCAGCTCGTAGAGAGCGCCATACAGAAAAAGCTCACCCTCGACCACCTCGCCGATGCGGAGCAGGAGCTGTGAGTAGCTCCTGGGATAAAGCTTCCCCAGGGCGATGACGTCGAAACCGGTCTGGTAGGCACTGCTGCGGTACTCATCCCGCGGCAGCAGCAGCGCGGTGGCGAACCTATTGGCGGCCAGGTGAACGGCGCTCGTCCTCAACGGCCGGTAATCGGGGCACAGGTCAGCGCATACGTGCTCCATCATCTCCCTGATCTCGTGGGGAATGGTATTCTCGATGCCCCTCTTGCAATCATCCTCCCTGTAGTAGAGGCTCATCCTGCCGCCGACCATCTCGTGATATCCCCTCACACTGTGGGGCATGGGCCTGGCGCTGATGCTCAGCCCGCAGGCGCGGGCTACCGCACCCAGTGTCCTCTTGTTCACCGGCATATCCCCGAAGTAGACCTGCCTGAACTCCTCCGCCTTCTGCTCCTCGGAGGCCAGATCGGGGCTGCCGTATTTTTTCACCAGATGCTGGCAAAACGTGCTCAGGTCGCTGAGGCTCCCCATATCATCCCCTATCAGGGCAGCAGCTTCTTGCCGGTGGCCTTCTCGTACATCTCCACTATGAACCTCTTCACATCCAGGTCGAGAGGTCCGCTTAACCTCGTCCCCGACTTGTACCGCGGGTCGTTCATCACGAACTGGAAGGCCATCTCGACCTCCTCCTCCTCGGTTATGCTTGGGGACTCCTCGTCGAACAGGCCCGCCGCCTTGAGCAGGTCGCGGGCGGGGACATTATACACCGGGGCCAGTTTCCTGAGGATATCCGCCCCCGGGGGGCGCCGGTTGCCCCGCTCTATCTGGGCGATGTAGGAATTGGAGACCCCAGCCTGTGCCTCTACCTCCCGGAGCGAGAGCCTCTGCTCCATCCTCAGCCGTTTAAGGTATTCCCCGAAGTTCTCCACAGCCATGGCCTCACCTCCCTTCGGCACGCATTATACCACATCCTGTAAACTATTGCAAGCACTCCAGACAGCTATATGCAGTAAATAGTGACAAATTACGCTTGACATTATCTCGTGCATGTGGTAACATGCTGCAAAACGCAAAAAGCGTACTGGAGTGATACATGGTCAGGGTTAAGCTCAACGGGTTGAGAGTGGCACGCCTCCTCGCAAAGAAGAACATGACCCAGAACGCGCTGGCCAGGCAGCTGGGGCTGAGTAGCGGCGGCCTATCCCTGCTGATAAACGGCCGGCGCTCCCCTTCCCCCGAAGTGAGGAAGAGGATACTGCGCAGGCTCCGCGAGCTGAAGTTCGATGACCTGTTCATCATCGAAGAGAACGGCGATGACAAGCGTGCAAGACGATAGACGCCTTGAGGGATTGCGAATCCTGGCGCGAATGATTGCCCAAATGCACCTCAGGCACTGCCAGAGCCTGCATGACGGCGAAACGGAGGAAAGGAGGAGACAGGGATATGTCGATCAAAGGAGTATCGGATGTGGTCAGGCTGCCCCGGCTGGGCAAGATAAGGCTGGGGATCAGGAAAGAGACGGATAGGGGCACGGTCTACCCCTCTCCCACGGACTATTTCGTCTGCCCCGAGGAGGTGCAGGCGGTGTTCGGGGAGAAGCCCCGTGAGCTGAGGATCATGTTCCCCACGGAGGACGAGTCCCAGTGGGCGGTACAGTACCTCAAGTGCTACTCGGCGACCAGGGGCCTGGTATGCCGCGGCGATGGGGAGACCGCCGTTGCCAGGATTGACACGGATACCGGGGAGATCGCCACCAGGGAGGCGAGGAACACCGATCTCAGGGAGATCGACTGCAGCCCGGGCAACTGCGCCTACTACCAGCGCCAGCAGTGCCGCAGGGTGATGAACCTCCAGTTCCTGCTCCCCGACTGCCCCGGGTTCGGGGTCTACCAGCTCAATACCTCCTCCTTCTTCTCAATCGTCAATATCAACTCGTCGATAAGGCTTATCCGGGGCATCTGCCAGAGGATATCCATGATCCCGCTGTCATTGAGGCTGGTGGAGCAGGAGGTGCAGCCGGGCGGGCTGAGGAAGAGCGTCCACGTGCTCAGCCTCACCGCGCCGTACACCCTGACGGAGATACAGAGGTATGCCCAGATGCCGCCGGGCCAGGTGCTGCTGCCGCCGCCGGACACCGAGGCGCCCGATGACCTCTACCCCCAGGAGGTGCTCGACAGGGGTGAGGGCGAGTCCATCGAGGAGATCCCATCCATAGACGAGGAGCTGCTCCAGGCCTGGGAGTGCGCCAGGGGCAAAGTGCAGGAGCTCAACATAAGCGAAGCGCAGCTGGCCAAGTGGTTCCGGAGTCAGTGCGGGATAGAAGCCGGCCGGCGGGACTTCGAGCAGGCATTCCCGCCCGAGAAGTTCACCGCGCGCATGCTCCTGGGGCTCTGCGACTCGTTGGCTGCCTACGAGAAAAGACATGCCACGAAGCCCGCAGCGAGCTGAGCGGGTCTTTTTCGATCCCGAAGGGCATAGAGGCCAGGGATGGCGAGAGAAAAGGACGGCTGGGTCAAGATGTATGCGAGCCTGGTGCTGAAGGGCCTGGACGGCGACGAGATAGCGTATTACACCATAGCCAACCTCATTGCCGACCCCAAGGACAGCGTGAGCCCGGGCAGGCTCGACGTCAGCGACCGCGCCATGGCACTTCTACTGGAGTGGCACCATCAGCGCGCGGGCTCGGTGAGGAGACGCCTGCTGTTCAAGGGGCTCATCGTGGTCAGCCCGGATGGTGGCTATACCATCAATGGTTATAAGGAGACCCAGTCGAAGGACTTTCTGCCGGCTGAGGCTTTGAAGGAGAACAGGTTCCCCCTGGGGGAGCTTCTGGCCTACAAGCGGCAGCAGCGCAAGTTCCGCAAGGGACTCAAACCGCGCAGGTCGAGGGCAAAAGTGGCTACAGTTCATCCACCAGCTTCAGGTGGCTACAGTCCATCCACGGTGGCTACAGTCCATCCACCAGTGGCTACAGTTCATCCACAAGTGCTTACAGGTGGCTACAGTCCATCCACCGCCGAAGCTAAAATCGCCCCTAAAGAAGATATTAAAGAAGATAAAGAAGCAAAGAAGAAGGGGGCTGATGCCCCTTTCCTCGGAGCGGACACGGAAGCATCAAAGTATCTCTTCGCCAAGACGGGAAGGAAAAGGTGGGCGAACCTGGTGCAGAAGGAGGAGTTCGAGAAAGCCGAGTCTGAGGCGGGACCGGAGCGCATGAAGAGGGCCGTAGACTGGGCGCTGCTCTCGGGGATATCCAACATAAAGAGCATCGTGACGGCGGCGAGGAAACATGCCGCAGGTGTAGAAAGGGGGCATCGTGGAGCAGACAGAGGGGGAATTCGAGAGCCTGGGAGACATCCTGAACAGACAGGGGGAATCATCAGATCAGTCACCGACGAGGACATTGAATCGGGGAGAGCGCGATTCGACGGGCGCAGAGTCGTGTGGGCCGATGAAGAAGGAGACCAGGACTGAGGATATAGTCTGCCAGGGGTGCGGCGAGACCTTTACGGGCGAGGTCTCCGTTTACAGGCTGTTCAACCGGGCGAGGGAGATCAAACCCAGTGAGTGCCCCCGGTGCCGGGAAGCGAGAGAGGTGGAGGAGAGGCGTCTGGCGGAGGAGGAGCTGCGCCTGCAGCAGGTAAAGACCAGGCTGGGGTGGCGCAGGAGCAGCGGCATTCCCGAGTACCTCCAGGAGAAGACATTTGACAGCTTCGACCGATCCCTGCAGCGCCGGGTATTCGACGCCGTCAAGACATGGGCCGACGGCTTCTCCATAGATGCGGCGTGGGGCTACCCGTCTCTGATGCTGTGGTCCGGGGGATACGGGCAGGGGAAGACCCACCTGGCGGTGGCCGCCTGCAACAGCATCATCGAGTCATGGGATGGGGACCCCGAGCGGGCACCGCGCCCCATCAGGTTCGAGAGCGGGCCGGGGCTGGTGAGGAGGGTGCGAGCTACCTACAACATACCGCCGGACAACCCCTATCACGAGACGGAGGAGATGGTCTACCAGCAGCTGCGCGGCGTCAGGCTGCTGGTGCTGGATGACGTGGGCAAGGAGAAGCCGTCGGCCCACACCAGGGAGGTCTACTTCTACGTGGTCGACGAGCGGCTGAAGCTGGGGCTGCCCGTGCTCATCACCTCGAACCTGCCCCTGAACGGGCCGGACTCCCTCGAGGAGCTCATGGGCGGGGCTACCGTGTCCCGGATCGTGGGCATGTGCCAGGGCAACTGCTTCGAGCTAAAAGGCGACGACTTCAGGATGAGGAAGAGGAAGCCATGAAGTACAGGTTTCAAGCTAAGCATTTCCGCAAGAAAGGAGGCGGTTGGATATGACGTTGCAGAATCAGACCGCTGCCCAAAGGCTCTGGGCCGATGCCTTCGGCCGGCGTCCGTGGGATGCTCCCGGCCTGGACCGGGATAAAGTGCTGGCGATAATCGACAATCTCCCCGATTACCACGAGAGAGTAGTGCTGCGCCTGCACTACGGCTTCGAGGGATCACCAATGGGGATGAAGGAGATCGGGAAGACGCTGCCGCGTAGCGACGGCGGCCGCGGCGTAAGCAGGCAGAGGGCGCAGACCATACTGCGCCGGGGGCTGTTCCGCCTCAAGCACTCGAGCCGCCGCCGGGCCTGGGATGAGGCGAGGGTGGAATGAATCAGGACTGGTACCCCCAATTCTTCAACAGGGTAACGCGGGAGCTCATGGAGCATCTCGCCGGGGACATGCAGCGCATAGCGTTATCGGCGATGGCGGGGGCATCTCTCAAGTCCATACTGGGCAGCTTGGACATCCAAAAGGTGATGGAGATGCTCGGCGGGGCCTCGGGCTTCCAGGGTTTCGCCGGCTTCGACGTGCCCGGGGACAGCGCCTACAGGATGCTGGGCCTCGAGGATACGGCATCCGACGATGAGATCAAGCACCGCTACCGCGAGCTGGCGAAGCGGCTGCACCCAGACGTGGCGGGTAAGGAGAGCACGCACCTTTTCCGGCTGATACAGGCGGCGTATGACCGCATAGGCAGAGAGCGGGGCTGGAACCGGCGGAACGGAGGGCCCAAGTGAAACCAGGGGATATAGAGCTGCTGAGAGGCATAGCCGTGGTCGAGGACGGTCTCGACCCGGAGAGCCTGGCCGGCAAGCTGGGATGGCGCTCGCGCGACGCCGGCGTCTGGCCCGGGGTTCTCAGCAGGCTGCGTATGGAAGGGTTCGTGGAGGACGTCTACGAGTCCAACTCCTACCACGGGTACAGGCTTACAGAGAAGGCGAGGGCCGTGATCGATGGTGCGCCCTCTATTAGCGGCGGGACGCAGCACGATGAGCAACTGGAGGTGCCCGACGACCTTTTCCGTGACATCAGCGGCCACGACGAGGTCAAGGAGCTGCTCCGGGCCAGCCTGCTCGCCTTAAGGCCTGTCCACGTCCTCCTGACGGGGCCGCCGGCACTGGCCAAGAGCCTCTTCCTCTGGGACATCGAGAGGACCGGCGGCAGCAGGGCTCTCTGGCTGGTGGGGTCGGCGATCTCGAAGGCGGGCCTGTGGGACATGGTTGCGGAGAGGCGGCCCCGGATACTGCTGATCGACGAGCTGGACAAGGTCAATGCTGCCGACACCGCCGCCCTGCTCAGCGTAATGGAGGGCGGGAGGATGGTACGCGCCAAGAAGGGCAGGGAGATGGACGCCCGGGTCGATGTCAGGGTGATTGCAGCCACCAACGTTGAGGGCAGGCTCTCGCCCGAGCTCAGGTCGCGCTTCGCCATCCGGAGGCTGAGCGCATACAGCCGCGAGGAGTTTCGCCTGGTGGTGAGAGAGGTGCTGGTGCGCCGCGAGGGTGTCGAGCCATCCGCTGCGGATGAGGTAGCCAGGGGTCTCGACAGCCGCACGCAGGACGTGCGCGACGCGGTGAGGGTGGCCCGCCTGGCGCCCGGTGTCGGTGTGGGCAGGGCTATCGAGCTGTTGATAGGGGGTGGGGGAGGGTAAGGCCGGGGGGAAATATGCGGCTTAGCTATAAGCCGCTTAGCTAGTAGCGCTTAGCTACGCCATAACCAGGCCTTTTTAGCTTCGCCGAAAATGCCCGGGAAAAGGAAAAATCGAGTGTGGAGGTGAGAATGACGGACAAGGATGAAAGCAAGACACAGTACATCAGGGAGCGGCTCCTGGAGGCCGGAAGCGAGGAGGAGCTGGACGAGATCTGCTACCAGCTCAAGGCCGATCCCGATATCGCCGACGGCTCCGTTGATGCGGAGAAGTCCAAGCTGAAGAAAAAGGGCGAGTTTCAGTTCAGGCTTGAGCCGGGCAAGGCGCTTGTGGCGAACAAGCCGCTACCGATCGAGGCTCTCATTAAGGAGCTTTACCTGCCCCCCATGGTTGACGGTACCCGCACGGTGTTCGATGCGGGGGTGGAATACGGGATGAAGTCCATCCTGATCGGTGTCCGGATTGCCCAGGAGCTGTCCAAGATGGGCATAGACCAGGCGACGCCGATAATCAAGATGGCGCAGGAGATGAGGCAGACGGAGGGGCAGGTGGCCAGGGATACGGGCCTGGCCATGGGCGGTGAGATCGCCGGCAGGCTGCTCGGCTTCATCGATGAGAGATTACCTCAGGGAGGTGAAAAGGTCGATATCGCCAGCACGCCCGATCCGATGAAGGGCCTGATGGCCAGGACGATGGAGACGATACTGAACCGCCTGATGGGGATGATGCTAGGCGGACAGGCCGGGCCCACACCCGGTCTTGTGGATAAAAGAAATCAAGGAGGGCAGAAATAATGGTTAATCCCATGGCATTCGCCACACCACAGCAGCGCGATCAGCTGGCCAGGATGCAGCAGCTCACACGGAACATCCAGTACGTGATTCACACGGAGGACAGCGATAATAGAGTGGAGGTCACCCTGAAAACGGACGATCCCCAGGCTGCTGAGCTCATCCCCCAGATACGCGAGGGGATCGTGGACAGCGTTACCCAGATGCTCTACCAGATGTTCGCCATGACCGGCGAGAGGGTCTGATGACGACCGGGGAGGTGGCGGAGGCGGCAAGGGTGATAGAGCGCCTCACCGGGATACCGCCCGGTGGTCACAGACTCTGTATCAGGCGGCGAGATCAAGCCAGCCCCAGGGAAAGGCGGGCGGAGAAAGCGCGCTTGGCCAGATTTATGGAATTATCACCCGAGCTTCAGGAGGGCTGTCTCAGGTACGCCGAGCAGATGCTGAGATCCTATCGATCGGAAGTAAAGGCGTCGCAGGCTGTACAGGCACCGCGAATAGGGCGCACATCAACCCCTCACGCGCCTGGCGGGGCTTCGCCGGACGAACACGGGGGGGTGCAACTTGACAAGGGTCTGAACATGTGTTAATTCTTAACCAAGCCCTAGGAGCTTGCTGACGAAAGTCGGCTTCTAGGGCTTTTTATTTTCGTCAGCGGCTCCCAGGCTTAAAAGGGGCGTTGCAACCTTCGACTGGATAAGGTTGAAGGCAACGCCCCTTTTCCTTTTCCGTCGAGGTTGCAGCCCCCCGGGCCGGGGCCCACCCGTCCCGGCTGAAAAAATACGGGAGGTGCTAAATGGCAACCAAGGCTTCCGCACGGGAGAAGTTCATCAACAGCGTCAACGACGACCTCGCCGTCACCAAGATGACGAGCAAGCTCTCCGAGTACCTGGGAGTTTCAGTGAGCTCGAGCTCGTCTCCGGTGAAGAACTGGAAGGACATCATGTCCAAGGCCGCCGGCGAGCTGTTCGACAAGTGCTACGAGAACATGAGAGCAGCCTACAGGGGATAAGTAGGCTTTCTTTATGCCTCTCTCGGAGCAGCTAACATCGGCTGTCCACTTCGCCATAGTAGCCTTCCTCCTGACTGGGGTGGCGGTCATGACGGGCAAGGTTACAGGTCACCACTCGATTCCATGGAAGGACAAGGCGAGGCTTACCGGGAAGTACGGCAGGTGGGCGGTGAATCAGGCCGAGGCGGTCTGCCCGGAGGATGACGTGACCTGCGTGGAGAGGGAGGCGCGGCGGCTATTTGAAGCAAGGCTAACACGAGAGATAAGGAGGTCCGTCGAATGAGAGCGATGCAAATAGGGGCGATGCCCTGGACCCAGCAGGCTGCGTCACTCCAATCCCGGCAGTTGCCGATGCAGTCCACCTCGGTCCTGGGCACGCAGCAGGAGACCGGCATCGACATCACGACCATCATGAACATGATGATCGTACTGATGATGGTTGTAATGATGATGAAAATGATGGCCAAGTTCACGGTCTAGCGCGGGGCCCACAGGCGCAGCAAATAACTCAAGGAGGTCAACAAATGCTTCCAATGCAAACGACAGGCACGGTCACGGCGACCCAGGGCATCGACATCACCACGATCATGAACCTCATGATCATGCTGATGATTGTGGTCATGATGATGAAGATGATGACCAAGGCCACCGAGGCCGTCTAGTCTGATCGCTCTGTGGTCACATCTACCAACTGACGAAAGGAGGGTATTCCATGAAACCGCAAGGAAAGCAGAGAGTGCAGGACAAGACCATGCGCGCACTCCAGTCCCTGGTTAACCTGACGCCGGATGTGGTCACCGGTGGGGTTCCGGTCAACCAGCTGGGCTTCCTGCCCATAGGTAACTACAAGGGCACCCCGGCGTTCTGGGACCTGGACAAGGCGGTGAACCAGCCGCTGGTGCACGCTGAGCAGCTCCACATCCTGGGGATTCTTGACGGCCGTGAAGAGGACTACGACCTGCAGACCATCACCATACCCAACGGATCGGCGGTCGGAGCCGTGGTCACCGAGACGCTCACCGTGCCAGCGGGAGAGGTTTGGTTCGTCAATTTCGTGGGGCTGACAACCCCTGCTGATGCAGGCGGCAGAGCCAACATCAACTGGAGGTGCAGCCTGTGGACGGACAGGCTGGCCGGTAGCTCGGCGGGTCAGCTGTTCACAGCGAACGGATACGGGAATGCAGCCGGCGGGACCTGGTATGACGAGTTCCATGCCGGGGCACCGTTCATCGGGCTCACCAACAAGAACTACCCGCTGAGGCTGCCCGCGGGGACGGTGATCACCTTCGTGGCCACCAACACGCTGGCCATAGCAACCGGCGCCATGGCCTGCACCGGCGCCCTTTACGGCTGGATCGGCAAGGCGCTGGTCGCGTAGACCAGGAAAATCCTGTTACGATGCGATCTTATTGGCCCCAGGGTCAATAGGCTTGCTGGATCGCCAGCATATATGGAAGGCCAGCAATGGGGGAACTCAGAACAGGAGGGAACATAGATGAACAGTTTAAACAGAGCCTTTGTAAACAGGCAGCAGATCAATGATATCGCCCTGCAGTCGATTGGGGACAAGCTGCCAGGCGGTGTGGAGCAGGGTATCGATGAGATCAGCGACGCCCAGAACTTCGCGATCGGCTCCCGGCGGGAGCTGTCCCAGTGGGTGTTCCGGTACTCATATGCGGCGGGGGACCTGGCCGGTCTGGCCAGGGCGGTCATAAACTCCAACTATGCGCCCGGTGTGACAGGCCATGAAAACGAGGACGGCTTCGAGGGCAATCTGAATTCACAGGCAGCCGTCGGCGCTCCCTACGTCGATATTGCGGACACGGCAGCGAGGGCGGCCAACTGGTATCAGGGCGGCCACTTCATCGCATTCGGGGGTACGATCTTCCACCAGCACCACATCATCGCTTCCGGTGCTGGCAACGGGACGTACGTCAGGCTGTATCTCGACAGGCCGGTAGAGGTCGAGGCGATCACCACCGCGATGGGCGTGACCGCGTATAGGAGTCCGTACAGCGCTGTCATGGCAGCCATGAGCACGCAGCAGGAGTTCGAGCCCTTCGTCGGCGTGAACTTCAAGCCGGTAACCACCGGTTACTATTTCTGGCTGTGCACGGCGGGCCCTGTGGGCATAACCGCCCACGGCGGCACCTGGCCGGGCTCGGCAGCCCACCTGCGCGACGTGTTCTTCTGGATGGACGGAACCATCGACCCGGCGACGGTCGCTGATCCCAGCGACGGCTACCAGAGGGCAGGATATCTGCTGTCGGCGACAGGAGGTACCAGCTCTGACTACGGCGACCTGTGGATCATGCTGCAGCTGGACCGTTGAACCGTCAGGCTTGCTCAACGGGTAAGGGCCAGCTACGGAGTTCAGCGATGCGTGTGTAAAGAGCTATTGAGGATAGCTCTGATTATAGGGCTTCAATGTTAGGGCCGGGCTGGCCGCGAGCTGGCTCGGCCTGTTTGTTTAGACGACTGGACTGGAGGCTGCAATCGGTGATTAGTATCCGGCTGGAACACCCTGTAGGCACGGAGATCCCGTCGAGGGAGCTGACGCCCGGGCAGGAGGTGCGCGTAACGGGGACGGTGTACGGCATGTTCGGGATTCCGGAGCCCCTGCTGCCGGTCACCATGGACATATACGACGGCTTCAGCGCTATCCATTACTCCTCGACCACCAATCCTGTGGGCAACTACTGGTTCGATATAACCGTGCCCGATGTTGTGACGGAGGCCACCATCAGGGTGTGCGCGCAGGGCTGGTTCGGCACGGGGGAATGCGCAGAGCTCGATATAGGCATAGGGACGCTGGCTCCGACACCTCCTCCGCCGGACGGCGGCACCAGCTGGATCGAGGCGATAGTGATGCTGGCGGTGGTGATGGGAATGGGGATGATGATGAGCGGGCTCAGCGGCCTGTTCGGGGATGAGGACAAGACAACGGTTGTAATCCAGCAACCACATGAGAAGGGGTAAGGAGGCACACGATGCTGACGGTAACACATCCGGCGGTAGCCTATCAGGATTTGACTGGCTACCTTCCCCTGGTGAGCTATCTGAGCTGGGGCCTGGGGCTGGAGACCTCGTACACGGCGGGCGGTGCGCTGCAGTGCACCCTGAGGATGGAGAATGCCCAGACGGAGGGAAAATGGCTGTACGTCGTTGGCGCTCTGCTGGACGCGGAAACCGGCCAGGTGATATCGGGGACCGGCTTCGGCTTGCTGTGGGATGCCGGCCTCGGCTATGCGTACAACAGCGCTGATTACCTCATCGCCTTCGAGGTGGGCGCCGAGAGCTACATCACGGTGCCGTGCATGTTAACGCTGCCGCAGAGTAACGCATACCTGTCGCTGGTCATGTGCGAGATGCTGGGAGACGAGCCGGCGGAGGATGACACGATCCGGGGGGAGGTAACCACTCTGCTGGTGCAGCCTGCGGCCCTGGACCTGTCAGCGATCATGATGCCGCTGGTCATGGTGATGATGATCGGGGCCATGATCCCCGTTATCTCGAAGCAAATGTGAGGAGGTCGGCATGCCTGATGGGAGTCGAGAATACGACATAGCGGCCATGTTCGCGTCGTCAAGGCCTCTGGTTATAGACGTCGGCACGATAAATGCCGACGCACAGCAGGGCTCGAACATACTTAACTGCAGCGGGCGGAACTGGGGGGACGACTGCCTCGCCGGCAAGCTAATCGAGATCTACGAGGGCTCAGGGTCTCCGCAGATGCACGTGATAGAAGGGAACTCACGCACCGGCGTGGTGATATCGGGAGGAGTGCAGCCGGCCGTAAAGTCGGGAGCCAGGTACAGGATTTACGGAGCAGGCCCAAAAGATACGGGCCTCATCAGCTACTCCGGGACGACGACTGCTGATGGGGCCGCTGATGGGTCAACGCTGGTTTGCTCCGGGCTGGTGGGTAGGCCCGACTTCGACGGCAACCTGGTAGTGGTGCAGTCCGGCGCATACAGGGGGCAGGCACGGGATATCAACGGCGTCACCACAGCAGGCACGGTCACGCCGCACCTGGCTTTCGGAGGGCAGGTACCTGCCGGGGTCAGGTTTACGATATACGCTCTCAGGCTTACGCCGGCGGAGGTGGCTGCACTGGAAGCGCTGCTGGTAGCGCTCATGGCGGATGTCGGCGACGCCAGTACGAGTACGCTCGGGTCCCTGTTCGACATACTTGGCGACCCGGCGGTTTCCATATCCGACACGCTTGCGCTGATCATTGCGTCGCTCGCGTTAACAAATATCGACGGCAGCATAACAACCGACGGCACGGAGCAGGACATTTACCTGAACAACGCGCCTAGAGCCGTGTTTTACCCCAGGAACATACAGCTCGACACGTCGAACATGGTAGGTGGAGATGTGGTAGTGGTCAGGGAATACTACAGGATAAGGCCTGCTGGGGGCATGGTGTTGAAGGACTCGGTAGCCATAGACAATAAGGGCAACCCACTGAAGAACATCGAGCTCGAAGAAAACCGGTATGGCGTACAGGTCACGATCGAGCGAACGGCCGGCGGCGACAGGTCGTATGACTACAGGCTGATATACGGCGGGGTGTGATGGCCATGATTACAGAGAAGGATGTGCTGCACAGGATAGAAGAGGGGGAGGCGGCTTATTACGACGTAGACAACGGGGTTGCAGGTACCTGCTATCCAATAGGCACGGCGCAGATGCCGGTGAATAACCTCACTGACCTGAAGGCTATATTGACTGCCCGCAGGCTGAGCAAGGTCCTTCTTCTGAGCAACATGGCTATCGATAGCGACCTGACCGGCTGCGAGGTGATTGGTGTACCAGCGTTTGAATGGCGGGTGAGTCTCAACGGAGGGGATGTAACAGACTCGGCGTTTAAGTTTGTGCAGGTACAATCACCATCGATCTCCGGCGCACGTATGAGGTTCATCCAGTGCGTTATCCAGGGTTTCGACGGTATTCATGGCAACTTCTATAACTGCAAATTCGATGGCACGCAGCTTATTACTGAAGGCGAGATGATCTGTGGGTACGGCTGCAGCACTGCGGCGGATGAGCCTCCTGCCGCTGCCTTCGACTTCAACAACCTTGAAGCGTACCTTGTTCTTGTGAATCTGGAGGGCGGCTCCCTACAGCTCCGCAACATGGTAGCGGATAGTGCAGCAGAAATATACGCGGACAAGTGCTGGGTGGAGATAGCAGCCACGTGCACCGGGGGAGACGTAGGACTCTGGGGCGATTTTGACCTCTATGATAGCAGCGCAGGCACCTCGATCGTTGACCGCCGCACCAGCTCGAACAAGATGCTGGATGCTGTCTACTTTGATGCTGGCAGCGGGTTTACCGGCACAGACGAATATGTCGGGACGCCCTGGTTCCCGGTAAGCAGCGTTACCGACCTGCTGGCAATAATGTCTAAGCGTGGGCTGCATAAGGTTGTGTTGCTCAGCGATATAACCCTGGATGCTGCATGCACGAATACACATTTCACTGGAGGGTGGAATTATACACTGAATATAAACGGGCAGGACGTAGATGGCTGCACGTTTTCCGATATTTCGTTACGGGGGACAGCAACAGGAGATTACTATGCTGTTGATTGTAACATCTCCAATAATCTAAGCGCAGGTGGTGGTTCGCGATTTATCAAGTGCCTGGTAATTGCCTGCACAATCACCATAGTTGTTCCCTCAGAGGCTGCCACTATCTTCATGAATTGTGGCTTTGATAGGGCCAATATTGATGTCAATACCACTGGCGAAGCCTATCTATATGGGTGCTACGGTGAATTGGCTCATGTGCAAAATGTCGCACATGTATCGTCGAGGGTCCGCGCTGACTTCACCGTAGGGCAAATAACCCTGGATAATAGCTGTACCGCCGGGAACATCTACCTCTACGGAGACTTCAGACTCACAGACAACAGCGCGGGCAGCACAGTCAATGACTACCGCAAGATAACAGAGACCCGCGAGGGGTATATAGACGCCTGCTCATACCTTGAGCAGACGGTCCCCATCCTGATGAACTCAACGCATGTGCTCACTAACGTGGCCGCCAACAAGGATTTCATCGCATCGAACACAACAGGTGCGTCTGGGCTGATAAGTACTGATGATTCAAAGGTTCAGAAAGCGTTCCTGCTGATAATCGGGCGTGCCGAGAACACCTACGACGGGGTGAATGAGCTTGACTGTTCAACCGCAACACATAACCAGTGGCAGATGAACCTCGATGGGGGCGCCTATTCCGATCTTACCAACGAGGAAGCCGACGGGCAGATGCTCGACGGCGACTGGGAATGCCAATCGCTGGGGGTGATTCACCCGTTTACGTTCATGTTCGATGTCACGGCACAGCTTACAAACATCGACGGCAAGATAGGCGTCAGGCTGGAGAACGGGCGGTCCGACCAGGCCAGCTTGATCGTGATATGCGATATCTATTTGAAGGTAGTGTGGAAGCTATAGGAGGACAGGAAGATGGAAATATTGAGGCAGAAACGCCTACACGAGCTGACCCCTGAGCAAATCATATTCAAGGAAGCAGAGGACGCGAGGTATGAAGGGGAGAGCGAGGCTCTGGCGGCCCCCTTCTACGCCAAGAAGCGGACCGAAGGCGTAACTGATGAAGAGCAGCAAGCATTTGATTTGGAGCATGAACGTATATGGGAGGAGCACCTGCAGAGGGCAGTCGCTGGTGGCCTGTACGAGATCGAGGATGAACAAACAGTGCTTTCAAGGAAGGAGGGTCTGCTGTCGGATGCGCTGGGAAAAATCAACGAGATGAGGGTCAGCCTGGGCCTCAATGAGCTGGAGTTAAAGGAGAAGGTGTGAAGTGTCGCAATGCTTTCACTGGGTGACGCCTGTTGAATGTACCCCGGGAGTAACCGGTGGCTGGCATGACGTAGACCTGGATTCCTATGTAGTCGGGCTTGGTGCCGACACGACAGGGGCGATGCTGCACGTGATTAATACAAGCACCACCACCGATTACAACTTTGGATACAGGAAGAACGGCTCCACCTGGGATATGAAAGAGGATATGTTAGCCAGAAGCCATTTCTGGGTCATGGTAGGGGTGGATGCAAGCCGTATATTCGAGTTGTACATTGAAAATAAAACGTATCAGAGAATCTATCTCGTAGGATACACCACGACCGGTGTGGAGTTCTTCACCAACGGTTATGACAAGAGCCTGTTCGCGGCAGGAATGTGGCTGGACATAGACTGCTCTGGCCAGTGCCCATCGGGTGCATATGGCCTGATATTCCACCATGTTGGGACGATACTCTGTGAGTACCCTTATGACATGGCCTTACGATGCGATGGGTCAACCGACGACAGGAAGTCGTATAACAGCGCCCTCCATAACCCCGCCTGTTTATTAACGAAGTGCATGCCAGGCAGGGTATGCGAGGGTTACATAGAGCACACGGACGTAGATTTTTACCTCGCAGGCTACGTTACAGATGGGGCAATCCTTCACACGAACAGGCCCTTCCGTACCCCGGGTGGAACGGGGTCGTGGACAGACCTTACCGCCTTTCCGTCACGTTCAGCGGGTGGTTTTTACGAGGCACACGGCAGCGGGGGAAGGAACTCTGACTATGGTCTCAGGAAGAACGGAAGCTCGGAGAATTGGCAGATACCAATGAAAACATCGGCGGACGGTTATGTGGAGTGCGACAGTTCAGACATAGTAGAGGGCCTCATTGACAGCATACTTCAGGATATCTATGAAATCGGATACGCCGAAAAGGATGTTGCTTCCGGCGCCGGGGGAAGCGGTGCCGGCGGTGTCACCGGCGGGGCAGCACGACTTTTGGTCGGATAGGGGGTTGATGATGTGTGATCTGTTCGGATCGAAATGCAGAAGTGAGCTGGCAAGGGCTAACGAGAGGATAGCTACGCTCGAGAGCGAAGTGGGGGCGTATGATGGAAAGATCGATGAGCTGCTCTCGGTGGTCAACCTCATGGAGAACGGCCCGGGCGCGCCGAGCCTCGACAGGATGAGGGTGCTGAGCAGGGATGTGATGCACCAGGAGCTCACCGAGGTATTCGGGGAAAGGTATACCGGCTGCCCCCACGTGCTCCTGAGCGACGGCGACTGGCTGGTGGGGCCGAAGCAGGACATGGATTTCTACCTCGACTATTACAGCATGTTCTGGCTCCCGAAGCTGAAGCCATACAAGATCATAGAGTGGACGAGGCTGGACAGCACGAAGGTTCAGATATGGGCCAGGGACTGCGATGACTTCTCTGACTTTCTGCAGGGCGTGCCTACGATGCACCTCGACCGGACGCCCCTGCCCTGGGGCCAGATGTGGGGGAAAGTCGAAGGGGCATTTATTTCAGGGGGGCATGCATTCAACTTCATGCTGACATGCGACGAGTCTTTCGACGAGGTGACGACGGCCGGTCTCGAGACCTGGCTCATAGAGCCTCAAAAGGGGAGGGGATGGTCTGTTCCCACTCCGGAAGGGCCGTTGGATGTGTACCAGGTGGCGTCGTACAGGCTCAGGCCGATGGCTGACTTTACGGTGCTCGAAATCTGGTTCATGAAAGTATAGGAGGTAAATCATGGATAAGTGGTTCTCTCGTAAGCTGCTCATGGCGCTGCTAGGCGTCATATACACCATCGTGGAGATGCAGGGGGGCGAGATGCCTATCGACCAGGTGGCTGCGGTAGATGGCTTCATAGCGGTGTACATATTCGTCCAGGGCATGGTCGACTTCGTGAAAAGCTGGCGAGGGGTGAACTAGGGAATGGATGGAGCAACGCTGGCGGCAGCGCTTTCCGGCTTCTTTGTCGTAGCCGTTTCCATGGGGAGCTTTGCCTTCGTGATCCACCGCAACGGCGTGGAGAAGGCGAAGCTGTCGGGTAAATACGAGCAAAAGGTGACGGACCTGGGTAAAAGCTTCGAAGAATTCAAGCAGGAGGTCAAGCAGGACCTGGGCGAGATGAGCGAGGAAATCAGGTACTGCAGAGACGCTATAGATGGCAGGAGGTGATCAGATGTCTTACCAGCTGGTGGATTCGGTTTCCATGACTATAGCCACAGTGGTGGCTGCGGCAGGGGAGGTGGAGGGCAGGATATGGGCAATCTTCCTTTGGGATCCGGCCCAGGGCGCCTACATCGGCCAGCTACCGTCAATAGCGCAGGGGAACAAAGGCGGGGCGAGGATTTACACGGAGAACCCATCGGATACGGTATCTTCCCGGTACTATATCAAGGCGGTAGTGCGGGATCCCGCCGGCATGCCCGTGGCCCTCAGTTTCCCTGCGGGCTCCGACGCTATCGGCGGCAGCTACAACTCATCGCAGCAGGCCTGGATTGGGAACCAGTCAGAGGTACTGTCGCCGAACTCCCGCATAATGCCCTCCGGCGCCTACTGCGCGTGGGCCTTCGAATTCACGGCCTCGGAGATCGGCAACTACACGCTCAGCGTGGACCTCTACGCAGAGGTAGCAAGCAGTTGAAGGAGGTGGCTTATGCCAGCAGGTGAAATTTGGGATATAGAGTACTGGCATGGAGGCCTGGCAGGCTGGACACCCTTGGGGGACACCCCTCCACAGGTGCCGCTGAGCACTGAGCTGTACCTGGCCACCTGGTGGCGCAACACGGGGACGACAAGCGCTAAAGGCCGCGTCACCGGAGTGATTACCAGGCCCGACGGCTCCCAGGTCACGCTGGAGGGGGTTTTAAATCAGGACAAGCTTGCTGACCCCGGCGATGGCTACGGGGTGCAGTTAGCCAGCACTGTGCTCGACCAGCTCGGCAACTACGCAGGTTTGTTCAAGCTGGAGATGGAGGAAGCAGCAGTCGGCCTGGTCTCTATCTCGCTCCGGGCCTACAACGCTCCGTCTAATGCGGCCTACTGGGGAGCGGTCTGTGCTTCCTATCCCACCTGCCCTATCACGGGCATAGATACTCCGATAGTCTGGGAGAACATACCTCCCAGCACGTCGCAGGATGGCCTTGCGGTAGGTTGCTATGACGCTAGCCATCACATCTTGTCCTGCCCGAACTGCGGTTACTACGTGGGGTTCAGCAAGCCATTCGAGGACGACAAGATATACTGGTGGGATTTCGAAAGGGGACTGCTGCTGGATGAATTCCATCAGCCCATGTAGGGCGATCGGAGGAGATTATGGCGTTCACACTTATAGATGAGGCGACAATGACGGTGGCCCAGGTGGTGAAGGAAACCCCTGCACCACCAGTAACACCCGGATTTGAGGAGATGATAAGCATGCTGATGATGGTGCTGATGATGGGAGTGGTGATGGGCCAGGCGGAAGAATTCTAGCAATTCAGGAGGAGCTATGAGGTATACAGTGATACCGACGGGATTGTCCCTAAGCGAGGTCGAGGCTGAGTGCAGGAGGCTTGAGGGGAAAAACATCAAAGTGGCCTACCGCTCGGAGCAGGTGTTCGTCGAGCTTGAGGACGCCGCTGTGGAGCAGCTGAGAGCGATCCCCGGCCTGATGGTCAAAACCATATCCAAATTCCAGGCCGACCAGCTGTTCCGAGTCGGGCCGCCAGCAACAGAGGGAGGATACACCACTTGCCAGCCCGTCTATGCTTCCTCGCTGGCATCCTACTGGTCCCTGTTCTATGACTTCCGCGAGCTGTTCTCACCCCCGCTTACCGGGGAGGGTTTGGTATGCGCCATCCTGGATACGGGCATACGGAAGACGCACCGGACACTGGCGGGCAAGGTAACCTATGAGGCCAATTTCTCCGATTCACCCGATTGTGACGATCATTTCGACCACGGCACCTCCGTGGCCTACCTGGTCGCCGGCGGCAGGCACGCGCTCGGTGAGGAGTCGGGCATGGCCCCCGGAGCCAGGGTAATGAACATCAAGGTCCTTGACGACGACGGCGAGGGGACCACGGAAAGCGTCATCATGGGGATAAACGAGGTGCACGACCTGTTCTGCGAGGCAGTCTACGGGGGACTGGAGCTCGGTGACCCCATGTACCCCAACGCCGTGAATATGTCATTCGGAGAGGAGGACGACGGCGATCCCGACAACCCGGTGAGGCTGGCCATCGAAAAGCTTTACCAGGCGAGCCCCGGCAAGTTCCCGATATTCTGCGCCGCCGGCAATACGGGAGGCCCCGTGCTGCTCCCCGCTGCAGCCGAGCATGCCTGGGCCGTGGGGGCGACAACCTTCGTCCCCTTCGAGCTCTGGGAGCTCTCTGCCAGGGGCTCAAATGTAGGCCTGGTCAAGCCCGAGATGGTCTTTTTCGGGGTCGACATCCTGTGTGCCTCCGCAAAGAGCGATGACGCCTTCGTTACCAAGAGCGGGACTTCGTTCTCCTCGCCGCTGGCACTGGGCCAGCTCTGCCTCACCAGGGAGGCGGCTGGCAGGTACGGCTTCCTCGAGGAGCTGATCGCCCTGTCGTATGAAGAGCTCGAGCCCATAGTGGCTGCCATATCGTACAAGCCCGAGGGTGTCCCCATGGGGAAGACTAGTGACTGGGGCTACGGCATGCCTATGGGACACCTGCTCGCACAGCGGCTTGGAATAAGCGGTGGAGATGTGGATGTATCGCAGGCAGTGACCGCGATGGCCGGTGTGGCCATGGTGGGCATGATGATGGGCAGCCTGGCCAGGGTAGGATAACATGCCAGGTTCAGCGACGGTAACTATAGATACCACCAGCTGGCGTGTGAGCATCGCCTCAACTCCTGCAGAATTAGCGCAGGGGCTCGGAGGGATTTCCTCCCTGCCTGAAGGATGGGGGATGCTGTTCGACCTGGGGTATACACGGCAGGTTACCGTAACCACCCGGCCCATGCTGTTCGACCTGGATATCGTCTTCCTGGATGATGATTTACGCGTCAGTGGTGTATTCGGAAACGTGCCCCCGGACAGGGAGATAACCACTGAATGCCGTTATTTTCTGGAGGTGAACGCGGGAGAGGCAGCGGGAGTGGAGCTTGGTGACCAGGCTCAGGTAGTATGCCAGCCTGCTGAGCTGACGGAGCCTGTATCCATCGAGCTTGCTGTCAGCATCCTTTCCGTGATGATGGTAACTGCCGCCGGTCTCTCGGCGCTGGCGAAGCAATGACAGAAGGATCAAAGATGACCAAGGCGTATCTCGAGCCTGATGAGGTTGACGAACTGGAACGGAGGGCAACCTGTCTCAGGGACCAGCTGCTCATCAGGATGCTTTTCCATCTGGCCTGCCGCATCTCCGAGGTGCTGGCCGTCGGTGTGGATGATGTCGACTTCGACCAGGGAACGGTGAGGATCCTGCACCTCAAGAGCCGTGTCAGGCTCTCCTGCCCGTCATGCGGTGCCAGGTTGTCTCGGAGCTCTATCTTCTGCTCACAGTGCGGGAGCAGGGTTGAGGAGGCGGTCGCTGACCAGACCGAGAGCCGCAGGATGCGCAACGTGCCCCTGGACAGGAAGACGCTGGAGATGATCAGGTTCTACATCAAGCACGGCGGCCCTGTATCCCGAAATGGTAAGCAACTGCTGTTCGGCATCAACCGCCATCACGCCTGGGAGGTAGTGAGCAGGTGCGCTCATGATGCCGGCCTGGGGGCTCTCGTCAACCCCGAGACCGGCAAGACCAGGGGGATATCGCCACACCGACTCAGGGATTCATTCGCCGTCATGGCGGTGCGCAGGGATGGTTCTACCGACGGCGTAAGGATGCTCCAGGAGCAGCTCGGTCATGCCAGTATCGGCACTACCATGAGGTACAGGAAGGTCGCCGGCCAGGAGCTGGAGGAATGGTATCAGAAGCTCTGGGGTGACGAGTGATGGTGATAGGGCTGATTCCACCTGCGCTGGAGGTAATGCAGAGTGGTGTCGAGTTCGGCGAGATACCGCCCTATATCGAGGAGTGCATTCTCATCATCATGACGGCGGTGATGATGACCGCTGCGGTGAAGATGACAGAGAAGGCGATTGAATGGTAACGACGATCAGACCGGAGCGTGGGGGCTTTCTGCGGCCATTCGGCTGCGGCTGGTTCATCCGGGAGTACCTGCTGGGCAACGGGCCGTTGGGAAGCCCGAGGATAGACCCCGAGGTCGGTGCCCCCATGGTCGATATCCACGACTCATATAAGACGGCGCTGCATGTGGCTTTCGCCAATGACGCGGCGGCCAGGGACCAGGATCTCAGGGTAAAGAGAGGAGAGCCGCTCTATACCGAGGAGGAGTACAGGAACAGGGTCGAGTTCTACCTCAGCCGGATCCCGTACAGGTTGCTCAAGATGAGGTACTCAAGCTTCACCCGGTACTTCGGACACCTCAAACGTCTGGGATGGGTGGAGGAAACAGGCGAGACGGAGCCGTCCGAATTACAGGAGTATTATCCCCCTGCTCCTCCAAGGGTCTATTACAGGCTCACACCTGCCGGCAGGGAGGCATCCGAGGTAGACTGGTCTGATCCCCTGATAGCCCTGTATAACTACACCAGGGCACAGAGGAGCGCCAAGAGACGGATATACCTCACCAGGCGCTGAGAGCGCCCGGTTGGTGCTGACGTGAGAACAAGATGAAGTGCTGTATCTACTGCAGGGTCTCAACATCCGAACAGGAATTGGAGAATCAGTTCCTGGTGTTAACTGAGTGGGCGGAACAGCGAGGCTTCCAGGTTGTGAAGGTTTATCAGGAGGAGGAATCGGCCTGGAGGGCCGGTCACCAGCGAGAGCTGGCCCAGCTGGTTGCTGATGCCAGGAGGCGTAGATTCCGCTTTGTCCTCGTCTGGGCACTTGACCGCCTTAGTCGGGAAGGTTCTGCCGCTATCCTGGGTATAGTGAGCAAGCTCAGCCGCTATGGTGTGAAGGTTCTATCATATCAGGAGTCGTGGACCGAGGCCCCTGGAGAATTAGGAGAACTCCTCTTCGCAATAGCCGGCTGGGTTGCCAGGATGGAGAGCCAGCGCCGGAGTGAACGGACAAAGGCCGGGCTTGCACGAGCGAAGGCTCATGGCAAGATGCTTGGCCGGCCACCAGGCAGCAAGGACAGGAGAAAGCGCCGCAAGCAGCCTGCACCGCGATATCCGATATGGTGGGAATAGGGGCAACGACTGCAAGGATGATAACTGGAAGAAAATAGGGTGATTCTGAATGAATTACGATTTATTGACTAGCGTTCGGTTCTAAACTGTAGCGTGGATTAGCTGCGCGTCCTCTGGAGCCTGAAGACCATCAGTACGTCCCATGAAATAGCGATCGTTGGCAAGTTGTGGTGTTAAGTGGAATACAGATGAAAATCCTAGCTTTAGAAGCCAATCTTTCCAATGCTCTGGTCTGAATCGTGTTATCCAGGGCTCTCCTACTGCTGCCGCCATGTCAGAGATAAATTTTAATGAAGGCAATGTATTTGGGTCCAAGCACTCATCTGGTGGTGCGAAAGTAAATACTGTCTGAGTTGGTGATGGCATCATTAGAATGAAACGAAGAGTTGCTTCAATTGAACTTTCAGTCAGGTACTGGGTTACACTGAGCCACGAGAAGAAGGACGGACGACTGAAGTCAAACGTAACAGCAGCTAGTCCGTCTGAAAGTGTGGTGTGTTCGAAGTCGATAGGGCACAATTCGACGTTATTCGGGATCTGAATACCTTTGGCTGCCAGTCGCTCGCGTTTGAATTCCAGTGTTGGAGGATTATCAATCTCGATAATACGAATTTTTCTTGCCCATGCAGGTTGACGAAATGCAAAAGTTTCAAGCCCGGCACCTAATATTACGTACTGCTCAATTCCAGCGGCGACCGCTATCTCAAGCTGGTCCTCTGCAAATCGGCTGCTTAGAACCAGTCCAGCACGCAAGGCGATAAATGGGTCCAGGCTCTTATCTTGCGCTAGGATCTCCTCTTCTGTAGAGCCCTTAACCAAGCCCACACTTACATTATCTGTAAGGATCTTTGGCTCAGCGTCACGGATCTGGTGAACTGCTCGCATTACAGCCGAACTTATTGCAGTTCCACTAGGTATCCCCTCTTTCATGTTCTCCGCCTTAAGTTACGATCAGCTCTACACCCTCTCCAGCACCTACCGCGTATTCCCTAGCCAGAGTATATATGACAAGCCCTTGATTATTATACCACCTGAAAATTTAGATCGGCCTCTACTTGGACTTGCCCCCAAGAGCTGATCCTGAAGAAAGGTTCAATAGCACGATTTAGCGGATAACCAAGATGAAGCTGAGGTTTATACGTGAAAAGGTGCGGACCATTTTCTATACAAAGCTAATGCCTTGGCGGAAGCTGAAACTGAAAAACGAACTTTATTTCTTTAACTAAGTATACAGGTTAGATCGACTTCATCATTAACTATCAATCCCTACCATTGACAGTCTCCTCTGCGTCGATTACGATGTGTGCACTGAAGGATATGAATTATGGGCCGTATCTTCATTAGCCATGTTGAAAAGGACGCAGAATTGTTACAACAAATGCAGCAGGGCTTGGAAGCTGCCGGCTACTCCACGTGGTTCTTCGAGCGCGATATGCTCCCCGGCACAAGCCACCTGATACAGATAGCCTATCTTTGAAAAATAATAAGGAGGAGAACCCGCATGCCTGAACTCAAGGAGGGATGTGTCAAGCCGGCCAAGGGGCCGATACTGACGAAGTCAGAATCTGCCGGTTCCGCCGAAGGGACCGCACCCGTAAAGGAGGTTGCAAAAGTGATCGCACGTGTTGGAAAGGAAGCTATCGATTTTGAGGCCAATGCCTTTGTCGCAGAGAAGGGGTTTATGCCCATTAAGCTCTCCGATTACAAAGGCAAGTGGATTGTGCTATGTTTCTATCCCGGAGATTTTACTTTTGTTTGACCGACGGAACTGGCGGCGGTCGCCGCCATGTACGATCAGTTTCAGGCATTGGGAGTTGAAGTGCTGGCTATGAGCACTGATAGCCGCTTCGTGCACAAGATATGGCAGGAAGAGGAGCTCTCCAAAATGGTGGAGGGTGGGGTGCCTTTCCCCATGCTTTCCGATGCCGGAGGGCAGATCGGCACAATCTATGGAGTTTACGACGAATCTGCTGGCGTGGACATAAGGGGCCGCTTCATCATCGATCCTGATTTCGTAATCCGCGCGATGGAAGTGCTCACGCCGGAAGTCGGTCGTAATCCGGATGAACTGATCCGACAGGTCAAGGCCTTTCAGCATGTAGCTAAAACCGGCGAGGTGACGCCATCGGGTTGGCAGCCCGGCCAGACCACTCTTAAACCTAGTCCTGATCTAGTGGGCAAGGTGTGGGAGGTCTGGAAACCCTAGAGAAACTTGATAGCACTTCAACGTGTAATTCCAGTCCGAGGCTGGGCGACGCGTTCAGTGAATACGGAAGGCAAGTTTAGCTTGGCTTGGGGCCGGCAATAATTTCGTTTTTAGATAAAAAGGAGCCCTTTGGCCTAATAGCCAGAGGGCTTTGTTATTCTTGATGAAAAACTGAGGTTTGAATCTTGTGCTGTGTAATACAATGTGGAAAAGAAAATGAATTTACTAGAGCATAAGGTCAAGAGCATAGCTGGAGGAAAAGGAGTTGAGATAACTTCCTTGTGGGTCGGCAAGTATTCACTAGATTCACATGGGATGGGACAATGAATATCACAAAAACAGACAAGAAAGTGAGAGCAGCCCAAAGAGGCGAAATAAAGGAGCACTTCATTTATCAGAAACTCGCTGAATCTACCAAGAGCGCCCAGAATAAAGCTATCTTGTTGAAAATCTCAAGTGATGAAATGAGACGTTATAACTTGTAGAAAGGCTATACCAAGCAAGCCGAGAGGCCGAACTGGATACGAGTATGGGCGTATTACCTCATCTCCAGGGTATTAGATTTAACGTTCGGGATAAAGCTGATGGAACGTGGAGAGGGAGAGGCCCAAAAAATGTATCGTGGCATTTCCAGTTCATTCCCTAAGGCTCTGGATATTGCCAAGGAAGAAAACAGCACGCCCGACCTTCGTGGAAAGGCGATGTTCAACTCTCTGGCCAAAGAGGAGGAGGGGCATCTAGCGCTGTTGGAAGAAGAACTGCAATGGCTCACCAATTCTCGCAAATACTTCACATTGCACGGGTTCTCTATCAGTGGCCATTAACGAAGTCTGATGGTTCGTGACACTCAACCCGAGCCTCCTCAGACGATGGTGGAAACAATGCGAGCTCGGACCAACGACCAAGCTAAGTAGGTTTCTCATAGTTAAACGCCGGACTTGGCCGTATATGATAATAAAGTCACGCGTGCTTGATCGAGCAGTTCAGAAAAATCGAGGTGTAAGAACCGGCGCAGCTTCCTGTTTAGCTCAGCTCTGAGAAGTGTCAGCCGCATGGTTGTGCATCGTAGCTTATGTGAATTTTTATCGGGGTTTCCTGACAATCTCGGGCAAGTCGCTCTCCGCAATCATCGTTAGACAGCGACGTTCAACTTCGGGGTCCTGACGAAGCTTGACGCCTCGAGCTTCACATCTACGCACTACCTGTCGCCTGGTCAAGTTGTACTCGCGCATTATATCATCGATGCGATATAAGCGTTCTCGCTTGGGCTTGTCTGTCAATTCAATCCCCTTTTCAGATATTCAAGCATTTACAGCCTGTGCCACTTGCTTCCCTAGTTCCCTGCACCTCTCAAGCTCATCTAGTTTTGGCTGCCACTTAGAACGGACGCCTTCAGCAACAAGTTGAATCTTGCAATTGCTCAAGTGTTCCTCGATAATTTTAACCGATTCTCCGCTCCATCCATAGGAGCCAAATGCAGCTCCTATTTTGTTCTGGAACCTGAGACCCTTGATGTCCTCCAAAATAGGCATGATGGTCGGCAGTAAACCCTGATTGAATGTGGGCGAACCAACGATAATTGCTTTTGCCTTGAATACCTCGGTAGTTACGTCATTCCTATCCGAGACGGCAACATGAAACATCTTGTACGGGACATTACTGGCTGCCAACCCTTGACCAATTGCCTCCGCCATCTTTCGGGTCCCTTCCCACATTGTGTCGTAAAGGATTACAGCACTTTTTTCGGGCTGCTGCGCCGCCCATTCCTGATATTTCCTCACAATCTGTAGAGGATCTTTTCTCCAGATAACGCCGTGACTCGGTGCTATCATATCCACCGCTAGGTTAAGCGATAGCACCTCATCAATCTTTTTCAACACCTTACTGCTGAACGGTGTGAGTATGTTGGCGTAATATTTGATTGCTTCCTCGTATAACTCTTCTTCATTTACCTCGTCGTTGAAACGAAACGCTGTAGCATAGTGTTGGCCAAAGGCGTCATTTGGCATAAGTATATTTTTGCCTGCTAGGTAAGTAAACATACTGTCTGGCCAGTGAAGCATTGGAGCTTCAACAAAGATCATATCACTCTTGCCAATGTTAATGTTATCCCCAGTTTTCACTTCTATGTAGTTCCAAGGCTGGTGAAAATGTCCTTCAACGCTTTCTCTGCCACGTGGAGATACGACAACCGTAGCGTTTGGTGCATGCCTCATTACAGCTGGTAAGCTACCCGAATGGTCTACTTCTGCATGATTGGCCACGACTATATCTATCTTGGCAGGATCCACAACCTCACGAATGTTCTCTATAAGCTGATCCTGGAAGGGATCCCACACCGTATCCACCAGTACTGTTTTTTCGTCCGTGATAAGGTACGAATTATATGAAGAACCTCTATGTGTCGATAACTCCTGACCGTGAAATTTCCTTATTGCCCAGTCCACAACGCCGACCCAGTAGACACCTTTTATCAGTTCAATCACCATAACATACCCCCTTTATCCACTTAATAGTTTTTATTAGAGACCGCTAAAAAAAGATGCTATTACAGCAAAATTATGACAAATTTCCCCTTTATTCTGCTTGCGGGCGGAATTATAATTACTGCATTTCCGATCGCATTTACGACGTTAGCCTATCCTGCCCTAACTCACCAATTCCTCTGGCTGACATTATCTGATCGTATTTCTTTAGCTACGTCCCGACCGATAGGAGCTTAAATCAGGATTTTAATATGCCACTTTGATTGAGCTATTGCTATTACAGCGCTGAGGGAAGCGCCTCTTTTGATTACTTCTCCGCTGCCCCTTTCTTTGCCGGGGCTCTTTTAGCTTTGGGTTTGACATCTTTGGCCTTTCTACCTTCAATCATGGCTTTAGGCTTTACCTTGATCTGTTTCGGTTTTTCCTTTTCCGATTTGGGTAAAGTCAGGGTTAACATACCCTTGTCGAAAACCGCCTCAGCTTTATCGGTCTTAACCGCTACCGGGATGGCCACGGTCCGGCTGAAAGACCCGTACCTATGTTCCTTGCGAAAGTAGTTATCCTCATTGACCTCCGTTTCTTCCTTATGCTCACCCTTGATAGTGACAGTGTCACCAGTTATAGATATGTCAATCTCATCAGGCTCGATGCCGGGCAGCGAGGCTTTTATAACCACATCGTTGGCTGTTTGATAAATATCTACTGGAACATCCCCGACACTCAACTCAGGCCATGTTTGTGATGGACGTACGAAGCTATCTTCGAACAGCCTGTCCATAGCTTGTCGCAGACTCATCATTTCCCTGAATGGATCCCAACGCATCATTGTCATAATGCACCCCCTGTTTTTTGATGAAGTCTATGTGAGGCAGCTCCCCTCAGACGCACCTATCGAAGCTCTTTCGTAGTATAAACATCGCCGTAGAGTATTACAATAGACATTTATTGCTTTAGAGAGGCTAAACCGGAGCAAATCTGCAATCCATTCGCAATCTTTGATATCTTTCTTGCGTATTGGAACCATAATCGGAATCAACATATTTGGCAGAATTGGAAAATTAACCTCCCGGGTAATCAACGAACTCCACGAAGGTCAACTATCGGTAGCTGTCATAAATGACCTGACCGACATAAGGACAAACGTTGCCATGTTTACCTACAGTTTTTCAGTCTCGATTTTTGTGCTGCCTCAAGGGCCTAATCATCCCCGGGTCTTTCTTCGTAATACCAAGGTATTCTCCCCATTAGACTCGTCGATGTCGATTAAGGCATCGCCGAGTTCATCCGCTAAATCCGGACTTACGATAATCAAAGGTTTGCCCGAATGCCACAATATCCGGTCATCCGGATGCAAACTATCTGACTTAAGCACAAGCAGTCCATCGTGACGATGTAAACGCAGTCCTTTCTCGGGCTGTATATTGCTATTACTCAAAGCCTCTTTCAATAGAATTGCCGCCAAAACACTGATTCTGAGCATGTCAACTAATCCTTGTAAAAAAAGCCCTGTAAATATCTATACATGCAAGAGAAATTAAAAACATCGCTCCAGTGGTTTAATTCTGGTCTACTGATGGTTTAATCTGCGTTGGGTGTCAATTTAGAACACATAGGGGGAAAATCGAAAGGGATTTTTATACGTGCTAATCCCAATTAATCCTTATGGTTATTTACAGGTACAGGTTGACAAAAATCAGTTACCTCCGTATTATCGGCCTGCTGTAGATAATGTTGTTTTTTCTGTGGCAGGGTGATGCAGCGTGCGGTTGGCTGAGGGCCGGCATTGGGACATATGTATGAATAGTGGGGATTGAATGATGGGAGGTATTGGTGTGGATTTCAGCCATCCCGTGATAAAACGCAAAACCCCGCCGGATACAGTTCTTACAATTTATCGTATAATACAGTAAGCATTGAATAACGTCGCCAAACATGCGGTGGTATCCCGGGCATTCGTGCTAATTAATATGAAACGCAACCTACTGTTGGTAGATATATCAGATGAAGGCCGAGGTTTCCAACCAGAAAGCATATTGTTGGGAGAGTCCACCGGCTTGAAAGGAATGAAAATAGCGGGTTAGTCTAGCGGACGGCAGTATAATTATAAAGAGCGCGCCGGGGGAGAGAACACGCGTGCACATGGAGATACCAGTTTCAGGTAAACTACCGAGGAGCGAGCGAGGATCAAGCCGATGATATCCGTTGTACTTGTTGATGACCACCCCGTTGTAAGGAAGGGTTTCAAGGCACTGCTGGACGCGGAGGCGGATATTGAAGTTATAGGCGAGGCGAGTAACGGCACAGATGCGATAGAGCTCGCCGAGCGCCTCAATCCCGATGTATTTGTTCTCGACGTGATGATCGAGGGTTTAAACGGACTGGAAGCGGCAAAACAGATCAAACGAAGATGCTATGACACTGCGATAGTAATGCTTTCCATGTACGATAATGAGGAGTACGTAGTAGAAGCGCTGCGCTCCGGAGCAAACGCATATGTACTGAAAGGTTCGACCTCCGAAGAGTTTCTGGCTGCGGTGCGTGGGGCAGCCGAAGGTAAAAAATATCTAAGCCCGCCGCTTTCGGAGAAAGCTATAGAATTCTATACTGAGAGGATACGGGATGAACTTTCCGATTCATCGGGTCTGACTTTCAGAGAGCGAGAAATACTTCAGTACATAGCGCAGGGCGAAACAAGCAGTGAGATAGCAGCCAGGATTCATATAAGCCCCCGCACCGTAGATACCCATAGAACGAATATCATGAAAAAGACAGGGGTCAAAAGTAAAGCTGAACTGGTCCGTTACGCTCTCGAACATGGTATCGTGATCAGGATGGAATAGCAGCACCCATATATAGCTTCACCTGCCTGTTCACGCCAGACCGGGTAAGTATATTAAGGCAGTGCTGTTTTGCAGTAATCTTGGTGAGACCCAGGTACCTGTGTTCCTTTAGTGTGTAGATTAAACTCCTGATAATGATAGAACCGAAAACTACGTACTAAAATTTCACTTTACCTACCTTTTATCTACGTAACTACACAACTTTAAATTACGTAACTTCACGTACCCCATTTACGTTATTTAACGGATACTATTCATCGCATACTACCTGCATAATGTCCCAAAGCAAGTTATTTCAACCGTGTCCCCAAGCGAGATATTAAGTATGAGCAGCGCCTATCAGAATAATAACCACAAAAATGGCAATAGCCGGGTTATGCTTGTCCACTCATATGTTCTTCTAAGGGAGGGACTGGCCAGCATACTGAGAGATGCTGGATTCGATGTTGTAAGCCAGGAGAGTTCTCTCTCTGAGGCCATAAGCACGGTTGATGAATGTTTCCCCAGCATAGTGCTGGTGGACGTAGACACCTGGGATTTCAGCCGCGAAACAATAGACTCGCTTTCCGGAAAGGTGGGGGGGGCGGTCGTGGTACTGGCGAAAATGCCCGCGAATGAAGATGTGATCGGGGTTGCTTCCGAGTCAACCAGGGGCTGCCTCAGTGCTCACCTTGCTGTCGATGACTTCGTCGAGGCGGTAAGGTTGGTGAGCAAAGGGAATATTGTGTTCTCACCTGATACGGCGGGATGTTTTCGCGCTAAATGGAAGGAAGACGACAGTAACGAACTCAAAATATTGAGCGATCGAGAGCAGGATGTTATTAAGCTCATTGGCGAAGGGGCAAGCAACCGGGAGATAGCGGAGACCCTGATTATTTCGGAGCATACTGTTAAGGCGCATCTTCGATCTATATTGAATAAACTTAACCTGCGCAATCGTCAGCAGATGGCTGCCTACGCAGTGCGCCATGAAATCGTCACGAAAGACGATGAAAATGAATATTCCGATGCCCTTCTTTGAAAACACTGAAATATTTTATGTATGTAGCGGTAGACAGAATGATTACATTGAATCCCGGTGCGCTCCAAGCCTTGATGAGTTGGTTGGAGAAAGCTGATGCCGGGCCAGGAGAAGGTTTCAGACTTGAACAAGCTGATAAACAGCAGTTTTCACTCAGGTTGGATATCCCGAAGGGTGGTGACCGGATTATCAGGCGTGACACCCAGGTGGTGCTGATTGTTAGCAGTGATGTTGAAAACGATGTCGGCGACGCATCGATCGATATGAACAGCTGCGGCATCTATCTGAAGCAGGGATAGAAATCATCGATCATTACAATGTTAACGAAGGGGAGGGAAGGAAATAACGATGGAAAATGTGAAAGAGGTTATGCACACTGATCTGGTTATAGTAGCTCCTTCTGCTCCTGCAATAGAGGTCGCGCAGAAAATGGCTGCGACCCGCGACGGTGTCGTAGCCGTCTGTAACGACGGTAGATTTTTAGGATTGATAGATTCTTTTATCATCGTCGACACCATCGTGTCCCGGGCCCTTAATCCTAAAAGAGAGCATGCCCGGAATCTCATAAACAGCAAAACGCATATTTTCGTTACACCGGATGAGACAGTACTGGGTGCCGCGAGGATGATGGCAAATAACGGGGTACGTCTATTGCCTGTTGTAAAGGGCGGGAAACTGCTGGGCATAATCAGTGCTGACGATATAGCGCGCGAGAACATTGCTATGGCTTCACTCGTCTACTCCGAGACCGCCCGGGATCTCAAGCCGGTATCGGCATCGGTGTAGTTTAACGGATGAATTTGGAAAGAAAGGTAAATCAGGCAAGAAAGGCCCATCCTTACTTATTTATTATACAGCGCAGAATGACGTTAGAGGGGGGCGGTTAGAGGGTCATTCTGCCAAGCGGTAAGGAGGCCGTTCTTAAGAATTACTCAATGTGGAATGACGTTAGAGGGGGGCGGTTAGAGGGTCATTCTGCGAAGTAATTCGGTGAGGTGGCGGCTCTGGTAGTATTTGAGGATAATTCTGCAATACTACTAAGCCAGCCCCAGGTAAACTAAATAAGGGTCTCCCGGAGGGGGAGAGTATTGAAAAGGTAAGGCTGGCCTCAGGGCATGTTCTCGAGAGGGCTTAGATGAGGGGGGAGGTTTGAGGCATTGCCTTAGTGGCCTTCAAGGTTCAGAGGTCAGCCGCCTTTTCAATATCGGGATCGGATTGAGCGGGTAGGAGAACGGAACAAGCTGTTTTGAATTTTTTCGCAAGGAGATTAATAATATGAATGTGCGAGTCGATCCATTCGTGATAGAGCAGGATACACATCAAGCCCTGCTGCCCGCAAAGGTATTGGAGCCGGGCGGAGCAATTGCTTCATTAAACCATATTTATAAGTCTAAACTATTCAACCTTAGATTAAAGAAACGGTTAACAAGAGCGCTATCGAATAACAGCGGTATTAACCATCACAGGATTAGATTTGAGGTGGAGGACGGCGTTGTCAGAGTATACGGGTATGTCGATACACCTGGGGAGAAGCGTATTATCGGCGATTTGGTCAACATGAAGAGCGGTTATAAAAAAGTGTGCAACGAAATTAGTATTCGTTCGTCTTTATTTATTAACGATGCCCAAATAGTAGGAGCTATTTTGCACGACCTATCTCTATATCTAGGGTTGGACCTGTCGAAAATAGCAGTCGAATTTAAAAATAGTACGGCTTACTTGCGAGGATTTGTGCCTACCATTTACATGAAATGCGCAGCTGAAGAACTGGTGTCCAGCACGCCGCGTGTGACGAATGTAGTGAATTTACTCAAAATCATGGACTAGACAGGGATACCAGGTCTAATTCAGTTCATTAATGGATTGAAAACAATGATTCCTGTTTATATAGCTTTTTAGACTTTTTTAGACAGTTTTCATGCCAGAATCTACCAAGATATTTAACTCCGCCCCTACGAACATACCTTCTACATTCCGGGCATTTACCTTTTATTCTCAGCGTCTCAAGCGGCCGGTTGAAGCTCATCTTTATTAATATGCTCCTGTATTTTTGCCCTTACCTCCATTAACCATCCTTCTGATGAATATTTTAGATATTTTCTTGTAGAGCATACATCAACCGCTCGAATAGGTTCGAGCCTCAAAATGGCTTAATCTCGGTATTCTGAATTGAATTATGCTGAGACGGTGCCATCTATGGTTATGTTGTAGTGATTCAGCTTGAAAATAAGCAGATTAGTCCATTGAGTAATGTAAATATATCCTATCTAGTGATGCAGGTGTTGCAGGTTATACATATACTGGATTTAACTGATCGGTAGAGGTGGAGAGATATATGAGCAGCATGACAGGACTGGATGTATTCGACACGACGGTGCATAAAACCAACGTGTGGCTCAAGGATATTATGGAGGCAATCGGCACGGAGAACCGCCATCAAGCGTACCTAGCGCTGCGGGCAGTCCTCCACACCCTGAGAGATCGGCTGACTGTGGAAGAGGCCGCACAGCTCGGCGCGCAACTGCCGATGCTAATAAGGGGGCTATATTATGAAACCTGGAAGCCCAGCGATAAGCCGCTAAAGGAACGGACAAAAGAAGAATTTTTATATCATATTAGTGACTATTTCCAAAAAGAGCCTATCGCGGATTCTGAGCACATTGCCAGGAGCGTTTTTAAGGTAATGGCGAAGCGGGTATCGGAAGGGGAGATTGAGGATGTCAAGGCCCTTATGCCAAAACACCTGCACGAACTCTGGGAGTAGTCTGTAAGGCCTTGTCTCCAGTAGCAGTTTTGGGATTGGGCGTCAGTTAGCGCCTGCCCACCGGATCATTTCGTCATAGGGAGATTTTACCGTGAAATTTGAAATGTCGAGGTAGTTTTAACTGCGGACTTAAACTGGGGTAGTTTGTAATGCCGTTTGTATTAAATAGTACTTTCGCCAACAATGACTATATCCCAAGGAAGTATACCTGTGACGGCAGCAATGTTTCCCCGCCATTGAAATGGCACACCGCACCTGATGCTACGAAGAGCTTCGCACTAATAGTCGAAGACCCTGATGAACAGCCGGCGACATGGACTCACTGGGTGTTGTACAACATACCTGCAGAAACCAATTGTTTATCCTCGGCTTTCCCCGCCGCTCTCGAACTTCCAGATGGAAGTAAAATCGGGCGAAATAGCTGGGAATGGACTGGATACAATGGTCCATGCCCGTCGGACGGGGTTCATCGGTACGTCTTCAAACTTTATGCCCTTGATACGATACTTGAGATGAACGCGGGGGCAAACAAAGCACAGCTCGTTGCTGCTATGGCGGGACATGTTTTAGCAATGACTGAATTAACAGGTTTATATTCCCGATAAAATATAAAATCTTTATGGAAAAGTGCGAAATAAGTAGAAGACTGGAACGATCATGTTTCTAAGAAATCTATCGCTAATTATTATGCGTTGCTTCATCTATATAGTAAGGCGCCTTCGATACTGTTCGAATCCAAATATTCGGAGGCGTTAGATAAGATGATGATGCAGCAAAATGTTTTGCGTAATAAAGCTCGGCAAGGGTATTACATCCACATATCTAATATGGGCAGCTTCCGTGAAAGCAGCCGCCGGCGTACTCTGAGTGAACTGTCGTATAATGCGACGGTTCCGCCGCTTCATCTGGCGGGCGTCCAGCTATATAAAACACTTGTTGCTTTTTACTACCATAGCGGTAAACGGTAATCCCTTTGCAACCGAGTTTATGAGCGAGCAAATAAGCCTTGCGGACATCCTCAACAGTGGCCTTAGCTGGCAGATTTATCGTCTTGGACACAGAATTGTCAACGTACTTTTGGAAAGACGCCTGCATCCTGATATGCCACTGGGGGTCTATGTCCCAATCGGTCACAAAAACACGCCGAACGTCCTCCGGGATTTCGCTAATACCCTTTAATGTTCCCTGTGAGGCTACCTTTTCCATAAGCTCTTTAGAAAAGAAGCCGCGTTCATGTGCAACTCGCTCAAATAGAGGGTTTATCTCCAGGAGTTGCATTCCCTCCATTACATTGCGCACAAATGTTAGCGCAAAGGTTGGTTCGATACCGCTGGAACAATCGGCCAGAATGCTGATGGTACCGGTAGGTGCTATGGAAAGAAGAGTTGCATTCCTCAGTTTGGGTTTACCCCTTTTGTCG
Source organism: uncultured Dehalococcoidia bacterium (assembly GCA_964453665.1). Taxonomy (GTDB): domain Bacteria; phylum Chloroflexota; class Dehalococcoidia; order SZUA-161; family SZUA-161; genus DAOUTY01. Next base: position 9,108 of record CAYVQT010000019.1, on the reverse strand, counting down.
TAAATGCTTCCGGAGAAGTTTGGGAATGTACCACGCTCCGCTGCAAGCTGTTTAGAAGCTCGGCGTGCCTTGCTGTAGATAAACGCCATAAAGCTCTCGGCGGTTTCCAGCGCTTTTTCTGAGTCGTATGGAATGCCCAGTTTGATAAGCGCATCGGCGAATCCCATCACACCAAGCCCGATCTTGCGGTTCCCCCTGGTAGCCTTCTCAACTGCAGGGATGGGTAGCTTGTTGGCCTCAACAATATTATCTAAAAAGCGGACTGCCAGCTTGACCACTCGAGCAAGCTTTTTCCAGTCAATTTTCCCGTCGGAGACCATACGTGATAGATTAATTGACCCTAAGTTACAGCTCTCCCACGGGAGCAAAGGCAGTTCGCCGCAGGGATTGGTTGCTTCGAATGCGCCCAGCTGTGGGGTTGGGTTGTGGCGATTCATCTGATCGAGAAAGATTATGCCGGGTTCGCCGGTTCTCCATGCCTGATTAACTATCGCATCAAAGAGTTCATCTCCTCGAACGGAACCTGCTTCTTTACCTGTTCGTGGATTTATCAGAGGCTGTTTTTTCCCTTCGGAGACAGCTTCCATAAATTGGTCAGTTACTGCCACGGAGATATTGAAATTTGACAACGACATTTCATCGCTCTTGGAAAAGATGAACTGCATAATATCGGGATGCTGAGATCGTAGAATGCCCATATTGGCACCACGTCTTCTGCCGCCTTGCTTGATGACCTCTGTGGCAGTATCAAAGATCCTCATGAAAGATACAGGCCCTGAGGCAATGCCCTTCGTTGAACGCACCACATCCCCCTTCGGCCTGAGGTGGCTGAAAGAGAAACCCGTGCCTCCTCCGGACTGATGTATTAATGCCATATCCTTCAGGGCTTCGAAAATGTCAATAATTGAATCCTCCACCGGAAGCACAAAGCAGGCCGATAACTGACCTAAACGTGTGCCAGCATTCATAAGTGTTGGCGAGTTAGGCAGGAACTCAAGATCGCTCATAATCTGATAGAAATCCTCTTCTAGAATCTTCACATCGGTTTCGCTATCAAACTTTTTTTCAACAGAGGCTGTTGCGCGGGCTACCCTTCTAAATAGCTGACTTGGTGTTTCCAGAATCCGGCCCGACTCGTCCTTTAACAGGTATCTGTTCTCAAGGACTTTTGCAGCATTGACGCTGAGTTTAAGGTCATCAGATACCCCGATGCGTTTCTTGAACTCCCGCGCATCTGTTCGCTGTTTGCGGTAAAGTATGTATGCTTTTGCCACAGCGGGGTATCCCTGGGACATCAGGACTTCTTCTACAATATCTTGTATATCCTCAACGGCGGGTATTTCGCCTGTAAATCTTGCCTTTACTGTCTGGACGACCCGCCTGCCAAGCTCAGCCGCTGCTTCCTTGCTGTCGGTGCCAGTGGCAACCAAGGCCTTATAGATGGCATCCTTGATTTTCTTATGCTTGAACGGTACGATGGAGCCATCTCGTTTCCGTATTTGAGTGACCTTTGTGCCTTTCACGTTATTTCCTCATCGGTAAACCTGTAATGGTATAGGCACCGAAATATCCAAGACGTCTCCTACGATCAATTCATTGATTACTACAGGTTACAATATTTACATTTTGAATTATATCTCTATGATTGGCCCCTCTGGCGATAATATGCCGTCCAGCGCAGCCTGCTGTTGAGCAGAGAGCAAACTACTGCGGCGGACGGGAAGAATGGCAGAACATAGATCAAGTATATGAGCCCAGGTGCATTTATTTACGTATAACAACCCCGGAGGTGTGAGTGTACCGCCCTGGCCGATATAACCTAGGGCACAAGTTCGCTTTCCGTCGATGCAGAGTGGTTTCAATAACCCTAATGCGACTTCGGGCCTTATATGTGTGACAAATATACGAGCCCGAACTGACTCCGGATACAACTTTTTAATCGTATTCTGGGAGGCTAAATGAGCCAACTCCCCTCTACTGCGTGGCGCACGAAAACGTCCGGGTTCAATCATATAAACGACCGAATGGGGAACTTCGGCCCCTCGAAGCTCTGCCGAAGCTTTTAACACCTCTTCCAATTGATATGACCCGATAGCCGTTAAAATCAGTTGTTGTTTATCCAAATTGTATCCAGCCCACTCAAGTCGCATCGCGCCCTCTTTCATAAGAAACCTGGCCTCTCTATAAGTAAAGAGGTCAGGAATTGTCTCATACTTCGGAACTACTAACGACCAGATCTGTCCCTGCGTTCGATACAAAGATTGCATGACAACCGCTGTCGAATTGTAATCGGGCGGAAAGACAACCCTTGAAACATCTGATACTTCGCCAAGCATGGATTCGGCCATCGATGGGTCCTGGTGTGACTGCTCATTTTTTGCGTTTTCCCACGTGTGTGATGTAAGCACCAGTGGTATGGAAAGCCAGCCAGGTTTGCGATTTGCGACCCCGCTGCAATGATTGGCAAATATAATTTCCTGTCTAACCACTCCCTGCATTTTGGCACCGAATGCTTCGTAAGTTGCTATTAGATTGATGCCACCCTTATTCGCCAGCGCGGCGGAGGCAACAGCCGACTCGTTCAACGCCGTGATAACGGCCCCGTGAATATCCTCGGGTATACCGGGTTCGGGATCGGTAACGCGAAATTTGAGGGCATCGAGGGTAGCCTGAAGCCTATTCGAGCGCATTTCATCGGGGTTGCCTACACGCGGCCTCAAATGTGGATTAGCCCGCACCGCGGCCAGAAACATGGCATCGACTGCATACATGGGTGCATATCTCATCCAGGAACTCATATCTAGCCTGTCTTTTGACACAGGGCGATATGTTATCGAGGGGATTTTATTTAATTTCACGCTTCGCTTTGTCAGGGGGTGATCTTTTTCTTTAGGTCTCCCAGATTTGGCATGGTGCTGAAATTTACCAATCGCTGTTTTCAAATCAGTCAGCGTGACCCAGAGTCTCCGCGCGCTCTCATTAAAGTTCCTCGCGGCTTCAACATTTGTATTTGGATTTGCCATGAGCGGGAGGTTATGCGCAAGATTGGTGCCCTCTCCATAGAATCCTGCTCCTTTCGGGGCAACAGCTATGCCATATGGTAAATGCACCGGATACTTCTTTCCCCCAGCGCGTATAGCCTCGGCCGCAGCCTCAAGCCTTTCTTCGGCTTCTATAATGGCCCAGGCGAAGGCCGCCGGATCCCTTCCATCGAAGATCATAGGATCGAAATGATTGAGTTTCAAATGTGCCACTAACCAGTCCACACCTCCCAGTTGCGCCATTGTTGTTCTCTGGTCGATGCGCCGTCCGTTATTTATCATTATGGGAACCACGAGCCCGCAGTCATCTTCACGCCACCATCGAGGTGACCAGTCGCTTCCCCTTTCTTCCTCAAACGCACCATCGCTTAAAAAAGCAACAAGACGCTCTCCAGGAAGCGGCATATGAACATATTGGAGTTCTATGAAACCCAAATAACCAGCCTCTGCCATACCACCGGCCGTATGAGCGTTTACATGACTGCCCAGAGGCGAGTCCTGTTCGCCGCTGGAATTCAACCGGTAAGAGTAAAAATCTCGTACGTAGCGCGTCAGTCCTTCATCGGTTATTGAGTATCTCTCGGCGTGTGCCGGCATCATGTTGTCGAGCAGCAGATTGACTGTATCTATTGCTGCGACACAATGTCCCTGTCCCATGACCCATGATCGGGTTTGTCCCGTTATAACATTAGCTGCCATATAACCGACATAGGCTGGAACCATATTTAGGACTCCACCAGTATGACCTTCGGGATGAGGTTTGAAATCATTAGCGGTGAGGTCCCTGCCGTCCAGATACACATTTTGTGCGTATGTTTCGTGAACTGCTATCCACATGGCAGCGCTGGCAACACGATCAGCGGCGTGAAGTGTATCGAACAATGGAACGCCCTCACCGGTGATTCCTTTTGCCGAAAGCATCTCGGCCATCGTGAATATTCTCGCTTGAGTCTCTGTGCTGTGAGCAATAGAGCCATAACCAGCAGCCCAACTACAAGCCGAGCTATCCCTATTTCTAAATAGTTGCACCCATTCGTCTTGAGGGGTTGCTTCTGCTTTGTTGTAACTCATTTATTACTCCGTCCCAGTGATGATAGAATCATCGATCTTCGTTTTTCTCCTGTTAAATCATTAGCTGATGATCGCTGATTGAATGAAATATATCACTGTAGCTACAATAGCCGCATATACAGCCATCTTCACCGCTGAAACAAGAATATTCCTTCTCGACACCTTACCTAGATATACTCCGATAAAAGATACCGAAACCATGACAAGCCCAATGGAAACGAACATTGTATGAGATTTCATTCCAACGAGATATGGCGTTATTGGCAGCAATCCTCCGATAATAGTAGCAAGACCATCGACTGTACCAGCTATAATAGTTCTCTTGTGCATCCACCGTTCGACCATGGAGCCCTTTAGCTCTTTATCTACCATTGCATCCTCTACATGGCGAAGTTCTTGATATTGATCTGTTCTTTCGGCTGAAAAAGCACTGAGTGTGTTAGAAATTCCATTGGCCAAGGTCCCCCCGACACCGGCGGCAATTATAATCGGGATGGACGCACTCGAAGCACCGATGATGATGCCAACAGTGGAAAGCGAACCATCCATGAAACCTCTCATGAATTTACTGATCATGATTGCATCTTTTACTTTCGTATAACGATTTTTGAGCCAGCTGAAATCTCGTCAATCGAGTGGATCGAACCGCCTATGTCTTCGATGGTCTGTTTTATCGCATCAAAAGACAGTTCCTCTCCCTCGATCGTGATTTCGACGGTTTTCGTTTTATCGTCTACTTCCACGACATGAATTGTTAAGCCATCCACTTTATCCAGCTTACAGAGTCCTTCTGCGAATACGAACAGGTCAGGCTCATGGGGGATCAGAACGTCGATGAGCAATCTTCGCAGTTGCATTTGACACCCCCTCAATTCTCATTTCAAGCAGTAGCCGTCGGCTTCGATTCAAATATTAGAAATCACCGGTCAGTAGCGTAATATTGCAGCAACTATTGAGTTGTCAGGCATTTCCTGTGGGGACACAGGATATACATTCCCTTTATTAACTAATGTGTGTATAGCAGCAAAATCAAGTAAGTCCTCATCTCCACTTGTTTGTTCATCGTGTTGTTCGATGTAATTATTTATTGTGTCATATAACCCCCAAACTTGGATACCAACTGGTACGAATATTATCTCTATTAATCCGCGAAAAGCTGCCGGTAGGACATCGTTCAGTTTATTTATAGTCTTGCCTGTGCCGAGCAGACTTAAATACTGTGAAATAGCCTTGTTGCGCGACTCGAGAAAATAAGGCTTTACAATTTCCAATGCGCGGGAGTGCAGTTCAACTGCACTGCTCTTATCAGGGTTGCCTGGCATACCTTCGGGCAACAGATAATTATAAGTGCTAGCCTCTCTGTAGATTGGGAAAAGATATTCAACACCGGTCAGCACAAGCGGGAATTGCCTGTTTCCGATTAATTTTTTTAATTCGCGGTCTATATTCCTAAAGTATCGAAGGATGTTTTCCTTGGCCACATCAGCAGCGCCACCGTGGCCGTGAAATACTGCCGCCTTACCTCCTCTGGATTCCACGGTAGTGTGATACTGTATTTGCCGTTCGTAGTCATCGTATTTAAGTGCTTCAGCGAGGCTTTCCGGTAATTCGGCACTTTCCATTTCATTAACAGAGTAGCGTGTACCCTGTAGCAGTCTTACTTTGTTTTGGCTTAAAGCAAGTATGTAAAACTGGCCGTCATATGTTAATAGAGGAAGAACAGGTTTAATGTGAAAACGATCGGTAACCACGACCAACTCTTGAAATTCCAGAGGTAATTTGTAAGAGCGGAATGAGTCTTGGGAGGAAAATATCGCCAAACCGTTACTTCGAGAGCGCCAGAATATTACATCATCGATTAATTCACTAATGGGCGAAAGCAGTCCGCTTCTATCACGAGACGACACACCAGCCTCTACAAGTACCTTTTCTGCTCCGCGTATAAGGTTTCTTAGCCTTATGGGATCCTGCTGTGTTTCGGTACCGGTTCTGTGGGTAGGCAGGAATATCGAAACGCAATTGCTTCTGTCCACCTCGATCAGCGTTTTTAAGTCGTCTATAGAAAATACGGCCATAATCTAACTCCTAATTATCACCCGTTATGCGTGCAATGTGCTTCGCAAACAGTTAATGGTATCACGAACGATAATCGATGATTCATCCACTGGGATGACATATATTGCTACCCTTGAATCATTTGCGGATATCTGCTCTTCGTGCTGTATAGCAGACGTATTTCGCTTATTATCTATGCTCAAACCGCACCATTGCATACCCTCACAAGAACGCTGTCTGATCAGGGGCACATTTTCGCCAATGCCTCCACCAAAAATGAGCGCGTCTGCGCCTCCTAGAACAGCGAGATATGCTCCGATGTATTTCTTTATCCGGTAACAAAACATGTCCAATGATAGTATTGCCCGAGTGTCTTTTTGCTCTACTTCAGTAACCAAGTCTCGCACATCCTGAGAATACCCTGAAACGCCCAGAAGCCCCGACCTTGTATTCAGGATGATCTCGACCTCAGTTATATCAATCCCTTCTGAAGCAGCTATAAAACCTGGCAACGATGGGTCCAGATCACCGCAACGGGTTCCCATCATCAGCCCTTCCAAAGGGGTGAATCCCATTGAAGTATCCAATGAATACCCATCTTTGACCGCGGCAGCCGAACAACCGTTACCCAGTTGAAGGGTTATCAACTTTGCTTGTTCAATGGGTGTAGAGGTAATGGCAGCGTAGCGTTCACACATGTATTGATGGGCTAGTCCGTGAAAACCGTAGCGCCGGATAGCGTGCCTCTCCGATAATTCATGAGGTATTGCATATATCGAAGACTGTATTGGCATATTACTGTGAAAAGCGGTATCAAAGACGGCTACCATAGGGATGCGCGAGCCGATTAACTCGCGAGAGACACGAATGGCCATTAACGAAGGTTCATTATGAAGAGGGGCTAACTGGCTTATTTGTGCAATCTCCTCGATAACCTTTTCATTGATCAAAATAGGTTTTTGAAATTTGTTACCACCGTGAACGACCCGATGACCTACAGCGCTCGGTTCGTTATTTGCAAGTAAATCTTCACTTTTTAACCAATGAATTACTGTCTTTATAGCTTCCCCATGGTCGCTTATTCCTATTTCTTTTTCCAGCCCGACTTGATTCACGGAGTTGAACGCGAGATTACTCTTTAAACCGATCTTATCGATTTTACCCTCAGCTATCCGAGTCCAGGATGAAGCAGGGTTATTTCCCTCTCTTGCCTCCACAAACGTAAATTTCAACGTAGAGCTGCCACAGTTAATGGCGAGGACCTTCATGTAGAGATGCCTCCAAATCGATACAAGTTTGCTTAACTGGGCTTGGAATACAAATAGGTTTTATATGCAAGTTTAGTGAATGTTGTCAATACTTAATGTAGGATGAATAAGCGAGGGTGAAGGCCCGATCTCATCTATTTCTTTTTCCCTTCAATCATAGCTTTAGGTTTAATGTTGATCTTCTTCGGCCTGCTTTCCTCCGCTTTAGGCAGAGTCAAGGTCAAGACGCCATCGTCGAAGGTCGCTTCCGCCTTATCGCTTTTAATCGGAACCGGTAAACGCGCTGTGCGATTGAAACTGCCATACTTGATTTCTCTACGAAAGTAATTCTCTTCTTTTGACTCCTGTTCCTCTTTGTGTTCCCCCTTGATGGTGACAGAATCTCCTGAGAGCGAAATATCCACCTCCTCCGGTTTTACGCCAGGTAGTGTCGCTTTAACTATGAGGTTCTTGTCAGTTTGATATATATCCAGTGGTACGTTACCTGCTCCGATCTCTGGCCAGAAGGGGCTTGGGTGTATGAAGCTCTCGTCGAAGAGGCGGTCCATGGCGTTTCTCAAGCTCATCATCTCCCTAAAAGGTTCCCATCGCATCATAGTCATTTTTTAACCTCCTTTTCTATATTATTACCCATTTATATTAACCAACCCCCTCGCTTATACTCAATATTTATAAACTTCTAAGGCAACTGCAAATTCCTACAAGGGTAAAGGTTTGCATAAACGTCGTAATACGAGTTCATTTTCATCTTCCACTGGGTTGATATCAATAATTAAATCGCCGATTTCGGCCTCTAAATTCGAGCCTATAATAATTATCGATGATTGATTGAGCTTTATTACTGTGTCGTTCTGATTGGGCTTATCAAGCTTCATCAAGAGTTTCCCGTTACCGCGGGTTGTCCGTAAACCCACGTCATTTTCTACGCCACTTTGGCGCAATGCTTCGTATATAACTGCTTTTGCGAGTGAGGTCGCCTTCATGATTCCTCCTACAAGCGTGAAGTATATATACGAAAATATACACTTACATCACCCTTGAGGATGATTATGGGTAGTGTAAAGAATTAATCCATTGCCAATTAAGGGTTTGAATATGTCGATTAATCCTATTTGGCACTTGAATATAGCAGAATGAACGATGTAATCACATATTTCTCGAAATATAGTTGTGTGTAAGATCGACACAACTAGAAAGGGGTGTGGAAGAAAGTGTCTACGGATGTAAGTGCTGACGAAAAACGACTTAAGTCCATTGAGGATCGTTTAGCAGATTTGGAGAAGCGATCGGGAGGACACATAAGTGTTTGGATTGAAAGATTCATGTACTGGATTATAGTAATCGCTTTGATTATTGCTATCATTATAATTGTATAGCTCGTTCAACCCTGAGGTTTGACTCATAGAAACATCTGAGTTCAATATTAATCAGATGTTTGATTCAAAATGGCCACTCGGTTGAGATCACTGACAGTCTAGGGCAAATGGTATTCAGTGGGGTAAGTCAGTTAAACAACTAAAGAAAAAAGCGCCCTCAGCAACGTTGGATATGACATTCAACTCCGCTGAATAGCCTGAGCATCGGTTAATATTATCTTCGCCCTGTCCTGTGATTAGTTGGTCATGTAATATAAATTGCTGAAAATGAATTTGGGATGTACCCTTTCTGGAGAA